>NZ_BMOY01000001.1:0-67271 GCF_014647315.1 Paenalicyclobacillus cellulosilyticus
CCGCTTCCGCATCCGCACCCGCTCCGACCCCAGCGCAGGAGGCGGGCAACCGCCGGCTCCTGCCGGAGGTTGCCCGCCTCCTGCGCTGGGGTCGGAGCGGGTGCGGATGCGGAAGCGGTTCGCGCAGCCGCGTCCGCGCGCGCCGGTGTCCCAGCCCGCTCCGCCGCGGCGGCGCCGGACTGGGCGGCTCGCTGTCCCGCAGCTTCCGGCGTCTTCACCGTCCCGGTGACCGCCGTCCCCGCCTGTTCCTCGCGGACAGCCGCACGCGCTGCGGCGTCTGCTCCCGCCGCGGCCAGCGCTTGTTCCGAACGCGCCCGCTCCGCTTGCCGTGCCCGCGCTTGGGCCAACCGTTGTTGTTCCGCCCGTTGCCGCTCCAATTCCCGCTGGCGCTCCAATTCCCGCTGCCGCTCAAGCTCCAATTGCCGCGCCGCCCGTTCCCGCTGTTTCTGTTTCTCCCTAAGGTCGCGCTCCAGTTCGCTGGCGTGCCGTTGCGCGGCCCGCTGCTTCACCTCCGCGAAAAACTGCTCCACCTTGCGCACCATCTCGTCGTCCATGATGCTCATATGATTGGCCACCGGCACATCCAAGCGGTTGAGGATGGTGATGATCTCCTTGCTCGACATGTTCAACTGCTTGGCGTACTCATACACGCGGAGTTTTGTCAAACGCTTCACCCCCGTCGATTTCCCCCAACAGCTCCCGCAACTTCGCCGCGAACCCGGGGTCGGTCACGGCGACGGCAACCACCTCGGACCGGCCGATGGCACGGCCGAGATCGCCACGGTTCAGCACTTCGAACAACGGAATATGGTAAAACGCGCACTTGTCGCGAAATTGTTTTTTTGCACGCTCACCGGCGTCCGCGGCTAGGACGACCAACCGTGCCTTTCGGCTGCGCACCGCAGCCAGAACAGCGTCCGATCCCACCGCCAGCCGCCGCGCGCGCAGCGCCAACCCGAGCCACTCGCTGCACCGTCTTTGCACCAAAGCCGCATCAGGATGAGACAACCGGTCCATCGCCCGAACCACCTTGCTCCAATTGGTGCGCAAGCGCATCATAGATCGTCTCCGGGATGGCACGCTTGAGCGCGCGCTCGAGCGACTTGCGCTTGCGGGCCGCTTTCAGGCACTCCGGTTTCCGGCACAGATACGCACCCCGGCCGTTCCGCCGCCCCGTCTCATCCAACAGGATCTCGCCTTCCGGGGTCGACACCACGCGGATGAGATCGCGCTTGGCGAACATCTCCTGGCAACCCACGCATTTGCGCAAGGGGATCTTCTTCTGCCGCTGCACGTGCCGCCCTCCTTCGCACTGTGGCTCAACCGACGACCGCATGCCCTCCCGAAACCCGCGTCAGGGTTCTGTGAGCCAATCGGCCGAGAGGGTGCCAAACCCATCATCCTCCGGCGGGTCATCCATGAGCCGGCCGAACATCCCCAGCTCGGCAGCCTGGCTCTCGCTCTTGATGTCAATCTTCCAACCGGTCAGCTTGGCGGCGAGGCGAGCGTTCTGCCCCTCCTTCCCGATGGCCAGCGACAACTGGTTGTCCGGCACGATGGTCTTGGCGATCCGTTCTTCCTCAAGGATCTGAACTTCCACCACCTTGGCGGGCGACAGTGCGTTGGCCACAAACTCCGCCGGGTCCTCGCTCCACTTGACGATATCCACCTTTTCCCCGTTGAGCTCGTTGACGACCGCCTGCACCCGCATCCCGCGCGCGCCCACGCACGCGCCGATGGGATCGACGTCCGGGTTGCGGGAGTAGACCGCAATCTTTGAGCGGAACCCGGCTTCGCGGGCGACCGCCTTGATCTCGACCACGCCGTCGTAGATCTCCGGCACCTCGAGCTCAAACAGCCGTTTCAGCAAACCCGGGTGCGTACGCGACAAGATGATCTGCGGCCCCTTCGTCGTCCGCTCCACCCGCATGATGAACGCTTTGATGCGGTCCCCCTGCCGGTACCGGTCATTCGGCATCTGCTCCGCGGCGGGCAAAACCGCCTCCGTTTCCCCGAGGTCCACGTAGATGTTGCGCGCATCCTGGCGCTGGACGATCCCCGTGATGATGTCTTCTTCGCGATCGACGTACTTATGGTAGATGATGGCACGTTCCGCTTCGCGGATCCGCTGCGTGACCACCTGCTTGGCTGTCTGGGCAGCGATCCGCCCGAAATCGCGCGGCGTCACTTCAATCTCCACGATATCTCCCAACTGGTAAGAAGGATGGATGTCGCGGGCCGCGTCCAGCGAGATCTCCATCCTGGGGTCGGTCACCGCTTCGACGACCGTCTTGCGGGCATAGACGTGCACCTCGCCGGTGTCCCGGCGGATCTCGACGCGCACGTTGGGCGCAGAATTGAAGTTCCGTTTGTATCCTGAGATGAGCGCCGCCTCGATGGCCTCGAGCAGCGTATCTTTGTCGATGCCCTTCTCGCGCTGCAACTGTTCAAGCGCGTCGATAAAGTCCGCATTCATGAATCCGGGTTCCTCCTTTCTTGAGGCGGGGTGTCACCATGCGATGGCCAGGCGTGCGGACGCGACCTTGGCGAGCGGAATGTCGATGCGCCGGATTGCGACCCCCTGGCCGGATTTCCCCTTGCCGTGCGCCGCGCAGGCCATCGTCAGGCGCTCCCCGTCAAACGCGTCCAGGGTCCCTTCGAACACCTTCTGTCCGTCGATGGGTTCGTACAGCGAGACCCGGACATAGCGTCCGACGGCCCAAGCGAAGTCGGAAGGCTTCTTCAGGGGCCGCTCCGCGCCTGGCGACGACACCTCGAGGACGTATGACATGGGAATTGGATCCACTTCATCCAGGCGTTCCGAGAGGCGTTCGCTGACCTGGCTGCAATCATCGATATCGACCCCGCCCGGCTTATCGATGAACACGCGCAGATACCAGGTGGCTCCTTCCTTTTTGAATTCCACGTCGACAAGTTCCAAGCCGGCTGCGTCCACAATGGGACGGGCGAGTTGCTCGACAATGTCCTGGATGCGCTCTTTGGGCACCTGACGTTCCTCCTCAACCGGCGGGGCGGCAAACGCCAGACCGTCTTTTGCGGGAACGAAGGTCATCCGCCTCCCCGCGCAGCGTAGGCATGAGCTGGGTCGTTGGCGTGGCTGCGCTCTGCATAAAGCGAAGAGTGGGTTTCCCCACTCTTCGCGCCGAAAAGCCTATACGAAGCCTAACGATGGGAGTATACCATGGATATGCAGCACATGCAACGCGCGCGACCGATGCGCACCCGATTGCGCACACGGCGCACCGGATGATCCGTCACGGAAACACCCCGAGATCCGGGAACCAACCCAAGCTCGTGACGGTGATGCCGGCCTGCGCCCAGGCGTTTTGCACCCGCCGCCACGCGAAAGACGCGGCGGGCTCCGGTTGGTCGGCCGGCCACTGGACGTCGAGGAAAAACACGTATTCCCCAAGCCGTTGGCCGGAGGGGCGAGATTCAATCCGCGTGAGGTTGAACCCTTCGTCGTGCAGGGGGCGCAGCGCCGACATCAGCCCCCCTGGCCGGTTCTCAATCCCGGCCAAGAGCAGTGCCAAGGTCCACGCGTCCGCCCCGGCCAGTTCCCGGAGCCTCTCCTGCAGACGGGACGTCGTCGCCGCGCGCGCGTGGTCTGTGCGGGCGAGGAGTCCGAAGCGGGTCATGTTGTCCCGAAACGTCTGGATCCGCTCGGCGCGGCAACAAAGCCCGTAGACGTCCGCCGCCTTGCGCGGCCCGATGGCGGCCAGGCCGGGATCGGCCGTTTCCCGTACGATCCGGGCCGCGTCCGCCGTGCTGGCGACCGCCGTCTGCCGCGCGTGCGGCAGGTTTTGCTCGAGCCACTCGCGGCATTGCGCGAGCGCCTGCGGGTGCGACATCACCTCCCGCACCTGGGAAAGGTCGGGTTCGCCGAATGTGAGGAGGTGCTGTTCGATGCGGAGGGTGAGCGCCGCGACGAGCTGCGGCGCTGGCTGGCCGCACGCCGTTTGCCGCCGGACCTCGCGCGCGAGCGTGTCCCAGCTTTCCCGCACCGAACCCTCGGTGCTGTTTTCGAGCGGCACACAACCGAAGGCCGCATCGCTCGCCGCGCCGACCTGTTGGATGACCTGGCTGGGCGTGGCCATCGGGACGAGGACATCGCCCACCTCGGGCAACATGTTGGCGAACCGGCCCGCCGCATCGTGGGTGAACGTCGCCACGGGCCCGAAATAATACAATGGCATGCGCATCTCTCCGCTCGCGCCCCCGTCTTAGAAGAGGGACAGTTGATTGGTCTCCGGCAGGCCGGCCAGGCAGCCCAAGCCGGCGAGGATTTCGACGACCGCCTTCGTGACGCGCGCCCGGGACTGCAAATCCTCCACCGACAAGAACGGGCCTTCCTGCGCCGCCTGGTACAAGTTGGCAGCCGCCGCTTCCCCGACGCCGGGAATGGCGGCAAACGGCGGCAAGAGCGCTTGTTCCGCCTCCACCACCTGGAAGCGCGTGGCGTGCGACCGGTACAGGTCGACCGGCAGGAAGCGAAAACCGCGCACCACCATCTCCAGCGCCACTTCGAGCACCGTCTGCAACGCCTTTTCCTTGGCGGTCGCCGCGTTGCCTTTGGCTTCAATCTCTTCGATCTTGCGCCAGATGGCGTCACGGCCCTGCACGGCCAATGCCACGTCGAAGTTGTCGGCGTTGATGGTGAAGTACGTGGCGTAGAACGGCAACGGGTGGTACACCTTGAACCACGCCAAGCGCATCGACATGATGACGTATGCCGCGGCGTGCGCCTTCGGAAACATGTATTTGATTTTGCGGCCGGACTCGATGTACCATTCGGGCACGCCGAACTGGCGCATGTACGCAGCGTCTTCTTCCGTGACGCCTTTGCCTTTCCGGATGGACTCCATGATCTTGAATGCGCGGCTCGGCTCCAGACCCTTGTACATCAGATAGACCATGATGTCGTCGCGGGCGCAGATCACCTCAGACAACGTGGCGATCCCGTTGCGGATGAGGTCCTGCGCGTTGTTCAACCACACATCCGTCCCGTGCGACAGGCCGGAGATCCGGACCAGTTCGGAGAAGGTCGTCGGGCGGGTGTCCTCCAGCATCTGGCGCACGAACTTCGTGCCAAACTCCGGGATCGCGTACGTTCCGGTGGTGGAACGGATGTCTTCCGGCTTGACACCGAGCGCTTCCGTGCTGCGAAAGATGCTTAAAACCTTCGGATCGTTGAGCGGGATGTCCTTCGGGTCGACGCCGGTGAGATCCTGGAGCATCCGGATCATCGTCGGCACGTCGTGGCCGAGGATATCCAACTTCAACAAGCAGTTTTCCAACCCGGAGTGGTAGTCCAGATGGGTCGTCAACGTGCCTGCTTCCTTGTCGTCCGCCGGGTACTGCACCGGTGTGAAGTCGTAGATGCTCATATGGGCAGGCACCACCACCTGTCCGCCCGGGTGCTGGCCGGTGGTTCGTTTGATGCCCGTACAGCCGCGGGCCAAGCGCTCAATCTCCGCGTTGCGCAGCACCAAACCACGTTCCTCCGCGTACTTGCGCACGTAGCCGTACGCGGTCTTCTCCGCGACCGTCGCGATGGTCCCGGCGCGAAACACGTGGTCCTTGCCGAACAACTCCTCCGTATACTTATGCGCCCGCGCCTGATACTCACCCGAGAAATTCAGGTCGATGTCCGGGACCTTGTCGCCCTCAAACCCGAGGAACGTCTCGAACGGGATGTCCTGCCCGTCACGGCGGAGGGGGGTGCCGCAGCGCGGGCAGTCCTTGTCCGGCAGGTCGAATCCGGATCCGACCGAACCGTCTTCGATGAATTCGCTGTACTTGCACGAGGGGCATAAGTAATGCGGCGGCAACGGATTGACTTCCGTGATGTCGGTCATCGTGGCCACCAACGAAGACCCGACCGAACCGCGGCTGCCCACCAAGTACCCGTCGGCAAGCGACTTGGTCACCAGCTTGTGCGCGGTGAGGTAGATGACCGCAAACCCGTTCTCGATGATGGCGCGCAACTCTTTTTCCAGGCGTTTGGCGACGATGTCCGGCAGCGGATCGCCATACAGGGCGTGCGCCTTCTCATACGTGAGGCGGCGGATCTCCTCGTCCGCCCCCTCGATGACCGGCGTGTACAACTTGTCCGGCAGGGGACGCACGACCTCAACGGCGTCGGCGATGGCGTTCGGTGCGGTCACCACGACGTCGAAGGCATCGGCATCACCCAAAAACCGGAACTCCTCCAACATCTCGTCGGTGGTTCGAAAATAAAGCGGCGGTTGCCAGGTTCCTTCCGGCCCGTGCTGGGCCTGCAGAAACACCTCCCGGTAGACCTTGTCGTGCGGGTGCAGGTAGTGGACGTCGCCCGTCGCCGCCACCGGCTTGTTCAGGCGCCGCCCCAGGTCCACCACCTGCCGCAGGATGTCGCGGATACGGTGCAGACCGTCGACCATCCCTTCGCGGACCAGGTTTTCATAGTGGGAGAGCGGTTGAATCTCCAAGAAATCATAGAACCTGGCGATCTCCTCCAACTCCTCCATGCTCTTGCCGCGCAGAAACGCTTGCATCAACTCCCCGTGCTGGCACGCCGTGCCGATGAGCAAGCCTTCGCGCAGCCGCACCAGTTCGCTGCGCGGAATGCGCGGCACACGGTGGAGATACTTCGTCAGGCCGAGGGAGACCAGCTCGTACAGATTGCGCAACCCGGTTTGGTTCTGCGCCAACAGCGTCGCGTGAAACGGGCGCAGGCGCGACACGTCGACCGCCGAGGCGATGGCATTGAGATCGGCGAGCGAGCGGATGCCGCGCGCCTGCCAATCCGCCTGCATGCGCGCGAACACCTTGGCCGTGGCTTCGGCGTCCGCCAGTGCGCGGTGGTGATGGACGAGCTCGACGTCGAACTTCTGCGTGAGTGTCTTCAACCGGTAGTTTTTTTCGCCTGGGTAGAGCACGCGCGCCAACGCCAGGGTGTCGATCACCGGGTTGGTAAACCGATCCATGCCCACGCGCTCGGCGCACTGCGAGAGGAACCCGACGTCGAATTCGGCGTTGTGAGCCACCCAGACGGCGTCGCCGGCGAACTCCCGAAAGCGGGCCAAGGCTTCCGCCAGCTTGGGCTGACCCGCCACCATGTCGGAAGTGATGCCGGTCAACTCCGAGATCTTTGCGGAAATCGGCCGCTCGGGGTCAATCAGTGTGGCGAACGTCCCGACGATCTCCCGGCCGCGCATCTTGACGGCCGCGATTTCAATCAGCGTGTCATCCCGGGCGTTGAGCCCGGTCGTCTCCGTGTCGAACACGATGTACTCCGTCTCGTCGTCAAGGGGGCGATCCGCCATGCGGTAGACGATGGGCGTCCCGTCGTCCACCACGTAAGCTTCGACGCCGAGGATCACCTTCACGCCGTGCTTCTTCCCCGCTGCAAACGCCTCCGGAAACGCCTGGACGACGCCGTGATCGGTGACCGCGATGGCCTTATGCCCCCAGGCGGCCGCCTGCTTGATGTATTCGGTCACGTCGGTCATGCCGTCCAGTGCCGACATGGTGGTATGTACGTGCAGTTCTATCCGCTTGTGCTCCGCGGTATCGATGCGCTGCGGCGGCATGGCAGGTTCCATGTCGTACACCTGCAGCACCATCTCTTTCGCGTACGCGTCGAACTGGACTTGCCCCTGCAGCCGCACGTACACCCCTTCCGTCAGCGGTTCCAAAGCCAAAAGCTGCCGTTCGTTCTGCGCGAACACCTTGGCGGTGATGGAATCCGTTTCGTCCGTGATGTAAAACTGAACCAGCGTCCGCCCGCTCGGCAACGACCGTTTGTCCACCCCGAAGACACGGCCTTCGACCACCACCCGCCGCATCTCGTCGACAATGTCGTGGATGGGCGTCGGGGCTTCTTCGATGGGCCGGCCCAGGTGCAAAGGCCGGACTTCCCCGTCGTCCGCCTTGTCGCGTTTCGCACCCCGTTCCGCGTGCGGGGAAGCATCTCCTTCCTGCCGGGCGGCGCGCCGGGCTGCCCCGTCTGCCAGATCCTTGGCGATCCCGGCCACCTCGCGCCGCTCGGCTTCTTCCATCGCCGCGCGCAACGCCTGCAGACGGTCCGCCGCGTCCGCCACGAGGACGACGTCGACCTGCGCGTCGACGGCGAAGAGGCGCGCCAGCTGGTGCGCGATCCACGCCGGCGCCTGTTCGCGCGACAACACCTCGCGTTCCGCTTCATTCTGCACGGCAAACCGAACGACCGAAACGGGATCTCCTTCCTCACCTCGTGCGGAGGTGACGGTGCACTCCGCCCTGCGCAGAAACTGCCCGGGCACCGGCACAAGCTCGCTGTACACCGCGGCCAACGCCAGGGCGGCCGCACGCACGTGCTCCCGGTGCCGGCCGCCGGCGTTCGCCGGGTGCCACACCAATTCCGCGGCGAACCGTGCCAACTCGGACACAGCGTGCTGCTCCAAGGCCAGGGCAGCCCGGACGAACGCACATGCCGCCGCAAACGCCTGCTCCCGCCCATCGGCGGCGTCTTCCTCCGCATCCCGGGCGGACGATGCATGGACGAACGGATCGACAAGATACAGGTGCACCCTGCGGGGGGATGGTTCCACCACCACCTTGCGCAGGATGTAGCGCGGCACACCCTGGCGACGCGGGATGTCGCCGGCAGACACCGCGGGATCCGACGCCTTCAGGCCGGTGACCTCGGTCACCGTCTCCGCTCGGGTGACGTCAGCCATGGGCGTCCCTCCTTGACCCCGGGGTTCACTTTACCGTGTGCAAAATGGTCTGAAACGCCTCTTCCAGCGAGAGCACCTGGACCTCGCCCGTCTTGCGCACCTTGACCTCCACTTTCCCTTCCGCCACACGGTTGCCCACGGTGACCCGCAACGGCAGGCCGATGAGATCCGCGTCCTTGAACTTCACGCCCGGCCGTTCGTCGCGATCGTCGAGAAGCACCTCGACACCGGCGGCCGCGAGGCGTTGGTACAACATGGTCGCCGCTTTGACCTGCTGTTCGTCGCGGACGTTGACCGGGACGATGTGGACGTGGAACGGCGCCACCGCCAGCGGCCAAATGATGCCGTCCTCATCGTGACACTGTTCAATGATGGCCGGGATGATACGCGACGTCCCGAGACCGTAGCAACCCATCAGGATGGTCCGTTCCTGGCCCTTCTCATCCAGGTAAGTCGCTCCGAACGCTCGGGAATACTTCGTTCCCAGCTTGAACACATGGCCGACCTCAATCCCGCGGAAGAAGCGGAGCCGGCCGCCGCAATGCGGACACAGGTCACCTTCCGTCACGTTGCGGATGTCGGCGACGCGCGTCAATACGACATCGCGTCCGGGCACCACATGCACCTCATGGTAACCGGCACCGGCAGCCGCCACGCCGTCCGCCACCGATGCGACGTCGCGGTCGAACACCACCGGGATGGAGATAGTCGGCGGTACGAAGCCGACCGGATAGCCGGTGAGCGCTTCAACCGCCTCCGGGGAGGCCAATTCAAGGTGGCGGGCGCGAAGGGTGTTCTTCAGTTTCACTTCATTGACTTCATGGTCGCCGCGGACACAGGCGGCGACAGGCTGGCCGTCGGCGAGGTACACCACCACTTTGAGCACCTGTGCCTTCGCGACGCCAAGCGTCTGCACCAGGTCGTCGATGGTGCGCACACCGGGCGTCGCCACGCGGGCTTTGGCCGGGACGCCGGATGAGCCGGCTGCGGGCAGGGCTTGTCCGCTCGCCTTCTCGATGTTCGCGGAATAGTTGCACGCCTCGCAGCCGACGACCGTGTCCTCACCGGCCTCGGAGAGCACCATGAACTCGTGCGTCCCCCCTTCGCCGCCGATGGCGCCGGGGTCGGCGTCCACCGCCCGGTAGGCAATCCCGATCCGGTCGAAGATCCGGCAGTACGCATCGAACATCGCGCGGTAGGAACGGTCGAGGCCCTCCTCGTCGATGTCGAACGAGTACGCATCCTTCATCCTAAACTCGCGCAAGCGCAATAACCCGGCGCGCGGCCGCGCTTCGTCGCGAAACTTGGTCTGGATCTGGTAGAGGGTGAAAGGCAGCTGGCGATAGGAACGCACCTCGTGGCGGACGAGCTCCGTAATCACCTCTTCATGGGTCGGCCCGAGCACCATCGCGCGCCCGTGCCGATCCGTCACGCGGAACATCAGCGGGCCATAGTCTTCCGAACGGCCCGACTGGCGCCAGAGCTCCTCCAATTGCAACGCGGGCAACATCACCTCTTGCGCGCCCGCCGCGTCCATCTCTTCGCGCACGATGGTCTCAATCTTGTGGAGCACCCGCATTCCCAACGGCAGAAATGAATACACGCCAGCCGCATGCTGGCGGATGAGTCCGGCGCGCAACATCAGCTGATGGCTGACCACGTCGGCGTCGGCCGGCACCTCGCGCAGCGTGTTCAGGAAAAGCTGACTTTGCTTCATCATGTTCCTCCCTTGGCGAGCCATCAGAACAACCGGGTGACGTCGCGGTAGGTGATGACCGCCGCGAACAACATCAACAGCGCAAAGCCCAGAAAGTGCACAAGGCCTTCCTTGCGCGGATCGAACGACCGGCCCCGCACCAGTTCGGCCACCATGAACAAGAGGCGCCCGCCGTCGAGCGCCGGAAACGGCAACAGGTTGAACAGGCCGAGGTTGAGGCTCAGCCAACCGGTGATCATGACGACCTGCCAAATACCCGATTGCGCCTCTTGGCTGATGACGTCCGCGATACCGACCGGACCGGCCAGGTTGTTGAACTGGTGATGGGCAAATACCTGGAAGTACATGCCAAGCGCGTTGATGGAACCGAAATACACGGTGGAAAAGCCCGTGCTGACCGCTCGTACGACATTATACGACATTGGATAGCTGACGCCCAGCAGCGGACCCTGCTTGGTCAACCGCGGCCGCACCGTCACGTTCAGGACCACGCCGTCCCGTTTTATCCGAAGCAAGAGCGGTTTCCCGGTTCTGTCCGCCCGCACGCGTTCGACCAAGCTCATCCACGTGTCCACCGGGCGCCCGTCCACCGACAGGACCTGGTCACCCTGATGCAGACCGGCGTGTGCCGCCGGGGAACCGGGCGCGACCGCGCCGAGCACCGGTTCGTTCACCGGGATGCCGGTATGCCAATAAAATGCGGAGAACAAGACGCCGGCCAAGGCGAAGTTCATCAGCGGACCGGCGAGGATGATGAGCGCCCGCTGCCACAGCGGCTTGCCAATCACCTGCCGCGACCGTTCAACCAACGGAATGACGGTGCGCCGGTTGGCGTGCAGGCGGGCGCCTGTACGCACCGGATAGGTGCGTACCCCGTCCGGCCCGGCGATGGTCATCACCCATCGCTCCGTGAGGTCCAAGTCCTGCAGTACGCCGACCAGCCATCCCTCGGCTCGGAGATCCTCTCCCAGGTCGGCAGGATCCGCCATGGCATCGATCCAACCATCGGGATCGATGCGCACGGCAATCCGCTCGCCGCGCCGAAACAAGGCGTCGTGGGGAATTTCGCCCGCGAGCTGCACCATGCCGCCGAGCGGAAAGAGCCGGACGGAGAACTCCGTGCCTCCCCTGAACCACCTGACAAGCCTCGGCCCGAACCCGATGGCGAACGTCGGCACGGCGACGCCGCACCGCTTCGCGACCGCATAATGGCCAAACTCGTGCACCACGACGCAGACGACAAACACCAACGCGATCGCGACGGCGGAACGCAACACCGGCACCCATCCGAGGTCTGTCATCTCACCCACCCGCCTTCTTCGAGCAGCGCCGTTGCCTTCTGGCGCGCCCAAGCGTCCATCTCTATGATATCTTCCACGCTCTGCGGCATACCGGCCGGATGGGCGGTGAGCACTGCCTCCACGAGCCGGGGGATGTCGACAAACGAGATGCGGCCGGTGAGAAATGCCTCGACCGCCACCTCGTTGGCCGCGTTCAAGACACACGGCGCATAACCGCCAGCCCGGCCCGCCTCATACGCCAAGCGCAGGCTCGGGAAGCGCACGAGGTCCGGCGGCTCGAACGTGAGCGACCCCATCGCCACCAGGTCCAGCCGTGGCCAAGGTGCAACATATCGCGCAGGATAGGTCAGGGCATACTGAATGGGAATGCGCATGTCGGCTGTCCCGAGCTGAGCCAGCAAAGCTCCGTCCACGAATTCGACCAAGGAATGCACCACGCTCTGCGGGTGGATCACGACCTCAATCTGGTCGTAGCTCGCCGCAAACAGGTGATGCGCCTCAATCACCTCCAGCCCCTTGTTCATCAAGGTGGCGGAGTCGATGGTGATCTTCTTGCCCATCGACCAGGTGGGATGGCGAAGCGCCTCCGCAACGGTCACATCGCGCAGTTCACGCGCGGAGCGCGTCCGAAACGGCCCGCCGGACGCGGTGAGGATATAACGGCGCACCGCTTCCGGGCGGCCGCTGTGCAGGCACTGCAGCAGCGCCGAGTGTTCGCTGTCGACCGGGAGGATGGTGGCGTTTCGCGCCCGGGCGAACGGCATCACCAGGTCCCCGGCTGCGACCAACGTCTCTTTATTGGCCAACGCCACCGTCGCGCCGCGAGCAATGGCGGCCCACGCCGCAGGCAGGCCGCGGGCGCCGACCGTGGCGAGAACGACCACGTCGGACGGCAGCGACGCCGCTTCGACCATACCCGCTCCACCCACCCCGATCTCGGGCACAGGATGGCCTGCAGCGCGCAACCGGTCCACCAGAACCCGCCGGGTGACATCATCTGCGACCGCGACGTAACGCGGGGTAAAACGCATGACCAGTTCCGCCAAGCGCGCCGCATTGTATCCGCCCGACAAGGCGACGACTTCAAACATATCCGGAAACTGGGCGACGACGTCGAGCGTCAGGCCGCCAATCACCCCGGTCGCGCCAATCACCGACACCCGTTTCTTCACCCGCGGTCACCTTCCTCAATGGGGCCACGGCCAACTGCCGTACACCAACATCGCCAACGCGAACGGAGCCGCGAACAACACGCTGTCCACCCGGTCGAGGATCCCGCCGTGGCCTGGCAACCAATTGCCTGAATCCTTGACGCCGGAGGACCGTTTATAGGCTGATTCGACGAGATCCCCCACCTGTCCCGCCGCCGACACGAACAGCGAGAACAGGATGAACTTCCAACCTCCGACGCCTGGCAAAAGCAGGCGCGCCGCGACGTATCCCGCCAACATACCGCCCACCAGACCCGCCACCGCTCCGCTCACCGTCTTGCGGGGACTGATGGCCGGCCAAAGGCGGACGCCGCCCACCCTGCTGCCGACGAAATACGCCGCGGTATCGGTCGCCCACACCACCAACAGGACGACCAACACCCATGCCCACCCTTGCGCGCCGGATCGCAACGCCGTCAACCCGTAACCTCCGTAACCAATGTATAAGGCAGCCAACCAGACCGCGGCGATGGACGACAGAGGAACGCGGTTCCGGCTGAACACAGGCCACATCATGGCCACGGCCACCATCAACCCGACCACCGGCCATTGCAACCACGCGGGCCACCACTCGACCAACGCCACGACAGCGTACCCGAACCACGCAGGAGGAGCATACCAAGGGAAACCGAGCATGGCGACGAATTCGGCCATGCACACCCACGTCCCCAACAGCACCATCACCCGCCAAGGCCATGGGCCCCACCAGAGCACACCGACGGTGATCAACACGGCCAGCGCCGCCGTGACGACTCGTTGTTTCAACATGCCTCCACCTACTTCAAACCGCCGAACCGCCGCTTGCGACGCTGGTAATCGCGGATGGCCTGCAACAGGTCGTCGCGGGTGAAATCGGGCCATAAGACGTCGGTAAACCACAGTTCGGCGTATGCCGCTTGCCAGATGAGAAAGTTGCTGATGCGGATCTCGCCGCTCGTTCGAATGATGAGATCCGGGTCGGGCAAATCCCGCGTCGAGAGGTACTTGCTGAACGTGGCCTCGGAGATGTCTTCCCAACGCGCCAAGCCCGCTTCGACATCTTTCGCATACGAACGGATGGCCCAGATGATGTCCGCGCGCCCTCCGTAGTTGAGGGCAAAGTTCACAATCATCCCTTGGTTGTCCCGCGTGCGCTCGAGGGTCCGTTGCACCGTCTCCTGCGTGTACGGCGGCAGCTGCGAGGTGTCGCCAATGAAACGGGCCCGGACGCCCCGGGCAACCAACTCGTCGATCTCGGTGCGGAAAAACTCCTCAGGCAAGCGCATCAAGTATTCGACTTCTTCTCTGGGCCGGATCCAGTTTTCCGTGGAAAACGCATAGAGTGTCAAACACGGAATCCCGAGGTCGTCACAGGCGCGAATCACCTCCCGCATCGCCAACATGCCGGCGCGGTGGCCGGCGATGCGCGGCAGTCCGCGCCGCTTCGCCCACCGCCCGTTCCCGTCCATGATGATGGCGATATGCGCCGGCATTTCGCCCTCAACCCATACGCCGCCGTCGTTCCGGGGCCTGCGCTTGAAGAACCGTTTCAGCACATCACGCACACTCCCCTCGCCGACCCCCGGACTCCGCACCCTCACGCGTCACCGCCAGCCGCCGCGTTACACCTCGCGCAGTTCCTGTTCCTTCGCCGCGGTCAGTTTGTCGATCTCTTGGATGAACCGGTCGGTCAGCGCCTGGACGCGGTCCATCAACCGTCTGACTTCGTCCTCCGACAACTCGCCCGACTTTTCCGCTTTCTTGGCTTCGTCGTTCGCATCGCGCCGGACATTGCGCACCGCGACACGCGCTTCCTCGGCCATCTTGCGGACCATTTTCACCAACTCGTTCCGCCGCTCTTCCGTCAACTGCGGGATCACCAGGCGGATGACGCTGCCGTCGTTCGATGGATGCAACCCCAAATCAGATTTCTGGATCGCTTTTTCGATCTCGCCGAGCATGCTTTTGTCCCACGGTTGAATCACGAGCAGGCGCGGCTCCGGCGCCGTCACGGTCGCCACCTGATTCACCGGCAGGTGTGTCCCATAGTACTCGACCATCACCTTATCGAGCATCGAAGGGGTTGCGCGCCCGGCACGCACGGTGACCAGCTCTCGCCGATAGACGGAAACCGCTTTTTCCATGCGTTCCTCTGCCGATTTGACGATGTCTTCAATCACGGGGCTTCCTCCTCACCATCGTGCCTATCGGTTCACCCATGACCGCTCGCCGGATGTTGCCTTCCTTGCCGATGGCGAACACCAGGAGCGGAATGTTGTTGTCCATGCACAGGGAAGTCGCTGTGGCGTCCATGACACCCAAGCCCTGGTTGAGCACATCGATGAATTCCAGCTCGTCGTATTTCACCGCATCCGGATTCTTGGCCGGGTCTGCCGAGTAGACGCCGTCGACACCGTTTTTCGCCATCAGGATGATCTCTGCTTCAATTTCCGCCGCACGCAACGCGGCCGCGGTGTCTGTGGTGAAAAACGGGTTGCCCGTGCCACCGGCGAAGATCACGACGCGCCCTTTTTCCAGGTGGCGGATGGCTCGCCGCCTTATGTACGGTTCCGCAATCTGCCGCATCTCGATGGACGTCTGCACGCGCGTGACCACACCCTGATTCTCCAGCGCGTCCTGCAGCGCCAGGGCATTGAGCACCGTCGCCAACATCCCCATGTAATCGGCGGTCGCCTTGTCCATGCCCTTCTCGCTGCCGGATAGTCCACGCCAGATGTTACCGCCCCCCACCACCACCGCGACTTGAACGCCCAACTCGACGATCTCGCGCACCTGGGAGGCGATGTTGTGGACGGTATTCGCGTCGATCCCGAACCCTTGCGGACCAGCCAACGCCTCACCGCTCAGCTTCAATACGACGCGCTTGTACTTCGGTGCCGGCATTCCCATTCCTCCGTTCCCTGGGTACGTGCCACGCGGCCGGTTGCCTCGGCAGGCGGATGAAATTTGAAGAAAGGGAACACGCGCGTGTTCCCTGCCCCATCGTTACGACCGGACCTGGGCCATCACCTCGGCCACGAAGTCCGTTTGCGCCTTTTCCAATCCCTCGCCGACAGCGAAGCGGACAAAACGGCGGATGGAGATGTTCTCGCCGATCTGCGCGATCTTTTCCGTCACCAGCTCCTGAACGGTCTTATCCGGGTCTTTCACGAACGGCTGTTCCAACAGGCAGTTTTCTTTGAAGAACTTATCCAACCGCCCTTCGACGATCCGGTCGACCACGTTCGCCGGCCGTCCTTCATTCAGGGCCTGTGCCCGCAGAATCTCTCGTTCCTTCTCGATGACCTCCTGCGGCACGTCCTCGCGGCGCACGTACGCCGGGTTGGCTGCGGCGATGTGCATCGCGATGTCGTGCACGAAGCTGCGGAACTCCGCGTTCTTCGCCACGAAATCGGTCTCGCAATTGACCTCCACCAACACCCCGATGCGGCCACCTGCGTGGATGTACGCTTCGACCACACCCTCCGCGGCGACCCGGCCTGCCTTCTTCGATGCCGAAGCCAAGCCGCGTTCGCGCAGAAGCTCCATGGCGCGCTCCATATCGCCGTTGGCGTCAGCCAGCGCGCGCTTGCAGTCCATCATCCCCGCACCCGTTTTTTCCCGCAACTCCTTGACCATCGCAGCTGTGATTTCCACGCCATCCATCCTCCTGTCACACGACTTCATCATGCACCCACCAGCAGACATAAGAAAGGTGACGAGGCTCGTGCGCTCCCGCCACCCGTTGGCCTCGGCCCGCCGTCACGCCGTCGTCTGCTCGCCCTGCGTCCCTTCTAGCACCGCGTCGGCGATCTTCGACGTCAACAGTTTCACCGCCCGGATGGCATCGTCATTCCCCGGGATGACGTAATCGATCTCGTCCGGGTCGCAGTTGGTGTCGACGATGGCGACGATGGGGATGCCGAGCTTCCGGCCTTCCGCCACCGCGATCCGCTCCTTGCGCGGATCGATGACGAACATGGCGCCCGGGAGCGTCTTCATCCCTTTGATGCCGCCGAGGAACTTCTCCAACCGTTCCTTCTCCTTGCGCAACAGGATGACTTCCTTTTTCGGCAAGAGGTCGAACGTCCCCTCTTCCTCCATCCGCTCTAACTGCTCAAGGCGAGCAATTCGTTTTTGAATGGTCGCGAAATTGGTCAGCGTTCCGCCCAGCCAACGCTGATTCACATAGAACATGCCGCATCGTTGCGCTTCTTCGCGGACAGCTTCCTGCGCCTGTTTCTTCGTGCCCACAAACAGAATTGTCTTGCCTTCAGCAGCCAGTTCGCGGACGAACTGATAAGCCTCTTCGATTTTGCGCACGGTCTTCTGCAGGTCGATGATGTAAATCCCGTTGCGCTCCGTGAAGATGTAACGCGCCATCTTCGGATTCCAACGCCGCGTCTGATGTCCGAAATGCACGCCGGCTTCCAACAACTGCTTCATGGAGATGATGGCCATCGAAAGACCTCCCGTCGGTTTGTCCTCCGCCCCCCTCACCTGTCCGGAAACCCCGCCGGGGCACCGGCCGGACATCGGGTGGACGTGCGTACTCCGCCCTCAGGGCGGGCGATATACACTGCCATCAACTATACCATACGGTTTGGCGAACCTGCAACGCGGGCCAAGGCCAACAACTCGCGCACCAATTCCACCTCCGTCACGCTCATGCCGAGCGCCATCGCCACCTCCTGCGGACGCTTCCCTTCCGCCAACTGCTCAGCGACCGCCTGGTAGCGGGATGAAAGCGGGAAGTTTGTTTCCGCCGGCGATGTCACATCCGGCGATGCCGAACCGGTCGAGCCGGGCGGATGCGGCGACGCGGGCGATTCAGACTGGCGCGCGGCCGACGCTTGCGCCTCACAAAGCGCCTTCGCCGTCATCTCCCGCATTTCCTGTTGCAGCCGGGCGAGCGCCCGTGCCGTATCCTCGCGCAGGCGCCGGATCTCTTCCATAAATTCTTGATACATCTCATCCAACAACTGCGCGACTTCTTCCGCCTCCGCCGGTACCACCGCCTCGGCTTCCTCCTGCTCCGGCGCGCGGTCCCGTTCGTCCGCACGGTCGCGCGGCCACCCCGCGAACCACCGCTTGGGTTGCGCGCCATCCGGAACGGAAGGTGCCCGTCGCACGTGGCCCCGTCGCGGGAACTGTGCCCACGCTTGCCACCAACCGCGCATCCCTGACCCAGACCGCCCGGACTTCGCCAACCCCATATAGATCACGGCAAGCACCGCGAGCAGCGCAACCTCCACCGCCACGCTCCACCAGGTGTTGCTCACCTTCACTCACCCCCCAGCCACCGGCCTGCCACCGCGACATGCGGTGGTCACGCCCTCCCGCCGCATCATCTGCGCTGCGTCTCGTCGCGCTGACCAGGCATGAAGCGGCGGAAGACCCGCTCGATGAAGCCGACAAACCCCTGCGGCGGTTCCGCGGTGTCGAGACGCAGGTAGTTATGTACCAACTGACGCACGCACCTGGCCGCAGGACTCGTCGGAAAGCTGCGCAAAAAGGCCTCCTGCTTGCGCACCGCCTGCGGCACATGCGGATCTTCCAAAATGAATCCCAACACATCGATGCGCAGACTGAGAAAACGTTCTGCCACCAAACGCACCTTTTCCGCCGCTTGCCGCCCTTCGGTGAATTGCGTCGCCCGGTTGACGACGATGCGCGTATGCGGAACGTGCCCGTGTGCGGATAACGATTTGAGGAGCGCGTACGCGTCCGTGATGGCCGTAGGTTCGGGTGTCGTCACCAGAATGAGCTCGTCTGCCGCGCTCAGCAACCGGCCGAGATTGGCTCCCAAGCCGGAACCCGCATCGAGGAGCAGAACGTCGAATGCGTCCTGCAGTTTGCGCATTTCCTGCAGAAGGCGTGCCACCTGTTCTTCCGACAAGGAATGGATGTCGAATACCCCGTTGCCGCCGCTCAAAAACGGCAGGCCGGATGAGCTCACCTGGACAGCCGACAGGATGTCCATTCCTTCCACCACATCGTACAGGGAGTACTTCGGACGGGCGCCGAGCAGCACCTCCACATTGGCAAACCCCAAATCGGCATCGACCACGATGGGGCGTAACCCTGCCTGCATCAACCCGAGGGCGAAATTGACACAGAAGTTCGACTTGCCGACCCCGCCCTTGCCACTGGCAACGGCAATGACGCGCGGACCGTGATCGCGCGTTTCCGGCCGATCCAATTTCCGCATCCGTTGCCGCAGTGATTCCGCTTGGTCCCTGATGGGTTGAAGGCCGGTCATTACGCAGCCCCCTCCAGGATCAACTTCAAGATCTTTTCGAAGGACGCGACCTCGATATCGTCCGGGACGTTCTGGCCGGTGGTGATGTAGGACACCGGTTTGCGATGGTTGAGGACGAGGTCGAGGATGGCGCCGTACGTTGCCGTCTCGTCCATCTTGGTGAACACAAACTTGTCCACCGGCAGCGCAGCGAACTTGCGCGCGACCGCATCCAGGTCCTGCGGCTTTCCGGTCGCCGCCAGGACGAGGAACGTCTCATCGATGGGCACCGCCCGCAACCACGCCTCCGCCTCCCGGATGTATGCGTCGAGATGGTAATTGCGCCCTGCCGTGTCGATGAAGATGAGATCACGGTCATCCATCTGCGCCAGTGCGGACGGCAAGTCTTCGGGCCGGTACACGACCGCGAGGGGCACGCCGAGGATGTCCGCATACGTCCGCAACTGCTCCACGGCCGCAATCCGGTACGTATCCGTGGTGATGAGCCCCACCTTGCGCTCCCCGGACAAGACATGCAGCGCGGCCAATTTCGCCACCGTCGTGGTCTTGCCGACGCCCGTCGGCCCGACGAACGCGACCAAACGCGATTGCGGCGAGATCGGTTGCGGCTCCGCCAGTCCTGCCAACATGTCGGCTGCGTCGCTCTCCGGCCGGTTTCCTTGCCGGGCCCGCATGACTTCCAACAGGCGGCGTGCGCCTTCCTCGCTCATCCCATGCCACAACAAGCGGCGGTACAGCGGCTCCAGGTGGGCTTCCACCGCCTCGGCGTGGCGGCTTCCCCCGTGCTCGGCCGGGGGGCTCATCCGTTCATCCTGCGGCCTGGCACGAAAGTCGGGTACCGACTGCATCAGCCGCTGCACCTGCTGCGCGGTCGCGCGCAAGGGAACGTCATCTCCGATCGCGGCGACCACCTCAATCCGTTTGCTCCGCCAAAAGCCGAGCCACTTTTTGACCGTCACCCGCTTGGTGCTGAGGATGACTGCGTCGCGTCCCAGGTCTTGGCGGATGCGCGTCACGGCTTCCGGCATGTCCTTCACGACATAACGCCGCACCATCATGACAAGTTCACCACCCCAGCACTTTCGACCTCGACCTGCGGATCGAGTTCGTTGAACGAGAGGACGTGCACGTCAGGCAAGACCCGTTCCAACCAGCGCCGCAGCGGCAACCTCAGCTGCGGCTGAACCAGGATGACGGGCGGTTTGCCGCTTGCGGCCAAGCGCGCCGTCTCTTCGCGCAAGCGCCGGATGATCTGCTGCGACGACGCAGGGTCCAACCCAATGAACGCCCCTTGCTCGTTGCGCACCAACGACTCCAACAACCGCTGCTCGACATGGGCGGACAGCGTCACCACCTGCATGGCCTGGCCCGGGACCCGGAACTGGTGACAGATCTGGCGCGCCAATGCCTGACGCACCACTTCCGTCAAGAGATCGGGGTCTTTCACCTGCCGCCCGGCATCGGCCAGTGTCTCCAGGATGGTCACCAGGTCGCGGATGGACACGCGCTCCCGCAGCAGGTTGGCCAACACCCGCTGGACCTGGCCCACGGTGAGCACCTGCGGTACGACCTCCTCCACCAGCGTCGGATGGCTCTCCTTCAGGTGGTCGAGCAGCGCCTTCGTCTCCTGGCGGCCGAGCAGCTCGTGGGCGTGACGCTTGAGGATTTCCGTCAGGTGCGTGGCGATCACGGCGGACGGTTCGACCACGGTGTACCCCGCCATTTCGGCACGCAGCCTGTTTTTGGCATCCACCCACAACGCGGGCAAGCCGAACGTCGGCTCCTGCGTCGGAATCCCTTCCACCGATGGATCGTCCAACCCCGGACTCATCGCCAGCCAGTACCCAATCATCAACTCGCCGCCCGCCACCTGCACACCGCGGATCTTGATGACATACTCGTTCGGCTTCAGCTGGATGTTGTCCCGCAGGCGGACCACCGGGATGATGAAGCCGAGTTCCATCGCAATCTGCCGCCGAATGAGCACGACGCGTTCGAGCAGGTCGCCGCCCTGCTTGCTGTCGACGAGCGGGATCAATCCATAGCCGAACTCGAATTCGATAGGCTCCACACTCAACAACGAGAGCATATTCTCCGGCTTCTTCGTCTCTTCCTTCTGCGCGCGCAGCGCGCGCTCCGCCTCCGCCGCGCGCGCCGTCCGCGCCACCCGCTCGACCCGCCAGCCAATCCCGGCCGCCAGCAACGCCACGGGTGCGGTGCGCAGCAAGCCGATGGGCGTGAACAAGCCGAGCAACCCGAGCGCCCCCGCCACCAGGTAGAGGGTGCGCGGATAGGAAAACACCTGCTGGATCACGTCCGCGCCCAGGTTGTTCTCGGACGCCGCCCGGGTGACCATCAAACCGGTGGCCGTGGACAAGAGCAGCGCCGGGATCTGGCTCACCAGGCCGTCGCCGATGGACAAGGTCGTGTACCGGCTCAAGGCTTGTTGCAAGCTGAGTTGTTGTTCCACCATGCCGATGATGAACCCGCCCACCAAGTTGATGGCGACAATCAGCATCGAGGCGATGGCGTCACCCCGCACGAACTTGGAAGCACCGTCCATGGCGCCGTAAAAGTCGGCCTCCCGTTCAATCTGTTGGCGGCGCTGCCGTGCCTCCTGTTCGGTGATGAGCCCGGCGTTGAGGTCCGCATCGATGGCCAGCTGCTTGCCCGGCATCGCGTCGAGCGTGAACCTGGCCGCCACTTCCGCCACCCGCTCCGCGCCGCGCGTGATGACGATGAACTGGATGATGATGAGAATGAGAAAGACGATGAAGCCCACGACCGGATTGCCGCTGATGACGAAGTTGCCGAATGTCCGAATCACCTCGCCCGCATCCCCTTGGGTGAGGATGAGCCGGGTCGACGACACGTTGAGCGCCAGGCGGTAGAGGGTGGTGACGAGCAACAACGACGGAAACACCGAGAACTCAAGCGGTTCCCGCACGTTCATCGCCACCAACAGGGCCGTCATCGAGACGAACAGGTTGATGATGAGCAAGACGTCGAGGAGCATTTTGTTCATCGGGATGACCATCATCACGACAATCCCGATGATCATGCCCATCACGGCGACGTCGAACCGCTTCATCGTCCTCCCTCCCGGGACTCGCTCAGCCGTCCGCGCAGTCTGTACACGTACGCCAACACCTGGGCCACCGCTTGGTAGAGATCGGGCGGCACCAGTTGTCCGATGTCCACGCGCTGGTACAAGGCGCGCGCCAACGGCCTGTCTTCGACCACCGGCACCCCGTGTGCGGACGCCACCTCCCGCATCCGGCGCGCGATCTCATCCGCCCCTTTGGCGATCACGGTCGGCGCAGCCATGGTCTTCGCATCGTACCGCAACGCCACCGCCAGGTGGACAGGGTTGGTGATGACGACGTCCGCTTTCGGAACCTCTTGCATCATCCGCCGCATCGCGATGGCCCGGCCGCGCTGGCGAATGCGCGCCCGGACGGCCGGATCGCCTTCTCTGCGGCGCATCTCTTCCTTTATTTCTTCGCGGGACATGCGGATGCTGCGTTCATGTTCAAACCGGGCGAAGAGATAATCGGCGACAGCCAGTGCCAGCAACATGGCGGAGATGCGCACGGCCACACCGTACACCTGGCTCCCCACCCAAGCCGGCAACGCGCCAAGCGGCATCCCCGCCGTCCGTTCCAAGCGCGGCCCCATGCCGGTGACGGCGGTGTACGCGACGAGCGCGATGATGGCCAGTTTGAACACCGCCTTGACCACCTCGACCGCTCCCCGCAGGCTGAACAACCTGCGCAGGCCGGCGAACGGATCGATCCGCTTCCAGTCGGGGGCGATGGCCTGCAGGCGGAACAAGGCGCCAACCTGGGCATACCCCGCCACCCACGCGGCCAACCAAGCGGCTGCGAGCGGCACGGCGGCGAGCCAGACGAACCAGCGCACCGCATGGATGGCGAGGGCTTGGACATCGGCCGCACCCTGCAGCGGGGAAGCCGCGTCATGGATTTGCTTCGTCATCATGTTTTCCAAACCTGACCAGATCGATGGCCCGCACACCCGCAGCGCCATCACCGCGGCGAAGACGGCGATGGCCCCCGTCAACTCCGCACTGCGCGGAACCTGACCCGCGCGGCGTGCCTCGCGCCGCCGTTCCGGTGTCGCCCGTTCAGTCTTCTCCCCGGCGAAACGCTGCAGGTCCCAGGCCAGCACGCTTCACCCTCCCATCCATCGCAGCATGGCGTCGAGCGCTTGCAGCAACGCACGAAATCCCGCATCAAACGTGAAGACGAGCGCAGGCACCGTGGCCGCGCAAAACCCGAGTCCAAGCAACAACTTCACGGGCAGACTGACGACGAACACGTTCAACTGCGGCACCGCGCGCGACAGGAACGCGAACGTCACGTCGAGCAACAGCAGCGCGGCCAACGTGGGTGCTGCCGCCTCCACCGCACCGGTCATGGCAAGACCGAGGATGCTCGTGACGAGCGGTACGCCGCCCGCCCGCACCCGCCACCCGCCGAGCGGCACCCAGTCGTAACTGTGCAACGCGGCCAGCACCAGGCCGTCAAGCCCGCCCACGCCGAGGAAATACAGGGTGAACAAGATGGTGGTCCAATTGGCGAGCGGTCCCGACGCCTGGCCTTGCACCGGATCGAACAGGGCGGCTGCGGCGTAGCCAATCTGAATATCAAGGAGTTGTCCCGCCATCTGGGCCGCCGTGAACACCACCGACGCCGCGGTGCCCAACAGGAGTCCGGTCACCACCTCCGCCGCCGCATCGCCCAGGAAACGTCCCGCCTGCGCGAAGGGAGGCACCGGCTGCGCCGACACCTCAGGGACGACGAGCACGGCACAAAAGGCGGCGAATCCGGCTTTGGCCCAAGCCGGCCATACGCGCAGCGAAAAGACGGGAGAGGCGGCGACGAACGACGCCATCCGCAACAGGACGAGGATGAACGCCTCCACGTGTTGCATTAAGTACGCCGTCATGGGACATCACTGCACGAACGACATCAGATGGCCGAGGATATTCTGCGTGAAATCGACCAGGTTCGTGAGCATCCAGGGCCCGAACAACAGCAAGGCGGCCATCACCGCGGCCATCTTCGGAATGAAGGCCAGGGCAGGTTCCTGGATTTGGGTCGTTGCCTGGAAGATGCTCATCACCACGCCGACGACCAGCCCGAACAACAGGACCGGACCGGCAAGTTTGACCACCAGCCACATCACCTGTTGGCCGAGGCCAACCACCATATTCGCGCTCATGCGCTCACCGCCTTCCCGACTACGCGTAACCTGTGAGCAGCGATTTCACCACCAGATACCATCCGTCCACCATCACGAACAACAACACCTTGAACGGTAACGAGATCATCGCCGGCGGCAACATCATCATGCCCATCGACATCAGCGTGGTGGCGACGACCATATCGATGATGAGAAAGGGGATGTAGATCATGAAACCCATTTGAAATGCCGTCTTCAGTTCACTGATGGTGTACGCGGGCACCAAAGCGACCAGCGGGATATCGTCCACCGTCTTCGGCTTGGGAAGATGGCGGTAGGATAAAAACAACTGCAGGTCCTGCGGACGGGTCTCCTTGGCCATGAAGCGCTTGATGGGGATCTCTGCGCGCGCCAACGCCTCCGACTGGGTGATCTTCCCTGCCATGTACGGCTGCACCGCATCCCGGTTGACCGCCGCGATGGTCGGCTGCATCACAAACAGCGTCAGGAACAGCGCAAGTCCGACCAACACCTGGTTCGGCGGCGTCTGTTGCAGAGAGAGTGCGTTGCGCACAAACGCGAACACCACGACGATGCGGGTGAAACACGTCATCAAGACAAGGATCCCCGGCGCAATCGACAACACCGTGATGAGAAGCAGGATCTCCACCGTGGCCGACACGGCTGCCGGCGACGACCCGGCCCCGATGTCGAGGTGCACCCCGGGCAAGGGAGCAGGTGCGGCCCACGCCCGCGCTTGGCCCCACCACCATCCGCAAAGCCACGCCGCGGCTCCCCCTGCACCCCATGTACGCCAACGCCCCCAGGACCACCGCCTGTTCATGACCGCATCCTCCAGTCTCCGGGCCGCCCGTACCGTGCACGAGCTTGGGTCAAGGCTCGGCGCAGCGCCACGGCGAACACGGGCCACGCCGCAGGCGGCCGTGCCGCAGCCCCCGGCATGTCCACGCTGGATTCCTGAGCCGCGTCCGCCGCCAACAGCGTCACCTGGTCGCCGACGCCGATGAGATACTGCCGTCCGCCCCACTCAATCACCTGAACCCAGCGGTTTGGCGCGATCTGACGGGCCGCCACCACACGCAACGGGCCTTCCTCCCCTTGTCCGCCGGCCCGCGCGGCCAACCGCGCCAACACCAGAATGAGCCCCACGACGACGAGCAGGGAGAGCACCAGGTTCACGACGTAATACATCCTACGCCAGCGCCTTTCGTACAGCCTCCAGGACCCGCTCCGCCTGAAACGGCTTGACGATAAAGTCGCGAGCCCCAGCCTGGATGGCGTCGATGACCATCGCCTGCTGGCCCATGGCGGAACACATAATGACGCGGGCATTCGGATCGATGGCGCGGATTTGCCGCAGGGCCTCAATTCCGTCCATCTCGGGCATCGTGATGTCGAGGGTGACCAGGTCGGGCCGAAACTCCTGGTACCGCTGCACGGCCTGCAGACCGTCGGCCGCTTCCGCAACCACCTCGTAGCCGTTTTTTTGAAGAATGTCCTTCAGCATCATGCGCATGAACGCCGCATCGTCGACAATCAAGATGCGATTTGCCATCCGCTTCCCCTCGCTTTGCCACAGTGATGATGAATCCACGCGCATCGGTCAGCGCAGTTGCCGCACGCGGTCCTCGGGACTCACGATGTCGGTGATGCGCACGCCGAAGTTTTCGTCGATGACGACCACCTCGCCGATGGCGATCCGCTTGTTGTTGACGAGGATATCGACCGGTTCTCCGGCCAGCTTGTCAAGCTCGAGCACCGACCCGGGCGCGAGCTCGAGAATATCCTTGATGGACCGTTTCGTGCGCCCCAGCTCCACGGTCACGTTCAGCGACACGTCGAGCAGGAGGGAAAGGTTGCGCGGAACCGGTTCCGGCACCGGTGCCGCCGATGTGAAATCCGGAAATTCGGGCCGGCGCACCACGAGTGCCGGCTCCTCACGCCCCTTGGCCATGCTGCCACCCGCAGGGTTTGCCGCAGAACCGGGGCCACCGGTCGCCGCACCCCGAGCGCCCTCCACGTTCGCCGTACGGTCCGCAGCGGAACGTGCAGCTTGTGACCCGTGCGGTTCACCGGCAGCATCCTGAGCAGCAACAGACCCGGCATGCGCCGCGGAGGCCGCGGGGGAGGACGGTGCCGCACTGGCTGCCGCTTCGCCGCCGGTCAAGACGGCGACCATCTCCTTGGCCACCGAAATGGGGATCAGCTGCAGAATCCGCGAGTCGACCAATTCCCCGACGCGCAGGCGGAACGAGACGTTCACCAACCAAGCTTCGGGCGGGAACCCCTCTTTGACCTCCGTGCCGAAGTCAATCACTTCCACGGTGGGCGGTGAGATGTTGATGGGCCGGTTGAACACCGTGGACATGGCGGTGGCGGCAGCACCCATCATCTGATTCATCGCCTCAGCCACCGCGCTCAGGTGCAGCTCGTTCAACTCCCCTGCCACGTTCGTGCCATCCCCGCCGAGCATCAGGTCGGCGATGACCATGGCGTCCTCGGTGTCGATGACCAAGGCGTTTTCCCCTTCCAGACCCGCCGTATAGCGGACAGTCACCAGCACGCACGGCCTGGGCAGCTCTTGCCGAACCTCCTCTGCGCGCAGCAACGAGACCTGCGGGGTCGTGATCTGAACCCGGTGCCGCAACAGCACGGAGAGGGAAGTGGCCGACGAGCCAAGGCTGATGTTCCCCAATTCCCCGAGCGCGTCCCGTTCCATGTCGCTCAACGGGGGCGTGGGCGGTGTGGAAGCGGCCGACAGACCGCTGAGCAATGCATCAATTTCCGCCTGGGACAGCTTCGCGTCCCTGTCCTCCATCGCGGTCCACCTCCCTGGACGGCCGCATGATCCGCACGGCGTACCGATCCCTCTTTTTCCCAATCTCAGCCCAGTACGCCAATTCTTCATTGACAAAAACGGCGACCGGCTGGCCGACGCGCGTCCGCAACGGCAACACGTCGCCTCGTTCCAGTTCCAAGATGTCCGATAATGTCATCTGCACCTCTCCTAAGACCACCGACACATCGACGTCCACTTGGGCCAAGTGCGCTTCCAGCAAATCCGTGCGCCGCGCCGCCCGCCTGTTTTTGGAGACGTCCATCAGGTGCTGGGTGGTCAGGGTGGGCAACAGGGGTTCCACCGTTGGATGGGGGATGCACAGGTTCAGCAACCCTGTTGCGGCGCCGACCTTCGCGCTCATGGTCACGACCATGACCGTCTCGTTCGCCGTCACAAGCTGCAAGAACTGCGGGTTGCTCTCCATGCCGATGCACCGCGGCTCGATGGACGCAACGGATCGCCACGCCTCCTGAAGAAAGTCAGGCACGCGGTCGAACAGACGCTGCAGCAGGGCGTGTTCAATTTCGGTCAGCTCCCGGACCTTGTACTGGCTGCGCGGCTGTCCCCCCATCAACCGGTCGAGCATGGCGAACACAATCTGCGGATTGATTTCCAGCGCGATGCTCCCCTCGAGCGGCGGCACCGCATACGTGTACACCACGGTGAGCGCAGGGATGGAGCGGATGAATTCTTCGTACGGTGCTTGATCCACCGACTCAACCTGGAACTGCACCACGCTGCGCAACTGACCCGACAGGTGCGTCGTCAACAAACGGGCAAAGTGTTCGTGCATCCGTGACAGGATGCGGATATGGTCTTTCGAGAACCGCATCGCCCGCCGAAAGTCGTACGTGCGCACACGGTGCACGGACCCCGTCTCGCGGATGTCTTCGACACGCACCTCGCCGCTGGTCAGGGCCGCGAGCAGTGCATCGATCTCCGACTGGGACAAGATCTCCGACATCGCTCCGCCCCCTACTGAACGATGATCTGCGGCAGATAGACTTCTGTAACGCGTCCATGCGTGAGGAGACGGTTGATTCGATTTCGGATATCCGCCCGCAACTGGGCCATCCCTGCGCTGGTTCGCAACTGGGCGGCCGTATACTGGCGCATCGTGGCGTTCAAAAGGTCCTGGATCTGCGGCACCAAGTCATTCAACTCCTGCTTGGTCGCGCTGTCGCTCGCCTGCAAGGTCACCGAGAACTGAATCAAGCCGTCCCCCTTCAAATCGGTCGTCATCGGCTCGAGGTCCAGCTGCAGCGCCCTTGCCTGCGCCGGCGTCAACGCATGATGGCTCGCTTTGTGCGACGTCTTCAAATACTCATATCCGCCCACCGCCCCTGCCAGGACGACGGCGACGCTCCCGATGATGATGAACATCCAGCGCAGCGGATGGTTCACAGCTTCTCCCCTTCCGGAGCCGACACCCCGCCGACAAGACCAACCCGGCGCAGGAAGGCGGTGACCGACGCGGCGATGGCGGCAGGGTCTTCCCGCACGATGTATTTGTGGCCGTTGGAGAGCGTCACCACCGTGTCCGGATGGCTCTCCACCGCTTCGATCAGCAGCGGATTGATCCACAACTGTGTCCCATTCAACCGCGTGAGCACAATCACCGCATTCCCTCCTGCCCCGGCGACGAGCCGCCCGCCCCTTCGCGTCCGCGGCGGGTTCGGCGATGCGTCAGCTGTTCTTCAGGTTGACGATGTCATTCAGGATGGCGTTGTCGGTGCCGATGATCTTCGAATTGGCGTCAAATCCGCGCTGCGCGACGATCATCTCCGTAAATTCGCGCGTGAGGTCGACGTTGGACATCTCCAGCGCCCCCGGCATGAGGGTGCCCGCATTGTTCATGCCCGGCGTTTGATATGTTGCTGAGCCCGAGTTGGCCGACACCTGAAACAGGGAATCTCCAACCTTTTCCAAACCTGCTGGATTGGCGAAGGTCGCAAGGGCCAAGTAACCAATGACCTGCCGTTGCCCGGTGCTGTCCATCACCGAGATGCTGCCGTCCTTACCAATTTGGAGGGTTGAGGATAAATAGGCAATCTGGTCGTTACTATTCGTCAATGACGCAGGAATCGACAGGCTGTTTGTTTTAGCAAAATTTAAGATGTTGACCACCTTTAAGGTTAATGGGTTTGCGGGATTCTTCGAATCCGTCCCCATCGCTATTTCGCCGTTCGGAAGCACCAGGTTCCCATTGGCATCCAGGGTGAAATCGCCCGCCCGTGTGTACAATTTCGTCGTACCGTTGTCCGGGGTGACGACAAACAACCCCGCACCGTTGATGGCCATGTCCAATGGATTCCCGGTCGTCTCGGGCGCGCCCTGCGTGAACTGGATGGGGATGGCCGCGATCTTCACGCCAAGGCCCACCTGTTCCGGATTGGTGCCGCCCGGGCCTGTCTGGTTCGGCGCAAGAGGCGCACTGGCGCCCGCCATCGTCTGGCTGAGCATGTCACTGAAGTCGACGCGGCTCGCTTTAAATCCGGTCGTGTTCACGTTCGCGATGTTGTTGCCGATGACATCGAGCTTCGTCTCAAACGCCTGCATCCCGGAAATTGCAGAGTACATCGAACGTAACATCCCGCCCGCCTCCTTGGCAGTTTGATGTTGCGAACGCTCATGGCGCGGTGCTTGGGCTGGCCGCGATTCCGGCTGTGCTGCCGGCCGCACCGGCCCCCGCGCTCGCGCCGCCGGTGGACGGCTCACTGTCCGTCCCCACCTCGACCAGCGCGCTGATTGGATACGCTTGGCCGCCGACCACCACCTGCGGTCCGTCCTGTCCAAAGCGGATGGCGGTCACCACGCCGTCCACACTGCCACCGTTGCCATCGTCAAGCCGCACCTGCGCGCCCAACAGGTTATGGACCGCAGCCACCTGCAACCAGCGCGCCATATCGGTCAAGGTCTGCAAGATCTGAGCATCCGTCTGCGCGACGTTGGTCATCTGTTCCAGCGCCGTGAACTGGGCCAACTGGGCGATGAACTGTGTGTCATCCGTCGGCGCCAACGGGTCCTGGTACTGCATCTGCGTCACCAGGAGCTGCAAAAAGGCGTCTTTGCCGAGCCCTTGGGTCGGATTCACGCTCAATCCCATCCCCTCCTTCCTTGCGCTATGCCTCAAACGCGCCGGTCGAGCGCCTGGCCCAGCCACGCGATGGCGACGTCCTGGCCAGAACGAACACGCGTGGCATCTTCGCGCGCTGTGCGCGCCTCATCCCGCCCGCCAAGCCGGCCGGGCGGGGGCTGGCTGCGCGGATGAGGGTTGCCGTGTCCGTCCGCGTTGACCAGCGGTCCCACCTGGAACTGGGCGACTTGCACGCCCTGCTGGACGATGGCCTGGACGATCTCGCCCGCCGCCGCTTGCAACGCCGCTTGCACCTGCGGATGCTCCGCCTGTACGTGGACGAAAACACCCCCTTCGCCGCGCTTCACGTCAATGGTCAAGTCGCCAAGCCCCTGCGGCCGTACCTCCAGGCGAAGCGAGGTCTGCCCGAGCGCGGCATCGCGCGCAGCGGAGGCGACCGTGTGGACGAATGCCGGCGGCGGACCAGCACCCGTGCGCGCAGCGTGATCGCCAGCCTGGGGTTGGTCGAGGGTTGCGGATGCCGGAGTATCGTGCCCTGTCTGGACAGCGGCGCCGGCCGTCGTCATGCCGGTACCGGAAGCCGCAGCCAGCCACCAGCTCACGTCGACCGGATTCGCCATCTCCCCCTTCGCGTCCGTTGACGGTGCTGAGGTACGCAAGCCGCCTCGTCCTCCAGCTGGCCGCTCCACCCCTCGTGTGTCAGAAAGCCGTTCCGAGGGTTCGCTGCCTCCCGTTTCCGCACTGCCCGCCACGATACTGCCCGCCACGACGGGATGGCCTGCCGGGGCCCAGGCCGGCGATGCTTCCGGACGCCGGTTCTCCGCAACCGAACTCAGCCCGGTATGCTTCTGTACCGAAGCGGAATCGGAAGCCGGCCTCCCGCCCAGGTTGACATGGGTGAACATGGCGGGACGGTTTATCTGCAGCTGGGCTTCCCCGTGCAGACGGATGGGGACGGACGGCCCGGGGTTTGCATTCACCCCGTCTTCCCGATTCCCGGTCCGAACCGGGAGTTCTCGTTCAGGCCACGGTGTCCAAGTCGATGGCTGCCATGCCATGGCGAATCCGTACCCATCGCGACCCGTGTCAGACCCTGAGCGCCCGGTTGCGGTATGAGGCGCAAGTTCCGCTACCGGATGGCCCGGTTGTCCGAGTGCTTCAGCCGCAGAACGTCCAAGGTCCGCGCCGGCATCTGCCACCGGCAAGGGGTGCGCGGCATGGGCGGATGCCGTTGCTGCGTGCCGATCCGCAAACACCTGCATCCCTGGCCCGTCCGCTCTCATCCCCCCCGCACCTGCGCTGTTCCCCGTCTTGGACTGGTCTCCGGAAGGGAGGTGCCGCGGCGCGACGAACCACGCTGCGCGTCCGGTTGCCTGCCTGTGCGCCGGGACAGGGCCTGCCGCCGCATCCTTCGGCGCGACAGCGGCGTGCGCGGACGTGCGCGTTCCTGCCACGGAAGGTTCGGCGGACTTCGCATGCACGGTGGATAACCCTGTTGCACCAGCCAGCGCGGCTTCCATCCAAGTCAAGAAGCTTGGGTCTGCCAGCGAGTCCACCGCCACACCCTTTCTCTTGGTCCCTGCCGCCTGCTCGCTCCCGAAACGGACCAAGCCACCTTCCCCTCGCGCCGCCGGAACCGAGTGCATGCATTCTCCCCCCTTTCCCACTTCACGGTTTGGTTTGCAGTTGCGCCTTGACGAACGCGCTCTGCGCCAACACCTGCTGCGCCTTGGCGGGCGGCAGCGCGGCGAGCACCTGGGCGGCCGCATCGGGCGGCATCTGGGCGACCGCGCGCGCCGCAGCGGCAAGGGACATCTTATCCAACACCTGCGCCGCCGCTCCGGGATCCATCTGTTGCAACACGCGTGCTTCCTGCTTGGCGGTGGCGAGCGATGCCTGCCGCTGCGCGAGCGCTTGCTGCAGCTTGCGGTTGGTCGCCAACAACTTCGCCCGTTCTTGTTGCAGCGCCGCCAACTGCTGTTGCGCCTGGTGCAGTTGGGCGGTCAGCGTTTGCACCCGCACTTCGTCGGCTCGCCACTTCGCGCGCCAGACGTCTTCCGGTTGCGTCTTCGCCACCGGATGCAGCCAGGACTGGATGGTCTGCCAGACCGGAACGCCGACCACCTGCAACGCGACGCCCACCATCAACGCGGAAGCGAGCAGAGGCACCAAGACCACCGTGAACATCACCACCAACCGCCGGCGCCAAAGAGAACCTTCCGGTCGTCCTTCAGGGCTTGCCGGCGCCGTGCGGGTTTGCACCCGGTTTGGCCCGTCCGGCTTGGTCCGTGCGTTTGCGGAAGACGAGGCGCCCTGCCTCACGACCGCCGCCCCCCCGTCGCGTGGCGGAGCATCGCCAGTTCGTCCGCCTGACGCTGTTCATCCCGCGACTGCTGCCACCGTGCTGACGCACGCAGGCGTTGGACCCACGTCTCCCAAACCTTCGCCCGCTGGTACGCCGCGATGGCCGCCGCCTGTTTTTCCGCCGCCAGCGCCGACACCGCACGCAGTCGCTCTTCCGCGGCGCGCGCCTCCGCGTCGAGCCGAGCCAAGTAGTCGGCCCACTGCCGCCACCACGCGCCGCGCGGCGACTCCGCCGTCCATTGCATGTCGTCGCCGGCCGTCTGGCGCGCCGTCCGGATAGCTTCCAAGCGTTGCGCGACCAAAGCCTCCTCCTCACGAACCGCCGCCAGCTCCAATTCGGCCATCTCCGCCATCGCTTTCTGAACCCGGTAGTATCGGTGAAAGAATGTGTCCCGTTTCATGGCTCACCGCGCACCCCCGCCAGTTCCAGCAGCTGATCCCTGGTCGCCGCGAATTCTGACCGTTCCGCGGCGTCTTGCAGCAAAAACTCCCGAATGCGCGGCCAGCGGGCAATGGCGACGTCCGTCTCCGGGTCGGCGCCCTGCCGGTAGGCCCCGATGCGCAAAAGGTCTTCGACGTCGCGGTAGCGCTGCATCCAGGCGCGGACCTGTGCCGCCGCTCGCCATTGCTCCGGCGGCACGATGGCTTGGAACAAACGGCTGGCGCTCGCCAACACGTCGATGGCAGGAAATCTCCCCTCGTTGGCCAGCGCGCGGCTGAGGACGATATGGCCGTCGAGGATGCCGCGGACCGCGTCCGCAATCGGATCGTTCATGTCATCACCGTCGACGAGCACGGTGTAAAAACCGGTGATGCTGCCCACCGGCCCGTTGCCGGCCCGCTCCAACAACCGGGGCAACCGGGCAAACACCGACGGGGTGTAGCCGCGGCTGGTCGGCGGTTCGCCACTCGCCAAACCGACTTCGCGCAACGCCATGGCGTACCGGGTGACGGAGTCCATCATCAGATTCACGCGCAAACCCTGGTCGCGGAAGTACTCCGCCATCGCCGTCGCGACCAGCGCCGCCTTCAACCGGATGAGCGGAGGCTGATCGGAGGTGGACACCACCACGACACTCCGTCGCCTGCCTTCCGCACCGAGGTCCCGTTCCAAAAACTCGTTCACTTCGCGGCCGCGTTCCCCCACGAGGGCAATCACGTTCACATCCGCCGAGGTGTTGCGGGCCATCATCGACAGGAGCGTGCTCTTCCCCACGCCGCTGCCGGCGAAGATACCGATCCGCTGGCCTTCGCCGACCGTCAGGAGGCCGTCGATGGCACGTACCCCGGTGGCGATGGGCTGGTCAATCACCCGCCGCGCCAGAGGATGCGGTGGCGCGGACTCCAGCGGCCGCTGTTCGGTGTCCGGGCTGCCCGGAGACGGGAACGGGCCCAAGCCGTCGATGGGCCGGCCGAGGCCGTCGACGACCCGGCCGAGCAACCACGGACCGCAGCAGACGGAAAGCGGCGCGTGCAGCGCCAGCACTTCCGACCCGGGCGCCACCGCGGTCAACTCGCCAAGCGGCATCAGAAGCAGGTTCGCTTCGCGAAAACCCACCACCTCCGCCAGGCACTCCGACCCGTCCAAACCGCGGATCTTGCACACGTCGCCCAGTTTCGCATACGGCCCGACCGACTCGATGATCATGCCCGTGACCCTGGCCACCCGTCCGTACAGCCGAAACCACTGCACCTTGCCCAGGGCCGTTCGCCAATCAACCGGTGAAGACACGCTCATCCGCAAAGCCCCCGTCCTCCGCCAGTTCAGCCAGCGTCTGCTCCAGAATCTCGAGCTTCGTCTCCAAGGTGGCGTCCACCCGGCCGGAAGGCGACCAAATCTCACACCCGCCGGGGCGGACCCGGGCATCGGGAACGACCACGATTTCCCATTCCCCGAAGCGTGCGCTCCGCCACCGCGGCTGCGCCTCGCTCGCCGCCATGAACGCGCTCGGGTGCACGTGCACTTCCACCCGGCCGATGACGCTGACATACTGCAGCAGGTGTTCGACCTCCGCCGCGACGTCGGCAGGCGCAATGGCCAATTCCCGGTGGAGGATGCGTTCAACCGCCGCCATCGCCAAGCGGACGAACTGGTCTTTCAAATGCAACAACCAGCGGTTGCGCTGTTCGTTCAACCGCAATGCCATCTCCGCCAGCTCCTGCAGCCGGCTGCTGAACAGCTCGTGGCCCGCGAGTTCACCGGCGGCAAACCCTTCGCGGTAACCCTGCTCGTACCCCTTGGCGCGGGCAGACGCTTCCATCTCTTCCGCCCTGGCTTGTGCGTTCGCGATGATCCGCTCCGCCTCCGCCGCTGCCGCCGCGAGCCGTTTTGCACACTCTGCTTCGACCTGTGCCTCGCGCTCGCGCAACGCAGCTTCACGCGCCGCGAAGCTCGCCTCATCCCAGCCCGGTGCGCCCGGCGCGCCCTGCGGTGTGTCCGCATCGAGGCGTGTTGCAGCCGGGATAGCGTGGGTCCCGCCTTCGACCACGCGCGCCGCCGGGATCTTCTGCAGCCGGTTAGACAACCACATCGCCCCCTTCGCCGCGGACGATGATGATCTCGCCAATCTCCTCGAGCCTGCGGATGACGGCCACGATGCGTTGTTGCGCTTCTTCCACCTCACGCAAGCGCACAGGGCCCATGTACTCCATCTCTTCCTGGATGGTCTCCGCCATCCGTTTCGACATGTTGTCGAAGATGACCTGACGTACCTCTTCGCTCGCCGCCTTGAGGGCAAGCTGGAGGTCGCGTTGATCGACCTCGCGGATGACGCGTTGGATGGAGCGGCTGTCGAGCAGCACAATGTCCTCAAAGACGAACAGGCGCTTTTTGATGTTCTCCGCCAACACCGGGTCCTCGCGCTCCAGGGTGTCGAGGATGTACTTCTCGGTCGACCGGTCGACGCCGTTCAAAATCTTGACCACCGTGTCGATCCCGCCGACCTGCATGCTGTCCATGCTCGTCATCGTCGACAGCTTCGCCTCCAACACCTGTTCCACTTCCGCGATCACGCTCGGCGACGTGGCGCCCATCTGGGCAATCCTCCGCACCACGTCCGCCTGCAGGTCCTGGGGCAACGCCGACATGATGAGCGCCGCCTGCTGAGGCTCCAGATAGGACATGACCAGCGCCATCGTCTGCGGGTGCTCATCCTGGAGGAAGCTGAGCAGTTGGTTGGGGTCCGCCTTGCGCACGAAGTGGAACGGCCGCACCTGCAGGCTGGCGGTCAGCTTGTGCAAGACCCGTGCCGCTTGCTCTGGTCCCAGCGCCTTCTCCAACACCTCTTGCGCGTACTCGATGCCGCCGGCCGCGATGTACTCGCGCGCCACCGCCAGGTCCTTGAACTCCCGGAACACCTGTTCCCGCTGCTCCAGATCGACCTTGCGCAGGTTGGCGATCTCGAGCGTCAATTGCTCAACCTCTTCTTCCGTCAACTGCTGATACACCCGCGCGGCCACCTCAGGTCCGAGGCTGATGAGCAGCACGGCCGCCTTCTGCCGCCCCGTCATCGACGCCCGTCCCCTCAGCATCCGCCTCGCCCTCCTCACGCTCCGTCATCGTCAGTCCTCCATCAGCCAGGTCCTAAGCAGGTTCGCAAACTCGGCAGGCCGCTCCTGGGCCAGGCGGGCGAGCTGTTCGCGCAGCCGCTCCTCCTCGCTGAGCTGTGCCGGCTCAAGCGACGCTTCCGCCGCGGTGAGCACTTGATCTTCCAAAGGCACCGCCTGACGGCGCCGGCTCCGGAAGACCCCGTACGCGATGCCGCCCGCACCCGCCGCCAGCCCGAGCACCGCCAACAGCCACCACGGGAACCCGCCCGAAACGACGCTCGTCGCCGCGGCGTTGGCCCGGAACGGAACTGCGACCACGCTCACCGAGTTCACCGCCCCCTGCCCGGTGGCCGCGCCGACAGCCGACGTCACGAACGAGCGGATCTGGCGCAGCACCTGCGGGTTAACCCCGGTCCCGTTCGAATTGATCAACACGCCCACGGAGTACCCGCGCAATTGGATGGGATCGCGCACGGTGGTGGTGTCGGTGTAGTTGTTGTCGTACTGGTTGGTGACCTCGTTGTCGGTCGACGTCACGTTGTTCCCTGCGTTCGCCGTGCCGGCGTAAGTCGATGCGCCCGGGTTGCTCGTCGCCTGCCCGGCAATCCCGCCCGGGCTTTGCGCGCTGCCGACGGTGGAACGCCGGATCTGCTGGGTGCTCGTCAACACGCCGGTATCCGATCCCGGCACCGGCGCGACCGTGTGCGACTTCGACTCCACCTTGTCGAACGTCAGGTTGGCGTGGACCACGACGACCGCGTTTCCCGGACCGACAATCTGGTCCAAGCCGGCCGTCAACTGGCTCGTCAGGGACTGCTCCAGCTGTTGGCGCACCTGGAGTTCCGTCACGCCCGACACGTCATTGGCGCTCGTGCCCGCCGTCCCCTGCAACACGACGCCGTTTTGGTCCACCACCGTCACGTCGCCCGCCGACAATCCCTTCACCGAGTGCGCGACGAGTTGCTGGATCCCGTACACCTGGGCCGGCGTCAGTTGCACACCGGGACCGAGTTGCACGAACACGGACGCCTTCGCCGTATCCTGCGGCTGGGATACGAACAACTGTTCCTGCGGGAGGACGATGTGTACCTGAGCGCTCTCCACCCCGTCGATGCTCTCGATGGTCTGGCTGAGGCTCTGCTGCAAGGCGTCGAGCACCGCGATGTTGAACTGGGCGTCGGTCATCCCGAACGAGTTCGGGATGTTGTACCCGTAATATCCCGTCTTCGGCAACCCCTGCATCGCCAACTGCACGCGGGCTGTATCGGCTTCGCTCGCCGGCACCTCGATGGACGTACCCACAATCTGGTTCGGGATCTTCATCTGTTCCAACGCCTGCTGAACCTCGCCGAGCGACTTGTCGTCGAGTCCGCTCATGATGGTGACGTAGTGCGGACGGAGGACCACCCAGAGCACCGCGGCCAAACACGCTATGCCCGCGCCTGTGGCGATGATGAGGTTGCGCTTTTGCGCCGGGGCGAGGCGCCCCCACAAGGCCTGTGCGCGCGCCCACAGGTTCCGGATGGTCTCGTTCAAACGCGTTCACCCTTCGTCAGTCAACTCTGCCCGCCGCTGCCCACGGCCATCCGCAGTTCAGATCTGCATGTTCATGATGGTTTGGTACGCGTTGAGGGCGCGATCGCGCACGGTGACCGCGAAGTCCACCGCGAGCGTCGCCTGTTGCTCCGCCACCATCACTTGGTCCAGCGTGACGGGGCCGCCGGCTGCGTACACGGCGGCGGCTGCGTCCGCTTGGTTCGTCACCGCCGCCAGCGCATCGAGCGCCTGGCCGAGCCAGTCCGCGAACGAAGGCGCCCCGGACACCGCCCCGCCGTTCCCGTTCACTGCTGCGGGCGCCGTCACCGCAGTCGCGGCCACCCCTTGGACAGCCGTCACAGCACCTGCCATACCATCCCCCCCTTATTCGAACGCGCCGCACGCGGCGCCGGGCATCCATCGCCAGCGCGTCCGGTGCGGCCGGGCTGATCAGGACGGACCCTTCGCGCACCAGGCCGTCACTTCGCCAGGTTCAACGCGGTCAAGTCCATCTGCTTGGCGGCATCGAACGCGGTCACGTTCGCTTCGTACACCCGCTGTGCGGCCACCAGGTCGGCCATCTCCGTGGCCAAGTCGACGTTCGGCATTTGGACATACCCGTTCACCGCATCCGGGTTGGCCGGATCGTAGACCATTTTGAACGGACTCGGGTCCTTGACGATGCCCGCGACCGAAACGCCGAACCCCTGTGCCGAAACGCCTTCGTCCCACTGCAGCCCGGGTTGTTGCAGCGCGGCCGCCAACCACGACGAAAAATCGCCGCTCCCGTTCCCCGGTGTCAACACCACCATTTGCCGGCGGTACGGCCCGCCCTCCGGCGTGCGCGTCGTCTGCGCGTTGGCGATGTTGTTGGCGATGACATCCATGCGCAGCCGCTCTGCGGTCAGCCCCGAAGTGCTGATGGCCAAGCTGTCCATGCCGATCATGCTGCATCAACCTCCGCTGGCGCCGCCGATGACGGCATGCAGGCGGTCGAAGTCGGAACGGAGCGCCTGCACCAACCCGTTGTAACGGATCTGATTGGTTGCCAATTGCGCCATTTCCGCGTCCAGGTCGACGTTGTTGCCGTTGTTGTCCACGAGCGTTCCGCCCGCCACGACCCAGGTAGGTTGTATCTGCCGCACCGCCTGCCAATCGGCACCCGTCAGCGCCGCCAGCGGATCGCCCGGCGACGCCGAACGCGTCAGGCCGAGCGCTTGCTGCAAGGCGTCCTCGAACGAGACGTCCATCCGCTGGTAACCCGGGGTGTCGGCGTTGGCGATGTTGTTTGCATACGCAACCTGGCGCATGTCGGCCGCCGTCAAAGCCGTTTGCAGCAACGCCATCACATCGCTGGTCAGGCTCATCGCACACCCCTCTTCTTGCACAGATCGGCCCCCCCGCGCCATGCCGAGGGCCTTGGATTGATGAGAATACTTCGCACCGATGGTGACAAAATCCTGCAGTTCTCGACACACCTCGCCAAAATCATCATGGATCCGGGAGACGGGAGGACCGAAGCGGAGAGAAAGAGAGGATACGCACGTGAGGCGACTGACGAGGCAGAGCCCGCAAGGACGGCCCGAACGGGCCGTCCGCGCAGAAACGATGTGCAGACCTCGCGCTTTTGTCTGCGCTCAGAGGATGTATTGGCTCAGGTCACGGTCTTCCACAATCTGGCCCAGCTTCTCGTCCACATAGGCCGGGGTGATGACGACCTCTTCCAGATTGACGTCCGGCGCCGCAAACGAAAGGTCTTCGAGCACACGTTCGACGATGGTGTGGAGCCGCCGTGCGCCGATGTCTTCCGTCTCCTGGTTGACCTTCGCCGCGAGCTCCGCGATGCGGCGGATGGCCTCGTCGGTGAAGCGAACACGGATGCCCTCCGTCTCGAGCAACGCGGTGTACTGTTTGAGCAGTGCGTGCTCCGGTTCCTTCAAGATGCGAACAAAATCATCCGCCGTCAAGCTTTCGAGTTCGACCCGGATGGGAAAACGACCCTGCAACTCCGGAATGAGGTCGGACGGCTTCGCGATGTGGAACGCTCCGGCGGCGATGAATAACATATGATCCGTCTTGACCGGCCCGTATTTTGTGACAACGGTCGAGCCTTCGACAATCGGCAGGATATCCCGCTGCACCCCTTCCCGCGAGACGTCGGGGCCGCGTGTCTCACGACCGGCGATTTTATCCATTTCGTCGATGAAGATGATGCCGTGGTTCTCCGCCCGGTGGATGGCCTCGGCGACGACGGCGTCCATGTCAATCAGTTTCTGCGCCTCTTCCTGGGTGAGTACCCTCCGTGCCTCCCGCACGGTCATCCGCCGTCTGCGCATCTGCTTCGGCAGGAGCGACCCGAGCATCTCCTGCAGATTTCCCAGGCCTTCCGCACCGACGCCGGGCAGAACGCCGAGCATCGGCGTCGCCTGCTCCTCGACCTCAATCTCCACGATTTGGTCTTCCAGCTCCCCGCGCCGCAGGCGTTCCAGCACCCGCCGCCGCTCTTGGCGGACGGAGTCCGACACGGCGGCGTTCCCCGCATCACCGCCCATCCCGCCGGGAAAACCCCCGCCCGCCAGGCCGGAGAACAACGCTTCCAGCGGGTTGCGCGCGGTCCTGCGCGCGTTCGGATCGGGGACGAGCGCCGCGGCAATCCGTTCGTGCGCCGCCTCCTCCGCCTGCGCCTTCACCCGCTCCGTGTGTTCCGCCTTCACCATCCGCACCGCCGTCTCCACCAGGTCGCGCACCATCGATTCGACGTCGCGGCCCACGTACCCGACCTCGGTGAACTTCGTCGCCTCGACCTTGATGAACGGCGCCCCGACCAGCTTGCTGAGGCGACGGGCGATTTCCGTCTTCCCGACGCCCGTCGGCCCTATCATCAGGATGTTCTTCGGGGTGATTTCCTCCTGCAGCTCTGGCGGCAGCTTCGCCCGCCGCATCCGGTTTCGCAACGCGATGGCCACCGCCCGCTTGGCGCGGCGTTGGCCGACGATGTATTTGTCCAGCTCCGCCACGATCTCACGCGGTGTGAGGTCATCCCTGCGCGTTGTCATCGCCTTTTGCCTCCCCGCCCACGCACTCGACGACAATCCGGTCGTTCGTATACACACAGATTTCGGCGGCGATCTCGAGCGACTTGCGCGCAATCTCGGCCGGACTCAGGTCGGTGTTACGCGCGAGCGCCCGCCCGGCGGCGAGCGCGTACGCCCCGCCGGATCCGATGGCGCAGATGCCGTCGTCCGGTTCTATCACCTCGCCGCTGCCCGAGAGGACGAACAGGTGCTCCCGGTCCATCGCCAGCAGCATCGCCTCCAGCCTGTGCAAGACCTTGTCGGATCGCCATTCTTTGGCCAACTCCACAGCCGCGCGCGGCAAATTGCCGTGAAACGCCTCGAGCTTGCCTTCAAACTTCTCGAACAGCGTGAACGCATCCGCGACGGACCCCGCGAATCCGGCGACGACGCGCCCGTGATACAACCGCCTGACCTTGCGGGCGTTGTGCTTCATAATCATCGTATTCCCAAAGGTCACCTGCCCGTCGCCCGCCATCGCCCCTACACCTTGCCGCAGTAACGCAAATATGGTCGTACCGTGCAGTTCCATGCCTCGTCCCTTCTCCTTCGCGATGCGCGCCGCGCAGGACCGCGGCCGCTCCCTGCATGGGGCTGCGCGTCCCTCCCGCCGCTTATGCGCGCGGATGGGTCGCCTGGTATACCCGCGCCAGCCTGTCACCCGTGGTATGGGTGTACACCTGGGTCGTCGACAAGCTGGTATGGCCGAGCAACTCCTGCACCGTTCGCAAATCGGCGCCGCCATCCAGCATGTGGGTGGCGAACGTGTGGCGCAGCTTGTGCGGGCTCAAGCGCTTGAGCCCCGCCACTCGGTCGATGTGATGAAGCAAAATCCTGCGCACGCTGCGATCCGTCAAACGTCCGCCCCGCCGGTTGATGAACAGCGGGTCCCCGCCGAGCTTGGCGGCCTCCCGCAGACTTAGGTAGCGCCGCAGCCACATGGCGGCGATACGGCCGAAGATGACCACCCGTTCTTTGCCACCCTTGCCATACACAAGGGCCGTCCCGTCGTCCAACCGCACGTCCGCCACGTTCAATCCCACGCACTCGCTCACGCGCACACCGGTGGCGTACAGAAACTCAAGCAACGCCCGATCTCGCGCCGACCAAAGGTCATCCCCCGGGATCGACTCCAGGAGGGTCTTGACCTCTTCCTGATAGTAAAACTCAGGTAAGCGCCGCACCCGTTTGGGGAGGGCGAGCGACCGGGCCGGATTTTGCTCGCTGCCCGTCTCCCGTGCGACGTAGTCAAAAAAGCCGCGAAAACAGGAAAGCCGCCGCGCCAACGTCACCTTGCTGACGCCGCGTTCGAGCTCTGCCGCGAGATAGGCCCGCAGATGCGGGGAACGCACCGCGAGCGGGTCCAAGATGCCGCGCGCTTGCAGAAACGAAACCAGCGCCTGCAGGTCGGACGCGTACGCGGTGAGCGTGCGGAGCGCAACGCGCCCCGTGGCGCGCTTATACTCAAGGTACGACGCCATCCAGCGCGTCCATGGTCCCGGCGTGCCGCGAACCGCGAGACCTGCATCTTGGTCCGCATTGGTTGCGGCAGGATGGCCGACGGGCGGATTCCCGGAATGGTTCGTCAACCCTTTCACCTCCACGCCGCCGTCCTGGCGGCGACACCCATAGGTCGATCACGCCTGCCCGCGGGCGGGGACCTCTGCCTCCATGCGCGCCATCACATCCGCCAAATCCTTTAATGCACGCTCGGCAAGCCGTTCGTACCGCACGCGCTTGTCACGGATGACCTCCGGCAGCGGCGGAAACAAGCCGAACGTGGCGTTCATCGGCTGGAAGTTGTCTTTGTCGGTGTGGGTGATGTAATGCGCCAAGCTGCCGATGGCGGTCGTCGGCGGGAAGACGACGGGCGGGCGGCCCTGCGCAAGGCGCGCGGCGTTGATGCCCGCCACCAACCCGGCGGCCGCCGATTCGACGTACCCCTCGACGCCGGTGATCTGGCCGGCGAAGAACAGATCCGGCCGCTGCCGGGTCTGATACGTCGGCTCGAGCACCGCCGGACTGTTGATGTACGTGTTGCGGTGCATGACTCCGTAGCGGACGAATTCGGCCTCCTCCAAGCCCGGGATCATGCGGAACACCCGCTTCTGTTCGCCCCACTTGAGATGCGTTTGAAAGCCCACCATGTTGAATAGCGTCGCCGCTGCGTTGTCCTGGCGCAATTGGACGACCGCGAACGGCCGCTTGCCGGTGCGCGGGTCTTCGAGACCGACCGGTTTGAGCGGACCAAACAAGAGGGTCTTGGGCCCGCGCTTGGCCATGACCTCAATGGGCATGCAGCCCTCAAAGTAACGCTCCTCTTCGAAATCGTGCAACGGGGCCGTCTCCGCGGTCACCAGCGCCTGATAGAAGTCGTAAAACTCCGACTCCGTCATCGGACAATTGATGTAGGCCGCTTCCCCCTTTTGGTAACGCGACGCGATGTATACCTTGTCCATGTTGATCGATTCCCGGACGACGATGGGAGCCGCCGCGTCGAAGAAATAGAGATAATCCTGGCCGATGAATTGCCGGATGGACTCGGACAAAGAAGGGGACGTCAGCGGACCGGTGGCCACAATGACCGGCCCCGTGTCGGGCAGGCGGGTGACCTCCTCCCGCCGCACTTCAATGAGCGGGTGTGCAGAGACAAGGCGCGTGACGGTCTGGGAAAACCCTTCCCGGTCGACCGCCAACGCGCCGCCGGCCGGGACCGCGTTGGCGTCTGCGGCGCGCATGATCACCGAGTTCAACCGCCGCATCTCCTCTTTGAGCAGACCCACCGCGTTCGTGATGGCGGCGGATCGCAAGGAGTTGGTGCACACCAGTTCGGCAAACCACGCTGTGTGATGGGCGGGTGTGCTGCGCACAGGCCGCATCTCGTACAGCACGACGGGCACACCCCGGTTGGCCACCTGCCATGCCGCTTCCGAACCAGCCAAACCGGCACCAATCACGGTCACCTGCTTCATCGCGACACCTCCTCGACCGGCGAGACGGTTTCTGCTTCCGCCCCTGCTTGCGCCGCGTGCGCCGCCTCGTTGCTGCAAACCACGGTCCGCCCGGACTTGGTCGCCTTTTCCACCAACGGATGTCGGCAGACGGGACATACGTCTCCTGTCGGCTTGTTCCACAAAACGTAATCGCACGCGGGATAATTGCTGCAACCGTAGAACGTCCGCCGCCGCTTTCCTTGCCGCTCCACCAACGGCGAACCGCAGCGCGGACAGTCGACACCGACCGGTTTGGTGACGGGCTTGGTGTTCCGGCACTCCGGGAATCCCGGGCAGGCCAGGAACTTGCCGTACCGCCCTTGTTTATACACCATGCGGCGCCCGCACTTGTCGCACACCTCATCCGACTCTTCCTCTGCCACATGGACATGGCCGAGCGTGCGCTCCGCCACTTCCAAGTCCGCCTCGAACGACTCGTAAAACGACTGCAACAGCTGGACCCAATCCTGATGGCCTTCTTCGATTTGATCGAGCTCGCTCTCCAAGCGGGCGGTGAACTCGACGTCTATCAGCTTCTGGAAATACTGCACCAACAGGTCGACGACCACTTCACCGAGCTCAGTCGGGACAAACCGCTTCTGGTCCAGCACCACGTAGCCGCGCTTGAGGATGGTGTCGATGGTCGGGGCGTACGTGCTCGGCCGTCCGATGCCGAGCTCCTCCATCGCCTTGACGAGGCTGGATTCCGTATAGCGCGGCGGCGGTTGCGTGAAGTGCTGTTCCGGTTTGAGTTCCGGATGCGGCAGGATCTCCCCCTCCGCGAGAGGGGGCAGGAGCTTGCCTTCCCCCTCGTCCGCGTTCCCGTCATCGCTGCCTTCGGTGTACACCTTCATGAATCCTGGAAATTTCAACACGGAACCGTGAGCCCGGAACCGCGCGCCGCCTGCGTCGATGTCGACCGACGTGGTATCCAGCACCGCGGCGCTCATCTGGCTGGCGACGAACCGCTCCCAGATCAGCTTGTAGAGACGATACTGATCCCGATTGAGGAACGGCCGCAACGACTCAGGGTCGCGCGTGACCGACGTCGGCCGGATGGCCTCGTGGGCGTCCTGGGCACCTCCGCGCGCCTGATACTGCCGCGGCCGCTCCGGGGCGTACGCCTCGCCAAACCGCTCCAGAATGAAGCGGCGCGCCTCCGCTTGCGCCGACTCGGCCACCCGCGTCGAGTCGGTGCGCATGTAGGTGATGAGTCCGACGGGTCCAGACTCCCCGACATCCAGGCCCTCGTACAGTTGCTGGGCGACGGCCATCGTGCGGTACGCGCGAAACCCGAGCTTGCGCGCCGCCTCCTGCTGCAAACTGCTCGTGGTGAACGGCGGGCTCGGGTTGCGGCGGCGCTCTGAACGCTTGACCTTCACCACTTGGAACGTCTGATCCGCCACGCGGGCCAACAGGTCCCGGACGGCCTGCTCGTCCGGCAGATCCGCCTTTTCTTCGCCAAAGCCGTGGAACCGCGCCGTGAACGAACCATTCGGTGTGTGGAACACGGCGTCCACGGTCCAGTACTCCTGCGGCACAAACGCGCGGATCTCCCGTTCGCGGTCGACAATCAAGCGTACCGCGACCGACTGAACGCGCCCGGCGGACAGACCCTTGCGCACCTTCCGCCACAACAACGGGCTGAGCCGGTACCCGACCAAGCGGTCGAGGATCCGCCGCGCCTGTTGGGCGTGTACCAGGTTGAGGTCGAGCTTCCGCGGGCGGGAGAACGCTTCGCGCACCGCTTCCTGCGTGATTTCGTGAAACACCACGCGGCACTCCTCGTCCATGTTCAAATCGAGGAGCGTCGCCAGGTGCCAGGCGATGGCTTCTCCCTCCCGGTCCGGGTCTGCCGCCAGAAACACCCGCTTTGCCTTTTTGCTCGCCTCGCGCAGCTGCTTGATGACATCGCCCTTGCCGCGAATGGTGATATATTTAGGTTCAAACCCGTGTTCGACGTCGACGCCCAGCTGGCTTTTCGGCAAATCGCGCACATGCCCCAACGACGCCTTGACGGTGTAGTTCTTGCCAAGGTATTTTCCGATGGTCTTCGCTTTGGCCGGCGATTCCACGATGACCAGATAGTTCGCCAATGTGTCTCCTCCTCAGCGTACACTACGCTTACGAGCGCCGGATTCAACCCATATTATCACCCGGCAGGATTGAATTGCAAACCGGTCACCGGCAGCGCCGGAACGATCCGCCCGGCACACGCTCAATCCAGCCGCCAAGCTCCAGCTCCAACAGCCCGGTGAAGACATGGCCGAGAGGCATTTGCAACCACTGCGCGAGCGAGGCGGCTGTGCGTGGCTCCGCCAACGCATCGTACAGGTCGAGCCAACGCGCCGGCGGCAGCTGCCGCGCGGACGACCGTTCGCGTGGCGCGAGCCCGAGATCCTGCAAGAGGTCGCGCGGATCCACAAGGACCGATGCACCGGCGTAAAGCAGGCGGTGTGACCCCCGAAAGTGGATGGACGTGATGGGGCCCGGCACCACGTACACCTCCCGCCCCAACTCCAACGCCATGTCCGCCGTCCGCAGCGCCCCGCTCTTCTCGCCGGCCTGCACGATGACCACCGCCTTCGCCAGCGCCGCGAGCAAACGGTTCCGCTCCAAAAAGCGGTGTTTGTCCACCATCACCCCGGGCGGGTACTCACTCACCAGGACCCCGTTGTCGGCTATCTCCATCATATCCTTTTCATGGACCACCGGATAACACCGGTCCAGACCGCACGCCATGACGGCCATCGTCGGCCCCTGCACCCGCAGGGCCGCCCGATGCGCCGCGATGTCGATGCCGACCGCCATCCCCGAGACCACCAGGCCGCCTGCGCAGGCGATCTCCTCGCCAATCCACGTGGCCGCCTCCACGCCGTACCCGGACGCCCGGCGCGTCCCGACCACCGCCACCGGATGCGTATGACGGAGCAGTTCAAGCCGGCCGCGCACGAAAAGGACCGGCGGCGGATCCGGCAAATCGAGCAGCGAACGCGGATAATCCGCATCCCCCATCCAGACGGCGTGCACACCCTGCGCGGCCAGCCAGGACATGGGATCGATGGCGGCCGCGCGCTTTCGCCATCCGGCGAGCCGCGCCACCGTCTGCGGCCGTAGCCCAGCGCGGCGCTGCCAGTCGTCTTCCGCAGCGGCCCACGCCGACGCCGCCCGCCCGAACGCCGCCACCAACCGGTACACGGAGCGCCGCTCGACCCAGGGGCAGAGCGCCCACGCCAACCAAGCCCTGCGTTCCTCCGCATCCATCGGATCCATCCCGCGTGGTGCCGCATCCTGCACGGTAAGGTTGAGCCCCTGTCCCGCGCGCGCAGCGGCCTCCGTCCGTGCATCCATTGCTTTCTCATCCTGTTGCGAGCGCCCCACGTGCCGCCCTCCCGCTGCAAGACTTTTCCTTATTCTCGATCACGCCTTGCCTCGCGTCCACTCCCATGCATACCTCGCGGAAGCGTCGAGTATGCGCAGGCAGAAAAAAACCACCCCAAACGGGGTGGAAAGCGGGTGGCAAAAGGCGGACGCCTGCCGGGTTGTACGACGTCATTCGCTCAGGCAGCGCGACAACAGGCCGCGCTCCTGCAGCACCTCATACAGCGTCGAACCCATCTCGGACGGGGTCGGCGCCACCCGGATACCGCACTCCTGCATCTTTTGGATCTTCGACGCGGCTGTACCGCTCCCGCCGGACACAATCGCCCCTGCGTGCCCCATCCGGCGTCCCGGGGGCGCGGTGGCGCCGGCGATGAAACCGACCACCGGTTTCGTCATATGGTCGCGAATCCACTCGGCCGCCTGCTCCTCGGCCGTGCCGCCGATCTCGCCAATCATGATGACCGCTTCGGTGTCGGGATCGTCGTTGAACATCTTGAGGACGTCGATGAACTCCGTGCCCTTCACCGGGTCACCGCCGATGCCGACGGCCGTCGACTGGCCGATGCCGCGGACGGTCAACTGGTACACCGCCTCGTAGGTAAGCGTCCCGCTGCGCGAGACGACACCCACCCGGCCGGGCTTGTGGATGTACCCCGGCATGATCCCAATCTTGCACTCGCCCGGCGTGATGACGCCCGGGCAATTCGGGCCGATGAGGCGGGTGTGCTTGCCTTCCATGAACCGCTTGACCTTCACCATGTCGAGGACCGGGATGCCTTCGGTGATGCAGATGACGAGGTCCAGTCCAGCATCCACCGCCTCCATGATGGCGTCCGCCGCAAACGGCGCCGGGACATAGATCACGGACGCATTGGCGCCCGTCGCGCGCACAGCCTGCTCCACGGTGTCGAACACCGGGACGCCTTCCACCGTGGTGCCGCCCTTGCCGGGCGTCACCCCGCCCACCACCTTGGTCCCGTACTCGATGGCCTGCTTGGTGTGAAACAACCCCTGCGATCCCGTGATGCCCTGCGTGATGACGCGCGTCTCCTTGTTCACCAGGATGCTCATCGGACTTCCCCCTTGTTGCCGCCGACCAGCGCCACGATGCGTTGCGCCGCTTCTGCCAGCGAGTCTGCCGCCACGATGTTGAGCCCGGACTCGTTCAGGATCTGCTTGCCCAATGCCACGTTGGTGCCTTCCAAGCGGACCACGAGCGGCTTGTCCAATCCGACCTGCCTTGCAGCGGCCACCACGCCGTTGGCGATCACGTCGCACTTCATGATGCCGCCGAAGATGTTGACGAGGATCCCTTGGACGTTCGGATCCGACAGGATGATGCGGAACGCCTGCGTGACCTTCTCCTCCGAGGCTCCGCCCCCCACATCCAAGAAGTTGGCCGGTTGCCCGCCGTAATGTTTGATGGTGTCCATCGTCGCCATCGCCAGGCCGGCGCCGTTGACCATGCAGCCGATGTTGCCGTCGAGCGCGATGTAACTAAGGCCGTACTTGGACGCCTCCACCTCCTTCGGGTCCTCTTCGTCGAGATCGCGCAACTCCGCCAGCTCCGGATGGCGGAAGAGCGCATTGTCGTCGAAGTTGATCTTGGCGTCGAGGGCCATGACATCTCCGTCCCGGGTCACGACCAACGGATTGATCTCCGCCACCGAGCAGTCCTTGTCGACAAAACACTGGTACAGCCCCAACATGAATTTGACCGCCTTGTTGACCAGCGGTCCGGGGATGCCGATGGAAAACGCGAGGTTGCGGGCTTGGAAGGGAAGAAGTCCGACCGCGGGATCGACCGTTTCGCGGAAGATCTTCTCCGGGTGCCGCGCTGCCACTTCTTCAATCTCCATACCGCCTTCCGCCGACGCCATCATCACGACGCGCCCGGCGTTGCGGTCGATGACCAAGCCTATGTAGTACTCTTTGTCAATGTCGGTCAGTTGTTCAATCAGCAACCGCCTGACCACACGGCCCTGCGGGCCCGTCTGGTGGGTGACCAGGGTTTTTCCGAGCAGGTCGCGGGCGTGCTGCGCCACTTCGTCCAAAGACCGCGCGAGCTTGACACCGCCAGCCTTGCCACGTCCGCCGGCGTGGATCTGGGCCTTGACGACCGCCTGGCCGCCGAGTTCCTTCGCGATGGCGACCGCTTCGTCGACGGTGAAGGCCACCTTGCCTTTGGGCACGGCCACGCCGTACTGGGCGAGGACCTGCTTGGCCTGGTACTCGTGAATGTTCATGGCAGCAACTCCTCCTCTGCTGTCTGCTCACAGACGCCAAGGCTTGTGCGTCAGAGCCCTTCTCTAAGATAGATTACCCGGCAGCCTTTGACAACCTGCAGCAAAGAAGCCCAGTCCCCGCAAACGGTCTGGTCACCACGCCAAGCGGACGCCCGCCGCCACGAGCGACAACAACAAGCTCGCCAGAAACACCGTCAGCATCCGCTTCGCGACACGCCGGTCGGGGGGTGACGCCAAGCTGAGCAAACCGCCTGCCGTCCCGATGCTCCAGGTGAACAGCACGCTGCCGAGCCCACCGCGCCAAGGAACGCAACTGGCCAACGCGCTCACCGCCGCGGATGCCGCCAACGCTGCGGCGATCCCGTCGAGGACGCCGAACCTTGGCTGCGCTGGAAAGGGAATGGTTTTGGACTTGCGCCTCGCCCGCCATTGGTTCAAATCAATCACCTGACCGCGCCCCGTCCCTCCTTTCGGCCGGCTGCCTCGCGGTGTCCTCTCCCTGCGCGTCGGACGCGCCATGCTTCATTCCCCCAGCGTGCGCGGAGGCGAGGAGGGTCGGCCGCCAGCGTTCCCCTCGACGATAGCGGTTTCTCCCCTACGTCATGGCCCGCCCGCACACGAGTTGTTATTTAAAAAATATATCGTCTCCGGCCTGTTGCCACCACGTGATGGATGAAGAAAGGGTGATGCGCATGTACGGTACAGCCATGGGCGCCGTGCTCGACGGCGTCGACGGGATGTTGATCCGCGTCGAAGCGGATGTGAGTCACGGCCTGCCCCAGTTTTCCATCGTCGGGCTGCCGGACTCCGCGGTCAACGAATCCCGCTTGCGCATCCGCGCGGCGCTGCGCAATGCCGGGATTGAATTCCCGAACCGGCGCATCACGGTGAACCTCTCGCCGGCCAGCTTTCGCAAACGCGGCGCCGGACTCGATTTGGCCATCGCGATCGCGATGCTGCGCGCGGCAGGTATCGTCCCGCCGCACTCCGGCAGCGCATGGGGCTTCGCTGCGGAGCTGCGGCTCGATGGTTCCCTCGCACCTGTACAGGGGCTGGTGAATCTCGGGCTCGCATTCTGTCGCCACGGGCTCCCCTGCGCGGTGCTCGCCCGCGACCAGGCGGATGACTGCCTGCCGGTGCCGGGACTTGCCTGGCTGTCGTTTTCCAGCCTGGCGGAGGTGGTCACCGCCTTGCGCCAACCGGACCGCGCTTGCTCGGCAGAGCTGCACCCGGCTGCCTGCTGGGAGATGGGTGTCGATCTGCTCGACATGGCTGAACTCTCCGGGATGGCGGAAGCGAAGCGCGCACTCGCCATCGCCGCCGCGGGCCGGCTGCACGCGCTCTTGATAGGCCCGCCAGGGTGTGGCAAGACCTCGTTGGCAGAACGGTTCGCCACCATCCTCCCCAATCTGTCCGAAATGGAAGCGCTCGAGGTGCACGCCATTTTCCAAGCCGCCGGCCTGGAGCCTCCGCGCTCCCGCCGCCCGGTCACCCGTTCGCCGCACCACTCGGTCACCGCAGCCGGACTGATCGGCGGCGGCAATCAGTTGCTCCCCGGCGAGGTGACGCTCGCGCACCACGGCGTCCTGTTTTTGGATGAGCTGCTGGAGTTCTCCCGGCCGGTGCTCGACAGCATCCGTGAACCCCTCGTCACCAAGTCGGTCCGGTTGACCCGCAACGCGCGCACCACCCGGCTGCCTGCCGATTTCATCCTCATTGCTGCTTGCAACCCCTGCCCATGCGGTCAGCGAGGCTTTGGCGAGTGCCGCTGCCCCGACGCGGCCGTCACCCGGTACTGGGCCAATCTTTCGGGCCCGCTGCTCGACCGGATTGACCTGCTCATCCCGGTGGGCCCGCGCCAGCACGGAACCCGGGCGGCGGAGAGCTGGGATGAAGCCCTCTCCTCCCGGCAATGGCGGGCCCGGGTAGAGGCTGCCCAAGCCCGCCTTGCCTGCTGGCGTACTGCGGGACAAAGTCCCGCGATGGACCAAGGCGCGGCCCACCTGCTCACGCGGGCGGCGCGGACACTGCGTTGGTCGCAACGCGCACTGGCTTCAGCCCGCCACATCGCGGCGACCATCGCAGCCCTGGACGGGCAGGACGGTGTCACCACCCGGCATGTGGAAGAAGCCATCGCGTGGCGGATGCCGCCCTCTCCCGCACCCGCGCGTTGACTGGCGTCACCACGCGACGTCGTCGGTGATGCGGCGCACGTGCCGAAACTGCCCTACCATCCCGTCCGCCACGTCGACCGCAATCAGATCGAAACGAACCTCCGCAGCCGCAAACCCTGGCGTCTGCGCGACGAACTGCCGCGCGACGCGCAACAACCGGTTCACCTTGCGGGCGTCCACCGATTCTTCCGGGGTGCCGTACCTGTCCGTCTGACGAGTGCGCACCTCGACCATCACAAGCGTCTCCCCGTCGAGCGCGACCAAGTCGAGTTCGCCGCGGCGCGTGCGCCAGTTGCGCGCCACCACCCGCCAACCCAGACAGCGTTCGACGTATTCTGCCGCAAACTGTTCACCCAGGCGCCCGATGTCCGTCCTGTTCGCGCGCACGGTACACCACCGCCAACACTTCCGCCACCACAGGATACAACTCAGGCGGAATGACGCTGTCGACCTCAAGCGCCATCAACGCGTCGACCAACGCGGGGTCTTCGTGGATGGGGACGTCCGCAGCGCGGGCCGCGCGCAATATCGCTTCCGCCACGGCGCCCGCGCCTTTGGCCGTGACGCGCGGCGCCGCGTCCCGCGACTGTTCGTAACGCAGCGCGACCGCCCGCCGCCACTTCGGGGTCATGGCGCATCTGCCTCCTCCGCCAACGGACCGACCGACCACCGGATGAGCGTCCACCCGGACGCTTCGAGTCCGGCGCGCAACGCGTCCGCCTGCGCGCGCAGGTTTTGCTGCAACCGCCTGTCGTCCGTCGCGATGTGCAGAAACAACGCCGGCTGCGCGGCGAGCATGTCGATGCGCACGGGCGACCCGCCATACCATACCGTCAATTGCACGCGGTGCACCAAGCGGTTTCCTGCGAGCCGCGTCCAGCGTTCAGCCGACCACGGCACCGCGCGCGCATGGTCAGCAGACGATGTGTCCGCACCCGGCTGTTCGCCGGAAACACGCCACGCCGCCGGGAAAAACAGGCCGTCTCCGGTCTGTGGCTGGCCTTCCGCACGCACGGCCGCCCGCAGCCGGTCCGCGAGGATGGCGCGCCGCAGCGGCGCCGGCTGCCGCACAAACTGCTCTTTGTTCACCGTTTGCAACGGGACGATGGCGCCCGGCACACGGCCCTCCCACACCCAGCGCGGCGTTCCTTCCGGTACGTTGCCACCATCCGAGACAGCGGGACCATGGCGGAGCGAAGGTACACCATCTTGTGCCAGTTCCTCCAGGAGGCGCCATAACGCGGGAGCCGCCGCCTCCTCGCCGCCCGGTGCACCGGCTGCCGCCACCACCAGCCAGGGACGCCAGGCCCACTCCGTACGCTCCCACCTTGGGTCGGCAAGCAACGCCAGCGGCATCTGCGCACTCGCCGACCACGCGCGCGGGACGGCCTCACCCTCTGCGCCGCGTGCGGATGAAACGGCCTCCGTGCGCTCGGTCCGGGCAGGGGTCGGCGCTGCCTGAGCAGGTCCGCCCCGTCCTGCCGGTTCGGGCGGCCGTGCCCGCTCGACCGGGGATGTTTGGGACACACCGCGAATCTGGGCATCCATCGTCTCCCCTCCTGCGCGCCGTGACACCGTGTATCGTGGTGGAACGCATGCGGGTTTGCCGCGGCCCGAATCATATCACAGCAACGGATCCGCACATGGCGCAAAACCGCTGTGCGTAAGAGGACGCGGCTGTCCCCGGCCGCTTCCTGCGTACGCCTGCTGCTCCCGCCGCGGCTCCCCGCGCAGAACACGCTGAACCGGCGCAAACGACCGCCGGTGCTCCGGACACACCCCGTATGCCGCCAACGCCCGCAGGTGATCCGGCGTCGCGTATCCGGCGTTTTGCGCGAACCCGTACACAGCATACCGTTCACCAAGCCGCGCCATATGGCGATCGCGCACCACCTTGGCCACGATGGACGCCGCTGCGATGGACAGGCAGGTGGCATCCCCGTCGACCACCGGCACCACGCGAACACCTGCAGGCACTTGGGCCGGCACGTGCGGTCCGTCGACCAGCGCCACCTCGACACCGTGCAAACCTTGCAGTGCCCGCCCCATCGCCAACCGGGAAGCTTCGAGGATGTTCCATTGGTCAATCTCGCCTGCCGTCGCATACGCCACAGAAACTTGGCGGGCATGCCGGAGTATGTACGCGTACATCTCTTCCCGTTGCGCCTTGCGTAAAGCTTTCGAGTCGTGAATGCCGATCCACCGTTCGGGCGGCCCGTCCAATACCACCGCGGCACAGACCACCGGGCCCGCCAAACAGCCTCGCCCGGCTTCGTCCACCCCGGCGACCACCCCTGCGCCAAGCCGCAGTTCCTGCTCCCGCTGCCATAAACGCATGGCGATCTCGCGCATGCGCTGTCGTCTCGCTGCCTGCATGTTCATTCCGTCCTTCGCTTCCCACACGCGAACATCCTGTCTCTTGATGACCAGTCTACCGATCCTTTCGGCATTTGGCCAGCACGTCGAGGAGAACATTTGTTCTCCCGCATCAACCCTGCCTTCATCCCTCATCCTCAGTTCCAGGCTCATCCTTCCGTGCCGCTTCGTCCAAGCGCTCCTGTGGCGCCCACTCGAACGTCATCCGGCCGATCCGGCCTGTCTGGACCTCGCGCAACACCAGCTCGCTCGCGCGCTCCGCGTCGGGCACCCCCCCTTGCCGCAACATCCCGCGCCGACGGGCGATCTCTTGCAGCACAGGTTCCACCATCTCCCAGGCGGTTTGTGCATCCGTCCACGTGCCTTGCGGAAGTTCTGTCAGACCGTATCGTGCTTGCAGCAACTGCGGATAATGGCGGGCGGCAAAGAGCAGAAAATAAGCACAGACGGAAGGAATATCCAACACCTCGGACTTGATGGCCCCGCTGACCGCCAATTTGTACGCCGTGTGTTCATCGTCCAACTTGGGCCACAGGACGCCCGGTGTATCGAGCAATTCGACGTGTCCGAGGCGAATCCACTGCGCAGCCTTCGTCACGCCAGGGAGGTCACCCGTCTTCGTTGCCGCCCTGCCGGCGAGGCGATTGATGAGCGACGATTTCCCAACGTTCGGAATCCCCACCACCATCGTCCGGACGGGCCGAGGACGCAGGCCGCGCTGCCGTTCCCTGGCGCGTTTCTCGGCCACCGCCTCTTCCCATACGGCAAACAAAGCGCGCACGCCTTCGCCGCTGCGGGCATCCACCCCCACGACCTTGGCACCTTGGCGTTGCAAAAACCATTCCCAACGCCGCGTCTGCAGAGGATCGGCCAGGTCAATCCGCGTCATCACCACGGCGCGCGGTTTCTGACCCGCGATCTGGCGCAGCATTGGATTGGCGCTCGCCTGCGGCAATCTGGCGTCCACCAGTTCCGTCACCACGTCGACCAGCGCGAGCGCCTCTTGGATCTGCCGCTTCGCCTTCGCCATGTGCCCCGGAAACCAATGAATCGGTTGCATCCTGCTCACCTCCGCCGGTACGTGCATCCGTCCGCCTCATTGTACCCTGCAGCGGTGACGATACCAATGGGCGCTCCGTCAAGGCAGGAAATAAAAAAGGAGGCCACTCCCCGGCCTCCTGCCAAATCCGGCCAGTCCGCGCGCAAGCGGACCCACCGGCGCGGGTGCGCGCCCATCACGGCGAGCCGCAACCCATGCCGCTTATCGCTGATCCTTATCCTTGATGCGCGCCGCTTTGCCTGACAGGCCACGCAGATAGTACAACCGCGCGCGGCGCACCTTACCCCGCCGGACGACCTCAATCTTCTCCACGTTCGGCGAATGCAGCGGGAACGTGCGCTCCACGCCGACGCCGTACGAGATCTTGCGCACCGTGTACGTCTCGCTGATCCCGCTGCCGCGGCGCCGGATGACGATGCCTTCAAACACCTGCACCCGTTCGCGCTGGCCTTCGCGGACCTTTACATGGACGCGCACCGTATCCCCAGGGCGAAAATCCGGGATGTCCGACCGCAACTGGTCTTGCGTCACCGCCCGCAGGATGTCCAACATGGTACGGCCTCCTTCCCGTTCGTGTTCATGTCAGCACACCTGACAGAGGACCACGTAGTCACACGCTCTCCACTATAACATACGCCGCTGATGCGAGACAAGGGAAATCCGCGGGGCGTCTGCGCACTGCAGGACCGCGGTCTCAGGCTGTCCCCTGGTTGCGCCCGCAGCGCGACGCCCGGCAGACGCACCGCTTAACCCTGATGGCTCATCCCCACCAACTGTCCGAACAGGTCATTGGGGAGTTTGACCTCGGCGTCTTTGTTATCAAAGTCGAAAAACATCGCATCCGTGTCGATCTCCACCGCGCCGACGGCCGCGATGGCCCCGACGGTCGCCGTCTGGACCTCGTGCAATGCGCCGTCTTTTGTCCCGACATAAAACGTGTACAGCACGGCGGCGGAAGGTCCGCTCGCGATGGGCGCCCCGTTCCACAAGCCCAACGGCCGCTCCGCTGCCATCGGGATGGTCGCTTGATACACATGGCAGTATTGATCGATCACGTACGTATCCGGCAACTGGAACACAGAAACGCCTCGTGCCTGCGCCCATGTCATGATGTGCTGGTAGGGCGCGAACGCATCCAGATTGAACATGGGGCTCGTTTGACTCCACCGTTTGTACTCCTGTACGTACGCCACTTTCCCTTGCTGGTAGAAACGCGTGTTCGAATTCAACGAGTGAAAGCTCAGCAAGGCCATGTCCGGCGCATGGACCATGCCGTAGACGCTGAATTGGCTGTGCAAAGGCCCTTGCGCGACATCCACGTCCATCTTCACTTTATACAGACGAACCATCCGCGATCGCGCCACCGCGAGCCGAAGCACCGTCCAACCGTCCTTCACCAAGCTCGCCTGCGTTTGCTCAGTGGATGCCTGCATCGACATCACGCCCGGTGTGGGAGCGCACCCGGCCAGCAAGCCCGCCATCAGCCCCGCACACATCACCGTCAGCCACCGCCTCGGGCTATCTGGTCTGGTCATCCCTGGTTCGCTCCTCTCGCACGCCATCGCAACACCCAACCTGCCGCCAGCACTGCGGCGAGCAACGCCGAAGTCACCGGAACCACAGGCAGGTCGTGGCGCTTGAGCACAACAAACTTTCCGCTCGCATACACGCCCGCGATCACGTACGTCGGTCCGCCCTTGGTGAACTGGACCGGTGTCACGTTCACCACGTTGGTGTGATAGACCCGCCAATTGCGGTACAACTGGCCGTCGCGGTACGTGTACGACGAAAAATAGCGGATGGGGTTGTCGCGCAACAAGCTCGGATCGTCGGTGATGATCTCCGGATACTGGTCATGGTCGAGCTTGAGCGCCGCCTCAAAGCGCATGGTCGGGCTGGTGGCCGTGTACAGCTTGCGCCATGTGCCGTTCGCTTCCACCTGCAGGATAAAGGCGGGACTTGTGTTGACAAACACCGCATCCCGTCCCGAGTTGTCGACAGGGCCAATCACGATGTCATTCGGAAGCGGCATCCGGGCGCTCGAACGGTAGGTCGCCACCACGCGCCCCGGTGCCGGCGTCAGCGACACCACCTGCAGGACGTTCGCCCCTTCAACCAGCACCTGCCGTGCGCCCGGCGCGGTGAATGCGCCGTAACCCACCACCGCCGTCCCGGCGACCGGCACGTTCACCCGCGTCCCATCGATCCGGCCGACGAGCCTGCCGCCATCGATGGCGAGCGTCGGCGCCAGCGGCCGCACGCCCAGCTGGCGGAGGACATCGCGCCAGTCCGCAATCTCCTGTTGCCGGGTCGCTTGAGCAAGGTTCAATACATCCGCCGGCAGGTTGGCCGTATCGAACGTCAAGCGCACCGCTTGCCGCGGATCGACCGTGGGGTCCATGAATTGGACCAATTTCCCGTTTTCCAGCATCCACCCCGCGCGTGTAAACGGAAAAAATGAGCGCACCAATCCGTTCGGATCCACCGCGGCCAAGTCCTCAGGAGGCGGTGATACCTCCACAAACCGGCCGTCCGTTTGCCGGATTTCCACAAACTCATACCGATGTCCATAGTTTACCAACAAATCGTTGAGGTCATTCGGGTGTTGACCCAGGGTTTTCGCAGTGGAAAGCAATTCATCCCGATGCTCGACCACGTTGGTCAATGAAAGCACCGCTTCGCCGCTCCGGGTGTGCACCACCACAAACGGCGGGGCCGTCATGTCCGCCGGATTCAAGCGAAGCCGGCCGTAGTACACCACGTCAAAATGCGTCAGAAACGGCCACTCGCTCATGGGAAGCCACAGGTTGGCGAGAAACACCGCGACCGCCGCCGCCGCCATCCCGAGGAGCCTCACCCGTGCGAAAATCCACGCCAGCGCCATCAAACCGCAGGTCATCAGCAAAGCCCCGCCCACCATGGCACCTGCGGGGAAGGTCGCCAAACTCGCGATGCCATTGCCGAGCAGGAGGGAAAACAGCGTCAACACGATCCAGCGTCGGCGCCACTGCGGGGGGATGCTCACGACAAAGAGCAGGATCAGTACGAACAACCCGATCACGCCAAAGAGCGCATAGTCTTCGACCATCGGCGTGATCAACCAGACGTTGACGGCGTTGACGAACAACGCCCAAGCTGCGTAACCAAGGAGCGCCATCCAACGACCGTCAAACCTCCGCATGTTCGTCCTCCCCTGCCTGTGCCCAGATCAACAACAGCGCGGCATAGACAAAATAGGTGGCCGCCATCGGCGCAAACTCAAACACGTTTTCCAGGCTGTTGTGGATGAGGACGGCCAACAACCCGGTCACGCCGCCGATCATCACATACCGTTTCTTCCCCCGCACCGCCGAAATGCACTTTTGAAACAGGTCACGAAACAAAGCGAGGTGCATGGCGATGAACAACGTCAAGCCGATGATCCCGGTCTCCCCGAGCGTCTTGGCATAGTAGTTGTCCGAGTACGTGCCGTTCAAATAAATCGCCGCCACGGCGCCGCCGTAATGCCCCACCCCGATGCCGAGGAGCGGATTGGTGCTCATCGTATCGAACGCGGTGAGCCAGCGGGCGATGCGTCCGGCCTGAGCCGACTTGATCCAATATACCGGTGTGAGCAGATCCTCGATGCGGTGGTGAATCGGCGGAACAAAAAACGCAGCCAACGCCAGCAGCAAGAGAAGGATGAGCAGCCTGCGCTCAAAGAGCACCGCCATCACGAACACCGCGAGGGCCAGCGCCATCCATGCCCCGCGCGTGAACGTCAACAACATCGCTATCAGGCAAAACAGCGCACCCGCCGCATAGACCCATTTACGCAGCCGGTGTTGCTCATATAAAGAGAAGCCAATCAACAAGGGGCTCATCAACGCCATGTACGATCCCAACTCGTTCGGACTCTGCAGGACGGAGAAGACCCTCGTCCGGACATGTTCGCCGACGTTCACCCACGCCGATGGGGTCGGCGTCTTCATGATATACTGGTAAATTCCATGCAACCCGATGAGGATGGCGAGGCTGACGCCGAGATGCAACAGTTTGGGTACGTCCTTCGCTTCCACTGCAAACGGCAGCAAGAGCGCGTACAGGATGTAATAGACATCGATGCGGAATCCCTGAATGGCCACGACCGGGTGGGCCAAACCTGCGAACATCAGCCCCATGGTGAAGAGGATGAACCAACCCGCAAACCGGTACCAAGTGTGAAACGCGGGCCGGAATCCAGCCACATAACGCAACCCTGCCCATACGGCAAGGACGATCAGTACCACCTTATCCCAAATCACACCGACAGGGTGAATGCCGTGCATACGCAATGTAAAATCCACCAACGGAAAGATGGCGAGCGCGTAAGGTATCCATCTGAGCCAGCGGTGCTGGAGCATGCTCACCCCGACATTTGTCTTCGTGTACGACACCGCCTCAGCTTGTCCCATCATCCATGTCACTCCACTCGTCAAACTGAGTCCGAAGGATAGCATACCGCCTGCTGGTCTTGGCAGACAACCACCACGGGAAGGAGGATGGCTTCGCCCGCAAGACGACCAGAACCGATCACACAAGAGGCGGACTGGACCGCATCTTGCGTTCCTCGCGACGCCGTTGCCTCATCTCGTAGCGAAGCGGTGCCGTCGCATGATGCCACTTTTCTTCTTCTGTCTCCGGGATCACGGGCGGAACCGGAACCGGGCGCCCGTCATCGCCGAGCGCCACAAACGTCAAATAGGAGGTTCCGTTCAGTTTGACTTCCCCCGTCATGAGGTTTTCCGTCTCAATCTTCACGAAGACCTCCATGGACGTGCGGTGCGTCCACGTCACAAACGCCTCCAACCGAATCGCTTCTCCGACGCGGATAGGCTGCAGGAAGTCAAAGCTGTCGGTCGATGCGGTGACGACGGTACGCCGCGCGTGGCGCATGCCGGCAATGCTGGCGATTTTGTCCACGTACGCCATCACGCGACCGCCGAACATCGTCCCCAGGTTGTTGGTATCCGGCGGCAGGACGAGATCGGTCATGATGGTGCGCGAAAGCGAAGCAGGCTTCCCTTCGATGGCACACCGCCCCCCACTCTGTATGCGTGGCTCATCATGTGACGAAATCGCGTGGTTCAAAACAGACGCCAATGCCGCCGCCGCACGACATGGCCCGGCATGCTCGGCGGCAGGTCGATCCGCTTCTGCCGGCGCCATCCTTGAACGGCCAACACCAACAAATACATCGCCAACAAGATGATGCAAGCATCGACCACCCACGCCGCTGCCCGGATCCTGGACAGGAGCGCGATGACTTCAAACACGATGCTGATGATGATGAATCCCGTGAGCCGGCGTCGCACGAACCCCATCCTCCTCCGCATACTCACGCTCATTGTACGAGGAAAGATGGGGACAATTCAACGAGAGGCGTCATCGATTTGCATAGATCACGTGTTGCGGCAGCCGTTCCCATTGCGCCAACAGCGGGGAAGGATTGAACGCCCATTCGTGCCTGCCCGTGTCTTTGTACAACCCAAAATGCAAATGGGGCGGAAACTTGCCGCTCGTCCCAGGTGGACCGTACCCGCTGCTGCCCACGTAACCAATGACCTGGCCAGGTTGCACCACGTCGCCGCGACGCAATCCCTTGGCGAAGCTGGATAAATGCGCATAGTAATAGTACACATTATGGAGATCCCGGATCCCAATCCGCCAGCCCCCGTACCGGTTCCATCCCTTGAGTTCCACATATCCGTAACAAGACGCCAGCACCGGCGTACCGTAGTGGGCGAAAATGTCCACGCCTTCGTGGATGCGCCGCCCGCCCCAGCTTCGTCCTGCCCCGAACGTGTGCTTCACGGTATACGGGTACCGTTTGGGGATCGGGAAGCAATGGCCGGTTGGATTCCAGCCAAAGCGCTGGTAAATCCGCGCAAACCCATTGACCCTGTCCACCGCGACGGGGTCTTGAAACATCTCCCATACCGCTTCCTCGACCTCCGACTCACCCACGTGGTGATCGATCCAGCGTGCCATAGCCAAAACCCGATCACGCGCGTCCCACGGCACCGCCAGACCATCGTGATCGCCGTCGAGACCTAAGCCGCCGAACAGCCGGATGGTGAAGGGATGATAGTCGTACGGCTGTGGATTGGCGATCCCCGACCAAAGGGCGGGATGAAATGCATACCCGTAGTAAGGCGCTTCCTCACGTACGGATTTGGGTTTGGTGAGTTCGGCGTACCGGTCAATGGCGGCCAGATACGGCCAAGGCACGTCATAACGGGCTGCCGCCTCCCGGTAGATGGGCAACAGTTCTTCCGACGACGGAAGCGATGCGGTCACCTGTGCACCGGAACGGGGCGAACCGGTGACACTGCCGACCAGTACGGCAAGCGCGGCGAGAGACATCCGTCCTTGACGGGAAACGTTCATGGATGAGGCACCTCATGCGTTGATGCTTCCCTTGCACGCGGACCTCCAGGGTCTTTGCCGCGAGCCGCAAGGGAGCCCTGCGGTACGAAGGATATCTGCACGTTACCTTGTCCGGTCGCAGGCGAGGATATGCGAATGCCGCCGTACATGAACCATGCACGGGGAAGCACGGGTGTGGTAAACTTGAACACGCGACATGCTGGAGGTTGGACGCAGTGGAATCGGAGATCTGCATCACCGTGCGGTCGACGGACATCGATGTCAATGGTCATGTCAACAACGCGAAATATCTGGAATACCTCGAGTGGGGACGCGACGACTGGTTTGAACGGACGGGCTCGGATTACGACACGCTGCTCGCCGAAGGCATCATCACCGTCATGGTGCACTTGGAAGCCAACTACCGGCACGAAGTTCGTAAGAATGAGCAACTCGCGGTGCGGACGCGGTTGTTGCGTGTCGGTCGGACCAGTTTCACCATGCATCAAGAGATATTCCGCCTGCCGGAGCGAGAACTTGTGTTCGACGCAGATGTCGTATTGGTCTGCATCTCGACGACCCAGCGCAGCCCTGTGCCCGTCCCGGCGTCCATCCGCCGCTGTGCGCCGGATACGCCATAAGGCCAGGGGTTAAAACGCCTGGGCGCGCGCAATCATCTCGGACGTATAACCCAAGCGGCGCAATGCGGCCACAAAATTCGCCGGCAACGGCGCAAAAAAGCGCTGTCCGTCTTCCATTTCCAACCACGCTGCGTGCAGCCATTGGTGGGATGGACCTGCTGCACCTCGATCCAACGGACCTCCGTATTTGACATCCCCCCACAAGGGATACCCAGCATTCTGGAAGTGCGCCCGAATCTGATGCGTGCGTCCACTGACAAGTTCCACCTTGACGACACTGGTTTTCCCGCACGCCACCTGAACTTCGTACCGCGTGACCGCGGTGCGCCCCGCAGGATCGACGCGGGTTCGATTGCTGTGCGGATCGCGCACCAATTCCGAGGTGAACTCGCCTGGCGATGGTGGGTGACCCTTGACGATGGCGAGGTACCATTTCCGGATGCGTCGTGCCTCGATGGCCGCAGTAAGACGCTGCGTCGCTGCCGCCGATTTACCGAATATGACCAATCCACTTGTATTTCTATCCAGACGGTGGACGGGTGCCGGCATGAATACCCTTTCTTCGAGGCCGCCCGTGCGATAGAGATACGCCCAGACGCGATTGACCAAAGTGTCTTTGTATTCTCCAGGCGCGCCGTGGGTCAAGAGACCGGCCGGCTTATTGACGATGAGCATATGCTCGTCTTCGTACACGATGTCGAGATCGGTCGGTACCCCGGCAAATTTTCTCTCGTTGCGGCGAACGTTGGCAAAGTCGTCCTCCGCCATGAAGATGCGGATGGTATCACCCGCCTCCAGCACGTCATCCGGCTTGGCCTTTTGGCCATTGCGCCGGACTCTCCCGACGCGGAGCATCTTGTAAATCCCGGACAACGGCATGCCCGGAAGCAGTGTGCGCAACCAGCGGTGCATTTTTTTCCCCGCATCTGCCGGGCCAATCGTAAAATCCATACCTGATCTGCACCCCCTCTATGTATCCCTTGTCCCGTATCCCCGGCCTTACTCCGACCGCGCCTTGCGGCGCGAGTCGTTCGGCCGGGGATACGGGACACTTTCCGTATGTATCGGTGTGCGGGCAAGCTGCCACCGGCTCTGTCCGTACCCCGCGCGCTACACCTGCGCCTGGCGGCAGGTAACGTGCGCTTGGGGATACAGGACACCGTGGGTATGTACCGGTGCGGGTGAGTTGCCACCCGCCTTGGGCCCCGTATCACCGGGCGCGCGACGCACGCACAAGGCGTGGTCGGAGCGCGCCCGGGGATACGGGCCGTTGAAGCAGGTCGTGCCTCCGAAATGCGAAAGGGGAGAGCGGTTGGCGTTTGCCAAGCCTCGCTCTCCCCTTCGCCTTCCTCGCTCGCCTGGCAGCGTCCTACTTTCCCGGGAGCTCCCGCTCCCAGTATCCTCGGCGCTGGAGGGCTTAACGGTCGTGTTCGGGATGGGTACGCGTGTTTCCCCTCCGCTATGGCCACCAGGCTTTCGTGTCCCTGTATCCCCGGCCTCACTCCAACCGCGCCTGTCGGCGCGAGTCGTTCGGCCGGGGATACGGGACACTTTTCGTATGTATAGGTGTGCGGGCGAGTTGTCACCCGGCTTGGGCCCCGTATCCCCAAGCGCGCGACGCACGCACAAGGCGTGGCCGGAGCGCGCCCGGGGATACGGGACATCCTTGGGACCTGGATAAGGCGACGCGACATCAGGTGAAGCCCTCGACCCATTCGTATCCGTCCGCTCCACGTGTCACCACGCTTCCACGCCGGACCGATCTACCTCATCGTCTCTGAGGGGTCTTACTCCCTTCCCGGGATGGGATACGTCATCTCGAGGCGGGCTTCGCGCTTAGATGCTTTCAGCGCTTATCCCTCACCGACTTGGCTACCCAGCGCTGCTCCTGGCGGAACAACTGGGACACCAGCGGTCGGTTCGTCCCGGTCCTCTCGTACTAGGGACCAACCCTCTCACGTATCCTCCGCCCGCGGCAGATAGGGACCGAACTGTCTCACGACGTTCTGAACCCAGCTCGCGTACCGCTTTAATGGGCGAACAGCCCAACCCTTGGGACCGGCTTCAGCCCCAGGATGCGATGAGCCGACATCGAGGTGCCAAACCTCCCCGTCGATGTGGACTCTTGGGGGAGATCAGCCTGTTATCCCCGGGGTAGCTTTTATCCGTTGCGCGATGGCCCTTCCACTCAGTGCCACCGGGTCACTAAGCCCGACTTTCGTCCCTGCTCGACCTGTCCGTCTCGCAGTCAAGCTCCCTTCTGCCTTTGCACTCCACGCGCGATTTCCATCCGCGCTGAGGGAACCTTTGGGCGCCTCCGTTACCTTTTGGGAGGCGACCGCCCCAGTCAAACTGCCCGCCTGACACTGTCCCCGGGTATCCACTACCCAGGTTAGAACACAGGCATATCAAGGGTGGTATCCCAACGCCGACTCCACCCAGGCTGGCGCCCAGGCTTCCCTGTCTCCCACCTATCCTGTACATGACATGCCCATATCCCATATCAAGCTGCAGTCAAGCTCCACGGGGTCTTTCCGTCTAGCCGCGGGTAACCTGCATCTTCACAGGTAGTACAATTTCACCGGGCCTCTCGTCGAGACAGCGCCCAAGTCGTTACGCCTTTCGTGCGGGTCGGAACTTACCCGACAAGGAATTTCGCTACCTTAGGACCGTTATAGTTACGGCCGCCGTTTACTGGGGCTTCAATTCGGACCTTCGGGGTCGCCCCCTGAGCCCTCCTCTTAACCTTCCAGCACCGGGCAGGCGTCAGCCCCTATACGTCGCCTTTCGGCTTCGCAGAGACCTGTGTTTTTGCTAAACAGTCGCTTGGGCCTCTTCTCTGCGGCTTGCCCTCCCGGACAAGCACCCCTTCTCCCGAAGTTACGGGGTCAGTTTGCCGAGTTCCTTGACGAGAGTTCTCCCGCGCGCCTTCGTGTCCTCCACGCGCCTACCTGTGTCGGTTTCCGGTACGGGCACCCTCGCGCTCGCTAGAGGCTTTTCTCGGCAGTGTGAAGCCCGGGACTTCGGTACTTGCCTTCCCTCCCCATCACGGCTCATGGTCCCCGGCGTGCGGATTTGCCTGCACGCCCCACTCGCCGCTTGGACGGCCCCTTCCATCCGGCCGCTTCCCTGCTCCTCCTGCGTCACCCCATCGCTCCAACGCGCTCGGGTGGTACTGGACTCTCCACCAGTTTCCCTTCGGCTACGCCTTTCGGCCTCACCTTAGGCCCCGACTTACCCTGGGCGGACGAGCCTTCCCCAGGAATCCTTAGGCTTTCGGCGGAGGGGATTCTCACCCCTCTTTTCGCTACTCATACCGGCATTCTCACTTCCGTACGCTCCACCCGGGCTCCCGCCCGGGCTTCCCCGCCTACGGAACGCTCCCCTACCACGCTGCCTTCCGGCAGCATCCAAAGCTTCGGAGGCCAGTTTAGCCCCGTTACATTTTCCGCGCAGCGTCACTCGACCAGTGAGCTATTACGCACTCTTTCAATGATGGCTGCTTCTAAGCCAACATCCTGGTTGTCTTCGCAACGCCACATCGTTCCCCACTCAACTGGCACTTCGGGTCCTTAGCTGTTGGTCCGGGCTGTTCCCCTCTCGACCACGGATCTTATCACTCGTGGTCTGACTGCCGGCCACCAACCCGGCGGCATTCGCAGTTTGACTGGGCTTGGTAACCCTCCACGGGCCCCGCACCCAATCAGCGCTCTACCTCCGCCGGTCTTAGCCGACGCTAGCCCTCAAGCTATTTCGGGGAGAACCAGCTATCTCCGGGTTCGATTGGCATTTCACCCCTACCCCCGGTTCATCCCCCGGCTTTTCAACGCCGGTGGGTTCGGGCCTCCATGCGGCGCTACCCGCACTTCACCCTGACCAGGGGTAGATCACCCGGTTTCGGGTCGATGACAGCGAACTTGCGCCCTCTTCAGACTCGCTTTCGCTCCGGCTCCGGCTCCCCGCCTTAACCTCGCTCGCCATCATCACTCGCCGGTTCATTCTACAAAAGGCACGCCGTCAGGCGGCTTCCGCCACCCTCCGACTGCTTGTGGGCACACGGTTTCAGGTCCTCTTTCACTCCGCTCCCGCGGTGCTTTTCACCTTTCCCTCACGGTACTCTCCACTATCGGTCGCCAGGGAGTATTTAGCCTTGGGAGGTGGTCCTCCCCGATTCCCACGGGATTCCTCGTGTCCCGCGGTACTCGGGCTGTGCTGCCACGAAGCCTCACAGGTTTCGCGTACGGGGCTCTCACCCTCTCCGGCCGGCCTTCCCATGCCGTTCCGCTACCTGTCAGGTTGCTCACTTCGCGTGCGGTTTGCAGCCCGCACCGCAGCACCCCCACGACCCCGCACAGGCATCGGCTGCAACCTCTCCCACCTGCGCGGTTTAGGCTCCTCCGCGTTCGCTCGCCACTACTTGCGGAATCACGTTTGTTTTCTTCTCCTCGGGGTACTAAGATGTTTCAGTTCCCCCGGTTGCCCCCGGCAGCTTCCCGCCACCGGTACTGGCCCTCCCGGCCAGTGGGTTCCCCCATTCGGACATCCACGGATCCACGCTCGCGTACAGCTCCCCGTGGCGTTTCGGCGTTCGCCCCGTCCTTCCTCGGCTCCTGGCGCCCAGGCATCCACCGTGCGCCCTTTCCATCTTCACCTGACTTCCCCGCGTCGCCTTATCCAGTTCCCAAGGTACCCAAGGGTTCCGCCCCACCTCGCCTTCCCCGTCCCGGAAAGACCAGGTGCCGCGGTTCCCTCAAAACTAAACACCCCGAAGAACCCCTACGCTCCCTAGAAAGGAGGTGATCCAGCCGCACCTTCCGATACGGCTACCTTGTTACGACTTCACCCCAGTCATCGACCCCACCTTCGGCGGCTGGCCCCCGGAGTCTCCCCCGGGTTACCTCACCGACTTCGGGTGTTGCCGACTCCCATGGTGTGACGGGCGGTGTGTACAAGGCCCGGGAACGTATTCACCGCGGCATGCTGATCCGCGATTACTAGCAATTCCGCCTTCATGCAGGCGAGTTGCAGCCTGCAATCCGAACTACGAGCGGTTTTCAGGGTTTCGCTCCGGATCGCTCCTTCGCTTCCCGTTGTCCCGCCCATTGTAGCACGTGTGTAGCCCAGGGCATCAG
>NZ_BMOY01000001.1:67345-128374 GCF_014647315.1 Paenalicyclobacillus cellulosilyticus
CGCGCTGGTAACACGGGTCAAGGGTTGCGCTCGTTGCGGGACTTAACCCAACATCTCACGACACGAGCTGACGACAACCATGCACCACCTGTCTCCTCTGCCCATAAGGGAACACCTGTCTCCAGGTGCGTCAGAGGGATGTCAAGCCCTGGTAAGGTTCTTCGCGTTGCTTCGAATTAAACCACATGCTCCACTGCTTGTGCGGGCCCCCGTCAATTCCTTTGAGTTTCAGTCTTGCGACCGTACTCCCCAGGCGGAGTGCTTATTGGGTTTCCTTCGGCACTGAGGGTCGCCCCCCAACACCTAGCACTCATCGTTTACAGCGTGGACTACCAGGGTATCTAATCCTGTTCGCTCCCCACGCTTTCGTGCCTCAGCGTCAGTCGCTGTCCAGCAAGGCGCCTTCGCCACCGGTATTCCTCCACATATCTACGCATTTCACCGCTACACGTGGAATTCCCCTTGCCTCTCCAGCACTCAAGCCCCGCAGTTTCCAAGGCATTGCCCGGGTTGAGCCCGGGCCTTTCACCTCGGACTTACAAGGCCGCCTACGCACCCTTTACGCCCAGTGATTCCGGACAACGCTCGCCCCCTACGTATTACCGCGGCTGCTGGCACGTAGTTTGCCGGGGCTTCCTCACCCGGTACCGTCAGGCTACAGAGCGTTCCACTCCCCATAGCCCTTCGCCCCGGGTGACAGAGCTTTACAACCCGAAGGCCTTCCTCGCTCACGCGGCGTCGCTCCGTCAGGCTTGCGCCCATTGCGGAAGATTCCCTACTGCTGCCTCCCGTAGGAGTCTGGGCCGTGTCTCAGTCCCAGTGTGGCCGTCCACCCTCTCAGGCCGGCTACGCATCGTCGCCTTGGTGGGCCGTTACCCCGCCAACCAGCTAATGCGCCGCGGGCTCATCTGTCAGCGGCACATATCGCGCCCTTTCCCAACAGGGAGATGCCTCCCCATTGCCCTATCCGGCATTAGCACCCGTTTCCAGGCGTTATTCCGGTCTGACAGGCAGATTACCCACGTGTTACTCACCCGTCCGCCGCTGATGCGGCAAGGCAAGCCCCGCCGCACCCGCCCGACTTGCATGTATTAGGCACGCCGCCAGCGTTCGTCCTGAGCCAGGATCAAACTCTCACGTCCATCCCCTCGCGGCACACCACGCGCCGCCCCGCACGTCCCCGCGCAGGACCCACGCTCGCGCGCCACGGAGGATGCCCTTGCATCTCCTTGGTGATGCGTCGGTTCTCGGGGTGTTTAGTTTTCAAGGAACCGCGCCCGTGCACCACCGCTGCCCGCGGCTGCCCGCCTCGGTCCCGGTGATGCCCGGCTTCACTTCTTCTCTGACCTTCCGCCTTCGCGCTTCCCGCGCGCAGCAGCACCAACTACCCTATCACAGACAACCACAGGTTGTCTAGCGGGAGTTTTTGGCGCACCGCCGATGGCGGTATCGACGTCACACTGCCGCTTGTGGCGGCGGCATCGCACAATGTATCACACCGACGACGCGCATGTCAAGGGCAATGAGATTACAATCATTTCCTCCCGACCTTGCTTGCGCGATTCGTCCATTCCTGTTGCGGCTGACGACCTTCTCCGATACGGAATGGTGCACGAAGCTTCATGCTTGCAGTATCCGTGTCAGCATCGGCACACAGGTTGTACCAACATGCTTTTAAGCATACGAGATCTCAAAGTGTGGCGCTGGGGCGCAAGCTATGGTATCCTCCCATCACGAGATCTTCCGGGAACGGAACGAGGCATGGATGCGACTGTTCCGGAAACGGTGAGCCACCGATCCTGATAAGATTGAGAAAAATCGTGAAATGGTGCGCACCGGCGTCAACAGACCAGGCCCGCGTGATGCCGTGATGTCCGTCCCCATGCAGGTATCCTGGCGATGGGAATCAAGTTTCCTGACATATGGTAATATATGGTAAGATGGTATCCCGGTGGAATGGATAACGTTGCAAAGGGGCAGTGAATATGAACCGGTTCCAACGCGCAGTGGTGGCGCTGTCTGCCGCACTCGCAGCCGTAGCAGTACTCACCTTCACGTCAAATGTCTGGCCTGCACACGCGACGGGCACATCAACCGCACATCCTTCTCTACACACCGCGGCCAGATTCACCGTGATCCCGGTCGCCCGGGACTGGACCGATGGCTTGGACTTGACGAAAATCAACGGTACGCGGAATGCGGCATACCAGTTGACCTACCTTCAAGCCATCCCGGACGGACAAGGCCTGGTGATCCGTGGCAAACTGCACGCCTTCGAGGCCACAGGTGCAGTCCAAGGTACCACCGTGCAAGGAAAGCCTGTGCCCCTAAACTACCCTGGCGTTCGCAGCGTGCTCGCCATCCATGCCGCGCAGGGTGCGCCAGCCTGGGGAGATTTTCGTCTCCAAGTGCACTATCCACCGTCACTGCGCGGGCACGAGCTACAGCTCACCTTCTTTGTGAGCAGCGCCAAAGACGGATCCCGGCAAAACGTACTGAAGATCAGGATTCCGATTCCAGGCCGGCCTCCCGTAACGCATCGTGCATCAGTCACCATGGACAGATGAAATAGTGTATGCCAGAACAAACAACTCAAAGCAAATGCGTATTTCCCGCCGAACCGTCATGACCGGCGGCCAAGCAGAAAATGAAACACAATATACGCAATGAAGACGAGGGTGAAGAATCCGGCGAACATCGCGCCCTGTTCGATCACGAAATGCATGAGATCCACGACAGGTTCACCTCCCCTGCGCGACGGCATGGCCTCGCCGCCGTGCCGCCGCGACCTCCTTCATCATCGCTTAACCCTTCATCATCGCTTAATCATCGCTGGAACCCATGGCCCGCGCCACGGTGGCCACTTCTTCGCCTTCCGGCACATTGATCAACTTCACGCCTTGGGTCAGCCGGCCTTGCGTCGAGACGTCCTCCACCCGGATGCGGATGGCGACGCCGGCATTGGTGATGATCATGAGGTCATCCTCCGGATGCACCATGCGCAATCCAACGACATGCCCGGTTTTCGGCGTGCAATTGACCGTCTTGATGCCTTTGCCGCCCCTGGTCTGCGTGCGATACTCTGTCACCGGTGTCTTTTTCCCGTAACCGCGGGACGTGACGACTAAAACGTCGGCCCCTTCTTCCACCACGTCCATGCCAATCACTTCGTCCCCCGGCTCGAGCGCAATTCCCTTCACACCCGTTGCCGCCCGGCCCATGGGCCGCACATCCGACTCATGGAAGCGGATGGACATTCCGAGCTTGGTCGCCATGATAATCTCTTTCGATCCGTCGGTCAGCCGCACCCCGATGACATCGTCGTCATCCCGCAAATGAATGGCAATCAGACCCGTTTTGCGGATGTTCGCAAACTCCGCCAGCGGTGTCTTCTTCACCAATCCCTGCCGGGTGGCGAAGAAGAGGGCGTACTGGTCAACCCCCTCGAAATCGAGCGAGCGGACCGGTATGACAGCGGTCACCTTCTCCCCCGGTTCAATCTGCAACAGGTTGATGATGGGGATTCCTTTCGCTTGCCGCCCGAATTCTGGGATCTCATACGCCTTGAGGGCATACATCCGGCCGCGATCGGTGAAAAACAACAGGTAGTGATGGGACGACGTGATGTACATGTGTTCCACGAAGTCCTCTTCCCGCGTCCCGATCATGGTCATGCCGCGCCCGCCGCGCCGCTGGCTTTGGTAGGCCGAGAGCGGCAGCCGTTTCGCATAACCCGCATGGGTGATGGTGATGGCCACGTCCTGCACCGGGATGAGGTCTTCTTCGCTGATCTCGCCTTCGGCGGCCACAATCCGCGTGCGCCGCTCGTCTCCGTACTTGTCGCGGATCTCCAGCAACTCCTTGCGAATGACACCCATCAGCAAGCCTTCGTCCGCCAGGATGGCGCGCAGCTCCGCGATGAGCTTTTGCACTTCCTGGTACTCGCTCTCAATCTTTTCCCGCTCCAGACCGGTCAACCGCTGCAGGCGCATGTCGAGGATGGCCTGCGCCTGTTCTTGGGAGAGCGAAAACGTCTGCATCAACCCTTCGCGCGCCGCTTCCGGCGTCGCCGAAGCGCGGATGAGCGCAATCACCTCGTCCAGGTGATCCAGCGCGATAAGCAGGCCTTCGAGGATGTGGGCGCGCGCCTCCGCCTTCTTCAGGTCAAACTCGGTGCGCCGTCGCACCACGTCCCGCTGGTGTTCCAAGTACAGGCGGATGGTTTCGCGCAGGCTGAGCACTTTCGGCTCGCCGCCCACCAACGCCAGGTTGATGATGCCAAACGACGTCTGTAATCCCGTGTGTTTGAACAGGTTGTTCAACACCACCTGCGGCCGCACGTCGCGCCGCAGTTCAATGACGATGCGCATGCCGGATCGATCCGACTCGTCGCGCAGGTCGGTGATGCCGTCGATCTTCTTCTCCCGCACCAACTCGGCAATCTTCTCGATGATGCGCGCCTTGTTCTGCTGAAACGGGATCTCCGTGACCACGATGCGCGTCCGGCCGCCCTGCATCTCCTCAATCTGCGTGGTCGCGCGCACCGTGATGGAACCGCGGCCGGTCTCATACGCTTGACGGATGCCGTCCCGGCCGAGGATGATGCCCCCGGTTGGAAAGTCCGGACCCTTGATGACGGTCATCAGCTGCTCGACGGTCACATCCGGCCGGTCAATCATCATGACAACGCCATCAATCACCTCGCGCAGGTTGTGCGGCGGGATGTTGGTCGCCATGCCGACCGCGATGCCGGTTGAACCGTTGACGAGCAGGTTGGGGAAGCGCGACGGCAACACGAGCGGCTCTTGTTCACTCTCATCGTAGTTGGGGCCAAAATCCACCGTGTCCTTCTGGATATCGCGCAAAAGCTCCATCGCAATCGGCGACATGCGGGACTCGGTGTACCGCATCGCCGCCGCCGCATCTCCGTCGATGGAGCCGAAGTTGCCATGCCCGTCCACCAACACGTAGCGCGTGGAAAAGTCTTGCGCCATCCGCACCAGCGTCTCATAAACCGCCGCGTCACCGTGCGGGTGATACTTACCGAGCACATCGCCGACGATGCGCGCCGACTTCTTGTACGGCTTGTCGGGCGTCATCCCCGTCTCGTACATGGCGTAGAGGATCCGCCGCTGCACCGGCTTGAGACCGTCGCGCACATCCGGAATGGCGCGGCTGACGATGATGCTCATCGCATAGTCGAGAAACGAAGTCTTTAACTCCTGGCTCAGGTCGATGGGGATGACCTTGCTCTCCTGCGGTTCCGGCAAACGTGTTCACTCCTCACACATCGAGGTTGCGGACAAACTTCGCGTGCTCCTCGATGAACTCCCGGCGCGGCTCCACCTTTTCTCCCATGAGGATGCTGCAGATGTAGTCCGCTTCCTTGGCGTCCTCCATCGTCACCTTCAACAGCGTCCGCGTCGCCGGGTCCATGGTGGTATCCCACAACTGTTCCGCGTTCATTTCACCGAGGCCTTTGTACCGCTGGATGGTCACACCTTGGCGTCCGATTTCCTGCAGGATCTGTTCCAACTCCTTGTCGGAGTAGGCGTAGCGCACCGTCTTGCCTTTCTCGATCTTGTACAGCGGCGGCTGCGCAATGTAAATGTACCCTGCATCGATGAGCTGGCGCATGAAGCGGTAGAACAACGTCAACAGGAGGATGCGGATATGGCTGCCGTCGACATCCGCATCGGTCATGATCACAATCTTGTGGTACCGCGACTTGGTGATGTCAAAGTCGTCGCCAATGCCCGTTCCGATGGCGGTGATGATGGCGCGAATTTCTTCGTTGGACAGGACCTTGTCCAGACGCGCCTTCTCCACGTTGATGATCTTGCCGCGCAGCGGCAGGATGGCCTGGAAGTTGCGATCCCGCCCTTGCTTCGCCGAACCGCCGGCCGAGTCGCCTTCGACGATGAACAATTCGCTGACCGAGGCGTCCCGCGACGTGCAATCGGCCAGCTTACCTGGCAGGGACGACACTTCAAGCGCGTTTTTGCGCCGCGTCAGCTCGCGGGCTTTGCGCGCCGCTTCGCGGGCGCGCGCAGCCGTGATGGCTTTTTCGACAATCCGCCGCGCCACCGACGGGTTCTCTTCCAAGAAAGCCTGGAACCGATCGGCAAACAGGGTCTCGACGATACCGCGCACCTCGCTGTTGCCGAGCTTCGTTTTCGTCTGCCCCTCGAACTGCGGTTCCGGCACCTTGACGCTCACGATGGCGGTCAGCCCCTCGCGCACGTCGTCGCCGGTGAGGTTGGTTTCACTGTCTTTGAGCAGGTTCATCTTGCGCGCATAGTCGTTGATGACCCGCGTCAGCGCGCTCTTGAAGCCCGCTTCGTGCGTGCCGCCTTCGTGCGTATGAATGTTGTTTGCAAAGGAAAACAGCGTCGTGTTGTACCCGTCGTTGTATTGCAGCGCGATCTCGACCGTGACGTCGTCCTTGACACCGGATACGGACACCGGCGGCTCGTGGAGGACGTTCTTCGATTTGTTCAAGAACTCCACAAACGCCGCCACACCGCCCGAATAACAAAACGTCACCGCTTTGTCGTACCGTTCATCTTCGTAGACAATCTCCAGCCCCGCGTTGAGAAACGCCAGTTCGCGCAGACGGTTTTGCAATACGTCGGGATCGAACTCGGTCGTCTCTTTGAAAATCTCCGGGTCCGGCCGGAACGAGACACTGGTCCCCGTCCGGTCGGTGGTGCCGACGACCTTCAGGTCGTACAAGGGCTTACCGCGCTCATACTCCTGCACGTAGATATGACCGTCCCGGTGCACTTCGACCTTCAGCCAGATGGACAAGGCATTGACCACGGAAGCTCCGACACCGTGCAGACCTCCGGAGACCTTGTAGCCGCCGCCGCCGAACTTCCCGCCGGCATGCAAGACGGTCAGCGCCGTCTCGACCGCAGGACGGCCTGTCTGCGGGTGTATGCCGACGGGAAAACCGGCGCCGTTGTCGATGACCGTCACACTGTTGTCCTTATGGACCTGCACGATGATCTTCGTGCAACGGCCAGCCAAGGCTTCGTCGACCGCATTGTCGACAATCTCCCACACCAGGTGATGCAATCCCCGTGGCCCGGTCGATCCGATGTACATCCCCGGACGTTTGCGCACAGCTTCCAGGCCTTCGAGTACCTGGATCTGCGTTTCATCGTACACCTGTGGTTTCGCCAAGCCCAGTCCCCCTTTGCACAGATGGTGAGCCGATGCAAAAAGCGTGCCTGCACCGCGCCGCGGCCCTGCTCACGTTTCTTCAGCAAGGCGTCCCGTCTCGAATTGTTCCGCCCGTTTTTTCAACGTCAATGACGAAATCGGCGAGTAATACAATTTTCGGTCCGTGACGATGAACGACTTGATCTCACCGACCTCCACGACCTCCACGCCGAGTCGCTCTTCGCAACGCTTTAAAAACTCACTCGTCCCCGGACTATTAGCTGAATTTATGTCGAATATACCAATTACTTCCTTACAACTCACCATGGTATCCCCGCCGATGTGGATGAACATCGCGCTATCCCTCCATCTGTATTATACCAGAATCTACATGAAACAAACGCGCCGGTTGCGGCAGGCGGTCCGCGAGCCCAAACAGGCTCGTCGCCGTGATCACCGTTTGCACGCGCTCGCTCATCGACAACACCAGATTGCGCTGCCGTGCGTCGTCCAACTCCGAGAGCACGTCGTCGAGCAGGAGCACCGGATAATCCCCTGTTTCTTCGCGCAACAGGTCAATTTCGGCCAGCCGGAGCGCCAACGCGATGGTCCTTTGCTGCCCCTGGCTGGCGAACGCCTGCGCCGGTTCACCGTCAAGGTAAAGCAGCAGGTCGTCGCGGTGCGGCCCCACGGAGGTGTGTCCGAGTTGCCGATCCGCTCCCCACCGCGCGTCCAACGCCGCGGCGATGGCACTGTGGACCGCCGGTTTATCGTCCGGCGGCGGCGCTTCCCCTCCCGCAGACCATACGTAACCGATGTCGAACCGTTCGCGGCCCGCCGATATGATCTCGTACACCCGGGACGCAATCTCGCGCAGATGCCGGATAAAGCGAAGGCGCCGCACCACCACTTCCGCGCCGTGATCGATGATCTGCGTTTCAAACGCCAACACGTCTTCCCGCGTCACGTGGGGTTGTTTCAACAGGGCATTGCGTTGCTGCAGCGCTCGCTGGTACCGGCTCAAATGGAACAGATACGCCGGCTGCATCTGGCCAATCTCCATGTCCAAAAAACGGCGACGGACACCAGGTCCGCCGTGGACAAGTTGCATGTCTTCCGGCGAGAACAGGACTGCCTGCAGACAACCGATGAACTCCGACATCTTCTGTACCGGCACGGCATTGTGCAGCGCTCGCTTGCCGTGCGGCCCAATGGTGAGCGACAACTGGTGCAATCGGCCGCGGCGATCCACAACCCCTTCCACGCGCGCGGACGAAGTTCCGCGGCGGATGAGATCCGGATCGCGGACGGTGCGATGGGATTTGCCCATCGCGAGCACGTACATCGCCTCAATGGCGTTGGTCTTTCCTTGCCCGTTTTGACCGAGCAGGACATTGACCCCTTCCGCGAGTTCAATCCGCTGCGACGCGTAGTTGCGAAAGTCCACCATCTCGATTTCGCGCAACACCATGCGTCATTCCGCCTCAATGCGCACGCGTTGACCGAGGACCTCCACCACGTCCCCCGGGCGGAGCTTACGTCCGCGCCGGCGTTCGATCTCGCCGTTGACGCGCACGTCGTGCACGGTGAGAAAGTGTTTCGCTGCGCCGCCCGAATCCACGAAGCGAAGCTTTTTCAACAATTGTCCCAATGTGATGTGGTCGTCATAAATTTGGACGGTCGTCATATCTATCGAACCAACACCGGTGAGATCAATTGCAGGGCTGCCGATTCATCGCCGCGGGTGACGATGGTGAACGGTTGGTTGGCGCCGTTGAAGCGGAAAAGCACCTCAGCCGCCGAACTGGCTCGCAGAGCGTCCATGACATAGCGGGCGTTGAATGCGATGAACAGGTCCTCACCCGTTTTTTCGACGACGCCGACCGACTCCAAGACGTGGCCGAGCTCAGGTGAACTGGACGATACGTTGATCACGTCGTCGTGAACCTCCATGCGCACCATGTGGTTCTCACGTTCGCGGGCAATGAGCGAAGCTCGATCGATGGCGCCGAGCATGTCGTCGAGCACGACCGCCACCTCGGTCTGGTAGGTTTTGGGGATGATCCGCTTCGTATCCGGGTACGTGCCCTCGATGAGCCGTGTGTAAAAAAGCGTCGAACCGCTTTGAAACAAGCAATGCGTGTCGGTGAACTGTACCACGACAACTTGTTCGTCGTCCGGCAGGATCTTCGCCAGCTCATTCAATGATTTGCCCGGGATGACGACATTCCATGCAAATTCTTCCGGGATCTCCAGGCGCACGGTGCGTGTGGCGAGCCGCAGTCCGTCGGTGGCTGTGAACGTGAGCGCTTGGTTTTTGCACTCCACGTGGACGCCGGTCAGGATGGGACGCGCTTCCACGGTGGAGATGGCAAACCCGGTGGTATGGATGATGTCTTTGAGCAACGGCGCGCTGATCTGCAAGGTTTCCGGAGCGTGCAGAACAGGCAGGGTTGGGAACTCGGCCGCATCGATGCCGTGGATGTGAAATTGGGCACTGCCGGCCCGGATCTCCGTCACGTAGTTGGTGTGCACGGTGACTTGTATTTCGCTGGATGGGAGTTTGCGGACCAAATCCGTCAAGAGACGGGCCGGCAGAACGATTTGCCCCGGCTGCGCGATGCGCAATCCAGTCTCTTCGTTCGCCGGCACCGTGTCCTGGATGCCGAGATCGAGGTCGTATGCGGTCGCGGTGAGTTCCTTCTCCGTGGCCTGGAGAAGAATCCCGGTGAGGACCTGTTTGGTGGTGCGGACCGCGACCGCTTTGGAGACGGTCTGGATGGTGTTGAGCAAGGTGTTCTGGCGGATGGTGAACTGCATGACGCGTCGTGACTCCTTTCGGCTCGACCTGCCGCGTTTCTTTCTTTTCGGTTGGTTGAAGCAGAAGTCTTAGAGATCTTTCTCTATGAGAAATGGCAGCAGTAATAGTAATAGGGCTTGTGGATATGTGCAAAAGCAAGCTTTCTCCTTACGCGGCGCCGTGAGACGCTGGGGACAGCCTGTGGATAACGATCCGGTTCGCTGTGCAGAGACTGTGTCCTGCGTGGTGTTTGTCCACAACCATCTCTTTTTCCATGTTGTCAGGTCAGATGGCGCAAGGCCTCGGAAAGGCTTTCCACGGTACGCCGCAACTCCTCGTTGGTTTTCAGTTCTTCGCTGACCTTCTCGCACGCGTGCAGGATGGTGGTGTGGTCGCGGCCGCCGAACGCTTCGCCAATCTTGGGCAAGGACAGGTCGGTCAGTTCGCGCGTCAGGTACATCGCAATTTGGCGTGGTACGACCACGTGCTTCGCGCGTGATTTTGCAATCAGGTCTTCCGGTTTGATGCCAAAGTGATCGCTCACCACCTTCTGAATTTGGGAGACGGTGACAGGCCGGGGCCGGTTGGGCGCAATCAGGTCCTTGAGCGCTTCTTGGGCGAGATCGACCGTGATTTCCTGTTTGACCAACGAAGAATAGGCGATGACGCGCACGAGTGCGCCTTCGAGCTCCCGGATGTTGGAGTCGATCTGGGATGCGATGTACGCCATCACGTCATCGTGGATGAGAAATCCGTCGGCTTTCGCTTTGCGCTGCAGAATGGCGATGCGCGTCTCCAGATCGGGCGGTTGAATGTCGGTGATGAGACCCCATTCAAAACGGGAACGCAAGCGTTCTTCCAGTGTGGGAATGGCCCGCGGCGGGCAGTCGCTGGTGATGACAATCTGCTTGCCCGCTTCATGCAGCGCGTTGAACGTGTGAAAGAACTCCTCCTGCGTGCCGTCTTTCTTTGCGAGAAACTGGATGTCGTCGATGAGCAGCACGTCGACCGTACGGTACCTGTCCCGAAACGCTTCGGTGGTGTTGTCGCGAATGGCGGCGATGAATTCATTCATGAACCGTTCCGTCGACAGGTACACGACTTTGAGATGCGGTTTGCGCTGTTTCACGCGGTGTGCGATGGCATGCATCAAATGGGTTTTGCCAAGCCCGACGCCGCCATAAATGAAGAGCGGGTTATAAGACTGGGACGGTGATTCAGCGACGGCGAGGCACGCGGCGTGCGCGAAACGGTTGCTGTTCCCGATGACGAACGTTTCAAACGTGTAGCGCGGGTTGAGCGGAGCGCCGACAGGTTCCTGGAACGAGTCGGTGCGCGCCGCCGCGGCGATCCTGGTGTCCGTTTCGCCGGGAGAAACAGGTCCGGCTTCGGCTGGCGCGGCTTCCTCGGCGTGTCCTGTCGGATTCTGTTCGTTCACGGGTGTGTCGAACGTGACGGACCAGCCCTGCTCCCGCGTCACGGCCGCCAGCTGGGCTGTGATGAGGTTGACATAGCGGTTGGCAAGCCAATTTTTTTGAAATGACGTCGGTACGTGCAGGATGACGGCCCGCTTGACCGGGTCCAGGTGCGCAATGCGGGTTCCGCGAAACCAGGCGTCGAACGTCTGGGGTTCGAACTGGGGCCGGAGGGTCCGCAGGACGTCATTCCACAATTCATCGAACAGCAGGGTCTCCGATTGGGCCGTCATCGCAGTACTCGGACCTCCTGAAGTGGTGATTTCGACCAGAGGAAGGGTGAGTGCGTTTTCTGCGGTGTGCGCATCACGCGCTCTCTCTATCTCTCAAGGTGGGATGGGCAGGTGGTTGTGACGGACCGGTTGTGGACTCTGTGCACAACTTTATCCACAGGTTGTGGATAACCCTGTGGATATCAGGGTGTTATCCACAGGGGCTTCGTCCGTGGCATGAACCATCATAGCAAAAGAATCGCGCGATCAGCAACGGATCGACAGGGTTATCCACAGGTTCGACAGAATTCGGTTGAATCGTTATCCACATGGGGATGATGATGGGATGAGGTTGTGGATAACCCGTGCCGCCCAACGTCGGGCGTGGACAAGATGCACAAATCAGAGGATGCGAGCGGCGGGGAGGCAGAAGCTTTCATTGACAATCGTTTGTCCGTTTGCCTAGAATCGAGGTTGGCTGTTTTTCAGCACAAGGGGGTGGCGGAGATGAAACCGACCTTTCGTCCCAACCGGCGCAAGCGCAAAATGGTGCACGGATTCCGGAAGCGGATGAGCACCAAGAGCGGTCGGAAGGTGTTGGCCGCTCGGCGCAGAAAGGGCAGAAAGGTGTTGTCTGCGTAAGGCCACGTCGGTGGCCTTTTTCATATGGGGCGTCTTGCCTGGGGCATCCCGGCGCAGGCAGTCCCGGTTGACGGCGGCAAAGGGGGTAGGCAGGGTGAAAGCCCGGCACCGTTTGAAGGACAACCGGGATTTCCGGCGGGTGTTCCAGCGGGGAAAATCGGTGGCAACCGGCAGGCTCGTCCTCTACTGGCACGAGAATCGGCTGACCACTTTTCGTGCAGGGTTTTCCATCAGCAAGAAGATTGGCAAGGCGGTCGTGCGCAACCGCTTAAAACGATTGTTGCGTGCTTGTTTTCTCGAACTTGGACCCAAGTTGGAGAACACGCCGGTGGACTTTGTGGTGGTCTGCCGCCAGGGCAGTGCGGATGCCAGTTACCATGAGCTGCTCTCGGATTTGAGGAAATTACTCCGCAGGGCAAAATTCATGGTATGATACAGGGTGGGAGTTAACCGGATATGCTGGCCAAAATGCTCATTGTGTTGATCCGCGGGTATCAGGTGTGGATTTCACCGCTGTTTCCGGCACGTTGCAGGTTTCTTCCCACCTGTTCTGAATACTCGGTCGAGGCGATCCGCCGTTTCGGCGTCTGGTACGGCGGGTGGCTCACCTTGCGCCGCCTTGTGAAGTGCGGCCCTTGGCATCCGGGCGGATTCGATCCGGTACCGCAACGGAAATAGGAGGAGTGCTTGCTTGAATCGGGAGTCCGTGAAGCGTTCAGCTTGGCCATGGGCCGCCGCGTTGGTCCTTGTGTCGATGCTCTCCGGCTGCGGGATGTACCCGACGCATCCGGGCAAGTGGCCGCAGGGCCCGTGGGGCGATGTGTTGCGTTTCGTCTCCGGCGTGATTGACTTCGTTGCGAATCACCTCTGGGGGAATTACGGGATCGCCCTGTTGGTGGTCACGGTGATGGTGCGCTTGCTTGTGCTGCCGTTGATGGTGAAGCAGATCCGGTATTCGAAGATGATGCAGCAGATGCAACCCCAACTGGCGGAGATTCGTGCGAAGTACAAGGGCGATCCGCAAAAAATGCAGGAAGAGACGATGAAGCTGTGGCAGGAGGCAGGCGTTAATCCGATGGCGGGTTGCCTGCCCATGCTCATCCAGCTTCCAGTCCTGTATGCATTGTTCGGTGCCATCGAGGGCAATACCCGTTTGAATTCCAGCACGTTTTTGTGGATTTTCCATCTGGGGCAGCCGGACCACTACTACATTATGCCGCTTTTGGCTGCGGTGACGACGTATATATCTTCACGCGTGATGATGACAACCTCCGATCCGCAATCGCGGATGATGTTGTTCATCATGCCGGTGTTCGTGTTTCTGTTCGGAAGCCGGTTCCCGTCCGGGTTGGCGTTGTACTGGATTTACAGCAACCTCTTCACCGCCGTGCAGACGTATTTCATCCGCGTGCGTCCGGAGGCGAAAGCCGCGCGTGACCACGTGGCGCGGGATTCCGCTCCGCCACGGAGCAGAGACGACGACAGCGGCAAGAACCAGGCCGGTGGTGCGGACAAGCCGGCGGGCGAGCCGTCGAATGTGGTGGATTTGAAAGCAAGCGGGAACCGGGCGAAAAAACCAAAGAAGGGATCTTCGAAATGAAGCGTGTCGTAGCGACGGGCCGGACGGTCGACGAAGCGGTGACCTCCGCCCTCGTGCGGCTTGGGGTGACGCGTTCCCAGGCCATCGTGCGGGTGATCCAAGAACCAGTGCGCGGTTTTCTCGGTTTGTTCGGCGGCCGCAAGGCCTTGGTCGAAGTGACCGTTCGTCTGACGCCGGAGGAGGCGGCAAAGTCGTTTTTGCGCGAAGTCTTGCGCAGGATGGGATGGGAGGTGCAGATTGCCGCGGTGCCGGAAGAGGAGGACATGGCGCGGGTGGTCTGGCTCGACGTGCGTTGTCCGGAAGCGGCGCTGCCCAGCATCATTGGACGTCATGGTGCCACGCTCGACGCGCTTCAGTATTTGGTGAACGTGGTCGTCCACCGGGAGGCTGGGCTGCGGGCTTCAGAAACGGACGACGCTCCGTCCGGACGCGCGGTGCGATTTGTGGTCGATGCCGGAGGTTACCGCCGGCGCCGCCGGGACGCTTTGCAACGCATGGCGGAGCAGGCGGCGGCGCGGGCGGTGGCCTCCGGCAGGCCCGTAGGGTTGGCGGCCATGCCGGCGGCGGATCGCAAGGTGATCCATGCGCACCTGCAACGCCGGAGCGATGTAACCACGGTGAGTGAAGGCGAGGAGCCGCACCGCAGGGTGATTGTGATTCCTGTGGTCGATGCGCACGCGGAGGACGCGTTGCAAATTGAGTGATCGAGCGGCGCGGCAACGGCAAGGATGTGTCCCGCGCCCCGTTCTTCGACCGGTTCATGGCATCCGTCGTAAGCAACTTCGCGATGTGGACGGACACCCCCCTCGAGGAGGGCGGGTGTCCGTCTGTCGAAAGGAGGGAACGCGAATGGGTGTGGCGACAGACACCATTGCGGCCATCGCCACCGCGCTTGGCGAAGCGTCCATCGGGGTGGTTCGGGTCAGCGGACCGGAAGCCGGCGGCGTGGTGCAACGGGTGTTCCGGACGCCGCGCGGAAAGGCGCCGAAGCTGGGTCCGCGGCGCAGCATCCACTACGGCCTGGTGGTGGCGCACGACGGGACACCGGTCGACGAATGCATTCTGCTGTGGATGCCCGGCCCGCACAGCTACACGGCGGAAGATGTGGCAGAATTGCAGGTCCACGGCGGCGTGCGGCTCGTCGAATCGGTGTTGGATTGCGTGTTGGCGGCGGGTGCGAGGTTGGCGGAACCCGGGGAGTTCACAAAACGGGCTTTTCTCCATGGGCGTCTGGATCTGTCTCAGGCGGAGGCGGTCATCGACCTCATCCGGGCGAAGACGGAGCTCGCCAGCCGGTCTGCTCTCAGCCAAGTCCGGGGTCAGTTCGGCGAAAAGATCCGCGACCTGCGCCGCCGCTTGCTGCGCCTGCAGGCGCACGTCGAGGTGACCATCGACTATCCCGAGCACGACGTGGAGGATGTGGCGAGCGCGGAAGTGGTGCGCGTGGGCGAAGCGCTCATGGCGGAAGTGGAGCGTTTGCTCGCTGGGGCGAAGATGGGTCGCATTCTGCGCGAAGGTGTCGCCACCGTGCTGGCCGGTCGTCCCAATGTCGGAAAATCCTCGTTGCTCAACGCCTTGTTGCGGCGGGAACGGGCGATTGTGACCGACATTCCGGGCACGACCCGCGATGTACTGGAGGAGTATGTGAACCTGCGCGGCGTGCCGTTTCGTTTGCTCGACACGGCCGGCATCCGGGAGACGGACGACGTCGTGGAACGGATTGGCGTGGAACGCACGCGCGCGGCCCTGTCCGAAGCGGAGCTGGTGTTGGTGTTGTTGAACGGAGCCGAACCGTTGACAGCCGAAGATGAGGCCATCCTGGCAGAGACGTCCGCGGTGACGCGGGTTGTGGTGGTGAACAAGGCGGATTTGCCGCAAGCCGTCGATCTCGCTCAAGTCCGGGCTTGGGCTGGCGCATCGCCCGTGGTGCAGGTGTCTGCAAAGCGGTGGGACGGTCTGGCACAGTTGGAAGAGACGATGGTGACGCTGGTGATCGGCGGAGAGGTGCAGACGGCAGAGGCGTCCTATATGACCAACGCGCGCCAAGCTCAGTGGCTGCGCGAGGCGCTCGCCGATTTGCGAGCTGCGGTGCAAGCGGCAAAGGAAGGGGCGACGCTTGATATCGTCGCGGTGTCTCTCCAAGCGGCGTATGCGTCGTTGGGTATGGTCATTGGTGAAGAAGTGGGAGAAGACCTGTTGGACGAGATCTTCTCGCAGTTTTGCCTCGGCAAGTGAGGCCACAGTTGCTGGAAAGGGGCGTGGTGCAGGTGCGGTATTTCGGCGGAGCGTATCAGGTCATCGTCATCGGTGCCGGGCATGCCGGCTGTGAAGCGGCGTTGGCCGCGGCGCGCATGGGTTGCAAGACGCTGCTCCTCACCATCAATTTGGATACCATCGCACTCATGCCGTGCAACCCATCCATCGGCGGTCCGGCGAAAGGGATTGTGGTGCGTGAAATCGACGCGTTGGGAGGCGAGATGGCGCGCAACATCGACCGGACGTACATCCAGATGCGGATGCTCAACACAGGGAAAGGTCCGGCGGTGCAGGCGCTGCGGGCGCAGGCGGACAAGGCGCTCTACGGCCGCACGATGAAGCACACCTTGGAGCATACGCCGAATCTCGACCTTCGGCAGGGCATGGTCGAAGAGATCCTCGCCCGCGGCGGCCGGGTGTACGGCGTGGTCACCAAGACGGGCGCCGAGTACCATGCGCAGGCGGTGGTGTTGACCACCGGTACGTATCTGCGCGGGCGGATCTTCATCGGCGACGTGTCGTACGAGAGCGGGCCGAACGGCCAGATGCCGGCCATTAAATTGACGGACAGCCTGCTTGACCTAGGGTTCCGGTTGGTGCGATTCAAAACGGGTACGCCGCCGCGGGTGAACCGGAACAGCATCGATTTCGACAAGCTGATCATCCAGCCTGGCGATCCGTGGCCGCAGCATTTTTCATTCGATCCGGATGTCGAGCCGCGTGAACAGGTGCCGTGCTGGCTGACGTACACGAATGAGACGACGCACAACATCATTTTGGAGAACCTGCACCGGGCGCCGATGTACACCGGCGATATCCAGGGCACGGGGCCACGGTATTGTCCCTCGATTGAAGACAAGGTGGTGCGTTTTCGCGACCGGCCGCATCACCAGATCTTCCTCGAACCTGAGGGGAAAGACACGGCGGAATGGTATGTGCAGGGACTGTCGACCAGCCTGCCGGAGGATGTGCAGATTCAGATCCTGCGCACCATTCCCGGATTGGAAAAGGTGGAGATGCTCCGGCCGGGTTACGCGATTGAGTACGACGCCATTGTGCCGACGCAACTCTGGCCGACGTTGGAGACGAAACTCGTGGAAGGGCTGTTCACGGCCGGGCAGATCAACGGCACCTCGGGCTATGAAGAAGCAGCCGGCCAGGGCATCATCGCCGGCATCAACGCGGCCCGCAAGGCGCTTGGTGAGCCGCCGGTGGTCTTGTCACGTTCGGACGCGTATATCGGGGTGATGATCGACGACTTGGTGACGAAAGGGACGAACGAACCTTACCGCTTGTTGACTTCACGTGCGGAGTTCCGGCTGCACCTGCGCCACGACAACGCGGATCTGCGGTTGATGGAAATCGGTCACCGCATCGGTTTGCTCGACGACCGTAAGTACCGCGCGATGATCCGCAAGCGGGAAGGGATGGAGACGGAGCTTGCGCGCCTGCGGCGCACCCGGGTGCGGCCTGAGGTGGCCAACCCCGTGCTGGCACAAGCGGGATCGCCCGAGATCCAAGAATCCGTGACATTGGAACACTTGCTCCGGCGGCCGGAGGTGTCGTACCAACACATCCGCGACATGGATGACGAGGCGAAGCACGTCCCGGACGAGGTGGCGGAGCAGGTCGAGATCGAGACCAAGTATGCGGGCTATATCCAGAAGCAGATGCAGGAGATAGAACGGCAGCGTCGGCTGGAGGAGAAGGAAATCCCGGAGGATCTCGATTTTGCGGCAGTCCATGGGTTGGCGTCCGAAGCCAAAGAAAAGTTGACGAAGGTGCGGCCGCGGACCATCGGACAGGCGGCGCGCGTGCCGGGCGTCACGCCGGCAGACATTTCCATCTTGTTGGTACACCTGGAACACCTGCGGGGACGGGTGGCTCATGCGTGAAGCGGCGTCGGCAGGGGAGCGCGCGTGGTTGGCAGAGTTTGCGGTGGACGACGAACGCTGGCGGAAGTTCGAGGTGTATTACGAACGGCTGGTGGCGTGGAATCAACAGCTCAACCTGACGTCCATCACGGAACGGCGGGAGGTGTTCATCAAACACTTTGCGGACAGCCTCGCTGTGGTACGGCTTCCGGAGTGGCGGTTTGTGGTCCATGCTCCGGGGGCCGGTGTGATGGACGTGGGTACAGGCGCGGGTTTTCCAGGACTGCCGCTCGCGATCTGCCATCCTGACATCCCGTTTGTGCTTGCGGACGCGCAGGCGAAACGGCTTCGGTTTTTGGCGGACGTGGTGGCGGCGCTCGGTCTGCACAACGTCCGCCTTGTGCACGGCAGGGCGGAAGATCTGGCCCGGGACCCGGCCATGCGCGGAAGATTTGCGGCTGTAACCGCGCGAGCGGTGGCCCGGCTCAACGTGTTGTTGGAGTTGACCGTGCCTTTCTGCCGTGTGGGAGGTTTTGTCTTTGCATACAAGGGACCTGGTGTAGAGGAGGAATTGGCGGAGGGAGAACGGGCTGCCGGCGTGCTGGGCGCGAAATTGGCAAGGATTGTGCCCTGGGAGCTGCCCGAAGGCATGGGTTCACGGCGGATGGTGGTGACGGTGCAGGAACGGCCGGTTCCGGCAAAGTATCCGCGTAAGGCTGGCACGCCGCAGCGCGCCCCTCTTGGCACCGGGATGCATGCCTGAACTGGACACCGCGCGGCTCATCCTTTTCTGTGCCGGTGTGGGGAAGGTTGTCAATTTTTAAGGAATTGTTGGAAGTTTTGTCGTTCGTGCAGGAATCCCTGCCGGGCGTGTGGAAAGGGAGTACAGACGCTGCGTCTGGTCGCAGGCAGGTTTGGAATTCAGGCGGAAAAAGGGGATCGAGGAATCGTGATGAAGGAAGCTTTGACGAGATTTCTCAACCCAAAGGACACCGCCGAGTCGGCGGCGGTCGTCGAGATCCGCGTCGACGAGATTGTATCGAATCCGTTCCAACCGCGCACGGTGTTCGATGAAGAGAGCATCGCGGAATTGGCGCGCACCATTCAGACGCACGGGGTGATTCAGCCCATCATCGTCCGCCGCCGCAACGGGAAGTACGAACTCATTGCCGGTGAACGGCGGTGGCGGGCGGTCAAGTCGCTTGGTTGGCCCACCATACCGGCCATTGTCAAGGAGATGAACGACGCGCAGACGGCTTCGGCCGCTCTGATTGAGAACCTGCAACGCGAAGGACTGACCCCGATTGAAGAGGCGGTCGCCTACCAACAGTTGATTGAGTTGCACGGTTTGACCCAAGAAAGTTTGGCGCAGCGGCTTGGGAAGGGACAATCGACCATCGCCAACAAGCTGCGCTTGTTGCATTTGCCGAAAGAGGTTCACCAGGCTCTGTTGACGCGCAAAATCACGGAGCGGCACGCCCGTGCCCTGCTTGCGCTGCCATCGGAGGAACTGCAAATCCGGCTTCTCCACGAGTGCATGGAGCAGGGATGGAACGTTCGCCAGATGGAAGAGCGCGTGCAGGCCACATTGATGGGTTTGGAACGGAAACCACCGGCGCGCAGGTCTCGCCGCAAGGGGTTGTCGCGCGATGTGCGTCTGGCTGTGAACACCATCAAACAGTCGGTGACCATGATTGAACGCAGCGGTCTGCAGGTGAGTTGCGAAGAACGGGATGACGAAGCGTATTACGAATTTATCATACGCATCCCGAAGCCGTCCGGCTCGTGAGGTGATTCTCCGCTACGAGCCGCATACCATCCAGAGGCACAGAGAGAAGCGAGGCGTCTGACGGGCCCTGGCTTCTTTTTTTGCGGTTTGTGTTCCGTGGGCTGATGCGGTAGATTCTTACCCGGCGAGGCACGCCTTGGTCAACGAGGAAAGATGCTCCCACCGGATACGGTGTGCTGTACAATGGTGGAAGGCAAGATGATAGGGTGGGTGGCAGCGGTCTCGGTGTGCCGGGGATGCCCATATCAGAATCCAATCGAAATTGCAGTATCGGCCGTGAGGGGGCACAAGCGTGGCCAGTGGTCGAATCATCGCGATCGCAAACCAAAAAGGCGGCGTAGGCAAGACGACGACAGCGGTCAACCTGGGGGCGTGTTTGGCAAGCCTCGGGAAAAAGGCGCTGCTCATCGATATCGATCCGCAGGGCAACACGACGTCCGGTATGGGGATCAGCAAGGCAGACGTGAAGTACTGCATTTACGATGTGCTCATCAATGACGTACCTGTGCAGGACGCCATCCTGCCGTGTGGTGTCCCGAACCTCTGGTTGCTCCCGGCCACCATCCAACTGGCTGGAGCCGAGATTGAGCTCGTTCCGACCATTTCCCGCGAGGTGAGATTGCGGCGGGCGGTCCAGCCTTTGCGCAACGTCTATGATTACATCCTCATCGACTGTCCGCCGTCACTTGGCTTGCTGACCTTGAACGCCCTGACGGCTGCGGATTCCGTGCTCATTCCCATTCAGTGCGAGTACTATGCGCTCGAAGGGTTGAGTCAATTGTTGAACACCATCCGGCTGGTGCAACGACACCTGAATACCTCGCTTGAAATCGAGGGGGTGTTGTTGACGATGCTCGATGCGCGGACCAACCTCGGGTTGCAGGTGATTGATGATGTGAAGAAGTTTTTCCGGGAGAAGGTGTACCACACCATCATCCCGCGCAACGTCCGGTTGAGTGAAGCGCCGAGCCATGGCCGGCCCATCATTCACTACGATCCCAAATCGAAAGGCGCGGAGACGTATATGGATCTCGCCAAGGAAGTGGTGGGGCTTGAGTAGCCGGCAACGTGGATTGGGACGGGGATTGGAAGCGTTGATTCCGCAGTTGTCGGTATCGGAAGACGACGTCATCACGTCCATCGCCATCGAGGAACTGCGGGCCAACCCATATCAGCCGCGGCGTACGTTCGATGAGGATAAACTGGAAGAGTTGGCCCAGTCGATCCGGGAGCACGGCATTCTGCAACCGCTGATTGTGCGTCGCAGCTCCGTGCGCGGATACGACATCGTGGCGGGGGAGCGTCGCTTCCGGGCGGCACAGCGGGTGGGGCTGCGAACGGTGCCTGCGGTGGTGCGCGAGTTCACCGATGCACAGATCATGGAGATTGCATTGATTGAGAACCTGCAACGGGAAGACTTGAATGCCATTGAGATTGCCGAGGCGTACACCCACCTGATGGAAAAGTGCAATTTGACGCAGGAGGAGTTGGCACGGCGCGTTGGGCAAAGCCGCAGCCATGTCGCGAACATGCTGCGGTTGTTGCAATTGCCAGCTTCCGTCCGCGAGCTTGTTTCACGTGGAACATTGAGCATGGGGCATGCCCGTGCCTTGTTGGCTGTAAAAGACGAACGATTGCAAGCGGAACTCGCGCGCCGGGTCCAGGAAGAAGATTTAAGTGTACGGACGTTGGAACAGATGATTTACCAAAAGACGCAACCTGTTTCACGTGAAACAAAAAGAAAAAAGACCAAGGCGGCGGAGCCCAACCCCATCGTACGGCGCTATGAGGAACAACTCCGCTCCGCGCTCGGTACCGCGGTCAGGATTCAACCCGGCAAGCGGCGGGGGAAGATTGAAATTGAATACTTCTCCGACGATGATCTCGACCGCATCTTTCACATCATCGCCGCGGCGGCGGGTGCCGAGCTGTGATGCCGGGCAGACTAAACGTCGCTGGCCCGGCCAATTCGCGACAAGGGGGCGTCCGCTGTGATGCAATGGCTTGAATTCGCCGTCATCATCTTGTCCGTGATCTCCGTGTTCAGCCTCGTTCTGGCCATCTGGGGGTTGGCCGCCCTCGCCGGGTTGCGCCGTCGCTTCCGTCGCTGGAAAGACATCCATCAAACGGCGGATCTCGAAGCGGTCTACGAACGGACGGTGGAGAAGGCCGAACGTTTGGAAAAAGAATTGGCCGCGTTGCGCCAGACATTGACCGATCTGCAAGAAGCGGTGGCCCGGAAAATATCCACCGCCCGGATCGTTCGGTACAACGCGTTTGAAGGACAAGGCAGCGACCTGAGCTTTTCGATCGCACTCCTCGACGACCATCTCGACGGGGTCGTGATCTCGTCCATCTACGGACGGGAGGAGTCCCGCATGTATGCGAAACCTGTGGTCGGCGGGGAATCCCGTTACGCGTTGACGGAAGAAGAACGTGACGTCATCGAACAATCCGCCCATCCTGGCGACATCCACCGTCGTGTGCCGGTATAGGGAACATGATGAAGAGCACCCGCGGCCCGTCATGGTGCCGCGGTGTGTTCAAATCATGTTTACAGGTTTCTGTGTGCGTGGGATGACCGCGCAGGCTGCGATGACTCGACGATGGAGCGACGCAACTCCACCCGCTGCAAACTCTCCAACAATGCACGCACCACCACATCGGTCATGCGCATGACAACGCCCAAGCGTGTGTTCTGCAGCACGAAGTATTCCATGAAGCCGCACACGTTGACGACACCGGTGAGCGTATAGTCCCCGAACTCAGGGAGCGATTTTTTCACGCCCGCGCCTGGCCGCAACGGTCCCTTTTCGACGATGAGATGCCCTACGTGATCGAAGCGTCCCAAACAAGCATCAATGGCCAGAATGAAAGGGTGGCGCAGAGGATTGCGCCGAAGGTCATCCAGCGTGCTGGCCAGGTTGACGGCGTGCACCGGTTCATCCAGTGTACCGAACACGCGGACTCGGGCAGGCAGCACAGCAGACTGCAGGCGTGTACCGATGATGGGCCCAAACGCATCGCCGGTCGAACGGTCTGTCCCGACGCACACGATGGCGACGTCGCGCCGGCCTGCCTCCAGAAATACATGTTCGAGACAACGAGCCAATTGCGTCACGGCGGCTTCGTGGTCGAACGGGATGCGGAAGGGAGCACCCTCCGCCACAGACGGCTCGGCTGACCTGAATGCGTCGTTCACCGGGAATCCTCCTAAGCCGGAATATTCCCAGTATACGTAGGCGTACTTTCAACTATACCTGTCTGCAGTCGCCGTCATGTCTTTTGTTGGACACCATGACGGACCGGGTGCGGATGGAACGGAACCTGTTGCCTTGGCGGAGGGGGAAACGGGCATGGCCGACACGTTGCTCATCGGCGTCTGGGCTTGGACCGCGATCGCGTTGCGCCGGGCGCACCCCCGGCTGATTCTGCTGCTGCTCGCGGCGGCAGGGACAGGATTCTCCGTCGTGCTACATATTTCGGATTGGTTTATCGTGCATGTTGTCCCTCCGGCAAGTCCGGTTTGGCGCTGGTGGCTGGGTAAATTGCAAGCCGCATGGACCGCACGCAAACTGGCACCATTGCCTGTCAGTGCAGGACTGCCCGATTCGTGGCAGCTGCAGCTGTGGGCGTATCATACGGCGGAGCTTCTGTTCACAGCGGGTGCCGTGCTCGCGGTCGTGTGCAGTTTCTGCGCGGTGCATTGGCTGCTTCTCGGCCTCTACGATGAACCGGCTGTCCACCACCCCGTCGGATGGAAAGCGCGCTGGGTGCAACGGATGCTGGCCCATTTCGCGGCAGCGGTCGTCACGGTGGTGACCTCGCTGCTGCTCGCTTCCGTGGTGCCCCTGTTGCCAGCATGGATGGCCCCTTGGCTGGATCAGGGATGGGGAGTCCAAGGCGCAGCTTGGCTCGCTCGTTGGTTGACGCAAACCGTATGGTGAGAAGAACAAGCACGCGGTGGTTCCGGGAAAGCCGGCGTGATGGAACCAACACGGCTGCGGCGAAGGGAATCCATGCGCAGCGCCGGCTGCGTGTGGTATAGTTTTATGTACGTTTCTTGAAGGACGTTGCAGTTTGGGGATGAACGATGCCGATGTATCCGAAACCGCGGCGCCTCCGTCGGTCTGCGCAGCGTGACGGATCGTGGCGGGTACGCGCCGCGGAATCGAGGTGGGCATGGTGAACACGGACGCAGGCCATACATATGTCGCTTCGACTGCCAAACCATCACCGGTGGCGGGGAATACTGCCACCTCCGCGCACGCGGCCGGGCTCACCAGTGGATCCAGTGCAAAAGCGGGCTTTTGGCAAACATTGCTGCAGGGCGGCGTCCCTGCGGTAGATTGGGATCGCGCAGCGATCACGGCCGGGGTCAAGGCGGCGGAGATCCTTCTCCTCTATCTGGCGGCGCGCGTCGCCATTCGCTTTGGGTCGCGTGCGGTGGGCCGGCTGCTGCGTTCGCCGGCGGTACGTATGCAACCCCGCCGGCGCGACACGATGGAGTCGTTGCTCGACAACGTGCTCCGTTATCTGGTGTATTTCATCTTTATTCTGATGGCATTGCAGACGATGGGAGTCCGGATTGAAACGCTCTTGGCGGGCGCAGGCATCGCGGGGTTGGCGCTTGGATTCGGGGCACAGAGTCTCATCCGTGACGTCCTGACCGGCTTTTTTATCCTGTTTGAAGACCAGTATGCGGTCGGAGATTTGGTGAAGATCAACAACGTCACCGGTACCGTGAAGACCATCGGGTTGCGCCTCACCCGCCTGCAAGTCTGGACCGGCGAGATCGAGATCATACCCAATGGCCAGATCCAACAGATCACGAACTACTCCAGGGAAAATGCGGTCGCGGTCATCGACGTCCCGGTCAGCTATCGGGAAGACACCCGGCGGGCGATGGACGTGATGGGCCAGGTGTTGGAGGAGATGCGGATGGAGTCAGACGACATCGTCGGCGATGTGAAGGTCCTCGGCATTCACATGCTGCGCGACAACGACATCCTGCTCCGCGCCACCGCCGTCTGCAGGCCAACGCGGGGGGCGGACGTGCAACGTGAGGCGGTGCATCGGATCATCCAGGCGTTTGCGCGCGAACAGATTGCGCTGCGTTGAGGGGGTGCCGCGGATGACGTCTTACCAATTGGACGACATTGTTCAATTGAAAAAACCCCACGCGTGCGGCGCCAATGCATGGCGCATCATCCGCATGGGTATGGACATCCGGATCAAGTGCCAATCATGTGGGCACAGCGTCCTCATCCCGCGATCCCGGTTTGAACGTCTTTTGCGCAAGGTGTTGGTTCCATCCGGTTCCCAGGACGGCGCGGGAGAATGACATCCGTCCAAAATGGGGGACGCGCAAGGGAATGGAACATGAGGAAGGGATGGCGGCAAAGGGATGATGAGAGGGGCTGGCGGGAGTATGACCGGGGTCTCGTCAGCCCCTCATGACGACACGTGGATGACGCCAGGATTTATGCACACATGGCATGACGGCGGGGACGGAAGGATGGTACTCGTTGCATCTCTGCAGCCAACGCCCGCGTCGCGAGGCGGCGGACACGCAGTTTCCGCATCAGTCGCTTTAACACATCCTCCACCTCCTTGCATGGATAGCTTGCCATACACCATCCAAAATATCCAACCCATCGCGCGGACAGAACCCACGAACGCCCGCTCGAACAACGTGTACAGGCAGGCTGAGTCCGTTCGCCGGACCATGCCTGCGACCCATCCCTGATTTTACTCCGTCATGCTCAACATGTGAAGAAATCCTCCTCGGCGTGATTGCCGCCTTGTCGCCGATTCCATATAATGAAGCCCGAAGCTGACGAAAGAGGTGTGGACATGCCACTGCAGGCGGGAATTGTCGGGTTGCCGAATGTCGGCAAGTCGACGCTGTTCAACGCCATCACCAGAGCGGGTGCAGAGGCCGCCAACTATCCGTTCTGCACCATTGATCCGAACGTCGGCGTCGTCGAGGTGCCGGACGAACGCCTGCATCGGATTGCGGACATCGTCCATCCTCGTCGGATTGTACCTACGGCGTTTGAGTTTGTCGACATCGCCGGGTTGGTCGCCGGCGCGAGCAAGGGGGAGGGCCTCGGCAACAAGTTCCTCGGACACATTCGGGAAGTCGACGCCATTGTCCATGTGGTGCGGTGTTTTGAGAACCCGGATGTCACGCATGTGGCTGGCCATGTCGATCCCATCCGCGACATGGAGACCATCAACCTCGAACTGGTGCTGGCGGATCTGGAAACGGTGGAACGCCGCCTTGAGCGGGCACGGAAGAACATGAAATCCGGTGAAAAGCGGTTTGCCGTCGAGGCTGAGGCGTTGGAACAGCTCGCGGCCGCTCTCTCCGACGGCAAGCCGGCACGCACGGTGGCCATCGCGGAGGAAGCCCGCGGGCTTTTGCGCGACCTGCATCTACTCACCGCGAAACCGGTGCTCTACGCGGCCAACGTCGACGAACACAGCATGCAGCATCCGGAAGAGAACCCGCACGTACAGGCTGTCATGGCGCGCGCGCAACAGGAGGGAGCGGAGGTCGTCCCGATTTGCGCACAGATTGAGGCTGAAATCGCCGAGTTGGATGCAGAAGAGCGAGCCGCATTCCTGGCGGATCTCGGCGTTGCGGAACCCGGGCTGAACCGGCTCATCCGCTCCTCGTACCGCTTGCTCGGTCTCATCACGTATTTCACGGCAGGAGAGCCGGAAGTGCGGGCGTGGACCGTCCGGCGCGGGACGAAGGCGCCGCAAGCGGCAGGGGTCATCCATTCGGACTTCGAGCGGGGTTTTATCCGGGCCGAGGTCATCGCGTATGAAGACTTGATTGCCGCCGGATCCATGGCGGCCGCACGCGAAAGCGGGAAGGTCCGCTTGGAAGGCAAGGATTACGTGGTTCAAGACGGTGACATTATGCACTTCCGCTTCAATGTGTGAGTCCAACCATGCGAGGTTCCATGTTCGCGGCGCGGCGGACAGCCGTCATGCGAGTTTCTCCGCTTGCTTGTGCAAACCATGACCTTGTGTTAGTATGATGGAATGGCACGTTTCATCACGCGCCGATCCTTGCTCTGCACGCGATGCAGGGCCGTAGACCAAAAGGAGGTGACTGCCGGTGCGTCAATATGAAGTGATGTACGTGCTGCGCCCGGACCTGGAGCCGGAGCAGATCCAGGAACTGGTGAACCGATACCAGTCCCTCGTCACAGAGCACGGCGGCAAGGTGGATCAGGTCCAGGAGATGGGCAAGCGCCGCTTGGCTTACGAGATTGATCATCAACGCGAAGGGTACTACGTGTTGATGCAGTTTACGGCGAACGCGAACTTTACCCAAGAGCTCGAACGCCTGTTGAGGATTGATGATGCAGTGATGCGTTACCTCACGGTGCGGCTCGGGGAATAGATACCGTCTGGAGGGGACGCCCATGCTGAACCGGGTGATTCTCATCGGCAGGTTGACGGCAGACCCGGAGTTACGGTACACCAACTCCGGCACTCCGGTCGCGTCGTTCTCTCTCGCGGTGGACCGCATGCGGCCCAATGCGTCGGGAGAGCGGGAGACGGATTTTATCAACATCGTGGTCTGGCAGAAACAAGCGGAACTCTGTGCACAATACCTCCACAAGGGCCGCCTCGCCGCGGTGGACGGCCGGCTCCAAATCCGGACGTACGAAAACCGGGACGGCCAGCGGGTACGCGTCGCGGAAGTGGTGGCGGAGACGGTCCGGTTCTTGGACCGCGCGGACACTGGCCAGGCACAGACTGCTGCGACCGCACCTGCCGCACCGGTGACGAATCGCAACCGGCCTGAGCCGGCGCGTGCCCCTCGTTATGAAGACGATCCGTTCGCGGATGACAGTCAGCTCATCGACATCTCGGATGACGACTTGCCGTTTTAACATGTGAACCGTTCGGTTCCCCCGAGCGGCTCACCCGGGAGGAACCGCAAGCTCTGTGCAGCGAGGAGGGAACGTGAATGCCGCGTAAGGGCCGTGGCGGCAAGCGCCGTAAGGTTTGCCAGTTTTGCGTGGACAAAATCGAGTACGCCGATTACAAGGACGTCAACCGGCTGTCCCGTTACTTGACGGAACGGGGAAAAATCCTGCCCCGGCGGATCTCCGGGAATTGCGCACGCCATCAACGGCAGGTCACCGTGGCCATCAAGCGGGCGCGCCAAGTCGCGCTGTTGCCGTATACCACGGAGTGAGTTTCTCTCAATGAGCAACGGCGGCTCCGGCCGCCTGGAGACGGTGAAGCGAGAGGCCGACGACGGTCTCTCGCTTCCTCGTTTTTTGAGATGTTCGCGCTTCCGATTTTTGAGATATTCGTGCTTCCGATGTTCGCACCTCCATGGCGAATCTGTGTCGGATCGCTGTTGTGCCGACCCACCCGAGCGGGACGCCCTGGCAGGAGAAGCGAGCGTCCTGTGGAATGATCCATCCCTGATGACGGGATCGGCGCCGGACCTGTTGTCCGGCGGAGGAGGAGACGCCGTGCCTGGTTCGGACCCCCATGCGCGCATCGCGCGCAAACTCCGTTCTATTGAAGCGACCAAGGTGGACCTTCTCGAACACGTCGCTGCCGTCCATCGCGCCGTGCAATCGGGGAGCGAACGGGACATCGCGCGCAGCCTCGCACAAGTCGCGGGCACGGTGTACCTGCTCGGGGCGCAGATCGGCATCATGCCACAAGACATCGACCGCATGATGCACGAGTGGCTGGCGCGCGTCCTGCCGAAACTCGAACTGGAACCGGACACCGCTGACTTCTTTGCGCGGTACATTCAGAGCAAGAGGTGACGGCATGGGCTGGCGCGATGGGATGAGCGCGGAAGCCCTTCTGGCTCTGGCGCTGTTCGTCCTCCTCTGCAGTTGCACCCTGTTGCCGGGTGTCAACCTGTTGGCGGTTTGGTTCTTGCCTCTGCCGCTCATCGTGATGGCGGTGTGCGAAGGTCAAGCGGCGGTCACCGCGTTGGCCGGGTGTGCGGCGGTGTTTCTGCTGTTGGGCGGATTTGGGTGGTCGGGGCTGGTGTTCGCCGTCGGGATGTACGCAATGGCGCGCGTGACCGGGGAGCACGTGCGAGAAGGCGAGTCGCCGTATCCTGCCTTGGTCTTCACTACGTTGTTGTTCGTGATGCTGGAGTTGGTTCAGCTGGCTCAGTACCGCGCCGCAGGCCATGACATCCGGGCGGCCGTCCAAGCGATGTTCCACACCTGGTTGGCGGCCGATCAACGCATTCTCAACCTCACGCCGGCGGAGATTCGGCGGCTCGCGGACGAGCGCGCGCAGTGGGTGCTGATGATGCTTCCGGGGATGATTGGGGTCACAGCGGTTGCGCTGGCGTGGATGAATGTCGGCGGCGCGCGCCTGCTGCTGCAAAGGCGCATTCCCCGTTTCGCATTGCTGATTGACGGGTGGAATTTACCGTATGCCACGGTGGTTCTCTATGTCCTTCTGCAATGTATCATATTGTTCGGTTGGGTCGACAACCCGTCCTTTTGGGGACAGTCGGTCCACAACGCCTCGTTCGTAGCCGGGTTTCTCCTCGGCATCCAAGGGTTGGCATGGCTTTGGCGGCGGGTGTCGGCGTTGGGGCAGGTGAAATACGCGTGGTTGTTCCCGCTTATCGCCCTGCCGTTGACTTTGCAGTTTGTCGGGGCGCTTTACATCATCATCGGCATGCTTGACCTGATGCGGCAGCACCGGCGGTAACGCGGAAGGCAAGCGTTTGGAACAAAGGGGCGAGGACGATGAAGGTCATTCTGCTCGCAGATGTGAAGGGCCAAGGGAAAGCCGGCGAGATCAAAGAAGTTTCGGAAGGGTACGCCCGTAACTATTTGTTTCCCCGGAAATTGGCGGTCGAAGCGACACCGGGTCAGCTGCAGCAACTCAAAGCGCAACAGGAAGCCAAGGCGCGGCGAGAGGCGCAAGAACTGGCCCATGCCAAAGCGTTGGCGGAAAAGCTGTCTCAGATCAAGGTCTCCATCCCGGCGCACGCGGGGGAAGGCGGCCGCCTGTTCGGAGCCGTGACATCGAAGCATATCAGCGAAGCCCTCGCGCGCATGGGGATTCAGGTAGACAAACGAAAGATTCACCTCGAAGAACCGATCAAGGCCCTGGGTGGTTACCATGTTCAGGTGCGGTTGCATCCGGAGGTCACGGCGGATCTGACGGTGTTCGTGGAAGCCGATCCGTCGGCTTGACGGATGCTGCGGTGCCGGCAGAACGGATCTTGCCGGAGAAGGCCCCTCGGGGGTCCTTGCGTTCGATTGAACCGAGGTCATGCGGAAGGAAGAAGGTGCGGGGATGGACGCGCACGACTCGGCCGGGCCCCTGAGCTTGGCGTGGGAGGACCAGGACGGGTTGCGGATGCCTCCGCAGAGCCTGGACGCAGAGCAGGCGGTGCTCGGAGCCATGCTGATCTCGGCGGACGCGGTGGCGGTGGCCGTGGAGTGGCTTGAGCCGGAGGACTTCTATGTCCAGGCGCACCAGGTCATCTTCGCCGCGATGCGCGAGTTGTACGAAGCCGGGCAACCGATTGACGTGGTCACCACCACGGCGCAGCTCCAAGCGAAGGAAGGTTTGCTCGAACAGGCCGGCGGTCTCGAGTACATCGCGAACCTGGCTGAGGCCATTCCGACTGCGCTGCATATCGAACAGTACGTCCAAATTGTCCGTGACAAATCGTTGCTGCGCAACATCATCCGTGTGGCGACCGAGATTGCCCAGGAAGGATACCGCGGCGAGCTGTCCGGCGAAGAACTCCTGGCTGAGGCGGAACAGCGGATTTTGCACCTGTCCGAGACGCGGCGCACGCGGGACTTCTCCCACATTGCCGATGTGCTCGGGGTGACGTTCGACCGGATTGCGCAGTTGTATGAGAGCGATGGTCACATCACCGGGTTGCCTACAGGATATGCTGAGCTCGACCGCATGACGAGTGGTCTGCAGAAGAGCGACCTCATCATCGTCGCGGCACGGCCGTCGGTCGGCAAGACGGCGTTCGCCCTCAATCTTGCGCAGAACGTGGCGGTGCGGGCAGGGGTCCCCGTGGCGATCTTCAGCCTGGAGATGTCGAAAGACCAGCTGGCGCAGCGGATGCTGAGCGCCGAGGCATACATCGACGGACACAAGCTGCGTACCGGTGCCTTGGATGAAGAAGATTGGCCAAAGCTGTCGATGGGGGTGAGCACCCTCAGCAACGCGCCCATCTACATCGACGACACGCCTGGCATCTCCGTGCCGGAGATGCGCAGCAAGCTGCGCCGTCTGAAGGCGCAGGTGGGGCTTGGGTTTGTCGTGATCGACTATCTGCAGCTGATTCATGGCCGGCGCAGCCGCCACGAGAACCGCCAACAGGAGATTTCGGAGATCTCGCGCATGCTGAAGCAACTCGCCCGTGAACTCGATGTGCCCGTTCTGGCGCTCGCCCAGCTCAGCCGCTCCGTGGAACAACGGCAAGACAAACGGCCGATGCTGTCGGACATCCGTGAATCGGGCAGCATCGAGCAAGACGCGGATGTGGTCGCGTTCTTGTACCGTGACGACTACTACGATCCAGACAGCGAGCGCAAGAATGTGGTCGAGGTCATCATCGCCAAGCAGCGCAACGGCCCGACCGGCAAGGTGGAGCTGGTGTTTCTCAAGAACTACAACAAGTTCGTCAATCTGGAAAGGATCCATACGCCGTCATGACGGATACGGGGATGACGGGGTCCGGGAAGCGGTTGTCGCGGCGCGAGTATCAGCGGGCCCTGGCCCGCAAGCGCCGGCTGCGGCAGAAGCGGCGGCGTGCCCGGTTGCGGCGCATCAAGGCAGCGCGGGCGCTGCGGTCCGTTCAGTTCTGGACCCGCGCCGCGCTGTTTCTGGCCGGGTTGGCCGCCGTGGCCTTCTGGGCCAAGTTCGCGCTGGTGTACGACATTCCTCTCTACGCGCGTCAGGGCTTGTTGGCAGGGGTTCGCGCGTACGTGACGTCCAAGCCGTGGTGGTTTGGCCCGCCGGTCTTCGATCTCGCTGCGTACCAACCGCAGGACAACTTGCCTGCGGTGGTCTCCAATCCGTATACGTTGTTGCTTTCACGCCTTGGGCGTTACCAAGCGGTCGTCACCGCGCCGCACATGGTCTGGGTGCTGCGCGGGTGAGCCGGCTCATGTGCTGCCGCCACAGGCGCGGATGACGCGGACCACCTGTTCGGTCAACGCCTCCGGACAGACGACGGTGAGCAACACGTTGCGCCCGGTGATGATATCCGCCCCATCCGCCATGCCGCTTGCGGCAGGGTGGGCGGCGAGCAGTGCGGCGGCGTCCGGACCTTGACCGGTACGGCCGAGCGTGATGGATGCCAGACCCGGAAAGTCACCGCTGATCAGGAATGAATCGCGATCCGGCGGTCTGCCGGGGACACCGGCCAAGTCGTCCACCTGGGTCACGTGCACGCCGAGCGCGCGAATTTCGGCTTCGGCCCGCCGGGCGTCTTCTTCGCAGAGAAACGATGCCAACACAGTCCGTTCATTCACGGTGGCGTCACCTCCTGGCGATAGTTTCGGTCAGGGTGGGGCAACGCATGTACGCGGCATGCACCGGATGCAATTCCGTCTCACCCATCCGCGGCCATCCACCCGCGGCGGCCACGCTCGCTGCGGGTACGCCGGGACCAGGGGCGAAACGGAGAGGAGGGAAGGTCATGGCCGACATCTTGGTGGTGGAAGATGAAGAGTCGATTGCCGAAATTCTCAAATTCACGCTGGAGCGCGAAGGCTACACGGTGCAAGTCGCGTACGACGGCATGGAGGCGGTGGAGGCGGTCCGCCGGTCAGAGCCGCAGCTCATCCTGCTCGACGTAATGCTGCCGGAGAAAGACGGATTTGAGGTGTGCAAAGAGGTGCGCGCGTTCAGCAAGGTTCCCATCATCATGCTCACGGCGCGGGACTCCGAGGTGGACAAGGTATTGGGCTTGGAGCTGGGTGCAGACGACTACGTGACCAAACCGTTCAGCATGCGGGAGCTGCTCGCGCGCGTCAAGGCCCATCTGCGGCGCATGGCATTGGACGAAGGGGCGTCTGTCCAGGACGGCAAGCGGGAACGGATTGTCGCGGGGGATGTCGTGATTGACCTCCGCCACTACGAAGTCACGCGCGCCGGAGAACCCGTTTTGCTCACCCACCGGGAGTTCGAACTGTTGGCGTTCCTGGCGGCGCGGCCCGGTGTGGTGTACACCCGGGAGGAGCTGTTGGAACAGGTATGGGGCACAAGTTATCTCGGGGACGGGCGCACGGTCGATGTCACGGTGCGCAGGTTGAGGGAGAAATTGGAGCCCGACCCGAGCAACCCGCGCTACGTGATGACCAAGCGCGGCGTGGGCTACTTCTTCCGGAGGTAGCCGTATGTGGCGCAGCGTCCGCTCCAAACTGGTCACCGTCTACCTGTTGCTCATCGTCTTCACGTTGGAACTCATCGGGGCGTTCTTCGTCCACACCTTGACCACCTCGCTCATCCAGAGCCAGACGGCTTCGGTCAGCCGCCAGGCGCAGCTTTTGGCCACCATCGCGGCTCCTGAGGCGGCGCGGGTGGCTGCAGGCGGCCAGGCCGACTTCACGCCGATTCTCCATGCCCTGCCGCAACTCATCAACGGGACGGTGTATGTGCTCAACAAGGAGGGCGTGGTGGAGGATACGTCAGCCGGACAGGCGCTGATTGGTCAGAAACGGATTGACTCGGTGGCGACGCAGGCGTTGGTGCAACGGCAGAAGGTGGCCGCCATCCGGTACGATCCGCTGGCGCAGCAACACCTGCTGGCGGTCGCGGTGCCGATGTTTTGGCAGGATGCGTTCGTCGGCTTGGTGGAATACGTCGTCCCTGTGCAGGAGACGTACAACACGGTGCGCCAGGTGACGGCCATTTTCTACACCGCCAGCCTCATTGCCTTGGCGATGGCGGCACTGTTCGGGTTCGCCCTCTCGGAGACCATCACGAAACCGGTGCGCGAAGTGACGGCCTTGGCGCGCAAGCTGGCGGGCGGAGATTTCACACGCCGCGTCGAGGTCCACAGCGACGACGAATTCGGCCAGCTGGCGGTCGCCATCAACGACCTGACCGAGAAATTGCAGGCCGCACTCGCCGCGAGCGCCCGGGAGCGGGAACGGCTGCAGGCGGTCATCAAGCACATGCGTGACGGCGTGATCGCGTTTGATGACCGGCTGGAGCCGGTGTTGTGGAACGACGCCGCGCTGGCGATGTTGCCGGGCGGAGCGGCCGGCCTGCCGGAAGCGGCGCGCCACCTCGGGCTGGCGGGACGGGCGGATGCTGCCGCGGAGGCGGAAGGGGAATCCCGCCAGTTGGTGCGCGACGGCCCGGTGGTGCACGTGTTGGTCAGCCGCATCGAGAAGGGGTCGGCGCTCGCAGGATACGTCGCCGTCTTGCGCGATGTGACCGATATGGAGCGCCTGAACCGTGCGCGCCGCGACTTTGTCGCCAATGTGTCCCATGAGTTGAAGACGCCGTTGACGAGCATTCGTTCTCATGTCGAAGCGCTGTTGGACGGACCGGATTTGCCGGTGGACATGCAGGCGAAGTTCTTGCACGTCATCCGCGCCGAGGCGGACCGTATGACGCGCCTGACCCAGGACTTGCTGCAGTTGTCGGCCATTGACGCCGGCGGCCTCACGCCGAACCTGCAAGACATCGAGGTAGAGCGGTGGCTGCGGCAGACGGTGCAGCGGTTTTCGTTGCAAGCGGAACGCGGCGAAGTGTCCATCCACCTCACCTGCCCGCCGGACCTGTATCTGCAGGGCGACCGGGACATGCTCGACCGGGTGATGGACAATCTGCTCAGCAACGCCCTGAAGTTCACACCGCCGGGAGGCCGCATCACCGTAGCGGCGCACGCTCAGGACGGCGGCGTCGCCGTCGTGGTTTCCGACACAGGACAAGGCATCCCGCCGGAGGATTTGCCGCACGTGTTCGACCGCTTTTACCGGGTCGAGAAATCGCGCAACCGCCGCAAGGGGGGATCCGGATTGGGGCTGGCGCTGGTCCGGGAAATGGTCAAGTTGCACGGGGGTCGCGTCTGGATGGAGAGCGTGCCGAATGAAGGCACCACCGTCACCGTCTGGCTGCCGGAGAGGGGCAGTCGGGCATGACGCGCGCCGGTTGGAAGACGCTGCTGCTCGCGCTGTTGGTGGGGGTGAGCCTGGTGGAGAGTTTTTGGCTGTGGCGCGGACTTTGGCAGAACTCGACGGAAGTGGGCATAGGCCAGGCACCGCTTTTGCCTGCGGCCGCCCAGCCGGATGCCCGGACTGTGACGCGGCCCGTGGAGATCCGCGTCAAGTATGCGGGGACCGGCAGGCCGTCGGTCCTGCTGCCGGGCGATCCGGCTTACCAGGATTGGCTGACGCGTTTGGCCCGCTTGTCGCTGCGCAACCTGCACCCGGTGGCCAACGCCCCGGACGACGGGACGACCGTGGTGTTCCAATTCGGGACGACGCTGGATCATCCCACCCTGTCCCGCTGGGTTCCGGCCCTGCGCAACACTCCGCTGGCGGTGGCGGCCGAGACCGTCACTTTGTACCTGCCGATTGGCAGCGACACGGTGTACCTGGCATTGGCGTCCAGGTCAGGGGACTATGTGGCGGAGACCGACCTGCCGCCCAACCTGTTCGCCAACGCCATCCGCTCCACCGTTTGGTCAGCCCGGTTCGTCAGCTGGAACGGTTCGGACGGATGGGTGCCGCTCAAGCCGATGGAGGTGGCCGCGTCGACCTGGCGGACGGACCGTGCGGGCCTGATGCCGTTGGTGCGGTCTTTTTTCGTCAATCCGGCTGCGTTGACGCGGATCCCGGAAAACACGGCCACGTGGGTCTGGACCGACGGCAGCCGCGTCGTGCGTTGGGACGAAGCCCAAGATGCGTTGACGTACGAAGACCCGAACCAGACGGCGCCCCTGCGCCGTCGCTTGCCTGCGTTGCAGCTGGCACTTGGCTTCGTCCGCACCCACGGCGGCGTACCGGCCGACACCGTCGTGGAAGAGGAAGATGATTCCATCTTCGCCGACGCTCTGCAAGCGTTCACATTTGTGCCGTATGACCAAGGATTGCCCATTCTGTCGGACGGTACGGCGTACGAAGCGGACGTGAGCCACGGCACGGTGGTGAGGTTCACCCGCCCGCTGCGCGAACGGGTGCGCAGAACGCGTGTCTGGCAGGTGGCGGTCCTCTCGGGCAGTCAGATGTGGAAGGCGTTGCAACGGATTGAACCCGCGATCTCGCCGGGCGACGTGACGGTGGTGTTCGGCTATGCCGTGCGCCCGCACGGCGCGGATGCGGTCGACCTGTTGCCCGCCTACTTCATCAGCGAAAGCGGCATCGTGATGTGGGTGTTGGACGCGCGCACCGGATCCGTGATGGAAGGAATGACCGCACCGTGAATTGGGAACAGGCCAAGACGTGGTTCATCTTCGCGTTTTTGCTGTTGGACCTCGTGCTCGCCTGGCCGCTGTACACGGACCGGATCCAGACGGCAGGCTACGCCGAGTCCTACCAAGATCAGCTGGCGAATACGAAAACCTTGCTCGCCGAGCACGGGCTGACCCTCGCGGCAAACGTCCCGACGGATCACCCTAGCCTCAGTACCCTGCATGCCGACTTCGCCAATCCGCCGCTGCGCGAACTGGCCAGGGCGGCGTTCCACTCGCCGCGGATTGAGGAATTTGTCGGAGGCGCGCAGGGCAGCGACGGCAGGGTCATGCTCATCGGCAGCGGATCGTGGCAGGTCGAATACGACCGGCCAATCGCTGCCAAGGGAGCGGCTGCGTGGTTAAACCGGGTATGGCACGGAAGTGAGTACATGGCCGATACGGCCCTCGCCCAGCGTTTTGCACCGACGTATGAGCAGGCGTACGACGACTATCCGATGTTCGATGTGACCCTGACGTTCGACGTCCGCGGCGGAATCCTGCACGGCTACATGCAGACGTGCGTCGTCAACATCACGCCTGCCGGATCGGCCAAACCGACCGTGTCGGCGCTGGACGCCCTGGACAGCCTGGCCACCATGGTGGACAATGGCAGTGGGCACAGCGCGGCGCGCATCGTCGACATCCAACTGGGGTACGTGCGCAAGGTGGCGGTGAACCCCGACGGTGCCAGCCAGCCTGCCAACTATTGGTTTCCGGTTTGGCGGGTGGTGACCACACGGCAAGTTTACTACATCAACGCATTGACCGGGGAAGTGGACAGTCCGTACTGAAGCGGGAGAGGAGCTAGGAGTGTGGAGCCTTGTCTGGAATTCACCGTGCTGGCCAGCGGCAGCAGCGGAAACGCCCTGTACGTTCAGTCCGGTGCGACGCGCATCCTCATCGACGCAGGACTGAGCGGCCGCGAGCTGCAGCGCCGTTTGCGCGAAGTGACCGGGAGGGGGCTGGATGAACTCGACGCCGTCGTGTTGACGCACGAGCATGTCGATCACGTCCGCGGCTTGAACCAGATCCTCAAATGGACGAGCGTGCCGGTGTACGCGACGGCCGGCACCTGGCACCAGATGGCGGCTGTGGCAGCGGAATGGGCGGCATCCGGGCGCATCCGCTGCGTGCGGGCTGGCGAGGCATGGACCCTCGGCGCGATGACCCTGACGCCGTTTGGGGTGTCCCACGACGCGGAGGAACCGGTGATGTACCGAATTGACGCCGGAGGCGCCAGCCTCGCGCTCGTCACCGACCTCGGCTACGTGAGCGACCGGGTGAAAGACGCGGTGCGCGGGTGCGGTGTGTACATATTCGAGACCAATCACGATCCGGAGATGTTGCGCAGCGGCCGCTATCCGTGGCGTGTCAAGCGGCGGATCCTCGGCGACAAAGGCCATCTGTCCAATGAAGACGCCGCCGTGGCCCTGGCGGAGTTGGTTCCGTCCGCCCAAGGCCGCGTCCAGGTCTTTTTGGCTCACTTGAGTGAGGAGAACAACCTGCCTGAGCTCGCGGAACTGACCGTCCGCACCGTGCTGGCGGACATCCTCGGCAGCGAGGCGGAGCGCGTGGACATGCACCTCACCAGCCGGCACGCGCCTTCGCCGCTGTACCCAGTCCTTGCGCCTGCCCAGTCTCGTGAACGGCAAACCTCCCCCGCCACGGCATACCTCCCGCCGCCAGGGATCACACTATGAGGCAACGTCACGAGCGAGGCGGGGGGTGCCATGCGGATACGGATGCGAAACGCCGGCTGGCGCGTGCAGGCTGGTGCGGCTGCGGCGGTATGGGCGGCAGCGGCCGCGTGCGCGACGGGTTGGAACAGTCCTTGGCTCAGGAACGATGCGTGGGTGACGGCGGAGGCGCGGGACTTGCCGTGGCTCAGCAAACCAGCGGCGCACAACGAGATTGTCGCGGCGGTACGGCGGGTCGAACCTGCCGTGTTCGCCGTCGTGAATTACGCGAGCGTCCGCGACGAGTACACCCAGGAGGCAAAATGGGAACCGAGCGGCGTCGGTTCCGGTGTGCTGTTTGCGAAGGACCGGGCGGCGGCGTATGTGGTGACCAACGCCCATGTCGTCGCCGGTGCGGAACGGGTGCAGGTGGTCTTGCCGTCTGGCCGGCACATTCCCGCCCAGTTGCGCGGCAGCGACCCGTACACCGATCTGGCGGTGTTGGCCATCCCGGCAGCGGCAGTGGCACACGTGACGCCGCCTGTGTTTGCGGATTCAAACACCATCCAGGTGGGCGAGCCGGCGGTGGCCATCGGCACGCCGATGGGGCTCGACTTTGCCGACACGGTGACCGCAGGCATCGTGAGCGCCAAGCAGCGGATGATGCCGGTGGAACAGGAACAGACCGATCAGGTGCTCGACTACCAGCCGGTGATTCAGACGGATGCGGCCATCAACCCGGGCAACAGCGGCGGGCCGCTCATCAACGTGCGCGGCGAAGTGATAGGTATCAACAGCAGCAAGATTGTGGCGCCGCACTTTGAAGGCATGGGATTCGCCATCCCGGCCAACGCGGTCAAGGGGATCGCGGACCAGATTATCCGCACGGGCCATGCCACGCATCCGGCCCTGGGCATCGCGGGGGTGTCGCTCGCGTCGCTGCCGGAGGAAGTATGGCCCGAGGTGCCGGTGGATTATGGCGTGCTCGTCCGCAAAGTCACCGCGACCGAGGCCAGGCGGGCCGGGTTGCAAGCAGGGGACGTGATCGTCGGCATCGGAGAGAAGACGGTGAAAACGATGGCCGACTTGCGCACCGCGCTGTTTGAACACCGCCCGGGGGAACAGGTGGTGCTTCGGGTGTACCGGGACGGGCGGCCCGTGCAGGTTGCGGTGCGCTTGACCGAGATGACAGCCGAGGCGATGGCGGGGCACGAACGCGATGGTACATGGGATGCGGACGATGGTGATGGTGCGGGCGGAGGCCGCGAGGATCACGGACATGCTTTGCCGTTTATCACACCCGGTTTTCCGCGTTGACGACGGCGAAGGGAGCAGCGGCAGGTGCAGTTGGTCGTGTTGGCGGTGGGCAAGGTGAAAGAGCGTTACTGGCGGCAGGCGCTCGACGAATATATCAAGCGCCTGTCGCGCTATGCGCAGGTGGTTGAGGTGGAGGTGCCGGACATGCCGGCGCCGGACGGCGCCCCGGAAGGCGTGCGCGCACAAGCGCTGCGGGCGGAGGCGGACGCCATCCGCAAGCATCTGCGGGAGCGGGACGGCATCGTCGTGCTGGATCGCGCCGGGATGATGTGGTCTTCGGAGGCCTGGGCCGGGCAATTGGCCCAGCTGGAACAGGCGGGGTTCGGCCGGCTCGTGTTTGTGGTCGGCGGGTCGTACGGCGTCGCGCCCGACCTGTTGGCGCAGGCTCACCTGCGTTGGAGCTTTGGCCCCATCACCCTGCCGCACAACCTGGCGCGGGTGGTGCTCTTGGAACAACTCTACCGCGCCTATCGGATTTTGCGCGGGGAACCGTATCACAAGTGAACAGGAGGACATCATCCCATGGCGGACAAGACCCTCTTCTTCACGTTTGACGATGGTCCGGACGACCGCTTGACGCCGAAGGTGCTCGACATCCTCGCGCGGTATGGTGTGCGCGCGACGTTCTTCTGCTTGGGGGCGCACGTGGCACAGCATCCCGCGGTGTTCCGCCGGATGCTCGCGGAAGGGCATTGCGTCGGCAACCACAGCTGGGATCACCCGTATCTGACGAAAGAGCCACAGGAACGTGTGCGCCAGCAACTGGCGCAGACCGCCCGGGTGATGACCGAGACAGCAGGCGTCCAGCCGCGCTGGTTCCGGCCGCCCTACGGAGACGTGAATGATCTCGTGGCGGAGGAAGCCCGCCGCCAAGGGTACGAGCTGGTGCTGTGGGACGTGGACTCGCGGGATTGGTCGGGCATACCGGGTCCGGCGGTGGCGGCGAACGTTCTGCCGCGGCTGCGGCCGGGGGCGGTTTTGCTGCACCACTGCGCCTGGAACGCAGAGGGCACAGTGGACGCGCTGCCGTACGTGATTGAGGTGGCCGCCGCGCTGGGATACCGGTTTGCAGGCTTGGACGAGTGGTCCCCCGGGACGCCCGCGCAAGCGGCCTGCGGCGGTGAAGCAGGAGGGAGCGCAGGATGAACCATCCATCACCCGTACGTGATCACGCTGGAAGACTTGCCGGACCTGCGGCAGGCGTCACGGCTTGGGTGACATCACCACCGTCACCAGTGCGTACGGAGGCAGGCTGATGCGGAAGCGCCCGCCGGCGCCCGTCCAATTGCGCGTCGCGATCTTCGTGCTGCCCTTGCCGTACAAGTACAGCGTGCCTTGTGCGCACGGGGTAAAGCCGCGCAGCGACACGTCGGTTTGGATGGTCCGGGCAGGGTCTTTGTTGATGAACAGGACGGCGAGACGGCCGTTGCTCTGCTTCACGCTGTGTACGGCAAGCAGGGGGTTGTTCGACGACGAGGCGACCATGGTGTCGCCCGAGGTACCTAAGTATGACAACATTTGCAATCCATAGTACGTCGGGAACGGGGTGTTGACCGGCGGCTCGGCCACACCGTTTTGGAAATCGCCGCTGCTGAGGATGCCCTCGTCCCCGTACTGGGCGTCACCGTACAAGGAAGCGCTGTTGTTGTAGCCCACCGTCATGGGGACGTGCAACGTCCACCAGTCGACGTTCGCGATGCCGTTTTCCAACCAGGTCATGACGTCGTCCGCGAGGAAGAGCGCGGAGACGAGGCTGACCGTTTGCTTGCCCGGGTTGTAGCTGACCGAGTTGGTTTCCGTCAGCATGATCTGCACACGGGCTGCGTGGTTCCCGCAGTATTGGCGGATGAGGGAGCGCAACTGGGCGACGATGTGCGGCACGTCGCGAGTGGTCGCCAGGAGCCCGGCATCCGACTCTTGGCCTGGTGTCTCCGGGTACCAGTGAATATCCACAAAATCAATCTGCTTGCCGACGATGGACAGAACCTTCCGGTTCCAATCGTCCACCCAAGCGGCGGGCCAGGTATCGGGGGTTGCGAGCACCACGCCCACCTTGATGGTCGGGTCAACCGCTTTCATCGCCCGGATAAACGCCAGGGAGTTCTTGCCGTACGCGGTAGGGCTGTGGTCCGGGTGCAGGTCGGTCTCCCACGGTGTGGCGTAGTACCCGTTGCCGTACACCTCGTTGCCGATGGCCCAGTATTTGACGCCGTACTTCCGGGTAATGTTGGCGTATTTCACCCACGCCGCGGCTTCTGCCGGACTGCCGCCGCCGTCACCGGTCAGATTCGAGCCGTAATTGACGTCAATCATGACTTGCGCGCCCAACGGTTGGGCGACGTTGTGCATGAAGTTGTCGAACGTGTTGACGGGGTTGGCATAGCTGTTCTGCCCAGGTGTGATGCTGTTCGTCTGCCAGTGGTATTGGTCGGATGTGATGCCGCCGGGAAAGCGCAGGATCTTGATCTTCAGGGCGCGTAACAGGCCAGGGATCTCCGGGTCCTGCAAATGGGCGTCCCAGACCGCGGTGTTCATGCCGATGGCGACAGGGGAGATGGTACCCAATTTTTTGCCGGCGTCGACTTGGACGACCGCCGTGGTGGTGGATTGCGCAGCGGATTTCGCATACGTCAGCGGCCCGCCCGCGGTGGCCGTCACGGCCAGCGTGCAGAGCAGGGCTGCACGCCACGATTTGGGAAACTTTCGTTGGCCTCGTGGGATCATCGAACAGCCTCCTGGTCCTTTTATGAATGCTTGCAAGATATGTGTTGATTGAAGACAATTTTACTACAAACCGTCCGGACGCGATCCCGGGCGTGCGGTGACAATGTGTGTCAAATCACGCCTTGTTGGCAACGAGGGCAGGCGTTGCTTGTGAAACGAGCGGACAGGTCCATGCGTGCACCGGGGGCCGCGGTGCGGCGGTTTGGCCAACTGCGGGCCCTCCTGGCGGCCATCGTGCTCGTTGCGGTGTGCTTCTGCACCGCCCCGGGTGCGCTTGCACACGCGTACGTGGTCAAGTCGTCGCCGGCGGCGAACCAGGTGCTCACCGCGGCGCCGCACGAGGTGAAGGTGTGGTTCGACGAGCCTGTGCAGCCGGTGTTCGACGCGCTGGTGGTGCTGGACCAACGCGGGCGGCGGGTGGACCGGCATGACGCCCGCCTCGACCCGCACAACCATGCCCTGCTGGTCTGTACGCTGGCGGACGGCTTAGGGCCCGGCACGTACACGGTGGATTGGCGTGTCATCTCCGACGATGGGCACCCGGTGCAGGGGGTGATCCCGTTTGCCGTGGGCGCAGGCCGCCCGGCGGCGAGGTCAGTGATCACCCAGTCGTATCTGCCTGCGTGGCCGGCGGTAGCCGACCGCTGGGCGGAACTCATCGCCATGGCCGTTTGGTTCGGGCTGTGTCCGTTCTGGCGTTTCGTCCTGCCGCCGGATGTGCGCAAGCAAGCATGGACCGTGCGGCGGGTCCAAGGGTGGTTGCGCGGCGCCTGGTTGGTCTTGGCTGCGGCCGTGCTGTTCAGCCTGCCTCTCGAGGTGACCATCAGCGCAGGTGTCGGGTGGGGGGACGCGCTGGAACCCGGGCTCTTGCACACCGTGTTGGCCCAGACGCGTTTCGGGCAGGTCTGGCTGATGCAGGCCCTCTTGGTGCTTGTCCTGTTGCCCATCACCGCGCTGTGGGGCTTTGCGGCGGAAGCCGCGTGTTGGAGCGGTTGGTTGCTGAGCGCCGGTCTGCTCGCCACGCGGACGGCGGTCAGCCATGCGGCGGCGAGCTTCCATCCCGTCCTGTCGATGGCGCTGGACTTGGTGCACCTGGCTGCTGCGTCGGTCTGGGTGGGCGGCCTCGCGGGCATGATGGGCGTGGCCGGTGCCAGTTGGCGGGCGTCGATGCGAAGGTTTACGCCGTGGGCGGCCGCCGCGGTGGCGGCGTTGGTGGCCACCGGGCTGTACGCGGCGCGGGCGAACGTCCCCACCGCGTATGCGTTCACCCACACGGCGTACGGCTGGACGCTTGCGGTGAAGATCACGCTGGTGGCGGCCATGGTCGGACTGGGCTTCTGGCACTGGCTGCACGCGCGGACGGCGGTGGCAGAACGTCCAGGCGTGGCCACGGAGCGAAGCGGCGTGACAACAGACCAGGCTCCAAACCGCCGGCGCGGACGGGCCAAGACGCTGCTGGCGGAACTTCTGCTTGGTGTCGTGGTCCTCGGTGTCACATCGGTGTTGACCAACCTGCCCCCGGCCGCCAGCGATCCCGGACCGGTGTATACGACGCAGGTGCTGCCCGGCGGTATCCGGGCCACGCTGACGATCACGCCCAACCGTGTCGGTGTCAACCGGTTTACGGTCGCGTTGACGGCCCCGTCCGGACGTCCGGCGTCCGGCATTGCGGAAGTGACGCTGTCGTTCCGCTGTTTGACGATGGATATGGGGGTCGATACGGTACGCTTGCGCAGGGTGGCCCCCGGCCAGTATCAGACCACCGGCATGTACTTGACGATGGCCGGACCGTGGCTGGTTCATTTGCACGTGCTGACGGCAGCCTTGGCCGATCTGAATGCTGATGTGAGGATGGACGTCGGCAGCCCGTAACGGGAAGAGGACGTGTCGGTGTTCGGTCACAATCGAACCGGGGTTGTGGGCGCAAGCACCCGCCACAGCGGCCGGGGGGTCGCCGGCGGTCGCTTGGTCGCTGGGATTGTCCATCGCTTCGCTGGCGGTGTCGCTGGTGGCCCTCGGCGTGGCGGGTGTGCGCCGCCGGCGGTGACCGGCCATGCGGCATACATACCCGGCTTTATGGCCCCGGGGGGTCATCCCGGGGGGTCATAGTTGAGGTACAGCGATTCATGTACCGGTTCCACAGCACCGTGCAGCACCCTGCGCACGGCGGAGGCGCCGCCGTACAACAGGATACGGTGCTTGTAGAGACCGGCGGGGAGCGGCTGGGTGAAGTCGGCTGCCCCCCGCCGGCCGTCGTAAGAGAGGGCCCAGCGGACTCCGCGCCGGTTGAGGTCCGCGAGGGCGGCGATGAGATCACGCTGCCGGACGCCGTCCGCGTACCGCTGCCGGGTGCGGGCATAGGGCGGATCGAGGTAGACGAAGTCGCCGGGACGGGCGGCGGCCAACGTGTCGCGGTAGTCTTGGCAGACCAGGTGTACGCCCTGGAGTCGGCTCGCCCAGCGGCGAGCCATGCGGGCGAACCGCTCCGGGCGCATCCCCGGCCGGGACAGGTGGAACGAGTTGTTGAACTCGCCGCGCGCGTTGAAGCGGATGATGCCGTTGACGCAGGTGCGGGTGAGGAAGCACAGGTCGAGGGGATTGGGCGCCTGGTTGAAGCGCTCCCGTACGGCGTAGAAATAGGCTGGCCCTTCCGTCTGCAGGCGCACCCATTGCCGGCTGTAGTCACGGATGACCGCTTCCACGTCGGTCTGCACCAGACGCCAGAACGCGACAAGCGGCGCGAACGCGTCGCCGGCGAGCGAATCGCCGCGATGGCCGAAGTACAACAGCGCGCCGCTGCCAAGAAACGGATCGACGAAACGGCGGTAGCGGTCCGGGAAGTGGCGGGCAATCTGCGCCGCCAGGTACCGCTTGCTGCCAGTCCACTTGATGAGGGACGGGGGACAACCCCGGATCTCGCCGCCGGAAGGCTTGGAGAGCCCCGGAGAGCCCGCTTGCCAGTGGCTGCGCGGATGCGACATACGGCACCTCCTCGCGTCGCCCGCTCTTGGAATTGGGGAAAACGGGGGGAAGCGCCGTGCCCGCCAGTTCGTTCGCCATCACGCCTTCAAGCTGCCCATGGTGACGCCTTCGACGATGTAGCGCTGGAAAAAGAGGAACACGATGAGCACCGGCAACAGCGATAACACGGACATGGCGAACATGGGCCCCCAGTTGGTGCCGACGTCGGCGCTCGAGAACAACGACAATCCGATGGATACCGTGTACAAGTGCGTGTTGTTCAAATAGATGAGCGGTCCGAAGAAGTCGTCCCACGTCCAGTAAAACGCAAAAATCGCCACCGTGACAAGCACGGGCGCGCACAGCGGGAAGATGACCTGCGTATAGATGCGGTACGGGCCGCACCCGTCGATTTTCGCCGCCTCGTCCAACTCGCGCGGGATGGTGCGGATGAACTGCATGATGAGAAACACAAAGAACGCCGATCCGCCGAGGTACGCGGGGACAATGAGCGGATAGTACGTGTTCACCCAGCCCAGATGCCGGAACAGGATGTATTGCGGGATGACGGTCACTTGGGCGGGCAACATCATGGAGACCATCAGGCAGACGAACAGGGTGTTGCGCAACGGAAAGCGCAGCCGCGAGAAACCGTACGCGACCCACGGGCTCGACAACAAGGTGCCGATGAGGACCATGAAGGTGATGAAGAACGAGTTCGCAAAGAAACGAGCAAATCCCACGTCGCCAAAGCCTATCCAACCCTTGGTATAGTTCGACCAGTCGATGTGGCTCGGAATGAGCGACGCCGCGTGCGTGAAGATCTCGGACTCCGGCTTGAGCGAGCTGGCGAGTGTCCAAAGGATGGGATACAGCATGAAGGCGGAAATCACCCACATCACGGCGTGAAACGCGGCTCTGCTTGCATGTCTCCACATGACTGATTACGCTCCTCGCTCCGACTCGTAATACACCCAGGCGGATGAAGACTTGAAGACGAGCGCGGTTGCCGTACCCACAATCGCCAACAGGATCCACGCCAGCGCGCACGCGTAACCCATGTCGAAGAACTGGAACGCGTGTTGATACAGATAGAGCGCGTAGAACAACGTCCGGTTGAGCGGACCGCCCGAGGTGATGAGGTAACTCTGGGTGAATGTGGTGAATCCATGGATCAACTGCATCACCAGGTTGAAGAAGATGATGGGTGTCAGCATCGGCACCGTGATGCGAAAGAACCGGACCACACCGTTGGCGCCGTCCACCGCGGCCGCCTCGTACAGCTCCTTCGGAATCTGCCGCAGCCCGGCGAGGAAGATCAGCATCGGGCTGCCGAACTGCCAGATGACGAGGAGAATCAGCGTCCACAAGGCGGTGTTCGGGTTCGCGATCCAGTTGTCGCCCGGCACCCCGAACAGGAACTGGAGGATGTTGTTCACCGCGCCGTTGAGGCCGAACAACTGACGCCACATCTCCGCGACGGCCACACTGCCGCCGATCAGGGAAGGCACGTAGAAGATGGTGCGGTACACGCCCACACCGCGGTAATTGCCGTGCAGAAGCATCGCCACCGCGAGGGAGAAGGCCAGCTTGAGCGGGACCGAGATGATGACGAACTTCAACGTCACCCCGAGCGCGATCCAGAATTGCGGATCGACGGTGAAGATGTCCACATAGTTCCGCAAGCCAATCCACTTGGGTGCGGACGTCACGCTGTATTGCGTGAAGGACAGGAGAAATGACACAATCATCGGCCCGATGGTGAAACACAAAAACCCAAGCAACCAAGGTGCGATGAACGAGTAGGCGATGGCGTAATCCTTCACCCGCCGCGCGGTCCGCAGGCGGGGTTCGGCGGTCGCCGTGACGGGCACTGCGTTGGTCGTCATGCGGATTCCTCCTTGCGGAGGGCGGTCGGCCGCCCTCCGCATCGCTGCAACACCATCACGAACCTTGGCGGAACGCAACCTCCGCTTGTTGCCGGAACTGTTGGGCCGCCGCCTCCGGCGTCGTTTGCAGATAGTTGACCGCCTGCTGAATGGTGGAGAAGATCTGCCGGATCTTGCTGGCGACCGGCGGGTCCGGCGGATCGATGGGCCGGGAGTGCTTTTTCACGTACTGGATGTAGTCGTATTCCGTCCGGTAGAGCGGTCCCAAACGCGTGTACAGGTGTTGCTGCACCTTCTGCGAGATGGGGATGCCGAACTCCGCGCCGAAGGTCAGCTGCGCCTGCAGGTCGTTGGTGAAAAAGTCGATCCATTTCAAGTCCGCATCGAGGTGTTTCGATTGTGTGGTCGCGCTCCAGAGGGCGCTTGCCTTGATCCAGAGGCCGTCCTTGCCGCCCGGCAGCGTGGGCAACGGCAGCAATTTAAGGTTCTTGCCCGCAGCTTCGCTGATGTAGACGGCTTGATTGCTCCAGACGTTGAGGAACGGGCACTTGCCGTGCACAATCAACTCATCCGTCGGATCCGAGATGGACTGCGTGACCGACGGGGGCGCTGCAACACCTTTCTTGATGAGGTTTTGCCAATAGGCGAAGAAGTTGGCCAGCAGGCTGTCATCCTTGTATCCGAGGCCGGTCCCCTGGGCATTGTAGAGTGTCAAGCCGCGTTGGCGAAGGTAATACGGGAAGAACATGTTCACGTTGTCGTACGGTTCGATCCCGTAGACACCCTGTTTGCCGAGCTTGTTGCGGATCTGGGTGGCCACCTTGGCGAGGTCATCCCAAGTGTAACCGGGTTTCGGTACAGGTACCCCTGCTTTTTTGAACAGTTGCGGGTCATACAGCATCGCCGGTGCGTTGTCGCCAATGTTGATGGCGTACAACTTGCCGTTGACCTTTCCGCCTTGGAGATCGGCGGGGTTGACGTCGTTGACATGGATGCTGCCGTTCTTGGTATACGGCGTCAGATCCACGAGGAAGTTGTTTTTCACGTAGTTCCGGATGTATGCATAGTCCATCATCATGACGTCGGGCAGATTGCCGCCCGCCGCTTCGGTGTTCATCTTGGTCCAATAATCCTTGTTGGCCATATATTCGGGTTGCACGTTGATGTTCGGATACTTGGCCTCAAACAGTTTGATGACCTTGAGCATGCGGTTATCGATTTCCTGGTTGCCCCACCAGGCAATCCGGATGGTCGTGCTCTCGTCGCGCTTCATATGCGCCCAGGCGGTACCCGGGAGCAGGGTGGCGACCAGCACGGCTGCGGAAGATACGCGCGCCCAGCGCTTCATTCCATTTGACCTCCTTACGTTCTTCGTCATGGACGGACCACAGCAGAACCGCGAACTCAACCCCGGCATCATGGCACAGGAGAGATACAACGGCCGGGAAGGGCAGGACGCATGGTTCCTGTCACATGGGACATCGCTCCTTTCGCGGCGCGACCGAATTACGGATGTGCAGCTTCGGCATGAGCCGCACCGTTTGCACGGTGGCCTCGTGCCGGATGGCGGCCATGAGCAGCGTCACCGCATTCGTGACCACATCGTCCAATGCAGGGCCGACGGTGGTCAGCGGGACTTCTTCCAATTCCATTTCCGGCAGGTCGTCGTACCCGACCAACGACACATCTTCCGGGACGCGCAGCCCCCTGTGCAGCAAGGCACGCAGGGCTCCTCGCGCCACCTGGTTGTTGGAACCAATCCATGCGGTGGGTGCGTCTGCACCCATGTCGCACTGCAGCATGGCGGTGTATGCCTCTCGCCACGTGTGATGGCAGTGCAACACCCACGCAGGCTGATGGGGGAGACCGAGGTTGTTCAGGCCGTCGATGTACGCTTGAAACTTCACCCCCTCCGCGCGACCGACGAAACCGATGCGGCGATGGCCTTGTTCCACCAGGTGATGGATGGCCATCCGAATACCCTCTGCCCGGTCAACCGTGACCGACGGCAGGTGGTGGTGGTCATCTGCTCCGAACACGACGACAGGGACGGCAGTGTCCTGCAGTTCCGATACAGCGCTCGGGTTCATGGCCCCGCCCCAGTAAAGGATGCCGTCGACACACAGGTGCCGGTAGAGCTTCCCGGCCTGCGCCGCCATCGAGAGAATGGCTTGGTAACCGTTTTCATCAAAGCGGTCGATGAGCCGGGCGGCCATGTGCGCAAAGAGCGGATTGGCGATGTCTTCGAAGACAATCCCCACCACCATGCTCTTCCCGGTGGCCAGTTGGGCTGCAGGGATGTTCTTTTGATAGTTGACCGCTCGCGCAATCTCCAGGATCCTCTGTTTGGTCGCAGGCTTCACCAGGGGGCTGTCGTTCAGGGCTTTCGAAACCGTGCTGTAGCTGACGCCGGCCAATCGGGCGATGTCGCGAATGGTCGCCATCGTCTCACCTGGTATGCTGAAAAGTTTGAATAACACCGGTGTTATTGTGATCAAATCACCCGAACGCAGGAGAGTCAACGCGTGAAGAGATGCGGAAGCAGCGTGAAATCAAATCGAAACAATGGTCTGTTTAAAATAATCCGCTTAGATTCATGCATGCGAATGTTTTGTGCACAATGATCAAGTTCATCTTGCAAGTTTCGTGATCATCCCATTCCGCAGCAAACGACAGCATCTGCCAGCGCGGATGGCGTATGCTTGCAGACAGGGAGGGGGTACGGATGAGGTTGGAGTTGTTGACCATCACCGAGATTGCGAAGGAGCTCGGGTTGCCGGAGAGCACGGTACGCTATTACCGCGATCACTTTGCGGATGTGTTGCCCAGTATCGGCCACGGCCGCAACCGGCGTTACCTGCCGGCGGCGTTGGCGATGTTGCGGCATGTGGCGGCGGAGGTGAAGCGCGGGGTGCCGCTCGACGCGGTGGACCTGCATGCGCTGGAACTGGGGCATGCAGGGGACGCTGCGGGGCTGGATGGGGTACACGCGGCCGAGCGGGAGGCGGCGGCTGCGGCCGCGGCCGTGGTGCCGGTGCGGCAGACGAACAGCGGCGCCGGCCGGCATGATGGGGGGCACTTGCTGAAGGAGGTGCACGCGCTGGCGGACCTGATGCGCAGCGTCGCCGCACAGGTGGACGGCTTGTACCGCACGGTGGGGCAACTCGAGGCAGAGGTCGGTGCGCTGCACGCCGAGGTGCGCGGACTCGGAGAAAGGATGGAACAAATGTCCAGGGAGGCCAGCACGGGGCGGATTGCGGCCAGGGACCTGGTGGTGCTCAAGGAGCTTTCCGACTTGCGGAAAAAGCGCAACCGCCGCCGCTGGTGGTGGTTCGGCGGCGGACGGCTGGCGCACAAGTGACGCCATCTCGCCAGGCAGCCAACCCGCACCGTGCACGCTGCAGGGTGGCGGCCCGGCGCACCGCGGTCTCGCGGCGCCGGGCGCACGGTGCATTTCGCGTATCACCCCTTGAGGATGGCTTCAATTTGCGCGAGCTCTTCCTCGGTGAAATCCAGATGGTCGATGGCCCGCACGTTCTCCTCGATTTGACTGACGCGGCTCGCCCCGATGAGGGCCGAGGTGACGCGTCCGCCCCGCAGCACCCAGGCCAACGCCATCTGGGCGAGGGACTGGCCGCGCTTGGCGGCGAGGTCGTTGAGCTTGCGGACCTTGGTCAGCGTCTCCTCCGTGATGTGTTCCGGGCGCAGGAACCCGGTCGGACGCCCGGCACGCGAATCCTCCGGAATGCCACCCAGGTAGCGGTTGGTGAGCAGACCTTGCGCCAAGGGGCTGAACGCGATGGTACCCACGCCCGCCTCCTCCAACACCTGCTGCAGCCCGTCTTCAATCCACCGGTTGAACATCGAGTACGAGGGCTGATGGATGAGCAACGGGGTACCCAGCTCTTTCAGGATGCGGATGGCCTCCCTCGTCTGCTCCGCACTGTAGTTGGAGATGCCCACGTACAGCGCCTTGCCTTGGCGCACCGCGGCGTCGAGTGCCATCATGGTCTCTTCGAGCGGTGTCTCCGGGTCCGGCCGATGGGAATAGAAGATGTCCACGTAGTCCAGGCCCATTCGCTTCAGGCTCTGGTCGAGGCTGGCGAGCAGGTACTTGCGGGAACCCCACTCACCGTACGGCCCGGGCCACATGTAGTACCCCGCTTTGGTGGAGATGATCATCTCGTCCCGGTACGGCTTCATGTCCAGCTTGAGGATGCGGCCGAAGTTTTCTTCCGCCGATCCCGGCGGCGGGCCGTAGTTGTTGGCGAGATCGAAGTGGGTGATGCCGAGGTCGAACGCGCGGCGCACCATGGCGCGAGCGTTTTCAAACGTGTCGACGCCGCCGAAGTTGTGCCACAGCCCCAGGGAGATGACCGGGAGTTTGAGGCCGGAGCGGCCGCAGCGGCGGTACACCATGGTGTCGTAACGTTTGCTGTCGGCGAGATACGTCAAATCGGGTGCCTCCTTTGCGAACGGGCGCGTGCAGGCCGCGCCGTGGGCGGACCCCGCGCATGCGTGCGTCAGGTCATGCCGTTCGCATCAGTGATTCGCTTTCATCATGCCCCATCCCTGCTTCCGGTACCAAAAGTAGGACAAGCGCGGCCCATGGTTGCCGATGCGTACACCAAAACCTTAGAATGGAAACCGAACGAATCTTCCGGGGGTGCAAACGCGTGGCCAAACAGCAGATTGGGGTCATCGGATTGGCGGTCATGGGCAAGAACCTGGCCCTCAACATCGAGAGCAAAGGGTTTTCCGTCGCGGTGTACAACCGCTCGCGGGAGAAGACGGACGAGCTGTTGCGCGAGGCGCAGGGCAAACGGATTGTCGGGACGTATTCACTGCAGGAGTTTGTCGACAGCCTGGAGACGCCGCGCAAGATCCTCATCATGGTCAAGGCCGGGCAGCCGACGGATGCGATGATTGAGCAGGTCAAGCCGCTGCTCGCGCCGGGAGATATCATCATCGACGGCGGCAACTCGTATTTCATGGACACCATCCGGCGCAGCCGCGAGCTGGAAGCGGCAGGCATCCGCTTCATTGGGGCGGGCGTCTCCGGCGGCGAAGAAGGGGCGCTCAAAGGACCGGCCATCATGCCGGGCGGCCAGAAGGACGCGTACGACCTGGTCGCGCCCATTTTGACGGCCATCGCGGCCAAGGTGAACGGCGACCCATGCTGCACCTACATCGGTCCGGACGGCGCGGGACACTACGTGAAGATGGTACATAACGGGATCGAGTACGGCGACATGCAGCTCATCGCCGAGGCGTACCACCTGTTGCGAACGCTGGCGGGGCTGGAGCCGGCGCAGCTGCATGAAGTGTTCGCGGAGTGGAACCGGGGCGAGCTCGACAGCTACTTGATAGAGATCACGGCCGACATCCTGAGCAAGGTGGATCCGGAGACCGGGAAGCCGATGGTGGACGTCATCAAGGATGCCGCCGGTCAAAAGGGCACCGGCAAGTGGACGAGCCAGAGCGCGCTCGATCTCGGCGTGCCGCTGACGATGATCACCGAGGCGGTGTACGCCCGCTTCCTCTCGGCGATGAAAGACCAGCGCGTGCGCGCCAGTCAAATCCTGCGTGGTCCGTCGCCCAAACCCGTCAGCGGCGAGGCGCGCCAAGCGTTCATCGAGGACGTGCGCAGGGCGCTGTACGCCAGCAAAATCTGTTCCTACGCGCAAGGGTTCGCGCAGTTGCGCGCTGCCTCGCAGGAGTACGGATGGAACCTGCAATACGGCAACATCGCGATGATCTTCCGCGGCGGCTGCATCATCCGGGCCCGCTTCCTGCAGAACATCAAGGATGCGTACGATCGCGATCCGAACCTGGAAAACCTTTTGCTCGACCCGTACTTCCGCGGCGTGATTGAGGAGTATCAGGACAGCTGGCGGCGGGTGGTGGCGCAGGCGGTGCAAAACGGCATCCCGGTGCCGGGGCTCGCCAGCGCGCTTTCCTACTTCGACAGCTACCGCTCGGCGACGCTGCCGGCGAACCTCATCCAGGCGCAGCGCGACTACTTCGGGGCGCACACGTACGAGCGGATCGACAAGGAGGGCGTGTTCCACACGGATTGGCTGTCCCTGGGCAGCGGGAAGTAAGGTACCCGTCGGGGCCGGCGCGGGCGCGGGTTCATCCAGGGACGCCCGCGCGGGCGGGCGTGCTGCGGCGGACCTGGCGTCAGACCTGGTGTGGAAAACCGGGCGCGCTCGCATCGACGGGTCCCGTTGACAGCCGGCGCTTGGCCTGTTACAGTAATGATCAACAAAGTTGGATACGGCGAACGCGATGAAGGAGAGAGTACGCCATGTCGGGCGGTGCAGAGAGCCAGTGGCAGGTGCGAACTGGTCCGGCTGCGTGGCGGAAGTTCACTCCGGAGCTGCCCGGTGAACGCAACCGTAGTCGTGCTTGCCGCACGGGCGGTTGACCAGTAGTCGGTGCCGGAAGCGTCAACCCGCTTCCGTTATCGCAATGAAGGGAAAGGCGCCATGCGCCTTTAAGCAGGGTGGTACCGCGAGTTCATCTCGTCCCGCATCGGGGCGGGATTTTTTATTTGGGCGCCGGTGCGAAGGATGGTTGCGGCCGGGATGGACATCACCTTGCTGCAGGTGGGCTCCACGTGCACGGCTGCCCGCGATGGGTGGCTGGACCATGGAAGGCCAAGGTGCATGGCAAAGGCCGGTATGGTGCCGTGATGCGGCTGTGCCGGTGCCTTTCAATAGGGTGGTACCGCGAGTCAACCGCTCGCCCCTATGCGGGGCGGGCTTTTTTTCTGGGCCGCGGGGCGGCCTCCTTCATGGCCGCCTGCAGGCGGGATCAGCCCAAGGTTGGTCCAAACGCCGAGCAGGCAGACCCTCAGCGGGGCCGGACACGAGCAGGACAGAAACCACGCTTCCCGGCCGGTGGACCCGGCTGCGGGACGATGGTGCAGGAGGAGAGAGGTTCGATGGTCATCACCATGAAGAAACAAGCGACCAAGGATCAGATTGATCACGTGGTGAAGGAGGCGCAGGCGTGCGGACTATCCGCCCATCTGGCGCGCGACGGCGAGCGCACGGTGATTGGGCTCATCGGGGAGAAGGCGCAGTTGGCGGCGCGTGACTGGCGCAGCCTGCCCGGCGTCGAAGACGCGCAGCCCGCGCAACATCCGTTCAAACTGGCCAGCCGCCAATACCATCCGGAATCGACGGTCATCCGGGTGGGGGACATCGAAATTGGCGGCGGCGAACCGGTCATCATTGCCGGGCCGTGCGCCGTCGAGAGCCGGGAGCAGATTTTGGAGGCGGCTCACCAGGTGAAGGCGGCCGGGGCCCATATGTTGCGAGGCGGGGCGTTCAAGCCGCGCAGTTCTCCGTACTCGTTCCAGGGGTTGGCCGAGGAAGGGCTGAAGCTGTTGGCGGAAGCGCGCCGCCAGACGGGTTTGAAGATCGTCTCCGAGGTCATGGACCCCATCAACCTGCCCATGGTCTGCGAATATGTCGATGTGTTGCAGGTGGGGGCGCGCAATATGCAGAACTTCCACCTGCTGAAGGAGATTGGCAAGACGAACAAGCCGGTGCTGCTCAAACGCGGCATGTCGGCGACCATTGAAGAGTGGCTGATGTCGGCCGAATACATCCTCTCGGCGGGCAATCCGAACGTCATCCTGTGCGAGCGGGGCATCCGGACGTTCGAGCCGTACACCCGGAACACGTTGGACTTGAACGCGGTGCCGGTGGTGAAGGACCTCAGCCACCTGCCGGTGATTGTCGATCCGAGCCACGGCATCGGGATCGCGAAGTACGTGCCGGCTATGAGTCTGGCGGCGCTGGCGGCGGGGGCGGACGGCCTCATCATCGAAGTGCACCCGCGCCCGGAAGAGGCGGTGTCGGACGGCAAACAGTCGCTCAATCCCGCGATGTTCCGCGAGTTGATGAGCCAGATCCGGCCCCGGTCGCGGATGTTGTACGCCGCCCGCGGCTGAGGCGCGGGCATGGCGGCGGCACCGGGGCGGCCCGGGAGGCTGTGGATCGTGCGCACCACCGCGGCGCAGACGGGGCATGGGACAGAAACGAGGGCGGAGACGGATGGCGGCGCCCATCGCAGGAGGTGGAAGCATGGAAACGGACTGGCAGGCGAACCTTGCGGCGTTGCGGCGGCGGATCGACGCGCTCGATGAACAGCTCATCGAGTGCCTGGCGCAGCGGTTCTTGGTGGCGCAGGAGATTGCGCGCCTGAAGTGGCAGTACAACATGTCGGTGGTGCAGGCGGACCGGGCCCAAGACGTGGAGCGGCGCTATATCGAAGCGGGCAAGGCGCATCAGATAGACCCTGTGTTCATGGCGCGCCTCTATCAACTCATCCACGAGGAGACCTGCCGCATGCAGGCGGCCTGGATGGCCCAGGCGAGCCAGGCTGAACGACGGCAAAGCGGGGTCCGCCGCGATGACCATCGGCACGCGGCGGGGCAGGTCTGACCCAATTTGAGTCGGAAAAGCGGCGTGGTATATCATCGGGGTGGCGGAGGTCGGCCAGGTGCCGCGCGAGACGGGGTCGGCCGCCGCACAACGCTGGCTATGGGCCAAGCTGGTCGTGGCTTGTTGCATGGCGCAGGGGATTCCATCTGACAAGAGTTGTCCTGCGGTGCAATCTGGTTGCGCGCCAGCCAACGAGCGGTCCCATTCAGGCCAGGTATGGAGATGATTGCACCCCATGAAGGATGCGAAGCGACGGTCTTCCACGCCGGCACGACCGGACCTGTTGTCCATAAAGGTAGAGGACCTGATGATCCCGGCGGTGAACGTGGCGTACGTCGAGCCGCACCATGCGCTCGATCACGCCCTGCTCATCCTCATCAAATCCGGTTACTCGGCCATTCCGGTGCTGGAACGCGGCGAGCGGGTCCGCGGCACCATCAGCAAGACGCTCATCCTCGACTCCATCCTCGGTCTCGAGCAGATTGAAGTCGATAAGCTGCGTGATCGCCAAGTGGCCGAGGTGATGAACGCAGACGTCCCCCGGCTGCACGCGCAAGACACGATGATGAAGGCGCTTGAGTTGTCCATCTCGCGGCCGTTTCTCTGCGTCGAGGCGGAGGACGGCACCTTCCTCGGCCTGGTCACCCGCAGCGCCATCCTTGAGCGGGTACACGCGTACTGCCGCTGGCTCAAGGCGCAATCGGTGCGCACATCTCATCCACAACCGGACGCGGATGCGGTACAATAATCCCCGAACGTTCGTAAAACGGCCTGCCACGCATCTTTTTCGGTTTCATGGTCCTCGACTGGCAAACTGCACGTTGGAGGAAGGTCCATGCCCATTTTCGTCTCTGCCGAGGAAGGCGTCCTGCACCTGCAGACGCATTCGACCAGTTATATCATGAAGGTCCTGCCTTCGGGCCATCTGGCGCACATCTACTGGGGCCGGCGCCTGCGCGGGGCGGAGGTGGCGCGCCGGCTGCGCCTGGTCGATCGCGCCTTTTCCCCCAACCCGGTGCCGGTGACGCCGGGGCTCAGCCTGGACACACTGCCGCAGGAGTACCCTGCCTACGGCAACAGCGATTTCCGTGAACCGGCCATCCAGGTGCAGGCGGCGGACGGATCGACCATCACCGATCTGCGCTATGCGGGACACCGCATCGTCCCGGGCAAGCCCAAGCTGGAAGGGCTGCCGGCCACGTACGTGGAGGATAAGGCGGAGGCGGAGACGCTGGAGGTCGATCTGTTCGACGACCTCATCGGCTTGCGCGTGACGTTGCTGTACACGGTGTTTCCGCAGTACGACGTCGTCACGCGGTCGGCACGGCTTACGAACGAGGGCACATCGCCCTGCACCATCCTGCGCGCGCTCTCGATGAGCGTGGATTTCCCGGCAGCCGATTTCGACTTTTTGCAGTTGTCGGGCGCTTGGGCGCGCGAGCGGACGCCCTTGCGCCGTCCGCTCACGCTGGGGACGGTGTCGGTGGAGAGCCGGCGCGGGGCGAGCAGCCACCAGCACAACCCGTTTGTCGCCTTGATGGCCAAAGACGCGGGCGAGGAGCACGGTGACGTGTACGCCGTGAATCTCGTGTACAGCGGCAACTTCCGCGCGTTTTGCGAGGTGGATCAGTTCGCCACGGCCAGGCTCGCCATCGGCATCAACCCGTTTGATTTCGCGTGGCGGCTGGAGCCGGGCGAGTGCTTCCAGACGCCGGAGGCGGTGATGGTGTACTCCGCGCAGGGTCTCGGGCACCTCTCGCGCACCTACCACCGCTTGTACCGGGAGCGCTTGGCGCGCGGCAAGCACCGGGACGCGGAGCGGCCGATTCTCATCAACAACTGGGAGGCCACGTATTTCGACTTCAACGAGGAGAAGATTTTGGCGCTCGCGCAGACGGCAAGCCGGCTGGGCATCGAGCTGTTCGTGCTCGACGACGGGTGGTTCGGCAAGCGCAACGACGACAGGAGTTCCCTCGGCGATTGGTTCGTCAACCGCGACAAGCTGCCCGGGGGTTTGGCGCGGCTGGCGGACGCCATCCACGGCATGGGGATGAAGTTCGGGCTGTGGGTCGAGCCGGAGATGGTCTCCCCGGACAGCGAGCTGTACCGGCAGCATCCCGACTGGTGCCTGCACGTCCCCGGCCGCGGGCGGTCGGAGGGGCGGAACCAGCTGGTGCTCGACTTCTCCCGCCCGGACGTGTGCGACGCGGTGCTCGAGATGATCTCGAATGTGCTGCGCAGCGCCCGCATCGACTACGTGAAATGGGACATGAACCGCCACATGACGGAGGTCGGTTCGGCCCTGCTGCCGCCCGAGCGGCAACGGGAGACGGCGCACCGCTACATGCTCGGCTTGTACCGGGTGCTGGAGGAGATGACGGCGCGCTTCCCGGATGTGCTGTTTGAAAGCTGTTCCGGCGGCGGCGGCCGGTTCGATCCCGGCATGCTGTACTACATGCCGCAGACGTGGACCAGCGACAACACGGACGCCATCAGCCGTCTCACCATTCAATACGGAACCAGCCTCGCGTATCCGGCGGTGAGCATGGGGGCGCACGTCTCGGCGGTGCCCAACCACCAGGTGCACCGCATCACGCCCATCCATACACGCGGACTGGTGGCCATGGCGGGCAACTTCGGGTATGAACTGAACCTCAATGCGTTGTCGGATGAGGAACTTGCGGCCATCCGCGACCAGGTGGCGTGGTACAAGTCCATCCGCCGCATCGTCCAGTTTGGCGACCTGTACCGTCTGACGAGCCCGTTGGTGCCGGGCGGCGCGGCCGCCGCTCCGCTGCCCGGGGAAGGCGGCCCGTGGGCATGGCTGTACGTGACGCCAAAGAAGGATCAGGCGGTGGTGACGCTGGTGCAGGTGCTCAACACACCGAACCCGCCGCTGCGGGTGCTCAAGCTGCGCGGCCTGGATCCTTCGGCAGCGTACTGGGTGAAGGTATTCGATCGCGACGAGGTCGAGGTCTACCAAGGAGACGAACTGATGTACGCAGGGTTGCCGGTCCCGCCGCTGTGGGGGGACTTCCAGGCGGTGCAGTGGCACCTGCGGCGCGTGTGAACCTAGGCGGGGCGCCGGACACACGTCCGGGCGCCCTGTTCGTCTTTCGGGGGGAGAAGCATGGCGGAACGGGACTTTGACACGCATGCCGGCCGGGCGGGGCAGGACCCGGAGACCGCCGCGGCGCTCAGGGCGGCGGCCGCGCTGGCCGGGCGGATACGCGCCCATGTCGCGCGGGTGGTGGTCGGCAAGGAGGACGTGGTGGACTTGTTGCTGGCGGCCCTGTTCGCCGGCGGCCACGTGCTGCTGGAGGACGTGCCAGGCACAGGCAAGACGCTCCTCGCGAAGACGCTCGCCAAGTCCATCGCCGGCACGTTCCGGCGCATCCAGTTCACGCCGGATCTTTTGCCAAGCGACTTGACCGGCATCTACTATTTCAACCAAAAGCGCGCCGACTTTGAATTCCGGCCGGGGCCTGTGTTCACCCACATCCTGCTCGCGGATGAGCTGAACCGGGCTACGCCGCGCACGCAGTCGAGCCTGCTGGAGTGCATGGAGGAGCGGCAGGTCACGGTGGACGGCGTGACGCACCCGTTGGCCACGCCGTTTTTGGTACTGGCCACGCAGAACCCGGTGGAAACCCAGGGCACCTTCCCGCTGCCGGAAGCGCAGCTGGATCGCTTCCTGCTGCGGGTGAGCATGGGATATCCCTCGCACGAGGAGGGGCTGGCCATCCTGCGCCGCTTCCAAGCGGACGATCCGTTGGCCGCCATGGACGCGGTGGCGAGCCTGGAGGAGGTGGCGGCGGCGCAAGCGGCCGTGCGGCACGTGCACGTGGCGGACGACGTGCTCGATTACCTCCTGACCATCGTCGAGCACACCCGCACGCATCCGGGGGTGGCGCTCGGGGTGAGCCCGCGCGGCAGCCAGGCGCTGTTGCGGGCGGCGCAGGCGTACGCGGTCATCCAGGGGCGGGATTACGTCTTGCCGGACGATGTGAAGCGCTTGGCACAGCCAGTGCTGGCGCACCGGCTGCTCCTTGGCACGGCGCTTCCAGGCGTGCGCGCGGCGGATGTGGTGGCCCAAGTCGTCGCCGCGGTGCCGGTACCGGCGGAGCCGGCATGGGCCGAGCGCCGGCGGTAAGTGGCGCCGCGCGGGCACGAGCGCGTATGAACCGGGAGGAGCGAGCGACGATGGTCTCGTGGTTCATCCTTGTGGCAGGCGTGTTGGCGCTGGTGCAAGCCCATGTCTACCGGCGTTATGGTCTGAGGAACGTCACCTACACGGCCGGCTTTCGGCAGGCGACCGCGATGGCGGGAGAGACGGTGGAGTTTGTGGAGCGGATTGCCAACCGTAAGGTTTTGCCCGTGCCGTGGGTGCGCTTGGAGATGGGGATGAGCGTCCACCTGCGGTTCGCGCGGCAGGCGAATCTCGAAATTGCGGAAGGAGAGTACCATCAGGTGCACCGCAGCCTGTTTGCCCTCGGGTCGTACCGGCAGATCACGCGCCGGCACCGGGTGCTGTGCGTCAAGCGGGGATACTACCGGATCGCGTCGGCCTCCATGACCTGCGGTGACGCCTTGGGCCTCGCCGCGGCGCACCAGAGTGTGCCGCTCGCCGCAGCACTGCTCGTTTACCCGCGGGTGCTGCGGTGGGAAGAGCTGCCGCTGCCGGTGCACCGGTGGCTGGGCGAAGTGACGGTCCGCCGTTGGATAGTGGACGATCCGTTCCTCACCGCGGGCGTGCGCGCCTACCGGCCGGGCGACCCCTGGCGGGACATCCACTGGAAGGCATCCGCCCGCGCGGGCAGTCTCCAGGTGCGGCAACGGGAGAAGACGGCCGACCCGACGCTGGTGATTTGCCTCAACATGGAGGACAGCGAAGGGATGTGGGGGCCGGTCAGCCGGCCGGACGTGATTGAACGGGCGATTGAGGTGGCGGCGAGCGTGGCGGCGTACGCCATCCGGCAAGGCATGGCGGTGGGGCTTTTATGCAACGGTGTCCTGGCGGATGCGGCCGGTGCGCAAGCAGGTGCGGCTGTCGAGGTGCCGCCGGCGAGCGGCGAGGCGCAGTGGGCGCGGCTGCTGGAGGTCTTCGCGAAGCTGGAGGTGGTCTGCCGATCCGGGTTTTACGGGCTGCTCGAAGCCGAGATTGCCAAACAAGTGCGCGACCGGGACTATTTGCTGATTTCGGTCTATACCAACCCGCGTTTGTCCGCGCTGGCGGAACGGCTGCGGCGGCTCGGCAACGGGGTGGCGTATCTGCCAGTGCCGGCGGCGTCTCCAAAGGCGGTGCCGAAACAGGATGAGCCGGCAGAGGACGTGCCGGTGCCGGCGGCCGGCTTGGGCGCGCAGCCGCCTGCGGCGGGGGTGAAGGCGTGATGCGCGCCTGCCTGGCGGTCTGGACGGAGGGGCTGTTGGTGCTGCCGGTCGTCTTGGCGGTGTTTCGCGGGTGCGGCGGCGGCACGCCCTGGCCGTGGCTCGTGTGGCTTGCCGCGGCAGGGGCGGCGGGGGCAGGCTTGGTTCGCCTCGGACTGCGGCGGACGGGATCTGTTCTGGCGGCGGCGCTGGTGGCGGGTGGTGTCACCTGGGTGCTGGCGGGCGCGGGATGGGGCAGCGGGTCCGGCGGGGCATGGCTGGCCCTGTTCGCCGCCAGCCGCGCATGGTGGCCGGTCAGCGACGTGGCGGTGATGAGCCTGGGTGCCGTG
>NZ_BMOY01000002.1 GCF_014647315.1 Paenalicyclobacillus cellulosilyticus
CGGCCAAGGAGAACGGACTGGACCCATACTTGTACCTGGAGTACCTGTTCGAACGGCTACCCAACATCCAGACTGACGCCCGGACAGCGATGGACGACTTGCTGCCGTGGTCGGAGCGTCTACCAGAGCGAATCCGCAGGCGGTCGAAAAAAGCATAGTATGCGAAACTGCCCCGCTGGTTCCCCGGCGGGGTTGTTCGTCATGCATGAGTTTGGGGGAGCCGTGGAGGGAATGCAAGGTGGGCGGGATTTGACGCTTACGTAGAAACCGCCCGGGTTGAGGACGCGATGAACCTCGTGCAATGCTGCGGGCAACTCAAGATGCGGATCGAGAAACACGTTCACCGACTCCGTAATCACCAGGTCGAACGAGGCGTCGGAGAACGGAAGGCGGTGAGCCGGCGCGACCCGCCAAGTACCTTTGACTTGGGCGAGTTCTGCCCGCCGCCTCGCTTTGCGAATCATCGCAGGGCGGATATCCACACCCACGATCTCACATCCAAACCGCTCCCGCAAATAAACCAGCGTCCGACCCGTGCCGCAACCCACATCGAGGACGCGCCAGGAAGCGTCCGGTTGCACGCGCTCTGCCCACAGCGCGGTGCTCGCCATGGCACCGGGATGCGCAGCGCCTGCGCCGACAGCGGCGAGTGCATCGTGGTAGTCCACCAGGCTCCCCCCTGCAGATGGCCTGAACCTTTTGCCAGACTATGAACGGGAGTTTCACGGTGCCCGGGCGACCACCCCAACTCGCCACCTGCCAAAACGCAAAGGGCGCGGCTTGTAAGCCGCGCCGCGCATCAGACCATCAAGGGGCTGCACCCCGCTCGACCTCGCCGTTCCAAGCGAGCATGCCGCCGTACAAATTGGCGACTTGGCGAAAGCCACGGTCCCAAAACCACTTCGCCACCGTCTGCGAACGCCGGCCGCTGCGGCAGACAAACACCACCGCATCATCCGGACGGATTTCATGCGCCCATGACTCCACCACTTGCATCGGGCGCAGCGGCACCCCCGGAATGTGACCATCCGCGTACTCTTCCGGCGTCCGGACGTCAATCACCCTGACCTTGCCTTCTGCGAGCAGTTGCTTGAGCTCATCCGCGCTGTATTGCAGGATACCTTCGTGTTCAAACGCCACGAAAAGCCCCCCTTTTTATTCCGCCAGCACGTCGCGGAGAAATGACAACGTGCGCACGTACGCGTCCCGAGCAGCCGCGACGTGATACGAACGGCGGGTGTCGTTGAAGAACGCATGCCCAGCGCCATCATATACCTGTGACGCGAAATCCTTGCCCGCTTCACGCATGGCCGCGGCGAATTCCGGGACAGCTTCCGTGATCCGCTTGTCCAACGCCCCGTAAAAACCGCGCACGGGACACTGGATGGAAGGAATCATCTCCGCCGGCGGTGCTTGGCCATAGAACACCACCGCACCGCGCAGGAGCGGATCGCGACAGGCAAGGCGAGCCGAGAGCGCACCTCCCATACAGAAGCCGACGGACGCAACCCCCTGGCCTTGGCTGAAAGGGCATGCCTCCCGCAGGAAACGGGTGGTCGCCAAGAGTTGTTCCATGTATCCGTCCGGGTTCAGCCCTGCAAACAACGCTTGCAGGGTCTCTCCGATCACGGCCTGATCCGGGGCAGGCAAAGCGGCAAGCGCCCTTGCCCGCTCTTCGGGATTTCCCCATGCCCCTGGCGGGAGCGAGTCAAGAAACTGCTTCGCGCGGTCAATTCGTTCCTCAGTCAGAGCCCTGGGACGCTCTCCGCCGCGCGCATACAGGTCTGGTGCGAACGCCAAGTAACCAGCGGCGGCCAACCGCCGCGTGACATCCTGAATATGGTCATCCACACCCCAGATCTCTTGCAAGACCACGACGGCAGGCAGACGTTCGTTTTCCGGAAGCGAAGGGCGTGCCATGTATCCGGAAAATACGCCTGCTTCTCCGTAGCGAACCCACTCCGCCCGCACGGGCATCCTTCCCCATCTCCTTTCGGCCAAACCGGTGGCGCAAAGCGTGTGTTCAGAGCGTGTGATTCCATCACAGGCGAACCCGATGTTCCCGGGAACTTTCGCGCAAGATCCGTTGTGTGACCTCGCGCAACACGTCGGCCGAAATCGCAAAGCCGATCCCTTGGGAGCTTTGACTGACCGCCGTGTTCATGCCGACCACTTCGCCGCGCAAATTGATGAGAGGTCCGCCGCTGTTGCCCCTGTTGATGGCGGCATCCGTCTGCAGAAGGTTCGGATACTCGCGGTCGCCAATTTGCATCGGCCGCTCAATCGCGCTGATGATACCCACCGTCACCGTGTGGTCCAATCCCAAGGGCGAACCGATGGCGACGACCCACTCCCCGACCCGCGCGGATTTCGAACGCCCCAACTTCAATACCGTCTCCGGGACCGGGATATCTGCCTTCAAGACGGCGATATCATGCCGATAATCGGTTCCGACGACGCGGGCGCGTACAGGCTGCTTACGGCCGTACAGGCGCAGAAAGACTTGTGACGCGCCGTGGATGACATGTTCATTCGTCAAAATGTAGCCACGCGGATCGAAGATGAAGCCGGTCCCGATGTTGATGGTGCGGACGGAGGGTGAAGCCGGCCTCTCCCACGGCAATCCGAACACAAAACCGCGTGGCGCGCGGTTCTCACGCACCACCTCGATCCCGACGACCGCCCGCTTGTACCGCTCGACGAGACTGGCGAAATTCGGGAGAGCAACTGCGGTCTGTCGCGCCGGGCGCACGGCCCGCTTGGAGCGCATCATGGCCACCCCACCTCTACGTCCAGCAGGACTAGGTTGGTTGATCATATTCCTTGCCAGAGGTGAAAGTGAGGTGAGCCAGACCGATTCCACGCCGGCCCAACTGTGTCACTTCCTGCCCCACGCCATCAACCGTCCGGTGTGTCGGCTTGACCTTGGTGATGGCCTTGCACCGCCACGGCGCCCGTCCTCGCGGTCTGCGAGAGGAACGCGTATGTGCCGGGCAGCGCCGGCTTGCTGAAAAACGACATGCCGCGCTCCAACTTGGCGTACAGCCCGCGTGGATCCCGGGCGGCGACCACCGCCTGATTGCGCAAGGCAAACGGGACATCGGTGCACAAACCGCAAGCATCCAGGCATGGTTCGATGGACATCTCCACGTCCGGGTACTGCTCACGCAACAACTCATACACGTCCCGGCCAAACTTGTCCAAATTGCGCTGACACCACCTGATGTTCAACGACGACGGCATGACCCCACCCCTTCCTGTGCCTCACCTCTATCTTACAAAACCCAACATCCTGACGTAAGAGGCAGCGTGCCCTCGCGGGCATGCCCGCATGGTGTTGCCGCACGCTCAGCCTGGGCGCTGGCTGCGATACCGTATGCCGTAGTTGCCTTTGCGCGTGCGGAACACCTGGACTTTGACACCCTGCAGGCCGCGGGAGAGCTGGTCGTCGCGCAGACACATGGCCACATACGATGCGACAGACCTGGAATCGTACAGCCGAGCCTCGTAAATCCAAGACATGCCTATCCCTCCACGCCGTTGCTCGGTGTTCCGTCCCGTAGTCTGTCCGGTGCCGGACGTCCTTCATGCGCCCTCTCGAACACCGTACCCGGTCGGACGCCTGGTCAGCACGCGGCGGCCGACAAGCCGGAGGATGCGCCAGGAACGTTTCGATGCTACACTGGATGCGGTGCGAAAACGGAGGGACAAGGATGAACGGCATCGTGTTGATTGAGGTGTGCGACGCGAATCCGGCGTGCACCAGCGCATTGTTCGCGCTCGAGCACACACTGCCCGGCGTCACCGTCCTGGAGACGTCGTGCATGAGCCAATGTGACCTGTGCGCAACACGACCGTACGTGTTTGTGAACGGAGAACTCGTGACCGCAGATACGGTGGAAGCGCTGATCCAACGCGTCCGGCAACGGGTTGCGGCATGGTTGACGGACGATCCCGATGTACCCGGCGATGAAGGGTGAAGCGCAACCGTATGCAGCGCGCACGTGACATCCGCCGTCACTCCGTCCGGCATCAGTCGCCAAACGCCACGCGCACGCGGTACCCCTGATGCCGCTGGACATGGAACACACCGTGCGCCAACAAGAGGTACTGGCCTTTGATCCCCAGCAACACGCTGTCGATGTGCGGTGACTTGTCGAGCGAGAGCGCGTCCAGGTTGACAGACGCGCCTTGCAGCCGCGGATACACAAACTGATGCACCGTATTGTCCTCGTGGATCCAGTAACCGCGAAACCGCGAGCTGCCTTGGAGCTTCGACGCCAACTGAGCCTTGATGCGCACGAGGTCGTCCGGCTCCGCCGCCTCCGACAACATCTTGCGCCAATCCGTCCTGTCGGGAAGGAATCGGGCAATCTCCATTTCCAACTCCCCTGCGGCTTTGCGCGTCGGCAATTCAGCACACAGGACGGCGCGCGTGGCGCCTTGATCTATCCAACGCTGCCGCTCGCGTCCCTTGCGGGTGAGGCCAACCTTGACCGCGCTGCTCCACGCCAGGTAAACGTAATGCGGCGTCATGCAGTGAGCGGCTGCGAACGCCTCGTCGCGGCAAGTTCCACGGGCGTGGTGACATGTGTGGGGTTTGACGATGCACAAATCGCACTCCGCCAAGGTGGTAAAACAGGGATAACAGTATCCCTGATGGTACAGCTTCTTTACCCGCCTCCCGCAGTGGATGCAAGCCTTCTCCCCCGTAAACGTGATGACCATCCGCCGGCCCAGATACGCGTTGAGCGGCAACCGCGCCTCATCGGTCACGAGCGTATATGCCACAGGTGTGGCGATTTCATGGGCCAATGCCCTGAAGAACCCGGAAACCTCCGGCAGTTTCACCCACCCCCTCGCGCACGAGCGCCGCATCGTATCCACGCCGGCCATTCTGGGCATGGTAGCCCGTAAACGTAAACATCACCGGCGGGAGGGATACCCCATCGTTTACATCGCGCTCGCCTTGTTGCCTGCCTTGCTGCTCCTGACCTGGTTGTACACACGGGATGTATGGCACCCTGAGCCGAAACAAAGCGTCTACCGCATCTTTCTGCTGGGGGCAGCGGTCGTGCTCCCTGCAGGTCTCCTCGAACGGGCGCTCCTCGACACCAGCTTTCCCGGATTGAAAAACGGATGGAAGGTCACCGTGGCCACCGCCTTCTTCGTCGCCGGAATGGTCGAAGAGTTTCTGAAGGCCTCCGTCGTGGAGCGCGGCGCATTGGACAAGGGGCTGATGCGCACCCGCATCGACTGCATCGTGTACGCCGGTGCGGCCGCGCTCGGGTTTGCCGCGGTCGAAAACGTCCTGTACGTCACGAGCTCCGGTTTCACGACCGCGCTCCTGCGCTCCGTCACCGCCGTCCCGGCCCACATGATGTTCGGTATCCTCATGGGCAATGAGTTCGCTCACCACGTGCTGGAGGGCAAAAGCCGAGGACGAGCCTACGTGATTCCGGCTCTCGCCCACGGCGCCTACGACTCGTTTGCGCTCGCCGAGAGTTGGTTGGCCGACGTGTTGTTGGTCGGATACCTCATCTTTCTGCTCGAAGTCTGCTTACGCATCCTCGACCGGGCAGCGACAAGGACCTGGCGATGGGCGTGATGGGTCAGCGCGTGTCATACCCGCTTTGGCCGAACGGCTTGGGCGAAGCAGGTATACCCTCGAATACGAACAGCCAACCTTTATCCGCCCGGTAGACCATCACGTCTGCCGATTCATCGAGCATCAACATATGAAACAGGTTCATGTCCGTTTTGAAGTACGGGCTGAGGTGCTCTTCGTGCAGACGGATGTTGAGCACCCTGTATTTTTCCCGTTGCGGCACCCTCACCCCGTCCCAAGCGGCGATATTCTGCCACATCACCGCCGGTTCAAACACGCCGTTTGCTTGCTGACGGAGGTATTCATACACATGGCGCGCAGCCCTGGCTTTGCGGCTCTGCTCGAGAATCAATCCGTAGTGCGGCACGCTGCGTGCCCTCCTGCTCCTTCACGGTACACGAAAGCCCCCTGCGGTAAACCAACCAGATTAGGGGGCCATCGTGCAAAAGGATATGGGAAAGTCTGTCCTCATTATACGCAAAAGGGGGATGGTTGAAAATAGGGACGTTCAGGGACAAGGTTGCAGCGCAAGGCCCAAGAGGTGCCTGCCCCGGGGAGACGCCGGCCCTGGGTTTGCTTGCGGCCGGATGCATGCCCAAAGGATGACGGCACCTGATTGCGAAAACTCTAAGAAGTGATATGATGAAACCAGAGACGAGGGAGGAGGAGCCGTCTTGTTCAAATACTATCTCGGTATCGCCATCATGTGCGCCATCTTCGCCTTGGTCGCCATTTTCTTCTCCCAGCACGCCATCACGTTGGCCAGTGTCTTTTTGGCTATGGCAGGTGCGTTTTTGGCCATCGCGTTTGTCACGTCCGACCCGGACGCGCGCTGGTGAACCTGCCTTGTAGCCGCGGGATGTCGAACAAGCGGGGTACCCACACTTCAGCCTCCTCATTGATCCACACCACCAAACGCCGGTTCCGCCGAGCGATTTCCGGCAGACGGCGAACCGGCTCCTTTGCCAATTGCGTGCCAATCACCAGGAGGGCGTCCGCCTGGCCAACCCAATCGACCGCGCGGGCAAAATGGCGCACGGGTTGTCCTTCCATCGTGAAACCCGGGCTGAGTAACCGCCCGCACAGACGGCAACGCGGGACGGGTTCGCGAAACACCAGATCGCTGCGATAAATCTGGCCGCATGCCCCGCACCGCAGTTCACGCAGATTGCCGTGCAGTTCAATCACCCGCGACGAGCCGGCACGCCGGTGCAGACCGTCGATGTTTTGCGTGATCACCCAAGCACCGCGTTTGGCGATGGCGACATGAGCGGCGTTGGGCACAGCCTGCTGCCACCAGGTCAGCAGGTGGCGGTACAGCGCATAAAACCGCACCGGGTCTTCCTGGAAAAACCGTGGTTCAAAGACGATTTCCAGGGGGACCCCGTCCACTCGGTCATGCCCCAAAGGAAGACCGCTGGCGCGGCTGATCCCGGCGCCCGTGATCACGACCACCCGTTCCGTGACGCGCAGGAAGGCTTGGAGATGCGCGAACTCCTCCGTGCTTATCCCCTCAGAAACCACATGATCTTCCGCCGTCATATCCATCGATGCCTCAACCTGAGACGCCATGTGTATCCCGGACACGCACAAAAGCTTAAAAATTATTTATCACATGATATTTACAAATCGAACGGAGAGGACTACCCTAGTGTACGTAGACAACATATTCCTACAAGGAAGGAGGGATCCCGGTGCCCGGACAGGAAAGCTTTGGTGCCCGAGTGCGCCGCCTTCGCCGCGAACGGGGATGGTCACAGCAGGAACTGTCCTTGCGGACCGGAATCTCGACACCGCACATCTCGTCCTTGGAACGCGGGAAACGCAACCCATCCCTCGACTACGCCCGCAGGCTGGCCGAAGCTTTGGGCGTTCCCATCACCGCACTCATCGAAGCCATGCCCATGACCATCCCGAAGATGTACAAGTCCACCGATGAGTTGCCACCCGTGCTGCAAAACTTCATCCTCAACGAGGCGTCGACACCCTACCTGTACGCAGCGCACCGCATGAGTTACTTACCCAGGGAAGACGCAGAGTTCCTGACCCTGCTCATCGAACTGCTGGTGGAACGCCGGCATACCGACTTCGGAAGGTCAGCTCAGCCGAAAAAGCCGATGTGACGAACAGCGGGTGCGTCACCCGTCCGCGCGGGGATGAACGGGTCCGTCACGCGGCTTGGCCTCATCTTGGAGGATTACCAAAGGACCTTGATGCCATACCTGCCGTGCTTGGTTCGAAAGACGCCTACGTATTTGGGCACCTGGCGGTACAGCCAGCCTTGGGCGTCTTCGAACCGCGCGGCCAGACACTGCGCTTGAAATTTCGTATCGACCAGTTTGAGGTAATACACCCAAGCCATGTGCCGTTCTGCCTCCTAATCATCCATTCCATCGTGAGGCAAGGGCGCCACGCGCGGGTTCTTCGGCAGCATCACGGTGAAGACACTGCCTTGCCCCACCGTGCTCTGCACGCGCACGTCTCCCCCGTGCGCCAAGACGATGTGCCTGGTGATGGCAAGACCGAGACCGGTTCCCGAGTTGCCGCGGGTGCGCGCCTTGTCGGCCTTATAGAACCGCTCCCAAATGTAAGGCAGGTCTTCTTCCGGGATACCGGTGCCGGTGTCTGCCACCTCGACTTCGTAACGGTCATCCTGCGGACGGAGGGTCACGTCTATCCGGCCCCCGGGGGGCGTGTGGCGCAGCGCGTTGTCCAACAGGTTGGTGAACACCTGTTCCAACCTGCCGACGTCCCCTTCCATCTCGCAAGGTTCGACAGGGCAACGGGTGGACAGCGTCACCTTCCGTTCTTGAGCGAGCGCTTGAAACTTGCGGTCCACCCGTTTCAACAACTCATCCAAGCGAAAGCGGGTGTAGACCATCGGCAGATGCCCGGATTCCAGTTGCGCCAGGTCCAACAGATCGTTGACCAGGCGGCGCATGCGCAGGGTCTCATCATGAATGATCTCCGTGAGCTCGCGCCTCTGCTCAGGATCTGCGGCCAAGTCGTCGAGCAGCGCCTCCGTGTACCCCTGCAGCATACTCAGCGGCGTGCGCAATTCGTGCGACACATTGGCGATGAGGTCGCGGCGCAGCCGTTCCAAACGGCGCTCCTCCGTCACGTCACGCAACACCGCCACGACGCCGCGCAGGTTGGCCGTCGCGGAATCCCGCAACGGGGTCAGCGTCACGCGCACCGTCCGACCGCCCAACGACACCTCCCGCGTGAGGATGCGCGCTTCGCGCAAGACATCCTGGACGAGATGGTGCAACGGCGCCGGCAACGCAAACGGCCGTACCGGTTCATGGCCGACGCCAATTTCATGCCCCGCACCGCGGTGGTCGGGAAACAACCACGCGAGCGCCGGCGGGTTGGCCAGCGTCACCTGTCCGACCGAATTGGTCGCAATGACGCCGTCCGCCAACGAGGACAAGATGCTCGCCAACTGGGCTTTTTCATTCGACAACAGCGCAATGGTTCCCTTCAGGTCGTTGGCCAGTTGATTGAACGTCCTGCCCAAGCGCCCGACTTCGTCGTGGGTGGCCACATCAATGCGGACGTCAAATTGGCCTTTGGCCATTTTCTCCGCCACCTCGTTCATCTGCAAGAGCGGACGCGACAGGTTCTTGGAGACCACAAACGCAAGACCGGTCGCCAACAGCACGCCGAAGCACGTGGCGAGGATGACCAGGTTGCGCATGCGGGCGATGTCGGCATCCGAAACGCTCACTTCCTGCGAAACCTGCAACAACCGGCGGTCGTCCTGGTGCAGGCGGGCGTACACACTGACGTAGGTTCGGTCGCGCCAGACTGTGCGCAGCACCACCGGACGGCCGTTGTCGAGGGCCCGGCGTTCCTCGGGATGGAGCGCGGCCAGTGCGTTCGCCCCTTCACGTCCCGAGAGGAATCGGATCTGCGCGTGCTGGCCCTCTGCCAACGCCTGCGCGACTTCGCGGGCCACCCTTTCCCCCTGCTTCTCGGCCAAGGTTTCGACCGAAGCGGTCAACCGCAACAGTTGCCGGGATTGGAGTTGGTAGACGTAGTTGTCAAAAAACTGCTCCAGCATCACGGACAACAGCACCAAGACCACCACGTCCATCCCGACGATGGTCAGCCACAATTTTGCCACGATGCTGTTCCGAATCACGGCGACACCTCAAACTTATACCCGACGCCCCAGACGGTCGCGATGTACCGGCTGACCTGTTCGGAGTGCTGGCCCAGTTTCTCGCGCAACCGTTTGACATGCGTGTCCACCGTGCGCTGGTCTCCGTAGAACTGATAGTTCCACACGTCGCGCAGCAACTCTTCCCGGGTAAACACCCGCGCCGGTCGTTGGGCCATGTAGACAAGGAGATCGAACTCTTTGGGTGTGAGGTTGACTTCTTTGCCGCATACTTCCACTCGCCGGGCGTCGACATCAATATGGAGATCAGGAAACGTGAGCACCTGACGCAACGCCGACCAATCGGCGCCATCCCCCGCACGCTTCAACAACGCCTTGACCCGCATCACCAGTTCGCGCGGGCTAAACGGCTTGACGACGTAATCGTCCGCTCCCAGTTCAAAACCTTGGATGCGGCTGACCTCGTCCCCCGCCGCCGTCAGCATGATGATGGGAACCTGCGAATGCTGGCGGATCTGCACACACACAGCGCGTCCGTCCATGCCTGGCAACATGATATCCAGGATGATGACAGCGTATCCTCCGCGCCGAGCCATTTCGAGGGCCGTCGGTCCGTCCTCCGCCTCATCCACCGCAAAACCGTTTCGTTCGAGGTACATGCGAACCAAACGCCGGATCCGCTCCTCATCGTCGACGACCAGCACGCGCGGTGGGTGGTCCATGTGCCATCCCTCCGTATCCAGCACCATGGTAGCTTCATTATGCCCGCCGTCACCGGCGCCGGCAACCAGACAGAAAAAAGGCACCTGCACGAGGTGCCCACCTGCTTCGTGTACCGCCAAGCCACATCCTGCATCCGGATGTGAACCGACCTGAGCCGCGCGGTCAACGAACCGACCGTTTCCGCGCCGCGACAGCATAAGGAGGATGACCAGACCGTTTCCGTACGGCTTCCGGAGGGGCCGGGACGCGGTACGGCGGCGGCGTGAGACCGACGCTCTGGTACAGCGCATCCCACTCCTCGCGCGTCAACCACCGCCACCGCCCGGGGGGCAAGCCGCCGAGTTCCAGCGGTCCGAACCGGACTCGTTTGAGGCGCTTGACCGGGTAACCCACCGCTTCAAACATCCGGCGCACCTGTCGGTTGCGCCCTTCGCGAATGGTGATCTCCAGCACCGATTCAAGCGGGTGATGGCGGAGTACCCGGACATCCGCCGGCTGTGTCACCCCGTCTTCGAGCGGTACGCCCTCGCGCAATTTGCGGATCACTTCGCGCTCCGGCATGCCCAATACGGTGACGCGGTACACTTTCTCCACCTTCCATGAAGGGTGGAGTAGCCGGTGGGTGAGCTCCCCGTCGTTTGAAAACAACAACAAGCCCGTACTGTCGTAATCCAACCGGCCGACCGGATACACGCGCTCGTCCACCCCGCGCAACAACGCCATCACGGTCCGGCGGCCCTCCGGGTCGTAGACAGAGGAAATGTAGGACGTGGGTTTGTGCAACATCAAGCACACCGGAGATGCCAGCGAGATGGGCTTGCCGTCGACGGTGATGGTCTGCGTGGCGGCGTCCACCTTCGTTCCGAGCGTCTGGACGATCTCGCCGTCGACCGCGACCCGCCCTGCTGTGATCAACGCTTCACAGGCGCGCCGGGAAGCCACCCCGGCCCGCGCCAACACCTTTTGCAACCGTTCCAACGCCACGTCTGCTCACGCCCCTGCGCAACGCTTCCTCGCCGACTGCGGAAGCTCTGCTGCCCGATGGAAGCAGCACGGCCCCTTGGCGGCAGTTTGACCTCATTCAAGATTGTTGCCCACTTCCACGTGATTTTACCATTTCCCTGTGACCCAGTGCACGGCGAAGACGCTGGCGAGGACGCTGATGAAGTCGGCGAGCAATCCGACCTTGAGCGCGTACCGGATGTTGCGGATGCCGACGCTGCCGAAGTAGACGGTGATGATGTACAGCGTCGTGTCGGTGCTCGCTTGCATGGTCGAGGCAATGAGGCCAAGGGTCGAATCCGGTCCTTTTTCTTTCAAAATGTCTATCAACAAGGCCAAGCTTCCCTGCCCGCTGATGGGACGGAGCAAACCGAGCGGCGCCACCTCCGGAGGCACGTGCAGCCAATGAAGCAACGGCGACAACCCGTGCACCATGATATCCATCGCCCCGGAAGCCCGAAACACCTGAACCGCCACCATCATGGCGACCAGATGCGGAATGAGGCGCACACCCCACGCAAACCCTCCTTTGGCGCCTGCGACGAACACGTGATACACAGGGAGGCGCCGGGCGTAGCCGGTGACAAGGATGACGGCGATGAGCGAAGGGAGCAACCACGAGGAGACCATCGAGATAACGGCCTGCATCAGGCGCGCCTCCGCTTCGACCAAGCACGAAAGGCGCGGTCCAACACAATCGCCCCGGCAGTGCCCAAGGCAGTGGCGATGAGCGTCGTGCCCACCACGGCCGTCGGATCGTGCGAACCGAGTTGCATCCGGATGGCGATCACGGTCGTCGGAATGAGCGTGATGCTGGCGGTATTCACCGCCAGCAGCGTGCACATCGCGTCGCTCGCCGTCTCTTTGTCAGGATTGAGGGTCTGCAGTTCCTGCATGGCCTTCATGCCGAGCGGTGTGGCCGCGTTGCCGATGCCGAGAATGTTGGCGGTCATATTCGCAAGGATGGCGCCCATGGCCGGATGGTCCGGCGGGACGGAAGGAAACAACCAGCGTCCGACCGGCCGCAACAGCTTGGATAACCCATCGACGAGCCCCGCCTGGGTCGCGACATGCATCAACCCCAACCAGAGGGTGATGACGCTGACGAGTCCGATGGACAACTCGACGCCGAGTTCCGCACCGCCCAAGACCGCGCGCGCCACGGCGTCCATCCGACCTGTGCAGGCTGCGGTCAGCAACCCGGCCAAAAACAAGAGCAGCCAGATGAAATCAATCAAGCTGGCACCCCCTGATGGCATTCCGTCTGCTTCAAGGGTATGCCAGCTGATGCGCAATTAGGACGAGGGGCGGTGTGGACACGGACGCGCGCAGGATGGCTTCGGCAGCTTCACCCCTGCGCAGCTTCACATCGGCTTGCCGCGTTCTTCGTCGTCATCCTCCTTGGCGCTCTGGCTTTTGCCTTTCGATCCGGCTGAACCGCGAAGCAGCGCTTGGATCTTGTCCACCACGGTCGGCGCCAGATCAATCAAGCGGTCGTACAGCTGGTTCGGGTGATCGGTCGACAAGAGGCGCACGTTGTTGCCGTTGACGATGAGAAACCCGATGGGCACGATGGAGACGCCGCCGCCGGAACCGCCGCCAAATGGGTGTTCCTTCGCCGCCGCTTGGCCGGATCCGCCGCCTTGCTGTCCCCCGGATACTTGAAATTCGCTCCCCCCGGCCGCAAATCCGAATCCCACGCGGGAAACCGGCAGGATGACCGTCCCGTCGGGTGTTTCCACCGGATCGCCGATGATGGTGTTCACGTCCACCATCTCACGGATGCTGGACATCGCGGTCTGCATCAGTCCCTGAATCGGGTGCTCCATCTCGCTTCCTCCTTCTCCACAGCGCAACTAGACGATACGTTGCGCGGATAGCGTGTCCGAGGCGGATGCGCAATATGCAGTGCGCTTCTCCCTCCAACACCCGCCGCTGGTAATCCGGTACCACCCGCAAGACGGGGACTTGACGGAACGAGCTCGTCCCCGTCCAGCGGCCGACCAGCATCGACAGCACCGCCCAGACCGTTCCACACACCACGCCGCTCGTCACGACGTCGCCGGTACCCACACGCAGGGACAGGCGCAGTTCATCGACCGTCAATCGTCGGAACACGTCGCAGAGCACCGCCCAAATCCGCCGGACCAGGCTGATGTCGCGCAGCACGTGCCATACTTCTTCCGCGGTCAGGGCGGTTGCGGATGCCGCACGGCGGTATGCAGCGTCCCGGTTTGCGGCGCGGCCTGCCGGTCGGCCGGTTTCACCACCGGGTTCACCACCGGTTTCACCATGCGCATGGGCTTGCCGTTCGCGGCCTGCTTGTGGCGGACGCGCGACCTTGACCGAAGGCCCCTCGGAGGAGAACCCAAGGTCGAGCCCGGTCAGGGTGCGACGGAAGTGCAACAGACCACCCAATCCCCGGATATCGACGAATCCTGTGTCGTCATGTCCGACGTGCCGAAAGGAGACGGTCATCCGCAAGGGAGCATGATAGATGAGAACTGCGAACAGGAAAAGCACAGCGAACACCGTGGCGGCGCAGAGCACTGGCAACAACCGTCCCACCCTCTTTGCGGCACGGTTGTAATCTGCCCGCCCCGCGCTTTTCCCATACGCACTTGCCCTTAATCCCGCGGCACGGGATCGGGAAAGTCGAAGATGGACAGCCCTTCCGGCTGTCCAAGGTCCTCTGGCAGGGGCGGCAGGTCATCGAGACTCTGCAGGCCGAACGCTTGTAAGAACACATCGGTGGTGCCGTAAAGGATGGGACGGCCCGGACCGTCTTCCCGTCCAACCTCCTGAATGAGTTGCCGCTGCAAGAGCGTCGCGATGGCACGGTCCGACTGCACGCCGCGGAGGGATTCGATGGCGTACCGCGTGATGGGTTGATGATACGCGATGATGGCCAACACCTCGAGGGCCGCGGAACTGAGGTTCGGCGGCGGCGGGACGGACGCCATTCGCCGCAGGTACACCGCGTGCTCCGGCCGGGTGACCAACTGCCAAGACCCGCCCCACTCCACCAGCTTGATCCCGGCTTCTCTCGCATCGTAGGCAGCCGCCAACTCCGCGCACATCGCCCGCACCTCATGAGCCGGAACCTGCAGAACGTCCGCCAGTTCCTCCGTCGTCATGCCTTGGCTTCCCGCAGCGAAAAGGACCGCTTCAAGCGCTCCCAGCAACGACACAAGCACCCATCTCCCTCCTTGCCTTTGGACGACGCAGAGGCGTACGTCCGCCTACACCACGCAACCCGCCGTCTCCGCCAAGACCACTTCAATTTCCCCGAACGGGTGCGGCTGCAGACAGCGGACAACCTGGGCCTTCATCAATTCAAGCAGGGCGAGAAACCCGGAGACGATCTCGCTGCGGCTGTGCGCGCTGCGCAGCAAGGCGTAAAACGGCAAGCGGCCGGCGCGGCGCAGCAACCGGATCATCCGCTCCATCATCTCCTCGACGCTCACCACGTGGCCGCGCATGGCCGCGACCGGCTCCGGTTTCGGGCGGCGGGCCATCCATCGGCGGTAGGCGTCCAAGAGGTCCCACAGCGTCACCCCGGTGAGCGAGGGGGCGGGTTGCGCACGGTAAGGCGAGAGGTCCAGCGGATCACGCGCGTAGACCAAGCTCCGGGCAGCATAGCGCGCCCGCAATTCCTCCGCCGCCCACTTGACCCGCTGGTACGCCATCAGCTGGGCAATCAAGGCTTCCCGCGGGTCTTCTTCCGGTACCTCTTCTTTGGCCGGTTGCGGCCGCGGCAGGAGCATCCGGCTCTTGATGGCCAACAGCGTCGCCGCCATCACGACGAATTCGCTGGCGATTTCGAGCGACAACTCTTCCATTGTCCGCAAGTAGCTCAAGTATTGCTCCGTGATGTCCGAGATGGAGATCTCGCGGATGTCCACCTCTTGCTTGCGCACCAAGTGCAGGAGCAGGTCCAAAGGGCCCGAGAAGTTTTCGAGGACGACCTCGACCGCCACGTGACCACCTCCTCCCTGCCTCAGCCGAGGTGCAGGCCGAACCACCCGAACCACGAGCCAATCCAGCTTTGCGCCGCCAAGAACAGCGTACCAAAGACCGCGTAGCGAACCTGTGGCACCATCACGGCCAACAGGAGGACAAACGGCCCGTAGACCTCCCACTGGTGGTACACCATCGCCCACCGCCTGGGGAGGAATCCGGCCAGGATCCGCGCCCCGTCGAGCGGCGGGACAGGGATGAGATTGAAGACACAGAGGTTGACGTTCACCATGAACATCCCGTTCAACAACATAAACCAAAACCCGTACGGGTCGCGCAGATGGGCAGCGTCGAGCGCGGCGATGGACGCGACCGCCAACAGGAGGTTCGACATCGGACCCGCAAGCGCGGTGATGACGAGACCGTATCTCGGCCAGTGAAAGTTGGCCGGCTGAATCGGCACCGGCTTCGCCCAGCCGATGGGCGCAAACAACATGAGGAGGAGACCGATCGGATCGAAGTGGACCAGCGGGTTGAGCGTCAAGCGCCCGGCGAGGCGGGGCGTCCTGTCGCCGAGCCAGTCGGCAACCACCGCGTGTGCGAACTCATGCACCACCAACCCGGTCACGACGGCGATGATGCGAAACAAAAAGTCCGGGCCAAAGAAGTCCAGCAAGTCGTTCCCTCCCGTCAATGGTACGTCCGCAACCGCCACGGCCACAACCACCGTTCCGACCAGTGCAACCAAGGATGGCGTATCATCGTGCGCCGCCATGCCGGTCCGACGTCGGTTCGTTGCGCAAAGACGGCGAGGACGTTTTGTTCACCGCCCGGCAAACCTACCGGAAGCAGCCATACGCCGGCGAACGATCCGGCAGCCGCATCGAGGAACGCCCGCATCATCCCGGATGGCGGCCAAGCGAAAATCAGGTTGCATGCGGCCACGCCATCCGGCGCGACCACCTCCGCCAACCGGCGCGCAAACTCGGGTGTGACGCACGGGCTGTATACCCGGTCCGACAAATACGCGTCGACGAACACCAGGTCGAACGAGGTGCGGGCGGCAGCGAGGAACCACACGCCATCGCCGATCCAGTATTCCACCCGGTCGGGCCCCGGACAAGCGAAAAACGCCGTCGCGACGTCAATCACCCGCCGGTCGATCTCGACCCCCGTCAGCCGGGCCTGCGGATGGCGGTGCGCCACATGGCGCAGTGCGGTCCCGGTGCCGACACCGACGGAGAGGAATCGTTCGACACGCGGCAGGCTGTCGGCCAGGGTCATGAACGCGCGTTGATACGGAAACACCGGCCGGTCGGGTCGGCTTACGTCGATGGCGCCCTGCCATCCACCGTGATCGCCAAAGCGGAGGTAGCGGACGCGCCCGCGTTCGATAACCTGAATGTCCGGTTGCACATCGCCTTGGGTGCGAAAGATCAATCGGTACACGCCATCCCTCCGAACGGCAGCCATGGCAAGGCAAAGCCAACCTGCGGCGGCGCTTTTTGTCCGCTGCGGACCTGATGGATGGTATTCCGCATCGCGGCGGAGAAAACCTCTTGCCTGCTGAAACTCGGCGGAGGATTTGGGGAAAGAAGACCTGCGCGGGAAGGGCCGGGCCCGGCGGATGCGCCGGGCGGCGTCATGCGAGGGCAAGGTGGTTTGCTGCGGGGGCGCCGGACCGGCGCTGCCACAGGCGGGACACGTAGGGCCACAACGGGCGGACGACGCCGAAAAAGACCTGAAACATCCCGAAATACCGCAGCAACCGCGGCAACATCATCAACACGCTCACCAAGCGTCCTCACCTCTCCCTTCGCTTCACCGCAGTGTATGACCTTAGGCCGCGCGGCGGCAAGGCGGGTGTCGGAGGATCATGTCTCCTATGCGCAAGCAGGAGGCCTTTTTCTCTCCTCAACCTTTGGGGCGCGCGAACAACGCGGCGAGAAACGCGAAAAGGATGGCGGCGGAGACCCCTGAGCTCGTCACCTCGAAGATGCCGCTTAAAATCCCTATCAACCCGTGGCGCTCTGCTTCCGCCATCGCCCCCTGCACGATGGCGTTGCCAAAACTGGTGATGGGCACGGTGGCGCCCGCCCCCGCCAGGCGCACGAGCGGATCGTACCAGCCGAGCCCGGCCAAGACGGCGCCGGATACGACGAGAACCACCATCACGTGGCCCTGCGGCAGCTTCAGGGAATCCATCAGGACTTGGCCCACGGCGCAGATGGCGCCGCCGACCAGAAACGCAAAGAAATACGTCGTCCAGGTGATGCTCACGATCCGTCCTCCTTTCGCTCGAAGACCACCGCGTGGGAGATGCAGGGGATGGTGTCCTGCTGCTGCACGCTGACCATCGACAACAGCGCTCCCGTCGCGGCGACCAGGATGCGCCGCCACTCCCCTTCTTCCAACTTCCGCAGCAGATATCCGAACGTCACCATGGTGCAGCACGCGCAACCGCTGCCGCCGCTGTACACCTCAGGTTGATTGCGGTCGAAGATGAGCATGCCGCAGTCGGTGACGTTGTCAGGCACCGCGATGCCGCGCTCCTTGAGCAGATCGCAGAGGATCTCGTGGCCGACGAAACCGAGATCGCCGGTGGCGACACAATCGTAATCGGCGAGCGTCCGCCCCGTGTCGGCGAGATGGGCGGCGATGGTGGCCGCGGCCGCCGGAGCCATGGCGGCGTTCATCTCCCACGGGCTCTCGAGGCCGTAGTCCAGAACCTGGCCCACGGTCGCCATCGTGATGGCAATGGGGCTGCCCGTCCGGGCCAACACGGCGGCGCCGCTGCCTGTGACGGTGCGCTGGGCACTCGGCGGTTTTTGCGCGCCGTATTCGGTCGGGAAGCGAAACTGCCGCTCCGCGGTGGAAAAGTGGCTGGATGTCCCGACGAGGACCCGTTCCGCCATGCCGCTGTCGATGGCGAGCGCACCGACAGCCAACGATTGGCAGATGGAAGCGCAGGCAGCGTACATCCCCATGGCAGGGACCGCGTAATGGCGCAGGCTGAAAAAGTAACTGATGAGCTGGGCGTTCAGGTCCGCGCCGACCACGAGATCGATGTCTTCCGGCTTCAGATTGGCCTTCGCGAGCGCAAGGGCGAACGCTTCGTCGGCCAATGCCCGCTCCGCGTGCTCCCACGTGTCTTCCCCCATGCGGTCGTCGTGGTGACGGATATCGAAGCACGTCCCGAGGGGCCCTTGGCTCTCGTTTTTTCCTGCCACCGTCGCCCGGCTGATGACGCGCGGCGCGGACGCAAACACCCAAGTCTGACGGCCTGACTTCGGCATCCTGATCTCTCCTTTGCCTGTGTCCGCCTGAATCATCGTCCGCATGAATCATCATGCCCGATGCGCTGGCCAAGCCGCCTGCTTCATCCTGCCAGATGTCCGATGATGTACCGGACGAGCGCGACGAAAAAGGCGCTCACCACCCCGAACACAATCACGGCGCCGGCCAGCTTGAACATGCTGCCGCCGACCCCGTTCACCCATCCCTCGCTGCGGTACTCCATGGCTGCGGACGCCATGGTGTTGGCGAAACCGGTGACCGGCACCGCGGACCCTCCGCCCGCCCACTGCGCGAACTTGTCATACACGCCGAGGGCGGTAAAGATCACGGACAGAAGGATCAGGACGGCCACCGTCGGATTGGCCGCGTCCTTCACCGTAAAATGCGCAAAGCGCACGAACGCATGCTGGATCGCTTGCCCCAGCACGCAGATCCCGCCGCCGACGAGAAACGCCCGCACCGTGTTTTTTGCGATGGGGCGATTGGGGATGTAGCGGCGGGCCTTCCTTTGGTATGCCATCTGTTCCTGCCGACTGACCGGGCCCATACCTCCGCCTCACCATCCTGAAAAGTGGCGATGCGGATGGTATTGTGCCCGCAACCAGCCCCCCATACTCGGCACCCTGATGCCGAAACCTTAGGTTAACTGGTCGCGGATGGTGCGCAAAATGCGCTTTTCAAGACGGGATACCTGCACCTGCGAAATCCCGAGCACCTTCGCCACGTCGGACTGCGTCTTGTCCTGAAAGAAACGCATGTACATGATGAGCCGTTCCCGTTCAGGCAACCGGTTCAGCACTTCATGCAAGGCGAGCTTGTCAAACCATTCCTCGCTCTCCTCGTCGGCAATCTGGTCCATGAGGTAAATCGGATCGCCGTCGTTTTCGAACACGGTCTCGTGGATGGATGCGGGGGCCCGCAGCGCCTCCTGCGCCAACACCACTTCCGACGGTTCCATCCCCAGTTCCTTCGCGATCTCGCTGATGTAGGGTTGCCGTCCGAGCCGCCTCGTCAACTCGTCCCGTACACGGCGGATGTGCCGCGCCTGTTCCTTTAAACTGCGGCTGACTTTCACGGTGCTGTCATCCCGCAGAAAACGCTGGATCTCCCCGATGATCATCGGCACCGCGTACGTTGAAAATTTCACGTCGTAGGATAAATCGAACTTATCGATGGCTTTCATCAACCCGATGCAGCCAATCTGAAACAAGTCATCCGGATCGTAGCCTCGGCCGAGAAACCGCTGGACGACGGCCCAAACCAGGCGCTGGTTGGCCAACACCAACTGCTCGCGCGCAGCAGCATCTCCCTGCTGACTGCGCCCGATGAGTTGCCGCACCTCTTCGTCGCTGAATTTCTGCGTCCTGTCCTCCGCGTCCCTCGCATGTTCCATGTGACATGCTCCTTCAATGCCCTTCGCGTTTGGGCGCGATGGTTTTCCTCATGATGACGCGCGTCCCGCGGCCCGGCGCCGAATCGATGATCAGTTCGTCCACGAAGCTCTCCATGATGGTCAACCCCATGCCAGAACGCTCCAGTTCGGGCCGCGAGGTATACATCGGCTGGCGCGCCTGCTCAATGTCCGCGATGCCCACCCCGTCGTCCTCGACGACGACCTCGACGGTGCCGTCCCGGATACGGCACTCAATCCGCACCTCCCCGGGACCCTCCTCGTAGCCGTGGATGATGGCGTTGGTCACCGCCTCAGACACGGCCGTCTTCAATTCGGTCAATTGCTCCACCGTCGGATCCATTTGGGCGACGAACGCCGCGACCGCCACGCGGGCGAACGACTCATTCTCCGAGCGGCTCGCGAACTGGATTCGCATATAGTTGTCAGAAAGCGCATCACTGTTTAGTTTGCTCGCCATGATGGCTTCCTATGCCTCCTTCACGTGGGCAATCGCTTGTTCTTCGTCCGGGAAGACGGGCACGATCTTCAGAATGCCCGACAGCTCGAACAGCTTCATCAAGGATGGCCCGACTTCGCACAACGCCATCCGCCCCCGGTGCGAGGAGACGGAACGGTACCGTCCGAGCACGAGTCCGAGACCGGAGCTGTCCATGAACGACACGCCCCGGCACGACAATACCAAAGCCCGGTGCCTCACCCATGCCAGTTCCCGTTCTATCTCGTCCCGGATCTGTTCGACCACATGGTGGTCCAGTTCTCCTTGCAGCCGGACGACCAAAACGCCATCCACTTTGTGAACTTCCATAGCCACCTTGTGCAAGTCTCCTTCCCACCCGCATTCTGAGACACACCCTCCATCTTTTGCGGTCGGGATGAGAAAGTCCTGCCGGCTGCCAAAACTCGTGGGAATTTCCTATCATTCGACAAACAGGTCAAGCAAGGTTCGCGAAGCTCGGTAGGAAATTCTGACGACATCGAGTACAATGAAATGGACATGTGTCTCCAAGCTTGGTGAAGCCTTTGCGTTTGACCGGGTGTACTTCAAGCGTGCAGAAAAAGCACGCCGATGCAGAAGGTGGTGTCAGCGTGTCGACCATCGGATCGAAAATCCGCGCCTTGCGGACGGAGCGCGGGATGAGCTTGGAGGATGTGGCGGACGGATACGTTTCCACCAAGACGTTGGCGCGGATTGAACAGGACGACGCCGTCCCCTCCCCGTCGCTGCTCGCGCACGTGGCCGAAAGGATGGGGGTCCCGGTGACGGTGTTCGCGCCTGACGGGGCAAATCCTGCGGACGCGGTGCAGACGTACCGGCAGGCGAAAAACTTACTCGGCAGGGAGCGGTTTGCAGAGGCGGCGAAACGCCTGGAGTCCCTGCTCGTCCTGCCCGGGCTGCCGCATCATCTGCGCGAGGAAAACGTATTCGAAGACCTCGGCGACTGTTATGAACGCCTGCAAGCGGACGCGCGCGCGGTCTCCTGCTACGAACAGGCTGCCGAAGCCGCATTGGCCCACGACGACATCCCGCTCGTCATCCGCGCCTACCACAAAGCGGCGCAGGTCTACAAGCGGCGGGATGAGACAGGGCTCGCCCGGCTCTATTGGCTCCGTGCCAGAGAGACGCTCCTGCGCCACCCTGGCATCGCAGTGCCGCTGCTCTGCAAAGTGGAGATGCACCTCGGGCGCATCGAATTGTCCGCAGGCCGTTACGGTTCGGCGCTCACTTACTACGAGGCTGCGTACGCGCACAGCGATCTCGGCGCGAGCACGGGCGACCGCGCCCTCATCTGCCACGGCTTGGCCTACGCCCTCGCCGCCCACGGGCGCTACGAGGAAGCAGCCCGCTTCACCGATGAGGCCGTGGAACACTACCGCGCCATCCACCATACGCGCGGGCTCTCGCAGTGCCGCGTCAACCAAGGGGTGCTGCTGCGGCTGCAAGGCAGATGCGAGGAAGCCGTCCAACACTTCACCGCATGCCTGGATGAAGGGGACGTTGCGAACGACGCCATCCGCGCCGCCAACCTGCTCGCGGAACGCGGGTGGTGCCGCCTCTTGACAGGAGACGCAGAGGGAGCCTTGGCGGACGGAGCAGAATCGCTCAGGCGTGCGCGTAACCACCCGCGGGCGGTGTCGTTTGCCCATCTGGTGTGCGCTCACGCCAACCTGGCGCGCGGCCGGACGGACGAAGCCATCCGCCATGCCGAAGCCGGGTTGGCCGCATGCGAGCGCGGGAAGGATTGCGACGGTCCGCGCATCGCCTTGCAGAAGGTGCGGCAACGAGCATGGGTCGCAGGCGGCCGAACCGCGGATGCGCTCGCCGCGGCCGTGGCTTCGGCCCGGGAAGTGCTGGACCGCGGCGCCGTCAGCCTCATTGGTCCGGAAGCATGACCTGGCGCGGCCGGCGGCCCATTCTCATTTCCGGAAAAATAATAAAAATCGATGGGGTTCGAGCGACGGCGGCACCACCTGTCATCCCTAGACATGCGGTGCCGCACGGCGACAGCACACGACACACTCGGGGCATGGCTGCGCTGGCGCGTTTGCCGTGGTCTCACGGGTCACGGGACACTCGCTGCGTCTTCATCCCCTCATCTCACCCGCGGCCGAAGGTGACGATGCGACGGATGGTCTTTCCAATGCTCTGCCAGAATGAGGCCCGTTGCACGTCGACGGCGGCGAGCAACGGCACTTGACTTACCGGTTGCCCGTCTTCCCGTACGACGAGCGTACCGACGCGCTGGCCAGCTTTCAACGGGGGTTGCACCTTTTCCCACCGCCACTCGGTCGTGTACTGCCGGTTGGACCCTTTTTCCGCAATCACGCCGACGGTGTCGCCCGCCACCACGGGCACCTGTTCCGGGATACCGTGGGGCACCCGCAGCAGCGTGACGCGCTGGCCCGCACGGTACAACACCTTGGCTTCAAACTGGCTGAACGCCCAATTAAACAACTGTGCGACTTCGGCGTTCCGCACGCTTGGCTTGGGCTCACCCATCACGACGACGATGACCCGGAAGTCGCCGCGTTTGGCTGTGGCCGACAGACAATACTGTGCCTCGGACGTGTAGCCGGTCTTCAGGCCGTCGACCCCTTCGTAAAACCGGACAAGCTTGTTGGTGTTGACAAGCCACAAAGGATGCGCCGTGTCTTTGCGCAAATAATCGCTGTACACCGACGTCCAGCGCGTAATCTGTTCATGTTTGAGCAACTCGCGCGACATGAGCGCGATGTCGTACGCGGAACTGTAGTGATTGGGTGCCGGCAGGCCGTTGCAGTTGACAAAATGCGTATCTTTCATCCCGAGTTCTCTCGCCCGCTGGTTCATCCGCTGAACAAACACGTCTTCGCTGCCATACAAGTGTTCAGCCAGCGCCACACTGGCGTCGTTCGCCGACGCAATGGCCACGCCTTTCATCATGTCGGCCAACGTCATGGTCTCTCCCGGCTCAAGGAAGATTTGGGAACCTCCCATGCTGGCGGCGTGTTCGCTCGTCTTCACCGGGTCTGACCATTTGGCTTTGCCTTGATCCACGGCCTCCATGACGAGCAACATGGTCATGATCTTCGTGATGCTCGCCATCGGCAGCCGCGCATGCGGGTCTTTGGCAAACAATACCTTTCCGGTCGCAAAGTCCATCACCACGGCTGAACGGGCATGGGTGGCCAATCCAGCCGGAGACGGGGCACCCGCGTTGGGGTTCGCAGCCCACGCAGGTGGTTGCACTGGATTCGGCAGCACGGGGCCGTTCCCCGCCAAAGCAGCGCGCGCAGCTGGAAATGGCGCCGCCATGACCGGCACCTGCCCCGCCATGGACAAGGTGAGCGCCGCCGCACACCATACTGCCTTCATATGCTGCATGTCTCACATCGCCCCTTCGTCATCCATCGCGCGCCTCGCCAAACGAACACGCGCCTCGCCAAACAAACCGAAATCACGCACCGGTGCACTGCCCAGGCGTTGCTTCGCACCGCCTCGCGCATGATAGTGTTTACGCCGCTGCGGCTTTTCATCCCCATCGAGCAGGAGGGGGCGTCTCCTCCCCGTCCTCGCGCACACAACCCCCCGTACACAACCCCGCAACCCCGTCGCGGACGTTCACTACTTCACGTTCGCCCATGCCGGGCGTACCAAAAAGGTTGCGCGCCCCGGCAGAGCCGGAGCGCGCACGTTGCGCCGTCAGGGCAAGCGCAGCACGGCGGTCAAGCATGCACCGAAGGTTGCATGGACTGCACCCCTTGATCGAAGTTGCGGAAACGGAACGTCGCGCACAACGTGCCTTTGGCCGTTCCCACGATGTCGTTCCCGTTCGACCGCACCTCAATCGCATCGGCGATGCAGTCCCGATCCTCGTTGAAGATACACTCCTCGACGAGACACCGGACGCCTTTCGGCATGCCTCTCACCCCCGCGACGGATAGCGTGCCGCGAATGCGGCCGCTTATGTAAGCGGGAAGGTCAAGCCCGCGGATGGGACGCCGCGTACACCTCTTTCATGCGGGCACGCGTCAGGTGCGTGTACACCTGCGTGGTCGATATGTCCGCGTGGCCCAGCATCTCCTGCACCGCGCGCAGGTCCGCCCCGCGTTCCAACAGGTGTGTCGCGAACGAATGCCGCAAGGTATGGGGGGTGATGTCCGTGAAAATGCCGGCCGCACGCGCGTATTTTTTCAATATCTTCCAAAATCCCTGCCGGGTCAATGGATGCCCATGATGGTTGACGAACAGGTGGTCCATGGCGCCCCGCACCAACTGCGGCCGCCCAAACTGCAGGTAGTGGACGGTCGCCCGCTGCGCAATCTCCCCCACCGGGATGATGCGCTCCTTGCCGCCCTTGCCGAGGCAACGCAAAAATCCGCTCGTGAGGTTCAAATCCGCCAGCCGCAGCGATACCAATTCGCTCACCCGGATGCCCGTGGCATACAGAAGTTCCAACATCGCCTTGTCCCGCGATCCCGCCGGGCTGGTTGGATCTGGTGCCGCAAGCAGCCTCTCCACCTCCGCTTCCGTCAAGACACGCGGCAGCCGTTTTTCCAACTTGGGCGTATCGATGTGCAGCGTCGGGTCGACTGGAAGCGCCTCTTCGCGCACCAAGTAATGAAAAAACGAGCGGATGCTGGCCAGGCTGCGCGATACCGTGGCGCTGGCACGGCCGCGCGACCTCAGATAGGAAAGGTATTGCACGATGTGCGGCCTGCGCACCTCGGTCAGGGATACCGGTCCGTGCTCAGCCAAATAATGGGCAAACGCCTCCAAGTCCCTGCGATAGGATGCCAGGGTGTTGGGAGCCAATCCCCGTTCGACGCGCAAATACTCCACAAACTGCAAGATCCAAGCCTCCATGCGCAACCCCTCTGCACCGTGTCTCGGCCGTCCCACGAAAAATCATTGATTCCACACGCGCGGCGCCGATCCTGCTCAGAAAAAACTAAAAACTTCCAACCCGCCAGAACGCCTCGATGCCTGACCAGACGCCTTGCGCCAACTCGGCCGCGAACGTCTCGGGACCGCGACCGGCCACCGGCGTGGAAGCGCCTCCTTGCGGGGGTGCATACGGATTGCGCGGAGCATTCCCGGTGAGGATACGCCAACCGGTGGCCATCAACCAAGCAAGCCCGATCACCATGAGCACCCAGCGCACGCGGCGAACCCACGTTTGCACGAAGACCAACCCCTTGTTCACTCGCGGCAGGTCATGATGGTGAGCGCCCGCTCGAGGTCATCCGGACATACCGGGTCTTCGAGCAAGAGGATGTTGCGGGACGTGTGACCGCACCGTTCACAGCGGTGAACCACCTGGAACCCTTTGCGGGGATGGCGGATGACTTCCACCGGGCGCATCAAACCGCCGCAATCTGCAGCCCTGTCTCCCGGAAACACGTCCACATGAAGTGAAAACAGGCAAAACGGACAGTGGTTGCGGCAGGTCCCTTTCGCAGGCGGTACCTCCCGGCCACACTTCGCGCAAATAAATCCCTCGTTGCGCACGGTGAATCGCTTGGCGCACAACGCCGCCTTCGCCTCCTTGGCGGTCCAACGCAGCGTACCTTGTTCGCTCTGTTCCGGGCTGACCTTTGGCCATCCCGGCGTGCAAAGAGGGAAATGAGCACCCCTAACCGCGCCCCCACAACGCGGACAACACAAACGGTGCCACGTACGCCTGCCAAGCCGCAGAGGCGGCCATCCAGGCGGCACACGCACCGAGCATGCACGTGTAGCCCGTGAGCGCACGTGGAAAGGAACGCAGCTGCGACCGGCGCAAAAACGCCGCAGAAAAGCGCATGGCGGACACACCTGCTGCGAGCAGGGCGAGGAGCGCCAACGCCTGGTGCAGCAGGATCACCGTACCGGCGAGAATCAGCCCGCGCCATCCCCAGGTGAGGACGGCAAATCCGACGGCGAAACCGGTGCCAAACGCGCGCAAAAACACCACCGCCACCACGCCCGGATTGCAGAGCAGGGACAATCCGAACGCCCAGATGAGGGCGATGAGCCCCGCATCGGCGAGCGCGCGGTGCGCCCAAAGTTGATCGCTCGGCAGGATTTGACCTGCGGACGCTGCCGCGATGAGCCGGGCAAGCGCGTGTGACACCCACGCGCGGTCGTTCGGGCTGAGTTGTCCGGCCACCAACAGGCCGAAGACCATCCCGCACAGGGTGACCGCCAGGAGGAACGCACCCTCCTCGGCATACAGTGCGGCGACACCCCTTCGCCAACGGTCCCATCCCGCGTGCGGTGCATGGAGCTTCCCTCCGCCGGAGCGTCTTTGCAATCCGGAAGTCCGTCCCAGCATCGGCCACGACCTCCCCATGCCGTTTGCCACGCGGTCACCTTGTCCCGCTCGCGGTCAGTGTATGCGCCATGGTGCGAAGATAGAAGCATTCGCATCCGGCATGGACGTCCGCAGCCAAAAGCCAGGTTAAGCCTGGGCAAGCCGCAATCGTCCGTACACCCCGCCTCCGCCCGGTTCCACCGTGAGCAACCCGCGGCGGGCGAGATCGATCCGCTCCGCCAGCGCCTCGCCGCACACCGTGGCCAACGCATCGCGGCTCGTGCGGTGTAACACGTCCATCTCCGTCCCAAACGCGGCCAGGAGGCGGGCATACCACTTCTCCCCAATCCCAGGGACGAACGCCAACGGCACCTGCCGGATGTACGGCGGCCGGTGCGGCGGATGGCGAGGCGGATCGCAATCAGACAGTTCGCGCAACCGTTCCCGGACACCGCCGACCGCCTGACGGCTTCCGCACCGGCATACGGTTTGGCCCGGGGACCACGGTGCCCCGCACGCCGCACACACGGAGCGATGGTACTTGCCAAGCTCAGGCAGCAAGCCGTAGTTGGCGGCGACGCGCCGGCCCGCCTCCCGACGCAGGGCTTTGGCCACTTCCGCGAACGTCGGGGCGGCCAAGCGCAAGGCGTTGTACTCGCGCGCCACCTTGGGCAAGGAGTGGGCGTCCGAATTGGTCAAAAAGGTGAATGGCGCGAGTTCGCTCAACCCGTCCGCCATCTCGGAATCGGCCGACAATCCGAGCTCCACCGCATCGACGAGCTGAGGTTCGAGCATATCGGCCATCGACCGCACACAGCACCCGTAGAGGCCCTTGTGCGGCGTGAAAGCGTGGTGGACGACGAACAAGCCCTGCCGTGCCGCCACTTCGCGTTGCAGGGCGGTCGCCTCGACGCGGGCTCGCTGCGAAGAGAGCGCGGGATTCCCTTGCACCGTGGCCAGCCAGGCGTGAAAGTCTGCCGCCGCAGCCAACGTGGGGAACCAAGCCCCGAAGTGTGCCGCCCCGCCCGCCGGGCCTGCAATCTCCACCTCCGCCCCCGGAAAGACGACGAGGCCGTTTTTGTGCCGGAGACCACCTCCAGGTTGCTCCGTGAGCTCACCCGTTTGCACAAGGCGGGTCAGCTCCGCCAGCACACCGGTGCAGACGCCGTCGATCACGGTGACGATGTCCAAGCCTTTCACCGCGCGGGCGTGATGCAAAAGCCGGTCCAAGGTCAGGCTGGGCGCGGCCGCCATTTTCACCGGCCGGCCCATCGCCCGGCCGATGTGGATGTGAAAGTCGGCGAACCACAGACCAAGGCCGTCCGTGCGCTCCGCTTCAGACCCCGCATCCGCTTGACGCGCCGCCTCCGTGTGCACCGGATCCTGTCTCACCGGCACCCTCCTCCGTCGGCACCGCCGTTCGCGCGCAAAAGCCACCATTGGACGGCGATGATGGTTTTCGCGTCCCGCAGCTCCCCCGACCAGAGCTTGCGCGCGACCTCCTGTTGCGGCAGTTCATGCACCGCCAGCCATTCGTCCGCGTCAGGATGGCTCCGCCCGGGCACAAGGCCGCTGGCGACGAACAAGTGGACCTTTTCGTCCGAAAAACCCGGTGTGGAAAAGAACTCGCACACCTTCGCCACGCCGGCCGCCTGGTATCCTGTCTCTTCCGCAAGTTCGCGCAACGCGCACCGCTCCGGGGACTCACCCGGGTCGAGCTTGCCCGCGGGGATCTCGAGCAACGCTTGTTCCGGGCCCTTTCGATATTGCTCCACCAGCAAAAGATACCCTGGCCGCGGTTCCGCCAGCACCGCCACGGCGCCCGGATGGCGGACGACCTCCCGGGTCGACCGCGACCCGTCCGGCAGCTCGACCGTCAGGCGCTCCAAGCGGACGACGCGCCCGGAGAACAACGTCTCCGTGCCCACGGTCCGTTCATAAAAACGATGCGGGGACAATTTCTGTCTCACTCCCGTACGCCAAGGTGCAGAACGCGAGCGCAACCCGCGCAGCCCCGACGATGTCTTGGATCCGGATGTGCTCGCTCGTGGTATGAATGTCCTCGTAGCCGATGCCGACGTTGATGGTCGGCACGCCCAAGCTGGTCAGGATGTTGGCGTCGCTGCCGCCGCCGGTCGCTGTCGCCTGCACCGGAAAGCCAGCCTGGCGCAGGGCCGTCTCCGCAAGCTGGCGCACAGGGTGGTCCGCAGCGAACCGAAACCCGTCGTACATGCGCTCATGTTGCAGCGAGGCGGCCGCGCCACACGCTTCAGCCGCCTGCTGAAACGCCGCTGCAATGTCGGCCATCACCTGCGCCAGCTTCCGCTCGTCGCGGCTGCGCGCTTCCCCAATCAGGCGGACGTGATCGCACACGATGTTGGTCGGCCCGTCCCCGACAAAGCTGCCGATGTTCACGGTCGTCTCCTCATCGATCCGGCCGTGCGGCATCTTGGCCACCGCCTGCGCGGCGACGCGGATGGCGCTTATCCCTTTCTCGGGCGCCACCCCGGCATGGGCAGCCCGCCCTTTGACCTCCGCCGTCCACTTGACCTGCGACGGACCGGCCACCACCAGCGTGCCGAGCGGTCCCTCCGCATCGAGGCACAACCCCGCGTCGGACGCGATGAGCGACGGATGGAGGTGCTTGGCGCCCGCCAGGCCTATCTCTTCGGCGACGGTGAACACCACCTGCACCTGCCCGTGCGGCAGCTTGCGCTCGACGAGCGCTTTGACCGCGGCGAGAATGGCGGTGATGCCCGCCTTGTCATCCGCACCGAGCACGGTGGTGCCGTCGCTTCGCACCACCCCGTCCGCAGAGACGCGCGGTTTCACGCCTTCTCCCGGCCGCACCGTGTCCATGTGGGCGAGGAGCAAAACGCGCCGCCGCCCGGCATCTCCCGGTAAGGTGGCAATCAGGTTGCCGCACTCCCCGCCGAGCGTCTTGCCTGCGTCGTCCTCGATGACAGAGAAACCCAGGCTTTGCAAAACCTCACGGACATACGCCGCCACCTTGCCCTCCCGCAGCGAGGGGCTGTCGATTTGCACCAGTTGCAAAAAGGTCTCTCGAATCCACGCTTCGTCCACCCGGCGTCCCTCCCGATGCGCACCAACCGTTATCGGCGCCGCCCTTTACCCACGATGCCGCTCGCCACCCAGACAGCCCCCATGGCCACCACCACGATGCCGACCATCCAAGCTGCCGTCGCTGCCAAGCCCATGCTTCGCGCCCCCTTTCAGCTTGTCTCCCACGCAAAGCCAAACACCTCGGCCATCGCCGTCCGCAGGCGGCCAGCCCAATCGTGCCAGTCCGCGGCACGCCCGGTGACCTGTGCCACCGACGTCACCCCTTTGTCGCGGATGCCGCACGGCACGATGACGCCAAAATGCGACAAGTCGGTCGTGACGTTGAGCGCCAAGCCGTGTGACGTGACAAACTCGCCGCTTTTGCGCCGGCGCACGCGCGCGCCGACGGCGCAGATCTTTTCATCCCCGACCCATACGCCAGGGTAACCTTCGCGCCGTTCGCCCTGAATCCCTTCTGTCCGCAGCGCCAGGATGACGCTCTCCTCCAGGCTGCGCACATACCAACCGACGTCGTTGCCCCACGGTCCCAGGTGGAGGATGGGGTAGACGACCACTTGACCGGGGCCATGGTACGTCACGTCACCGCCGCGATCGACCGCGAACACGGAAATGCCCATCTGTGCCAACCGATCCCGCGGCAGCAAGATGTTTTCCTCACTGCCGTTGCGCCCGATGGTGATGGTGGGCGGGTGTTCCACGGCGTACACCACCTGGCGTTCATCCACCTCTGCGAGCAGCGCTTCCACCCGCGCCTGCTGCACGGCCAACGCCTCTTCGTACGCCGTCTGCCCCAACTCCGTCCAGCACGCCGCCACACGCGATCGGATTGCACTCCGGTGCGTCATGCCGCAGTGTCCCTCCCATTCTGTTTGCGGGATGGCGTGAAGATACGCCCGCCCTCCTCCCGTTCCAGACAAACGGTGGCAGGCCGCACGGCGGACGATTGGCTCACGCCTTGGCCGGCTTCGCGCTGCGATCCGCTTCCTGCAACAAGGCGTCGAGGTACTGGCGGCGCGCCGCCTCGTCGAGGGACTGCAGCGGCAGACCGCCCGCCCGCACCACCTGTTCGTGGGCGTGGTAGGAACTGCGCACCAAGGGGCCCGCCTCGACGTGCAGAAAACCGCGGCGCAACCCTTCCGCGCGCAGGCGAAGAAACTCGGTCGGGGTGTAGAACCGCTCGACCTTGAGGTGTTTTTTCGTCGGCTGCAGGTACTGCCCGATGGTCAAGATGTCGACGCCGGCGGCACGCAGGTCGTCCATCGTGGCCAGGATCTCGTCCCACGTCTCCCCGACGCCCACCATGATGCTCGACTTGGTGCGGATGTCCGGCCGCGCCGCCTTCGCGCGCCGCAAGAGCTCGAGCGAGCGATCGTACTTCGCCTTGGAACGCACCTTGTCCGACAACCGGCGAACGGTTTCCACGTTGTGGTTGAGGATGTCGGGGGATGCGTCCAACACCACTTGGAGCGCATCCCAGTTGCCCTGAAAATCCGGGATGAGCACCTCGACCCCGCAACCCGGAACCCGCTCCCGCACCGCGCGGATGGTGGCAGCAAACACGGAGGCGCCGCCATCGGCCAAGTCGTCGCGTGCGACGCTGGTAATGACGACGTGCTGCAGCCCCATGGCCACCACAGCTTCCGCCACCCGCTTGGGTTCCGCGAGATCGAGCTCAGTCGGCCGTCCGGAGCGGACAGCGCAAAAGCGGCAAGCGCGCGTGCAGATGTCGCCTAGGATCATGAAGGTCGCCGTGCGGTGTTCCCAGCAGTCGTAAATGTTGGGACAACGCGCCTCTTCGCACACCGTGTGCAGAGACTGGGTGCGCATGATCTGTTTCAGCTCTTTATAGTTCGGCCCGGCGTGAAGCCGGATTTTCAACCACTCGGGCCGGGAAATGGCTTGTGCGCTCCTTTGCTGATCCTCGTCCGTCAACCTGCCAAAAGCTTGGTGTTGTTCGGCCACGTCACCACATCCCCTTCCCTGCGGACGGCCCGCGGGCGGCCGTGCGCGTGAACGCCTTCCTCCGTCCCTTCCCAGTGTATAACAACGGGCAGCGGAAGCAAAGGCGACCCAAAAGCTGACGGCTGTGCGGGATGGAAGCACGCGGCCATGATTGTCATGGTCAAGGTGTTGCAGTACGATGGCAAAGGCAGAAGCGGGGAGAGCAAACATGCGAAAGGAGCTGCACCGCGTGGGCAAGGCTTTGGCGGCGTGGGGTGTGTTGATAGGGGTCTTTCTGTTGGCCGGAGAAGGGATCAACTTGGTGCGCCTCGGTGTGGAAAACTGGTTGGCGTACGGCCGCTTCCGCGACGCAGCGCAAGCGATCCTGGGATTGGTTTTGGCGGGTGCCTGTACCGCCTTTCTCGGTGGCTTCATCTATCACCGGGATCAAAAGCGCGGGCGGATCCGCCGCCGCGGCAAGGCCGCGTCCAACCGCCGGGAGACCGCGTCAAACCGCCGGCTTCACCCCTGAAACATGCTTCACCACCACCCTTTGCGCTTAAACACATACACGAAGGCTGCTCCGGTCGCCAGCATCAACCCCCACACATACGCATAACCGTAGCGCCAGTGCAACTCGGGAATGTTCTGGAAGTTCATTCCGTAGAGACCGACAATGAAATTCCAGGGCAAAAAGATCGTGCTGAGCACGGTCAGCGTCTTCATGACGTCGTTCATGCGGTGGGTGCGCTGCGCCATCTGCAAATCGAGCAAGCCGTTGAGGTGATCGCGGAGGGCGTCGAACTCGTTGACCATGCGCAGGGCGTGATCGCGCACGTCCGCGAAGTAGACCACTTGCTGCGGTGCCGTATACGGGAACGCCTCATGGCTGACCAACTCGATGACGTGGATGGCGTCGGCCACCAAGTAGCGTATGCGCTGCAGTTGGCGCTTGAGCCGGAAGATATCGGGCGTCACCTGCGCCCCCGGGTGGTGGATGACGGTCATCTGCAGGTTATCGACCACGTTCTCCAACTCTTCCACGACCGCAAAGTATTGATCGACGCACGCATCAAGAATGTGGTACAACACCCGGCCCGGAGAATCCATCACCTCCGGGTTGTTGCGCGCGTCATGATACACCCCTGCGATGGCAGGAATCTCGTCGCGCACCACCGTCACGATGAACCCGTCGCCGATGAACGCACAGAACTCTTGCGAAACCGGGCCCGAACGAAGCGCGTAAAACGAAATGAAGGCATGCTCCGCGTTCGTGTCTGTCGCTGCATAGTGATCCACCTTCGGGCGTTGCCCGAAGTGCAGCGCATCCTCAATGGCGAGCGGGTGGCAACGGAACATGTGCGACAAGGTGTGCGTCAACTCCTCTGCGCCAGGGTGAACCAGGTGCAACCACACCACCTCACCCGGCTGCGGCGGGCGCAATTCGACTTCCTGCACCGCACGCTCTGTGCGAACCAACATCTTCCATATCCCTCCTCAGCTTCCCTGCCGCGCCGGTGCACGAACCCTCGTGACCAGCATATCCGCCGCCGCTTCTAAAACGCGCACGCGGCGTCATAGACTGGAGCGAATCCACCCTGCGGACAAGTTCCGCTTGGCAGGTCAAGCGTTCGCCAAACTGCCAAACCGGGGAAAGGGGTCGTCCTTTGTGCGCTGGCCGTTCCATCCCCGCCCGCGGCGGCACGCGACCCGGGAGCGGGCGCGCATGCGATCCGTCCTGGCTGCGGGCGGAATGCTCGCCCTCAGCCTGGCCGGTTTCACCTGGCCGCGCGACGGCGGGGCAGGCGCATGGCACTCCGCAGAAGCCGTTCCGTTGGCCAACGTGGCTGTGGCGGAAGTCGTGGGAACGCCGGACTACCTGCGTCATCCCGCGTCCGCTCCATGGTGGCAGGCGGCGTTGGCGAAGCTGCATCTGCCCCTCGCCGACCCGTACGGGATGGTCGCCGGCGCGATCTTGCCGTCTCCCATCACACCACCCGCGGTGCCCGCCCACGAACCTGCCGCCGCGGCGCCTTTGCCGGCAGCGAGCACGGCGAACACAGCAAACGCGCAAGCACAAGGAGATGCGACGGGGAGCTTTGCTGCGGGCCCATCCAGCGTCATCCTTGGGTGGGCACCCGACACCACGGCGGACGCGACCATCCAACTCATGGCGGAACACCCTGGACTCACGGTGATCAGCCCCAAGTGGCTGACGGTATGGTCGAGCACCGGGATGGTGAAGAGCGACATCCAACCCGAGGTGATCGCATGGGCGCACCAGCATCATATCAAAGTCTGGCCTCTGCTCGACAACCAGTTCAGTGCCCGCCTCACCCACGACCTGTTGAGCGATCCCAGCCACATCGCACGTGCCGTGGACGAGCTTGCTCACTTGGCCGCCGCAAGCGGCATCGACGGCATCAACGTCGACTTTGAGAACGTGCGCCCGGAGGACCGGGACGCGTTTACCGCATTCATCGGCAAACTGCACCAAACGCTCGCCCGCCGTGGGGTGAATCTGTCGGTGGACATCACCCCGGACATCGCGTTCCTCCGCGACGATGCGGCGTTCTTCCATGCTGGATTGGCGGCGGTCTGCGACGAGCTCGTGTTGATGGCGTACGACGAACACTGGGGGGGAGATCCCGAACCCGGCCCGGTCGCCGATGTACCGTGGACGACCCAGGCGGTGGAGGACCTGCTCAACACGGGCGTCCCTGCCAACCGGCTCATCCTCGGGTTGCCGTTTTACACCCGGTTCTGGTATGTCCACCGCGACGGTTCCGTGACGAGCGAAGCCGTCGCCAGCGGCCACGTTGCGGATATTCTGCGCCAACACGGGGCGAACGGCCAGTATCAACCCGAACTGGGCGTGGGGTACGCGCGTTATGGCAAGCCGGACGGCTACATGGAGGTTTGGTACGACACTGAGGAGACGCTCGCCCAGAAACTCCGATTGGTGCGCGAGGAGGGCTTGGCCGGCGTCGCCGTTTGGGCGTTGAGCCTGCCCAATCCGGCGGGTTGGCGGACGGTTGTCGCCGCCATGTATCCGCCTGCGCCTTGAAGCGGGCGGATCCAGACGAGTCATGACCAGGGAAAGGGGCGTGTCGGGATGGACCGGACGCTGTGGGGACTGGCATGGGCAACCTGCGCAGGATACCTCTGTGCGGCGGTGTGGCGACCGAGCGTGGCGCGCGAAGGTCTGGAGGCGACGGTGGAGATGTTCATCCAAGCGGTGCCGTGGATCGTCGTCTCGATGTTCGCAGCCGGACTCATGATGCAGCTCATCCAACCCCAGGCCATCGTCCACTTGTTGGGCCGGGAAGCAGGGGTGTGGGGCATCCTCGCCGGTGCGCTCTTGGGTTTGTGCGGCACCGGATCGCGCTGGGCCGTCTACCCGTTGGCCGCCGGCCTGCTTGAGGCGCAGGCCAGCCCTGGAGCCATCTTCGCCTTTCTGACCACCTGGCAGTTGGTGTCGCTGCCCCGCCTGCCTGCCGAAGTTCCGTTTCTCGGGCCCCACTACACCATCGTGCGGGCGGTGACCTCGTTCGCCATGGCAGTGCTCGGCGGCATCCTCATCGAACTTGCGCGCGTGGCTTGACCGCCGCGCTGCCGGATCTGCCGGCCGGAAACGCCGTCGATTGCGGACGCCGCGCGATTGGGACGTCGTGCGTCATTCGAGTTCACGTTCGAGCCGGGCGACCAGCTGCTCGAGCCTCGTTTGGCGCATCCACAACAGGACGGTATACGCCAGCGTCCCGAGCGTGACCACACCTGCGGCCGCCCATAAGAACCAAAGGTCACGCAACACCTTGCTCCTCTCCCTTCAGCTTGTCTGCGCGCGAACACGGGCCACCAGACGTTCCACCCGTTCGCGCTGGCGTTCCATCCGGTACCGGACGGTCAACAGCAAGGCGTACACGGCCATCCATGTGCAGAGCCCCATCCACAGCGCATCCGCCATGCCCGGCGGCATATGGATGCCTTGGCTGCTGACGACGGCGGGGTGGATGGAGCGCCACCAGGTCACCGACATGTGGACGACGGGGACGTCGAGGAACGCGATCACGCCGTACACCGCGCTCACCCGCGCGCGCCGTTCCCGGCCGTCCAAACTGCCGCGCAGCAGAAAGTACCCTGCGTAGAGAAACCACAGGATCAAGGTGGTGGTCAGGCGCGGGTCCCAGGTCCACCACGCCCCCCAGACCGGGCGCGCCCACAGGGCACCGGTGATGAGCGCGAGCGTGGTGAAACAAAGTCCAATCTCCGCGGACGACACCGCCAGGCTGTCCCACCCCGTGTTGCGTCGCCACAGGTACATGCCTGCCGCGATGAACGAGACAAAAAAGGCGAACAACGCCACCCAGGCGCACGGGACATGAAAGTACATGATGCGCACCAAATCCCCCATGTTCTCCTCCGGGGGAGAGGCGATGAGCGCCAGATACAGATCCGCCCACACCACCGCGGCGAGCGCGCCTGCGGCGGCGAGAAACCATCCCACGCGAGGACGACGCCTCGCATCCGCTCGGTGCTTCTCCATGTCACTCCTCCAGTGCCGGTTCGTACAACAACCAAGGCAAGACACACAGCAAGACGAAGTACGCCAGCAGCACTTCCCACCACACTTGCGGCCGTCCGTAGGATGCTGCCGCGTACACGGTGAGGCGCACGCTCGCCAAGATCACAGGCAGCGCCACCGGGATCAACAGCAGCGGGAACACCGCCTCGCGCGACCGGCTGACCGTGGCGAGCGTGGCCAAAAACGTCCCCAGCCCGGAGAGCACGACCACCCCGGAGACAAACGCCGCCGCAAACCATGCAGGATGGCGCGGAGGCGGTTCGTTCAGGATGATGAACGACGTCCCCGCCACCGCGGCCGCCGTCAGGCACGCGAAGCCTGCGCGCACGCACCAGCGCGCGTAAAAGATCCAGCTGCGGTCAAGCGGAGCCAGCAGCAGACCGGACGTGGCGCCCATCTCCGCATCCCCCGCGCTGTCCGCCAACCACTGCGGCACGAGCGTGCAGAGCACCCCGAGCCAAAGCAGGCCGCACCACCAAGCCGCCGGCAGACGGGCCGTTCCGTCGAGCGCGATGCCGGCCACGAGGACCCACAGCACACCGAAACACACACCCGCGATCCAGCCCGTGCGCGCGCGCGCCCGGGACGCCGCTTCGGCGCGCACCAGCGCGGCAAACCGCCACCACCACAGCCCCACCTCCCTCACCTCGTCCGCCTTTCCTGCGGCGAACGCGGCGTGACCGCTGCCGCCGGCAGCAGGCGGCCGCGGTGGAGGGTCCAGCGGGCGTCGGCCGGCAAAGGATCGTCCGCGTGGTGCGTGACGAGCCACACCGAGCTTCCGTCCGCCGCCGCCGCCGCGACGGCGCGCGCAGCCCATGCCTGCCCGTCAGCGTCCAATCCGTCAAACGGTTCGTCGAGCAGCAACACGCACGGTCGATGGAGCAACGCCCGCGCGACGGCCAAGCGCTGCCGCATCCCTTTCGAATAGGCGCGGACGCGCACGTCCCTGGCCGCCGCCAAACCGGCCTCCTCCAGCGCGCGCAAGACGCGCGGACGCACGGGACGGATGCCGTACAACGCGGCGAACAGCGCGAGGTTCTCCCATCCGGTCAGGTCGGGATAGACGAGAGGCTGCTCCAGCACAACCCCCAGATGGCGCCGGTCGCGCGCGGTGAGCGGACGTCCGCGCCACAACACGCGGCCTGACGTGGGTCTGAGCAATCCGGCCATCACCTTGAGCAACGTCGTCTTGCCGCTGCCGTTCGGCGCGCGCAGGATGTGGATCTGTCCCGGTTCGAGGCGGACAGACACCCGGTCCAGCACAGGCCACACGTCGAACGACTTGCTGACTTCGTCGAGCTGGAGCATCCCTCAACCTCCCGCGTGCTCGCCAGGGTCTTCCGCAGAAGAGCGCGACCGGCGGCGGGAAGACCAAGTCCCCCATGCCGCCAGCGCGATCACGGCCGTAATCCACCCCAGGTTACCCATGACCTGCCACACATCCACCTGCGCCCCGGCCACCCGACCGAGCACGGGCAGGCCGGCCGGGGTGGGCGCAAAGAAGGGATGAGGCATCGTCGCCACGTGAACGACCCACGGGACGCCCCCCGGCTGCGACAGCCTTGTGTAGACACGCCACGCCGTTCCACCCATCGCGGTGGTCTGCGTCGCGGCCAACAGCCCTTCTGCGCTCACGAACCAACCGCCCTCGGGAAGAAACAGGCGGATGACGTCGGCGTCGTACGCCGTCGTGAGGGAGAGCGCCGTCCCCGCCGCCGAATACGGCACGGTGTATGTCACCGTCTCCGCCGCAGTGGCACCCGGTGACACGCCGGGTGCCACCTCGATCCACTTCATTCCGCCCTGCACACCGGCCCACCGCCAGTGCCCCGGGTTCACCGTGACGCGGCGGCTGTCCCCGGGCAATGCCAAGCGGATGCTCCGTGGCTCAGATCCGCGATTCGTGACCTGCATCCGCTCGACCACATCCATCACCCCTCGCACCGGGGCGGGAATGAGCACGACGTCCAACCGCGGTACGCGCATATCCGCCCGGGCGGAAGCGGATGGCCGCGTGTTTGCTCGCGGCGCACCCCAAGCGGTCCCGCCCGCAGCCGCCAAGATGACGAGGACCACGGTGCCGGCGACGGCAGCACGGCGCAGCGGGCTGCGTACAGGGACGCGCAGCGTTTTGGGCCACAGGCACAGCAAAGACCCGGCGAGCAGCACCTCGCCGCCGAACCAGATCCATGCCACCATCGGATTCAGGTGCGCGTCCAACACCGCGCTTCCTCCGTCTCCGGTGCCGAGCAGCACCAGGTAAAGATCCGACCACGGTTCGGAGTAAATGGCCACGCGCGTGAGCGGAGGCGTGCCGTCAGGGTAAAACGTGGCCGAGGGCTGCATCACGCCGAGAACGCGTCCGCCGCGGGCGACCAACACGTTCGCGTATAACGTGCGCGCCCGTTGCCCCGGGGTCACGCCGAGCCCGGTGAATGTGAGGTCGTACCGGCCGACCGTCAACTGCGCCCCTGGCCGCATCACCCGTTGTACCTCCAGATGGTATGCGCCGGACGCCGCGACGCCGATGGCGCACACCGCGACCCCCACGTGCACCAGATACGCTCCGATGCGGCGCCGGTGCGCACGGAGCCACAGCCACAGGGCAAGCGCCGAACCGCGCCCGCGATCTGCGCGCGCGGCACCCCGGCGGGACGACACGGCGGATCGCAAGGAGCGATAGACGTCCGCCGCGGCACTCGCGATGACGAACCACGCCGCGGTGAGGGCCGCCACGGCGAGCCACGGCGAGCGACGGTACACGGCGTGCAGGCTCGCCGCCGTGGCCAAACCCATGACCAGCGCGAAGAGGGCGGCGCGTGCGATCCACGCCCATGCATCATCCCGCTTCATCTGCCGCCAAGCGAGCCAAGGCGCCAACCCCATCCCAAGCAACAGGCAAACGAACAACGGAGCGTTCACCGCGTTGTAGAACGCGGCCGAGACCGTGAGGCTGCGGCCGGCGACAAGCTGGCTCCACCACGGGAGCACCGTCCCGCACAGCACGGTGGCGAGCGCGGACAAAAGCAACAGGTTGTTAAGCCAGACCCCGCCTTCCCGGGAAAGCACGCGTTCTATCCGGGCGCGCGGCGTCAGCGACCGCCACACGCGCGCGATGGCCAGCGCGGCACCGGCGGCAAACACCAGCATGACCACCAGCAACCAGGGTCCGAGGCGGCTGCTGGCAAACGCGTGAATGCTCCAGAGCGCGCCGCTGCGCGTGAGAAATGTGGCAAACAATGACAGCCAGAAGGAGACGGCAACCAAAACGGCGTTCCACCGGCGGAACATGCCGCGCCGCTCCTGAGCCATCGCGGTGTGCAAAAACGCCGTGGCCGACAGCCAAGGCAACAAGGAAGCGTTTTCCACGGGATCCCAGGCCCAGTAACCTCCCCAACCGAGCACCTCGTAAGACCAGCGGGCGCCGTACAACATGCCGATGGTCAAAAACGACCAAGCCACCAATGTCCAGCGCCGGACGACCGGAAACCACTCGTCCTCCGGCAGACGCAGCACCCATCCCGCCACACCCCAGGCGAAGGGAACCGTCATCCCCGTCAGCCCGAGATACACGTCCACCGGATGGACCGCCATGCCGGGATTCTGCAAGAGCGGGCTCAGACCGCCGCTCGCCGAAACCGGTGAAGCCGTCGGGCCGGGCAGGCGCACGAACGGGTTGGCCGCGAACACAAGCAGCGTCGCGAATGCGAACGCCACCGCGGAGAGGACACCGCCGGCCCAGGTGAATGCACGGTCGTCCCCGTCCCTTGGCTGCGCCCACGCCATCACCGCGCCGTACAGGGTGATAAGCGCCGTCCAAAACAACAACGAACCTGCATTACCGCCCCACAGCGCGGCAATCCGGTACAGCACGGGCAGCCCGGGACCGGTATACTCCGCCACGTACGCATACCTGGCATCCTCGCGGACCAACAGCACGACCAAGCTGGCACACGCCAGCGCAGCCAGAAAAAACTGTGCCCACAGCGCGGCCCGCCGCAGTCGCTTTCCCGCACGGCCACGTGACCAAGCGGCCCACGCATGGACCACCAGGCTCAACCATCCAACCAGCCACAACCCGCGCAGCGCCGCCGCTCCCAGCGCGCCCATCGCTAATTCACCGCCGTGTAGGTGCCTGATTTCGCCTCATACTTGGAGGGGCACTTGACGAGCAGCTGTTGGGCATTGAACGTGCCGTCCGCACGGAGCGTCCCGGTGACGACAAGCGGCCAGCCGCGGTCAAAATCGTCCGGCTTGGGGCCGCGGAACACCACGTGCAGCTTGGCGTGGCCGCTCTCGTCCTGCATGTCGAACACGAGGGTCTCGCGCGCGGGTGACCACCGGACGCTCCGGCCGACGACGGTACCGCTCACCGTCCACGGTTTGCCGACCGCAGCTTGTCCCTTCTTCGCCAGCTCGTCCACCGTGAGATAGTAGGACGAGGCGTGAATCACCGCCGTGCGGATCAACCAGCAGAGGACCAACACCACCGCCCCGAACGCGATCCAAAGGCGCACACGCGGGGACCCAAGCCCCGACAGGCCTGCCACCATGCCCGCCCCTCCCTGTCACGACATCGTGCGCACCTCGATTATACGATACATTCGACTCTATCATCTATTCGCAGATGCTCAGGAGAATCGTGCCGGTTGCCTCGGTTCAGAAACCTTTTCCCCGACAAGGCACGCGAAAAGCCGCGCGGTCCGCGGGCCGGCGGGCAAACGGCAAGACCGCGCGGCACCCCTTACTTGCGCAGGGAGAGCTTCTGGCCGCCGAAGCGGTCGAGCAGGTCCGTGTCGAAGGTGGTCATGTTCTGCGCCCGGCGCCGGTGGCTCCGTTTGGCGATCTCGATGAGTTCCGACAACAGGTCCCGGTAGGAGAGCCCGGCCGGCTCCCACAGATAGAACGCGAATGAACCAGGGATGGTGTTGATCTCGTTCACATACACCTGCTCCTCCCGGGAGATTAAAAAGTCGACGCGCACCACACCGCGGGCGTGCACCGCCCGGAACGCCTGCACCGCGAACGCCGCGACCTGTTCTGCGACACGCGCGGGGATGTTGGCCGGGATTTCCCGCGCCACGCCCTGGCCTTTGTTGAAGTTGCCCCGGATGTACTTGTCTTCATAGGTCAAGAACGACTCCCACGACACCGGCCGCTCAATCCACGACGGGCGGCATGTATATTCATCACCCAACACCGAAACGTTGACCTCCACCGCCTGATCCACACCCTGCTCCACGAGGATGCGTTCGTCGTAATGCGCGGCAATTTCGATGCCGCGCCGCAACTGCGACGCATCGTCCGCCCGGGTGATGCCGACGGATGAACCGAGGTTCGACGGCTTCACGAACATCGGGTAGGTCAACCGCGCCTCCACTTGCGCCACCACGCCGTCCGGGTCGTTCTGCCACGCCTCGCGGGTAAACCATTCGTACGGGACGATGGGGATGCCGGCGGCCGCAAACACCTTCTTCATCACAATCTTGTCCATGCCGACCGCGGAACCCACCACCCCGGCGCTCGTGTACGGCACGTCCGCCAACTCCAGAAACCCTTGCAGGCTCCCATCCTCCCCGTAGGTGCCGTGCGCGGCCGGGATGGCACACGCCACCTTGACCTCGCGCGCCTCCGCCCGCCGCGCGCCGAACCATCCTCTGCGCTCCCCCTGTTGCGGCACCAGCCTCACCACGCCGCCCGGTACAGGCAGCCAGTGCACCAGGTCTGCCTCCGCCAGCGTCTGGGCCAAGCGTTCCTTCCGAAAGGCATCGATGTTCAACATCGCCGGGCTGGAATACCAGACGCCGGTTTTCGCGATGTACACCGGCAGGGGGGTGAACCGGTCCCGGTCGAGATTTTCCATCACCTGCAGCGCCGTGACGACCGACACTTCATGTTCGACCGAGCGGCCGCCGAAGATCACCGCCACCGTCTCCATGTTGCCGTCTCCCCTTCCTCTCCGATTGCAGGCGTTCCACGCTCGCTGCACGCACAAGGTGTACCCAAGCGCTGCACGCACGCCTTGCCTGACACGCCGATCCGGCGGTTCCCGTGGTCACTCCAGGTGGTCAGGCAGGTCGTTCTCGAACAACACGACATCACCGCGGCCGAATCCGAGCTGTTGCATCAAGGAGGTGGCTTCCGCAAGATTCTTCGCAAAGTGAAGGTTTGCCTCCGGAAAACCGGCCGCCCGTAAGCCTTCCGCCATCGCCGCGGCGTTGAGGCGGCCGACGAGGATGACGACGTCGCACACCTTGGCCATCTGTTCCCCGAACCGGCGGTGGATGTCGGCTGACGCTGCGCCCAATTCCACCATGCCGGGCGTGACCAGCCACTTCCGGTACGCCTGAAACTGCCCCAGCACTTCCAAAGCCTGCGCCGCACCTTCCGGGTTCGCGTTGAACGCATCGTCGATGACGATGGCGCCGTTGCCGGGGTCGATGAGTTGCAGCCTGTGTTCGACCGGCTCGATGCGGCCGATGCCGGTGTGGATCTCATCCGGCGTCAGGCCCAAGCGGCGCGCCAAGAGAGCCGCACCGACGATGTTCAGCACGTTGTGCCGGCCGAGCAGCCTGGTGCGGCACGGGATCTCCGCGTCGCCGCGCAAGACGAGCGTGAATGCGGTCCCCGACCTGTCGACACGGATGTCCTTCGCCCACGCATCCAGATGAGGCGCGCCGGATAACCCGTAAAACAGCACCGGCCGCCCAAGGGTGCGCGCTTCGCGGACGCAGTGTTCATTGTCGCCGTTGACCACCACGACGCCGCCCTGCGCCGTGCCGCGGGCGAGATCGAACTTGGTGCGGGCAATCTGTTCGATAGAACCCATGGTGTCGAGGTGCGCCGGGCCGACCGCGGTGATGATGCTGTGGTCCGGTTCCACGAGCTTCACCAGTTCGCGGATGTCCCCTTTGTACCGCGCCCCCATTTCCGCGACAAAGACCTGATGGTGGGAGGCGAGCTGATCGTTGATGGTCTTGCAGATGCCCATCGGGGTGTTGTAGCTCGCGGGCGTGATGAGCACGTCGTACCTCGCGCCGAGGATGGCGCCGAGGATGTGCTTCGTGCTCGTCTTGCCGTAACTGCCCGTGATGCCTACGACCTTCAACTGGTGCAAGTCCCGCAGCTGACGCAGCCGCCGTTTCGCTCGCCGCTTGTAGCGGAGCTGGATCGCGGCCTCCATCGGCTTGGTCAGGATGATGGCCGCCGCCATGTTGAGCGCAGGCAAACCGGCGATGAGGAGCGCCGCCGGCGGGTACGCGCGCGCGACCGCCCACACCTCCAACGCCGCGATCACGGCGTACGCCCCGACCAACCGTTTGACGCGTGCGGTCCAGACGAGCGGTTTCTTGTACTGCGCACGGTGCGCCTTGACCGCGAGCACTGCGCCGCATGCCAACAAAGCGACAGCCGCCGGCACCACGACGAATCCGAAACCGGCGATGCCCCACAGTGCGCCTGCGAGCAAGGCGATGCACCACGCCCACAGGTCGGGCGGCAACGCGACGGCCTTCAGGTGGTGGCGCCGGTACCCGGTCCATTGATAACTCTCCAACTGCGCCAGATGGGCGTACACCGGCCCGCGCAAGATGTCGTACGCCCACGCGGCGAACGCAGCCAGCCATGCGTATCCGCTCATCATGCACTCCCCAAATAGAAATGTTTCACAATCTTGTTGAACGAACCGAGTTGATCCAGATAGCTGTAGTGGCCCGCGTTCGGCAACACCACGAGCCCGGCATCCGGAATCAGCCGCTCCATCGTCTTGCCGAACCACACCGGCGTCGCCTCGTCGTGCTCGCCCCAGATGAGCAGGGTCGAAGCCTTGATGTTCGGCAACAAGGGGGTCAGGTCCTGGTTGACGACGCGGACCATGATGTTGCGCAGCGGCCCGGCCTCGCGGTAGTCGGCCGATCCGAACAACCGGTACAGCCGTTCGAGCCGTTCCGGGCGTCGCGGACCCAACAGTCCCAGGTTGTAGAGTCGCTTGCACGTTTTGAAAGTGTAGACTTTCACATAGTACTTCCAGGACCGGCGCGGCCGGATACCGGCAGCGTCGACGAGCGTCATTTTGTCCACCACTTCAGGATGATGGGCGGCGAGCCAGATGGCCACCCGGCCTCCGAACGAATGGCCGATGACGTGCGTTTTGTCGATGGCGAGGGCCTGCAGGAAGTGGTACACGCATTCCGCGTATTCGCCCACCCCCCATGTCTCCGCCGGCAACGAGCTTTCACCGAAGCCGGGAAAGTCGATGGCGATGACGCGGAACCATTGGGCGAACGTTTGGTAGACCGGCAAGAAGCTTTTTGCGCTCCCCCCCCAACCGTGAAGGAACAACATGGGAGGGCCTTCTCCGTCGATGTCGTACGCCACACGGACTCCGTCGATGTCTATGTACTGTCGCAAACGCGCCACCCCTTGCACCCAACTCGCATGGTTCGCCTGCCCGGTTCTTGCCGTCCGCCTTCCGCAGCGCGCAGCCGGCAACACGCCCATACCCTTTCGTGCGCCAGGCCGAACCTAGTGTACCACAGGTCCAAGCCCTGCGTCTGTACCCGGACTTGCCCGCGTGCACGCACGCTTGCACGCGCTCTATAGCAACGTATGCGGGCGCGCGCGAGAAAGACGCTCATGCGCATTTGTCAAAGGACAGCACTGTACGAAAGGCCGGCCGACCTGTATCATCTCATGTGGGAAAGCGGGTGCGGGAGACATCTTTGACCTCATGAGCGGCCATCGCACGGGAAGGACGGAGGAGAAGATGAAAGGGGTCTTGCACGGAAGGATGGACATGGCTGGGCCCATCACGGCGAAGCTGCTGCACATCTACCGTCTGATGGAGGACGCGTTGGGCGATCGCGGCTGGTGGCCCGCAAAGACCCGGGAAGAGGTGGTCATCGGCGCCATTCTCGTCCAGAACGTCTCCTGGAAAAACACCGTGATCGCCATTGAGCGCCTGCGTGAGCGTGGGTGGCTCACCTTCCCGGAGCTGTACCGGGCCCCTGTCGAAGAGATAGCGGCGTGCGTGCGGTCGACGCGGTTTTACGTGTCCAAGGCGAAGAAACTGCACGCCTTCGCGGCACACGTCTGCACCCGTTACGGCGGCCGTCTCGATCCGATGTTCGATCAACCCCTCGAAGCGCTGCGCGAGGAGTTGCTCGGGCTCTACGGCATCGGACCGGAGACGGCGGACGACATCGTGCTCTATGCAGCCGGGAAGCCGACGTTCGTGGTGGACGCTTACACGCGCCGGATCTTCGCCCGCCTGGGGCTTTTGCGCGAAGACATGCCGTACGAGGCGGTGCGAAGGTGGTTTATGGACCATCTTCCGGCCGACACCCGGCTGTTCAACCAGTACCATGCCCTGATTGACGCGGTTGGCCATCACTTTTGCACGGCACGCAAGCCACGTTGTTCCGCATGTCCTCTTCGGTCCGTCTGCGGGTACGCGGCCAACCTGAGTTAGCCCAAGCCGCGTTCCCTCTTCACCTGCTCTTCATCAACAGTTCAATCGCTTGTTGAATCACCTTGTCGGCGCTGCCACCGCCGGCCATCTCCTCGCGGATGCACTGTTCCATGTGCTCGCCGACCACGTACATGATCACCCTGTCCACAGCGGCTCGAATCGCCGACAGCTGCGTGACGACCTCCTGGCATGACTTGCCCTGTTCCATCATGTGCAGGACGCCGCGAACCTGGCCTTCGATGCGACGCAAGCGATGCTTCACGGGATCGGTGTATTCCATAACCTTCTCCTCCTGTCTGTACCTTATTATACCTACCCCCCTCCGTACAAATGGACATCCTGCACAATGCCATGGACGGATTATCTTCCCGTGCCGCGACGGGTGTTCCACGCCAGGATGCCGCCGGGGAGATGGCGCACATCCGAAAACCCATGTTTCACCAACAGCCGTGCCGCTTGGGCACTGCGCATTCCGGACTGGCACATCACAACCACCGGTTTGTCCCGGTCAAGTTCGTCTAAGCGGTGCCTCAGTTGGCTGAGCGGGATGTTGCGAAACCCTTCGATGTGTCCCTGCCGGAACTCCCCCGGCTCGCGAACATCCACAAATTGCACCGACCGGGGACGATTCCGCAGCAATTGCCGCAATTCTTCAACGTGGATGGCTGGCACGCCTCGGACCGGCAACATACGATACACGCCATATGCGAACATCAACAGAAGGAGCAACATCAACCCGATCCAACTCACGGACGGACACCTCATTCAGCACACCGAGACCGGTTTATACCTATTGGGGTATATACGATTCAGGGTATATGTTACGGTGTCCATCCTCGCTTGTCAATACACGCGCTCATCCCACCCGGTATTCCATTCGCAGCTTGTCGGCAATCATGGCGATGAACTCCGAATTCGTCGGTTTCGTCTTGGCGGCGCTGACCGTGTAGCCGAACACGTTGCGGATGGCTTCCATATTCCCGCGCCCCCAGGCCACCTCGATGGAATGACGAATGGCGCGTTCGACACGGGACGGCGTGGTCTTGTACCGCTCCGCGATCTTGGGATACAACACCTTGGTGATGGAACCGAGGATCTCCACATCATGAAACACGATGGCGATGGCTTCGCGCAGGTAATGGTAGCCTTTGATGTGTGCGGGGACGCCGATCTCGTGGATGATCTGCGTGATGGCCGCATCGAGCGAGCGGCGCGAAAGGTCAGGGCCGTTCAGCCGTTGTACCGCCGGCATGGTCGCCGCCACTTGGGCCGCTGCGCCGACGCCCGCCACCTGACGGATACGGTCTGCGAGGACGGGCAGGTCAAACGGCTTCAGGATGAAGTACGACACACCCAATGCGGCTGCGCGACGGGTTACGTCCTCCTGCCCGAACGCCGTCAACATGATCACCTTCGGTGCCGTCGGCCGGCCGAGATCCAACCGCTCCAGGGCACCCATGCCGTCGAGCAGCGGCATCACAATGTCGAGGACGAGGACGTCCGGCTGGTGCTGTTCCACCATGGTCACGGCGTCGTTGCCGTTGTACGCGACGCCGCAAACCTCCATATCATCCTGGGATGAGATGAAGTCCGAAAGCACATCGGCGAATTCCCGATTGTCATCGGCGATGAGGACACGCAAACGGCGCACCAAGAACTCCCCCTTCAGCAAACTCCGAGGAGAGGAGTTCGACGCTGAAAGGGGATGTCCTGCCATTTTATATGAAACACTTTTCGTGGCCCTTCAACGAAATTCGACATCCGGATCGTCATACCGCAACCCGTGTTCCCAATACCGCACCCTTTTGGGTCCGTGCAGGCAACCAAGCTGCTTGCGGCCATCCGGCACGAGGATGTTGCGCCGTCCGCAGAGCCTCTTCGACCATCCAAGCGGCATACACCCCGTATCCGCGCGTCACGTCGGACAAGAACACGTGCGTCACCGCACCGACCAACCTGCCATCCTGGAGGATGGGGCTGCCGCTCATGCCTTGGATGATCCCTCCGGCTTCGCGCAACAGCCGGGGATCCGTCACACGAACAACCATGCTGCGCGTATCCGGCACCGACTGGTGAACCGCACGCTCAATCTGCACCTGATACGCTTCGACACGCTGACCATGCAGGACGGTGAGCATCATCGCGGGACCGTCGTGGACCTCATCCGGCCGCGCCACAGGAATGACGCGCGGAAGATAGAGGTGGGCGGGCGGGCGCTCCATGTGTCCGAAGACGCCAAACTCGCAGTTCTCTTCAATCTCGCCCATCACCCGCTGCGGAAACACGAAATGCCCTTTCTTCTCACCAGGCCGGCCTGGCTCTCCGCGCATGATGCCGGTCACCTCAGCCGGGTACAGCGCACCGCTTCCTTCGATAGGCTCGCCTGTGTCCACGTCGGTGATGACATGGCCCAATGCCCCGAAGCAACGGTGAAGCGGATCGAAGAACGTCAACGTACCGATGCCCGTCGTTTTATCCCGGACGTACACCCCCAGATGGCGATTCCCTGCGACGTCGGTCACCGTCCGCACGCAGACACGCCGGGTTTCCCGCCCGCGGCGGAGCGTAAGCCAAACCTGCGGACCGCCAAGGTGAATGAGCCGGCGCAGGTCGTCCACCGTGCGGACCAAAGCCCCGTTCACCCGTTCGATCCGATCACCAATTCGGACATCTGCCGCAGCGGCCGGTGATTCCCCTTGCGGTCCGACGCGCTGAAACCCGACGACCAGCAACCCGCGTGTGAAGAGGCGGACGCCGACCGTTTGCCCGCCGACGTAGACCATCGGCGGAGGCGGCGCCACACCCGGCGCACGTCGAGCCCGTGTGAAGCGTTGCCACCAGAGGTGGGAACCAACGCCGGCGCCGAACACCCCCGGGGCGTCGGTGGGCGGGAGCGTACTTCGCTTGGTTTCCGTATCACGTCCAGGGATGTCATGACCTGGTCCAGGCATACCTGCCGCCATGGCCGGGGACACTGGAGCAAAGTCCAGCCCTCCTGCCAGCACGACGACCGAGGCCAACGCCGTCGCCGCCGTCCCCAGCCGTCCAAGCCCGTGCCAGCGCTTCATACACCGCCCCCCTTTTGCAGAGCACCTCCCGCGTCGGGTTCGTGGTTGTAAGGTGCCCGGGGAACCGGTGATTATGATGCAAAAAACATGCCACGCTTAGACTTGGACATCGGCGGATGGCACCGCGTCCGTTTGCAGGGAACGGAGCATCGCCCCGGCGTGTTCCCATGCCGTCGCATCCGAGACGTCGGCACCGATGAGACGCGCCACTTCGCGCACCCGGCCTTCTTCTGACAACGGCCGCACGACCGTGGTCGTGTCGTGATCCCGCTCCACCTTCTCAATGCAGAAGTGAGCGTGGGCGGCGGCTGCGATCTGCGCCGCATGGGTGACGCACAGCACTTGCCGGCGGGCGCCGAGACGGCGCAGTTGTTCCGCGACCGCGAGGGCCGCATGGCCGCTGATGCCGGCGTCGATCTCGTCAAACACCAAGGTATCGACGTCGTCGACCTCGGCCAACGCCACCTTGAGCGCGAGGAGCGTCCGCGACAACTCGCCACCGGAAGCCACCTTGTGCAGCGGACGCGCATCCTCGCCAAGGTTGGCGGAGAACCAAAACACCACTTCATCCGCCCCGTCCGGTCCTGCGTCCCAACCGCCGTCGGAACCGCGCTTGGGCCGGACCTCCACTTCGAAGCGGGCGCGTGGCATATGCAGTTGGCGCAACAGGTCCGTGACCGTCGCCGCAAGTTTGGCGGCAGCTTCTGTGCGCGCGTGATGTAACCGTTCGGCCAGCGCCTCCACTTCCGCCCGTGCCGATGCGGCCATTTCGCCAAGGCGCCGGATTTCCTCATCATGGCTCTGCAGCCTGTCCCGCTCCGCCTGGATCGCCGCCAAGTGCGCCAACACGTCCTCCACCGTCGCACCATACTTGCGCTCCAGGCTGCGGATGAGCGCCAACCGCTCCTCGACCGCCTCCAGTCGCCGCGGGTCCGCTTCAATGCGGTCGAGGTACCGAAACAATGCGCGCTCAGCCTCTTCCGCATACACTTGGGCCGTCTCGAGGAGCGATGCCGGCTCGGCCAACGCCGGATCGTACGCTTGCGCGGCCGCGACCTCTTCGCGGGCGCTGGCGAGCTGTCCTGCTGCGCCCGGCGCGCCGCCGCGTCCTTGCAAACGTTCGGCCGCCTGGCGGATCCACCCCAAAATCCGTTCCGCGTGCAAAAGGCGCTGGCGTTCTTCGCGCAGCGCCTCCTCCTCCCCCGGTTGCAAGTTGGCCGCAGAGATCTCCTCAATCTGAAACTGGATCATATCCAGGCGTTGCGCGCGCGCCCGCTCGTCCAGTTGCGCGGCCTCCCACGCCGCCAACGCTTCACGCCACGCGGCGTACGCACGCTGCATGGCGCAGAGGTCCGGCGTGAGGCGGGCGTACAAGTCGAGGAGGCGGCGTTGTTCGTCCAACCGCAGCAAACCGTGTTGATCGTGCTGCCCCTGTTGTTGAACCAGAAGCGCCCCAAGTTCTCTCAACATTTGCACGGTCGCCATGCGGCCGTTGATACGGCAGACCGTCCGGCCCGACCGGTGGATCTCGCGTGACACGACGATTTGGTCCACCTCGTCTTCCATCCCCCATGCAGCCAGGCGCTCGGCGATGCGGGGCCTCGTGCCATCGCTGGGGACGAACAACGCTTCCACCAAAGCGGAAGCCGCACCGGCACGGATCATATCCGCTGAGGCGCGCTGGCCGAGCAACAGCCCGATGGCGTCGAGGAGAATGGATTTGCCGGCGCCCGTCTCGCCGGTGAAGGCGATGAGCCCGTCCGGAAATACAAGGCGCGCTTGTTCGATGAGCGCAATGCGCTCCACCACAAGCTCCGCCAGCATCCTCTCGCCCCCTTCGCTCATTGCGACTCCCGGTTGCGCAGTTTGGCGCGCAGCACCGAAAAGAACTCGCGATCCCGCCACTTGACGAGCGTGGTATCGAACGGCGAGCGGCGCACCATCACCTCATCCCCCACCGCCATGCGCACGCCCACTTGACCGTCCACGGTCAACCCCACGTCGTCGTGGGTGGACTCGACCACCAGCCGCACCTCCTGCGTATCGGCGATCACGCAGGGACGTGAAAACAGGGTATGCGGGCAGATGGGCGTGATGAGCAACACGTGCAGGTGCGGGACGATGATGGGGCCCCCGCATGACAGCGAATACGCGGTCGAACCGGTGGGCGTGGAGACGATGATGCCGTCGCCGCGGTACGTGTCGACGAACACCCCGTCGACATACGCGTGCACCGTGATCATGCGGGCAAACGATCCCTTCGCGATCCCGGCATCATTCAGCGCCACCAAGCGCGCCACTTCCTGCCCGTGCCGGTACACCGCGGCTTCGAGCATCAGCCGCCGTTCCAGGTCGTATTCTTTGTGGACCACGCGCCGCACCGTCTCCTCCAACTCCGCCGGTTCCGCCTCGCTGAGAAACCCGAGGTGACCGATGTTGATGCCGAGCAGCGGGACGCCGTGGTGCGCGAACCTGCGCGCCGCGGTGAGCAGCGTGCCGTCCCCGCCGAGCACAAACAGCAACTCCAGCGGCAACCGGTCGAGGTCATCCGCCGCTTCGACATCGCTGCCTCGTTGTACCCCGGCGCAGACGACGTCGAAGCCGGCGTCCCGCAAGAGCCGGGTGAGCCGCCGCTGCACCTCCGCCGCCTGCGGTTTGTCCAGGTTTACAAACAACCCCACCTGACGCACGGCACTCCTCCTCGCCCCGGACACAGCCTGACAGCCCACCACACCGCTCAGGCCCGGTGCAACCAGATGAACATGAGCAGCGCGCCCGACAACAACCAACCCGCCCGGTGGCCAAACCGGCGCCAAACTACGCTGGCGGGAGAACGCACCTCGAAGTCCATCTCGTGCACCGTCTGCCGGTCCGGATCCATCCATAAAACACCATTTGCCGCAAACGCGACGGCGAGCGGATACACGTCTTCGCGCAGGCGACTGCCGTTCATGGGAGGACCAGGTTGCATCGGATTGGACAGCTTCACCACATACCGGCGCGGACCTTTGGCGACGAGAAAATCGGCCACCAACACCTTCCGGAACGCCCGGGCGTCCACATAACCGATCCATTCCGCCCGCGCACCCTCCCGGACGATGTGGTACCCGCGTTGTTCCAACCACGCACGGGCGCGCGCTTCCCGGCTCATCCCCATCACTCCTGTCGCAGCCCGTCCCGCTACGTCTTTTGCACCGTCTCCCCGGCGCGCGCCTTTGCCCAAGCCTCGGCTACGACTTCGCGCAGCCTCTCGTCCGACACGGCGGGCGGTCCGTCCCCCTCGCGAAACCACGCGAGGAATTCCACGTTCCCGTCTCCGCCGGTGATGGGTGAAAAATCCACCCCATGGCACCGTAAACGGTGGTTCGTCCCGGCCGCGATGGTCTGCGCCAAAACCTGCAGGTGCACGTCCGGGTTCCGAACGATGCCACCCTTGCCGACGTGGGCACGCCCTGCTTCAAACTGAGGTTTGACCAAGACAATCACGTCTTTCGGCGGCAGCAACACCTCGGCCAGCTTGGGGAAGAGCAGCCGGACCGAGATGAACGAGACGTCCATCACGGCGGCATCCGGGCGCGGATGGAAGCGGGCAGGGTCCACGTGGCGAAAGTTGGTCCGCTCCATGACCACCACCCGGGGGTGATTGCGCAGGGTCCAAGCCAACTGCCCGTAACCCACATCCACCGCATAGACCAACGCCGCGCCGTGACGCAACGCACAATCGGTAAACCCTCCGGTCGAGGCGCCCACATCCACCACCACACGCCCCGCCAAGGACACGGGGAACACCTGCAACGCTTTCTCGAGCTTCAGGCCGCCGCGGCTGACGTACGGGTGCGCCTGCCCAGTGACCTCAATCCCGGCGTCCGCAGCGACGCGCGCGCCTGGTTTGTCGGCACGGGTACCGTCCACGCGCACGAGCCCTGCCATCACGGCACGGCGGGCTGCCTCCCGGCTCGGGAACAAACCCCGCGTCACCAGCAGCGTGTCGAGACGGACCTTGTTCGATTTCGCTTTCGTCATCGTTATGGCCACACATCCGAGGTTTTTTTCAACTCGACGCCGAGAAACGCCACCAGGTCCTTGATCACGCCGTCCGCGTCGAGCCCCAGGTGCCGAAGCAGCTCATCCCGGCCGCCGTGCTCGATGAACCGATCCGGCAATCCCTTGCGCAACAAGCGCGCAGACACCTGCTCGTCAGCCAACACCTCGGCCACCGCGGACCCCATCCCGCCTGCCAACGCGGCATCCTCCAAGGTCATGACCGGCATCCGCTCGGCATACTTCAAGATCAGGGACCGGTCCAAGGGTTTGACGAACCGCATGTTGATCACGGCAATCGACAGTCCATACTGGACCCGGGCCGCTTCGGCGGCCTTCAGTGCCGTCTGCACCATCGGTCCGAGCGCAAAGATGGCCGCGTCGCGGCCGTCGACGACCACCTCGGCTTTGCCCACCGGCACGGGCGACCACACGTCATCGAGCGGCACCCCGACGCCGTCGGCGCGCGGGTAACGCACCGCCACCGGGCCCTCCAATTGAAACGCGGTGTACAGCATGTGACGAAGCTCGTTCTCGTCTTTCGGCATCATGATGGTGAGGTTCGGAATGGCGCGCAGATACGAGAGGTCGAACGCCCCCTGATGCGTTTCGCCGTCCGGCCCCACGATGCCGGCGCGATCGACCGCAAACACCACCGGCAACTTCTGGATGGCCACATCGTGGATGATCTGGTCGTAGGCGCGCTGCATGAACGTCGAGTACACCGCAAACACAGGCCGCATCCCCGCAGCCGCCAGTCCGGCGCAGAACGTGGCCGCGTGCTGTTCGGCGATGCCGACGTCAAAACAACGTTCCGGGAAATGCTGTTGGAACTTCGACAACCCTGTCCCCGGCAGCATGGCGGCGGTCACGGCGACAATCCGCTCGTCCGCGCGGGCAAGTTCGATGAGCGCATCGGCGAACACATCCGTGTACGCGGGCGGCTTGTCCAACTTCACCGCCGTCGGCCACGAGTGAAACTTGTCCGGGGCGTTCTCCGCCGTCGGAAAGCCCTTTCCCTTTTCGGTGGCGACGTGGATCAGCACCGGTCCGCGCAGGTGAGACGCTTGTTGAAACACATCGATGAGCAAGGGGAGGTCGTGGCCGTCCACCGGACCGAGGTATTTGAATCCAAACGCTTCGAATAATAACCCCGGCACCACCAGGTGGCGCATCGAATCCTTGATCTTCTCCAGCGTCTTCGTCAGCTTGTCGCCGATGGCCGGCAGGCGGCGCAAAAGCTGTTCAATCTCCGCCTTGGCACGCGAGTAGGTCGGATCGGTGCGCAGACGGGTCAAATACTTCGATACCGCACCCACGTTTTCCGAGATGGACATCTCGTTGTCGTTGAGGATGACCAACAGGTCGGTGCCGAGGTGACCGGCGTGGTTGAGGGCTTCCATCGCCATGCCGCCCGTCAGCGCACCGTCGCCGATGACACAGATGACCTTGTAGTCCTCCCCTTTGAGGTCGCGCGCCACCGCCATACCGAGGCCCGCCGAGATGGACGTGCTGGCGTGGCCTGCACCGAAGGCGTCGTGTTCGCTCTCGCTGCGCTTGGGAAAACCGGCGAGCCCACGATACTTGCGCAAGGTGTGGAACAGGTGCTTGCGACCCGTCAGGATCTTGTGCACGTACGCTTGATGGCCGACATCCCAGATGATCCGGTCCCGCGGGCTGTCGAACACCTTATGCAGCGCGAGCGTCAATTCCACCACGCCGAGATTGGCGCCGAAGTGTCCGCCGGTCTTCGCGATGGATTCAATCAGGAATTGGCGAATTTCCTCCGCCAATTGCACCAACTGCGATGGACTGAGCCCCTTGAGGTCGGAGGGGCTGTCGATGTGTTCCAGCAGCGTGTTGGACACCCCATTTCTTTCGGTAACTGAATCCCATCGAAACCGCCGCGGATCAAAGATACATTACCCCGTCCGCTTCGGATCCATGACCGGGCGCCGCTTGCGGCGGCGGGAAGGGCGCCGGCCGGTGAGAAAAAGCGCAGACTGGATCACGCGCGCCGCCCACAAGATGATAGGCGTGGGAGAGTGAATGGCGATGGTCTTCCCCACCGCCTTCGCCCCGATGGTCAACGCGGTGGCCAATGCCGTCGTGGCGATGAGCACAAACTCTTCATACCCGCCAGCCATCGGCAGCGATTTCGACAATTGACCCGCCACCGCCATCGCCCCGGCACCGCTGAGCACACCCGCGATGTCCCCCACCATGTCGCTGCAGATGCTCGCCACCTTCTCCGCATTGCGGACGATCACGATGGCCTGTCTGGCGCCGTAAATGCGCTTCGCCGCCATCGCATGAAACGGCGTTTCGCGTGCGGCCGCGGCCGCGATGCCCAGCATGTCGAACAAGACGCCGACGAAAATGATGAGGACGACAAGCGCGGCCCCGACATACCAGGCCGCCTCATTGAGAAAAATCGTCGATGTATCGAAAACCCCGCTCACGGGAACGGAGATGGCCGCGATCATCAGCGCGAACTGCACCGAGCGGCGGATGGTCGCCCGCTTCATGATATGTACCTCCGAACCCGAGCGCTGCCGGCGTCGGGTGAGTGCGACGGGTGGCAGCCCCCTGGGTAAACTCTGTGGCTTAGGTCTAGTAGGATTTCCCAGAGGCGCACCGGTCGTCGCCGGCCCGGCGGTTTCCCTTTAAGCACCTCTTGACAGTGTCTCCAACTGTCAGACTAGATTACCACTTAGTCCACACTGTAATCCCCAGGGGACCTCGCCACAGGGCGAACAGTCTAGGCGTTTTCCGCGACAACCGCTCCCGTCCCCTAGCCTCTTTTGCAGTACAGATTTCACGCGGCACCGGCGGTGCTGCCTGGCCAGGGAGACGCCGCCTGATTCCCGCGATCCTTCAGTACCACTCAAGGCAGGCTACGCTGCACACAGATTGCCTCCGCATGCAGGTTCATCCCCCAAGCCGTAGCGCGTGAAGGCACGCCACGAACTTGGGCCTCCGCGAAAGTTGGGTCAGATCCCGCATGCCGTTGCAGGTTGCCCAACTTTCTTAACTCCCAGCATCAACCCAAGGCTGGGCGCCTCAAGCCAACACCAGGAACTTCATCGATGTGCCCTTTGGCGGATTTTTAGCCCCGCCTTCAGAGACGGACGGTTGACTAGAATACTGCGCCACCCGCGCCGAACACCCTTGATTATATCATACGCAACGGATGGGGCCGAATCCGCCGGAACCGGCGTGCCGGGCGCCACAACCCGCGGCGAGCAGCCATCGCGACTGAGTGCTAACAGACGCCGGGAAGCTCGTCCGTTCACCGCTGCCGCTCCACCATCCGCTGTGCCAAGCCGACCAAGAGCGGGCTGTCGATCCCGGCTGCCGCCAGTGCCCCCACGGCTTCCGCCAAGTGTGCTTCCGCCTGCCGGCGCGTTTCCGCGAGCCCGAACAAACGCGGGTACGTCAATTTCTGCAGACGCTCGTCCGAACCCCGCGCTTTCCCCATCTCGGCCGCATCGCCGGCCACATCCAACCAATCATCCATAATTTGAAAAGCCCACCCCGCATGCAGTCCGAACCGGGCGAGCGCATCCCGTACGGATTCCGCCACATCGGCGAACCACGATCCGATGAGGACCGCTGCCTGGATCAGCTTGGCCGTCTTGTGGGTGTGGATGTACGCCAGGTCTTCCGGCGTCCCGTCGCGCCGCTCTGCTTCCAAATCGGCCATTTGTCCGCCGACCATGCCGTAACACCCCGCGGCATGCGCCAGCGTGCGCACCATCGCCATCTGACGGTCCGGCGGCACAGGCAGCGGTTGTGCCAACTGTTCGAACGCGTACGTGAGCAACGCGTCTCCCGCGAGCAGGGCGGTCGCCTCGCCGAACACCTTGTGGTTGGTCGGGCGCCCCCGGCGCAGGTCGTCGTCGTCCATGCACGGCAGGTCATCGTGGATGAGCGAGTAGCAATGCACCAGCTCGATGGCTGCCGCCGCGGGCATCACCACGTCCTCCGCCACGCCGAACGTGCGCGCGGTCGCCAAACACAAGACGGGGCGCAACCGCTTGCCGCCCGCCAGCAGGCTGTAATTCATCGCTTCGCGCAGGCGCGCGGGCATCGGCGCCCCTTCCGGAAACAAGGTGGCCAAATACGCGTCGACCGCCGGGGCGAACGATGTGAGATACGCCTGCGCCGCATCGACCGGAGAACGGGGATGCGACATCGTCATCACGCCTCCTCGCCCGGCTGCGCTGAAACCGCCGCCTGGGGCGGCTCCTGGAGCAGCTGTTCGATCTCCAACTCCGCCTTGTCCAACATCTCGCGGCAGAAGCGCACGAGGTGCAAGGATTCTTTATACTGCTCAATCGCCTCGTGCAGCGGCAGCTCGGCCGATTCCAACCTGCGAATGATCTCCTCGAGGCGCTTCATCGCGGTCTCAAAGGTCCAATCGGGCTTGTTCGGTTCGGTCATACCCATCTTCCTTTCCACCGGCCACCTTGGCCAGGACGCTGCCGTCCGCGAACTGAATGCGGACGGGATCGCCAGGTTGAACCTGCCGGACCGAGGTCAACACCTGGTCGGTGTCCGCCCGGTAGACGACGCTGTAGCCGCGGCGCAAGACCGCGAGCGGGTTGAGGGCTTCCAGCGCGGCCGCCACCCGCTCCCACTGTGTCTTCGCCTGCGTCAGGCGCTGGAACATCAGGGTGCGTGCGCGCAGGTGGCGCTGTTCCAAGATGGATGACGCGCGCCGAACCGGCATGCGGACGTCGAGCCGGTGCAGCCGCTCCTGCAGGCGATTCACCTGCTCCCGCGCGATGTGCACCCGGCGCACGCCGAACCGGCGGGCCTGGCCCTCCAGGTGATCCACCACCTGCCGGCGCAGGTCAAGCCACCGCTTCGGCTGTGCCCACGCTGGCGACCCCACGGCCCGCTGCAGGCGTTCGTGCGCCACGTCCAACTTCCAGCGCAACGCCTGCCGCGCCCGCGCCTCCATCTGAAGCAAGGCGACGCGCAGGTCCGCTTGATCCGGAGCGACCATCTCCGCAGCCGCCGTCGGTGTCGGGGCGCGCTTGTCCGCAGCGAAATCGCAGATGGTCACGTCGGTCTCGTGGCCGACCGCCGACACCACCGGCACGGGACAGCCGGCCACCGCCCGCGCGACACGCTCTTCGTTGAACGGCCAGAGCTCTTCGAGCGATCCGCCGCCCCGCCCGACGATGATGACGTCGACGCGCTCATCCCCTTGCAACCCGGCCAGGCGCTGCAGCGCCGCCTCGATGGAAGCGGCCGCCTCCGGACCCTGCACGAGCGCCGGGGCCAACACCACCGAGGCCAGCGGATAGCGGCGCTGGAGCGTGGCGCAGATGTCGCGGATCACGGCTCCGGTCGGAGACGTCACCACACCGATGCGCCGCGGGTAACGCGGCAGCGGGCGCTTGCGCGCCGGATCGAACAGCCCTTCGGCGGCGAGGCGGTCACGCAACTGGAGAAACGCCACGTAAAGCGCGCCAATCCCGTCCGGCTGCATCTCTTCGACATAGAGTTGATATTGGCCGTCGCGCTCGAACACCCCGACGCTGCCGCGGCAGATGACCCGCATCCCGTCTTCCGGGCGAAACGTCAGATTCCGGTTGCGGCCGGCGAACATCACCGCCCGGATGCGGGCCTGGTCGTCCTTGAGCGTGAAGTACATGTGGCCGCTGGTGTGGTGCTTGAAATTCGAGATCTCCCCCACCACCCAGCAGTTCACCAACCGCTCGTCCGACTCCAGCCTGGCTTTGATGAGAGCGGTCAGCTGGCTGACCGACCAGACGCCATCCTCACCCTTCACCCCATCTCCCCCTTGGCGAGAGGAAAAAATTCACACCGCCCGCGCGCGGTGTGAACAGGATGTCTGCACTACGAGGAACGGGCCGGTTCCGCCTGAAGCGGGATCCGTCCCGCCCGCCGCCGGGACGCCGAGCCGCCGGGTTTTGCTGCCATGCCATACAAGGACAAGCAGGCCGCGGCTCACTCCTTGCGGTTGCTGCTGTGCCCTGGGAACAGCCTTGCTTTCGGATCGATATACGTCTTGGCGTTGTTGACCGCCGTCGGGGCCTCGCCCAGCCCGGTGGCGATCAACTTCACCTTGCCCGGGTACGTCACGATGTCCCCCGCGGCGTAGACCCCGGGGATGTTCGTCTCCATCTTGGTGTTGACGACGATCTCGTTGCCCTCAATCTGCAGCCCCCAGTTGGCGATGGGCCCGAGCGAGGCGCTGAAGCCAAGGCCGCTGACGATGGCGTCCACCTCGATGTCGAACGTCTCCTTGGTCTTGTTGTGGATGAGCGTCGCCCGCTCCACCCAGTCGCCGCCGTGCACCTCGTGGAGTTCCACGAACGTCTTGACCTCGACCGACGAATTGAACAACTGCTTCACGCTGTCCTCATGCGCGCGGAACTGGTCGCGGCGGTGGATGAGCGTCACCTTCGCCGCGACGCTCTCCAGCATCAAGGCGAAGTCGACGGCCGTATCGCCGCCGCCGATGACGAGCGCCCGCTTGCCCCGGAACTTCTCCAGGTCGTCAATGAAGTAATAGACCCCTTTGCCCACAAACTGCTTCGCGCTTTGCGCCGGCAACTCCTTGGGCGTGAACGCGCCGATGCCCGCGCAGATGATGACCGCGCGCGAATAATGGGTCCCTTTGTCCGTCACCAACTCGATGATGCCGTCCTCCCGGCGGCGGAGGTGTTCCACACGTTCATTGAGATGCACCGCCGGGTTGTACTGGAACGCCTGTTCCTTGAGTTGTTCCACCAACGTCCTCGCCTTGATCTTCGGAAATCCGCCCACATCGTAGATGTACTTTTCCGGATACAAGGTGGCCAATTGGCCGCCCAACTCAGGCAGGCTGTCGATGATTTTGCACGTGGCGTCGCGCATGCCGCAATAGAATGCCGCGAACAGCCCGGTCGGCCCCCCGCCGATGATGGTGATGTCGAATACCTTTTCCGTTTGCGCGCTCGGGGTATTGCTCAACGTGGCGTACCTCCTCTTGCCGCTCGTACACGCGAATCATCGCCTGTCCTACCGCGATGGTCGCGATCAAGCTGCGGGACCTGTTGGCATACTGCGCTCATTATACCGCGAATTTTGGCGAGAGGCCACGGATTTTTTAGAAGAGCACAGATAGCCCGCGCCACGCGATGTACGCCACGCCCACCGCGTTATCGGACGCATAGCGCGCCGGGGCAAACGCCACCGCCAAGCCTGGGCACGCCTTGGCCAAACGCCGCTCGATCCGATCCCGCACATACCGGTTGCTCGCCACGCCGCCCGCGACGATGCAGCGCGGCGCCGGGCGTTGCCGGTACGCATAGGCCACCGCCTTTGCCACCGCATTGGCGATGGCGCGCTCCACCCCGCGCGCCACCTCCGCCGCCGGTGCCCCGCCGTCGATGGCCCGCAGCGCCGCGCTGCACGGACCGGAAAAACTCATCCGCGCCCCGTCGACCCGCACCGGGAAGGTCAGGCCGTCGCCCGCCGCCTCCGCGGCCAACCGCTCCAAGGCAGGCCCTGCCGGAAACGGCAGGCCGAGAGCCACCCCGACGCGATCGACAAACTGCCCGGCGTGCAGGTCCGCTCCCTCGCCCACCATCTCAATCCGGTAGCCCCACCGCGTTCGTTCGGCGTACAGCACGTCCGATGTGCCACCGGAGAGGTGGACCGCGAGGAACGGGGTGTCGGACGAACCACGGGTGCCGTGGGATGATGAGGCGTCAAGCGCCGGATGGCCGCCGAAGGCGGAGAAAGCATGCGGCGCCTCCACCTGCTCCCGCGCCGCCTCCACGCGCGACCCCGGCCCATGGAGGAAGTACTCCGCCGCCGCCAGGTGCCCCTCTTGATGGGACGTCGGGATGAACACCAATCCCGCCGCGCGCGCCAACGACCAACCGAAGCTCACGCCCGCCGTGAACACCGGCATGTAGGAGCGTCCGAACGGCCGCGGACGGACCGACGCCCCGACCGCACACCACCGCCACTTCGTACATCCTCGTCCACGCAGTTGACGGACCAACTCGTCCATCAGCGACGGCAGGCGCTGGATATGAAAAAAGAGCGCGTCCGATTGCCGCAGCCCGCGCTCCCCTTCCGCGACCGGGAGCACCCTCCGCACGTCGGCCAGGAGCGTGCCGTCCTCTGCGGAGAGCGCACACAACGAGGTGGTGTAGTTGCTGGTGTCGATGCCAAGAATCAATCCGGCCGGCAAGCCATCCCCCTCCCGCCGCCACGCGCTGATCCCGCGGTGTGCTCCAAAGCCGGCAGACATCCGCGCGCCGTGTCTGCGGTGAAACGACGGACCGTCAGGCCCGAAACGCCGTCGCCGCCGGCAACACGCGCGCCAACACACCGTTCACAAAACGTCCGGACGCCTCGGTGCCGAACTCCTTGGCCAATTCCACCGCTTCGTCGACGATGGTGGCCACATCCACGTCGCGTTCGTACATCAGCTCGTACACCGCGAGACGCAACACGTTCAAATCCACCTTGGCAATCCGGTCGAGCCGCCAGCCCTGCACGTGCTTGGCGAGCAGTTCATCGATGGCCTCCCGGTGGGCGGCGGTCCCTTCCACCAAGGTGCGCACATACTCGGCGTCACGCTCGCGCTTGGGATGCTCCGCTTCCGCCAGGACGTGCGCGACCGCGGCCGCAGGCCGAACCCGTCCGACATCGATTTGATACAGTGCCTGCAACGCGCACCGGCGCGCTTCATGCCGACCCATCTCGTTCCTCCTCCCGCCGTCCCCGCATCCGCTGTGTCCATGCGCTACCCGAACTATTCCCCGAACCTGTCGGACAGCAGCTTCTCCACGACGTCGCGCCACGACTTGCGCTGTTCACTGAGCAGACCGGCCGCGTATCCGAGCCCGGCGAGAACAAGCAGACCCAACGTGGCCCAAAACCCGAACAGCATCCACAAGGCCCAGATCCCGCAACCCGCCAGGCAACCCTGCCACCGCCGCGGGAGGTTCCGCAGCCACATCCAGACGGCCAGCAGCCAGTTCATGGCTCACTCCACCCACGCCCGGGTGCTCTTCACCGGCGGCGGCGAACCGGCCAGCGAGACCACGTGCACGAACACCTTTTCCACGCCGACGCCCGCCGTCTGTTCCACGTACGACTTGACCGCGCGTTGGATCTCCGCGCTCATCTGGGCCAAATCCACGTCGGGCAAAGCCCGGACGCGAATGGACAACAAGACACCCGTTTGGCCGCCGCGCACCCGGGTATCGAGATCGTGCACACCGCGGACAGTCTGACCCGTACGGTTCGCCAATTCCCGCACCGTGTCAAACGAGATGCGGATGCTGCCGTGATCCCCGCTCAGGACGACGGCGTGCCCGTCCCGTGCCCCGCCGATGCGGTAGAACAAAAAGCGCACGCCGAGCAGGATGAGGACGATGCCGGCGATGACCGCGTACACATCGCCAGGAAACGCGGTCACGCCGTTGAATACCGCCGCGGACCAATCGCCGGGCACCCCGATGCCCAGCGACAAAAGCACAATTCCCGCGCCGACGCCCGCCAGGGAAAGGATGACGAGCAGGATCCGATCCAACGCACTCACGCGATCCGCCTCCTCCGGCTCACGGCCCGCCCCTCACGGCTTGCTGCGGCGCTCCCCGCCTGCGTCCGGGAGCTCCCTTCCTTTCTCCTGCTGAAACACGATGCCGGACACATGGAGGTGCACAGCGGAAACCTTCAGGCCGGTCATGCTCTCGATGGCCTGTTTGACATTCTCCTGGACAGCGAGGCCGACCTCCGGGATGTTCACCCCGTATTCAAGCACCACCGACAGGTCCACCGCACAACTTTTATCCTCGTCTTCGAAGCGGACTTTTACACCCTTGGCCAGATTCTTGCGTCCAAGGATAGACTCGGTCAGCCCGCCGGCGAAGCTCCCGCTCATCCCGGCGACACCCGGTACCTCGCTCGCCGCCAAGCCGGCGATGACCTGGATGACCTCGTCGGCAATCTGGATCTTTCCGAATTCCGTCGCCTGAAAACCCATCTCATCCGCCATGGGCCGTCCTCCTGTTCTTTCGTCATGGCCAGTATATCAGAGCGGGTGCTCCTCCAGGAAGCGGGTGGTCACCTCGCCGCGCTGGAAGCGTTCGTTCTGCATCAACTTCATGTGAAACGGGATGGTGGTCTTGACGCCTTCAATCCGAAACTCGCCGAGCGCACGCAGCATGCGCTGGATAGCCTGTTGCCGGTCCGGCGCCCACACAATCAGCTTCGCGATCATCGAATCGTAGTAGGGCGGCACCACGTACCCCGGGTACGCCGCGCTGTCCACCCGCACGCCGATGCCGCCCGGCGGCAGATACTCGGTGATCTGCCCGGGACAGGGCATGAAATTACGGTCCGGGTCTTCCGCGTTGATCCGGCACTCGATGGCGTGTCCGCGCAACACCACGTCCTCCTGCCGGATGGACAACGGGTACCCCGCTGCCGCGAGGATCTGCTCGCGGACGAGATCGACACCCGTCACCCACTCCGTGACCGGGTGCTCGACTTGGATCCGCGTGTTCATCTCCATGAAGTAAAACGAGCCGTCCAACGAATAGATGAATTCAACGGTGCCCGCCCCGACATAATCCACCGCGCGTGCCGCCGCCACCGCCGCCTCGCCCATGCGCCGGCGCGTTTCCTCCGACAAGACGGGACACGGCGCTTCTTCCACCAGTTTCTGCAGACGGCGCTGCACAGAGCAGTCGCGTTCGCCAAGGTGGATCACGTTGCCGTGGCGGTCTGCCAATATCTGGATTTCCACGTGCCGCATCCGTTCAATATACTTCTCGATGTACACACCAGGGTTGCCAAACGCCGTTTCCGCCTCATGCTGGGCAGTGGCGAACGCCTGCCTGAGCGACGCCCGGTCGTGGACAACGCGGATGCCCTTGCCCCCGCCACCCGCGGTCGCCTTGATGAGCACCGGGTACCCAATCTCTTCCGCAATCCGCTCCGCTTCGTTGGCGTCGGCCACCAACCCGTCACTGCCCGGTACGGTCGGTACGCCGGCACGGCGCATCGCCGCGCGGGCGGCCGACTTGTCCCCCATCGTTTCGATGGCCCGCGGACTCGGGCCGATGAACGTGATGCCGCAGGCCTCGCAGACATCCGCGAAGTCGCTGTTTTCCGCCAAAAACCCGTATCCAGGGTGAATCGCGTCCACACCCGTCAACGCCGCGACCGTGATGATGCTCGGGATGTGCAGGTAGCTTTGCTTGCTCGGCGTCGGGCCGATACAATACGCCTCATCGGCCAACTGGACATGCAACGCGTCGCGATCAGCCTCCGAATACACCGCCACCGTCTCAATCCCCAGTTCCCGGCAGGCGCGGATGATGCGAACGGCGATCTCGCCTCGATTTGCGACCAAGATGCGGTTGAACATATGGCGATTCCTCACCCGAGCCGGACGCGGAACAACGGCTGGCCGTATTCCACCAACTGGCCGTTCTCCGCCAATACTTCGATGATCTCCCCGCGGCACTCCGCCTCAATCTCGTTCATCAGCTTCATGGCTTCCACGATGCATACCACCGTCTTTTCCGTCACCCTGGATCCCACATCCACATACGGCGGCGCGTCGGGCGACGGCGCGCGGTAAAACGTCCCCACCATCGGCGAGGTGATGGTGTGGATGTTCGCCTCTTGCACCGGCGCCGGACCCGCCGGCCCTGCCGGGGGTGCAGGGTCGGCAGCCGGCGCAGCGGCGGCCTCGGGGGAAGGCAAGAACGAGGCAGCAGCTGCCGGAGGCGGCGCGACGGCCGCGGCCGCTGCGGCAGGCGGTGTCACGGGGGCCGTCAGGGCCTTCTTGAGGCACAGCTTCATGTCTTCCGTCTCTATCCTCAACTCCGTCAAGCTCGATTCGTCGAGCAGGCGGATCAGGTCCCGGATGTCGTCGATCTTCAACAACGGTCACCCACTCCTCGGCGGTCCCCGCCTCGAACTTGCTCGTCCTAGTATAGCATAGGCGAAAACTGCCGTGCATGCCGGTGCCGCCCATAACAAGCGCCCCGCCGTGCACCGGCGGGGCGGCCGCATCCTCTCTGCGGTCACTTCCAATTGACGTACACATGGTTGATGGGCACGTTCATCTGGCGCGAGACGATGTTCATGATCTGCACCGCTTGATCGGCCGTCAGCCCTTTCGGCGCTTGCACGTATACCGTGACCGAGTTGCCGTCCACGTTCGGGACAATCACACAGTTCTTGTACCCTTCGCCCTTGATGGCGTCCATCGCGTCCGCCATGCCGCCCTCCAGGTTGTGCAACTGCTGCAACTCCTGCTCCGCGCGCGCAATCTGCTCGGTCGACGCGTTGTTGTTGGTGAGGATGCTCTGGTACATGTCTTCCTTTTGCGACAAGTTCTGTTCCACCTGGTTCTGATAATTGATGAACCAATCGCTCACCGACTCGTTCGGCACGCCGCTCGTCGTTTGCGCCGATGTGCTCTTCGCATTCGCCGGGGTCGTCGCCGTGGCCGCTTGCGTCGCCTTGGTACCCGTCCCTTGGGCGGGAGACGTTTGCGGCGCATGCGCTGCACCTGTCTGGGAGCCGCTTGGCGCCGGCTCGACGGCGGTGCTCACCATGGGGCCGTTGTCGTTCGAGGTCGCCGCCTGCTGGCCGCCGTTGTTCATGGTGTAATAACCGATGAGCATCAGGGACAACACCATCATCGTCGAGAGCCAGACGGTTTGCCGTTTGACCATTCCCTTCTCCTCCCATCACTCGCCGTTTGCTTGCTCGGGCGCCACGCTAATTTTATATGCGGGCACGTCCAGCACATGACTGACCGCGTCCACAATCTCGCTCTTGGCGACATAGAAATCGTCCGCCGCGACCGTGACGAGTACGCCGCGAACCGTGGGTGTGTCCTTGCGGACCACAAACGGGACCTCCGCCCCGTCGGCGGTGTGCTCCACGAACACTTGTTTGTCCACCGTCTGGGAAGACGAACTGCCCTGACCGCCGTTCTGCCGCTGCGTCGTCGTCCGCTCCTGGGTGGCCACCTGGAGCTGCTCGGTGGAATCCAGGGTGACCATCACCGACACGTCGTGGATCCCCGCAATGCGCCTGAGCATCTGGGTCAACCGCTGTTCGAGCTGGCTTTGGTATGAGATGAGCGAACCTGCGCCGCCTGCGCCCGTCCCGGCAGCGCCTTGTCCCCCGGTATCCGCCCTGGTCATCGCGGGTGCGGCGGCTGGCAGACGGCTGGAACCTTGCCACCAAGTGCCCGCCAGCAGACAGGCCACACCGGCAAGCCCCAGGACAATCAACCACCGGTTTTGCTGCACAGGCTTCCAATCCATCCCTTCACCCCCCTCCCGTCCGGATCACGACCTGCGCGGGTGCCACGCCGAGCCATGCGGCTACACCGTCGCGCAGCGCGATCGCGTCGATGGGCGCGGGCCGCGGTATGTTGACGAACACCCGGAGTGCGCGCACGCCTTCGGCGCTGCCCGTCACGGACACCTGCGCGCCGTGCACGCCGAAGCGACGAGCGAGCTCCTCGGCGATCGTGCGCGCCAGATACTGGTCCGCCGTCGCCGCCGCCTGCCGCTCCATACCGGCGGTGTAATCCTTGAGCGCCGGCGTGGCCACCTGGGCCGGCGGGGCGCCGAACCACTCCGTCTCGACCGCCTGTGCCAGATGCTGCATCCAGTCCCCGCGGAAAAACGGGATCACCGGTTGCAGCATGGCGGCCACGACGGCGAGCCCCAACACGGTGCGGACGTATTTTTGCAGAGTCTGCGTGGGCAGAAGCATGTCGGTGATGACCGCGAGCAGCACGAGGAGGATGATCTGTTTCAGCCATGCGCCGAGCACCGTCACCGCATCACCACCGCCAGGTTGGCTGACGCGAGGAGCACGCACACGCTGAGAAAGAACATCAGCGCCACCACCGCGACCGCCGCGAACACGTGCAGCAGGCTCTTCGCCAGCGCGCCGAGGCAAGCCACCATCGGGTTGTCCCCCAACGGCTGCATGAGCGCGGCGCTGCCGTTGTAGACAAACACCAGGGCGAGGATCTTCACCGCGGGAAACAGGGCGATGCACGCCAGGATGATGACCGCCGCGATCCCGACCGCGTTCTTCACCAACATCGAGGCGCTCGCCACCGTTTCCCAAGCATCCGACAGCGACTTGCCGACGACAGGGATGAAATTGCTCGAGACGAACTTCATCGCCCGCAGCGCCACGCCGTCCGCGACGCCTTTGCCCACCCCTTGCACGGCGCTGACGCCGAGAAACACGCTCATCGAGATCCCGAGGACGAACACTCCGCCCGAACGGAGCAACGATGCGAGCCGTGTGAGGGAATACCGGGGCGAGAGGGCGCTGGTGATGTCGAGCAGCGCGGCGAAGAAGATGAGCGGGAACACGACCAGCAAGACCACGTTGCTCACGAAGTTGACCGTCAGCATCAACATCGGCTTGAAGAATGCGGCCGATGCCACCGAACCGGACGCCGCCAACAGGGCGATCAGCACCGGCACCGACGCCATCATGAAGTCGACCATCGCCTGGATGGCGTGTTTTCCGTATCCAATCGCCTCCGTGAACGAACCGATGGCCAGGACCATGAGGACCATAAAGACGGCAAAATACGCGACCTGGCTCACCGTCTGGCGTTCGAACGCCGTCTGCAGCGACGCAAGCACCGCCGCCAGCACCGACAGCATGAGCATGGTCCCCAACAGGCGTGCGTTATCGAACAACTCCGACAAAAAGTAGCGCAGCAGGCCCTTGCACAAGCCTGCCACGTTGAAGCCGCCGCTCTCCAGGACCGCCCGGGTGAGATTCGTTCCCTGTGCATCAGGCAGATACCCGCCGTACTCAGACACAAGCTGCCGCCAGAACTGATCGATGGCCTGGGTCGGCACTTCGTCCAGCTGTTCCTCCGCTTGCGCCTTGACCCCGGCGGCCGCAGTTTGCGCATCATCCGCCCGCGCAGACGGCACCCACAGGACGCAGCAAGCTGCGAACCATGCCAGGAAAGCCAAGGACAACAGGAAGCGCGTTCGCGGACGGCGAGGCCGACGGCCGTGCATGCGACAGCCCTCCTCTCCGAGAGGGATACCCCTTTGCCTCGGTGCTTACGGCAGCAGATGTACGAGCGCTTGCACCACATCGGTCACGATGGGGATGGCGAGGACCGCGATCCCGACCTTGCCTGCCAGTTCGATCTTCCCCGCCAGCGCGTTTTCCTGGGCGTCGCGCGCCACCTGCGCGGCGAACTCCACGATGTACGCAATCCCGATGATCTTGAGCACGGTGGTCAAAAAACCGTGATCGACCCGGGCGGCTTCGGCGAGCGCGGAGAGGGTTGCGAGCACCGGCTCCATGCCGCCGACCACCATCCACAGGAGCACCACGCCTGCCAGCATGCCCACCAGCATGGCGAATCCCGGCACCAGAGGCCGCAACAGGGCCACAAGCACCGTGGCCACCATGCCCACGCCCACCATCTGCAGCACGTGCATCGCAGCCCACCTACTGGTGGAGAAAGACTTGTTCAATCTCACGATACAGGTGGTCCACGTACCCGATGACGACAATGAAGACCACCACCATGCCCAGAAAAGCGGTCCAGTGCGCAAACTCCTCTTTGCCGCTCTGTTTGAGCAGGGTGTGGAGGATGGCGACCAAAAACCCGATGCCCGCCAGTTGAAAGACCACCCGAATCTCCGGCGTCATGCGTGTCCCCTCCGTCGCAACAGGTTGGGCTGACGGCTATGACAGCAGGATGAGCAAGGCGATCCCGGTGAGGACGCCCAGGTATTGCCATAGTCGTTCGTTGCGTCGTTGCAGATCGCGCGCCTCCCGTTCGAGCGCCGCCAGATGCTCCAGCGTGGCCGCGATGTGCTGCGTTTGGTGCAACCGGTCCGACGTCCCCAGCGTGCGGCCGAACTCCCACAGCACGTCGTAGTCCTGCTTGCGCAACGCCGATTGGGCATCGAGCGCGGCCATGCCCGCCTGAAAGGCCGTGTCCAACGTCTGTTGCGGATCGCGGAGACCTTCGGCCGCCGTTTCGAACAACACCTTGACGGGTGCGGGTGCACGGCGCGCCACACGCTCCAGGGCTTGCGGCAGCGGCGTCGCCGTGTATTCAATCTCGGTCTGCAGCACCCGCAGTGCATGCATCAGCCCGCGCAATTGGCGCGGCCGCTCCCGGTAGTCGCGGGCGATGCGAAAGCCGATGCCTGTGCACGCGACCATGATCAGTGCTGCGCCGAGCAGCCTAACCATCGCTCTGCCGACCTCGTCCATGCCGGTCCAACGTCCCGAGCGGCGTCCCTTCCCGGCCAAGCACCTGCTCGATGGTCCCCGGGCCGCGGCGCCGGCTGAGAATTACGTAGCGGTCGAATACGCGCGCATCGAACAGGTCGCGCATGTACGGCCGCGATCGCCACTCGTCCACGCTGCGGGCGTGGGCGCTCGCCACCACCGCCACACCGGCGTGCGCGGCCTCCAAGATGGCATCGCGGTCGGCTTGGCGGCCGATTTCGTCGGTGACCAACACCTCGGGCGACAGGCTGCGGATGGCCATCAGCATCCCCTCCGCCTTCGGACAACCGTCCAAGACATCCGTGCGGGGACCCAGGCGAAAATACGGCACCCCGTGGACACACCCCGCGATCTCGGATCGTTCGTCGACGATGCAAACCTTCCGCGGCCTGATGCCGCGCCACCCGCCCTCGCTCCAACTGCGGGCGAGATCGCGCAACAACGTGGTTTTGCCGCACTGCGGAGGCGAAAGGATGAGCAGATTGCAGGGAGCGTCCGTCCCCGGGTGGACGACGTACGGCGCCAAACCGGCGGCTGCGCCGAGGCGTTCGCGCGCAATCCGGACGTTTAACGACGTGATGCTGCGCACGGTGCGAACCTGTCCGCTCTCAAACAAAACCGCCCGCCCGGCGATGCCGACGCGGTGCCCGCCCGGGATGGTGACAAAACCGCGGCGCAGGTCTTCCTCGACGGCGTAAAGAGACGACTGGGTCACCGCCTGCACCATCTGGGTCAAGGTTTCCTGCGTGACCACGTAACCTGCACGGGTGTCGTCCGTCAAGCCGTGGTCTTGGTGGAGGAACCTGTCGAAGTCCCTGCCGCACAGTTGCAGCGGCTGGCCGATGCGGAAGCGGATTTCTTCGGCGTGCGTCCATACGCTGGCCGGCAACTGGGCCAGGCGGCGCTGGATCTCGGCAGGGCACAGCCGCACCACCGCCTGCCACCCTGCATCCTGACCCCATGTCTCTCTCTCCATCCCGGCCACGGTTCTCGTCCACCTCCCCAGTCAGTGCATGTATATGGACGCACCCTGAGGGATATGACCTTGCCCGGCAGGTGACAGGAACGATTCGACGCCGTACAGCATGCTATGGCAGGGAACGAGGTGCAAGGCCACACGGAGGAGGTCGTGATGGTGGATGCAACGAGCATGATCCGTTGGATCGTCGTGTTTCTGATGGTCTTTGTGATCCTGATGTTCTTCGTCTTCAGTTTCGCCCGCCAAAAAACCGCGCACGAAAAAACCGGCGGCTGAGGGAATGCCCTCAGCCACCGGCAGCAGGCCGCGCCGGGTCAGGCGCGGGAGATGTACTCGCCGGAGCGGGTATCGATGATGATCCGGTCGCCCTCGTTGACGAACAACGGCACCTGCAGGGTGTACCCGGTCTCGACGGTGGCGGGTTTGCTGCCGCCGGTCGCGGTGTCGCCGCGGATGCCCGGCTCGGTCTGCACCACCACCAGCTCCACGGTGTTCGGCAGGTCGATGCCGATGGGTTGACCCTCGTGGAGCACCACGTAACAGTTCATGTTCTCCTTCAGGAAATTCAGCTCGTACTCCAACTGCGACCGCGGGATCTGGATCTGTTCGAACGTCTCCGTGTCCATGAACGTGTACAGATCGCCGTCGTGATACAAATATTGCATTTCGCGCGTCTCGATGCGGGCGCGCGGCACCTTCTCCCCGGCGCGGAACGTCTGCTCCTTCACGGCGCCCGTCTTGACATTTTTGAGTTTCGTGCGCACGAACGCGGCGCCCTTGCCGGGCTTGACATGCATGAATTCGATGACGCGATAGATCTCCCCTTCGTACTCAATCGTCGTCCCCGGGCGGAAGTCGTTGCTGGAAATCACCCTTGTAGCCTCCTTGTCAGCCGCGGTATGGCGGAACTCCTCTCCAAATGCAGATTTGCCGCGCCCCGCGCGTTTTTTTCACGTAGGTCGACGCCATCGACGCAAAGGCTCGCCCCGACGGGCGCCGAAGCACGCAGCCGCTGCCGCTCACAGGCAGATGAGGCGCTTGTCCGCATGGGTCAACAGCCGCTTTTCGCCGTTCGGGGCGAGCCACACGTCGTCTTCAATCCGCACCCCGCCCCATCCCGGGAGGTAGATGCCTGGCTCCACCGTCACGACGGTTCCAGCGGGGACCGGATCCGGATTGCGCCACGACAACCGCGGCTCTTCGTGTACATCCAAGCCGATGCCATGGCCGAGCGAGTGCCCGAACGCGTCCCCGAACCCTGCGTCCGCAATCACGTCGCGCGCCAGCCGGTCAATCTCGGCGCCGGTCATGCCGGCTTGCATTTCGTCCAACGCCCGTTGCTGTGCATCCAGTACGACGCTGTACACCTTGCGCTGTTCGTCGGTCGCGTTCCCGAGCACCACGGTGCGCGTGATGTCTGAACAGTATCCTTGGTAGACAGCGCCGAAATCTAGTGTGACGAACTCTCCTTTTGCCAATACTTTCTCGCTGGCGACACCGTGCGGAAGGGAAGAACGCCAACCGCTCGCGACGATGGTCGTGAAGGAAGGGCATGACGCGCCTTGGCGCCGCATGAACGTCTCGAGCTCCCAGGCGACCTCCCATTCCGACAAGCCCGGCCGCAGTACGCCGAGGATGTGCGCAAACGCTGCGTCGGCGATGGCCGCCGCCCGCGCGATGCACGCCAGTTCTTCCTCGTCCTTGATGACGCGCAGGTCTTCGACGAGGCGGCGCGCCGGGATCAACGCCAGACCCGGGACGTCTCGGACCATCCCGGCAAGCTGTTCGTACAGGGTGTACGACACATCGTCCGGATCAAACCCGAGCCGCTGGACGCAAAGTTGCACCAGTTGCTCGCGCAATGCGGCCAACCCGTCTTGGCCTTGGTCCACAATCACCCACCCGGCGCACTCCGCCCGGGCTTGCTCGAGGTAACGAAAATCGGTGAGAAACACGGCGGCTTGTTCCGTGACCAAGGCGACACCCGACGTCCCGGTGAAACCGGAGACGTACCTCCGGTTGTGCGGTTCGGTCACCAAGAGCGCATCCAGCCCTTCCTGCCGCAACCGTTCGCGCAATCGCGCCAATCGCGCCGTCATGATGTCTCGCTCCCCGCCTCCGGCTGCGTGCTCGCCTTGGGCTGTGTGCTTGCCTCTGACTGCGTACCGTCTCCTGCCCCTGTGCACAGGGCCATCAAATAGCGGGCCGCCGCCTCGTACCCGTACGTGCCGAGGCCGACCACCTGGCCGGTCACCACGCCGGCGAGCACCAGTTGATGGCGAAACGGTTCCCGTTTGTGGACGTTCGAGATGTGTACCTCGACGGCGGGGATGTGGATGTCTTCCAAGCAATCGCGCAACGCCCATCCGTAATGACCCAGCGCCCCCGGGTTGATGATGAGACCGAGCGCACCTGGTCCTTCCGCCTGCAAAAAATCGATGATGGCGCCTTCGTGGTTGGACTGAAAAGCGCGGACCTCCACGCCGTACGCGCGGGTCACTTGTTCGACACGCCGCCTGATGTCCGCCAGCGTCTCCGCGCCGTACACATCCGGACGGCGCACACCCAAACGGTTCAGGTTGGGACCGTTCACCAACAAAATGTACCGAGATCCGGCCAAACCGCATCGACCATCCTTGTCTGTCGGGGTAGGGACAAGGCCGGTGTCATTGTATCATATCGCTTGTTATACTGGAACGGTGAGCTTGAACACGTTCTCTTTCCCTGCCTGGAACGAACGGACGGCATACCTCTTTGCGTATGCACCGTCGCGCACACATGACTTGACCACCCTATCCACCGAGAGAAGGAGGGAAGGATTTGTTCGAAATCTGGCTCGTCCGCCACGGTGAGACCGATTGGAACCACGCCGGCCGGCTGCAAGGATGGACGGACATTCCGCTCAACGAAGCGGGGTGGTGTCAAGCCCGCCGGCTCGCCGCCGCACTCCACGGCGTCCCGTTCTGCGCCGTGTATACCAGCGATCTCGTCCGCGCCCGGACGACAGCTTCCCTCTTGCAGCGTGAACTGAACGCCCCCCTCCTCGTGACCCAGCAGTTGCGCGAGCGGTGTTTTGGCAGCGGCGAAGGATTGACAAGACAGGAGATTGCAGAGCGGTTTCCCAACGGCATCCCGGACGCGGAGCCAGAAGCGCAACTGTCCGCGCGCATGGCGGACTGGTTCCGGCGCGTATTGGCCATCCATCGCAAAGGGCGCATCCTCGCCGTCACGCACGGTGGCTTCATCCGCCAAGCCCTGCGCATGGCGGGTGTGGATCCGCCTGCCACGTTGGCGAACACGTGCGTCAACCGGTTTCGCCACACCCCGGACGGTTGGCGCGCACTGGCGGTGAACGCGGCCGAACACTTGGCCATCTGCCATCCTTCTCACGCGGCAGCGAGCCATACATCGCGCCCATCTGCGCCATACTAAGGACGCTTCACACTCACCGGCATGCGAAGGGAGGACGTCGCCATGCACAGCCATGCACACCATCGCCTGCCGGACCCAAGCGTCCTTGCGCCAACACCTCCACCCGTCCCCGTACCCATCCAATGGATGGAAAGCGCACGTCTCGAAGCGTTTCAAGCCTTTCTCGCATCCACCGCCGACCAAGCGCCCCCTGCCGCTTCTTGGACGCTGTTCACGTTGTGCCATACCGCCTTGCGGGCGCAGTTGGCGGCCGGATTTGAGCGGCTGCTCGCCTTGGACCACCTCGTCGGCTTCACCCCGCTGCCTCATCAGGTGGAGACGGCGGAACGCGTGATCCGCGAGATGCGAGGCCGTGCCATCCTTGCGGATGAAGTCGGGCTCGGCAAGACCATCGAAGCGGGGCTCGTGATCAAAGAGTATATGTTGCGCGGCCTCGTCAAGAAGGCCCTCATCCTTGTCCCCGCCTCCCTGGTGTTACAATGGACGCGGGAATTAACCGAAAAATTCAAGATCCGCTGCTTTGTCCAGCGCAACGCGTGGAGCTGGGCAGAACACGACGTGGTCATCGCCTCGCTCGATACCGCCAAGCGCGAGCCGCACCGTACCCAGGTGTTGAACCAAGCTTGGGACTTGGTCGTGGTCGACGAGGCGCATAAATTGAAAAACCCGCGCTCGCGCAACTGGTTGCTGGTCAATCAAATCCCCAACAAATATATGCTCTTGCTCACCGCCACGCCGGTCCAGAACAACCTGCGTGAACTGCACGCGCTGATCACGCTGTTGAAACCGGGTGAACTCGGGAGCAGCCAGCGTTTTGCGTCCGAGTTTTTGATCACCCCTCGTGCCCCGCGCGATCCGGAGACCTTGCGCCAACGCCTCACCCAGGTGATGGTACGCAACCGGCGCCGTGACGGCGCGACCAACCTGCCGAAACGGCATGTCGAGGTCGTCAAGCTCACGTTGAGCGATGCGGAGCGGGTGTTCTACAACAGGGTCAACGACTTCTTGCGCGACGAGTACCGTCAGCGGAGCGAGGCACGGGTTTCGATGCTCCCCCTCATCACCCTGCAGCGGGAGATCTGCAGCTCCCCATACGCCGCCATGGTCACACTCGAGAAGATGATGAAACGTGCGCGCGATGAGGAGCTGAGATCGTCCCTGGCCCGCCTCATCCAGCTCGGAGAACAAGTGCAGACCTACACCAAGGTGGAAAAAGTGTTGGATATCCTCGCGGGTTTGCAGGACAAATGTGTCATCTTCACCGAGTACCGCGCGACACAGGACTTTTTGCTTTACATGCTGCGGCGACAAGGCATCACCGCGGTACCGTTTCGCGGTGGATTCGGCCGCGGCAAGAAGGACTGGATGCAGGATTTGTTTGCCCGCAAGGTTCAGGTGTTGGTCGCCACCGAATCGGGCGGCGAGGGGATCAATCTGCAGTTTTGCCACCATATGATCAACTTTGACCTGCCCTGGAACCCGATGCGTTTGGAGCAACGGATCGGACGCATCCACCGTCTTGGCCAAACGCATGAGGTATATATTTACAACCTGTCCACCGTGGACACCATCGAAGCCCACATCGTCGAACTCCTGCTGGAAAAGATCCGGATGTTCGAACTGGTCATCGGAGAACTCGACTATATCGTCGGCGACCGGCGCGTATCCGCCCGTCAGTTCGAGAAGCGGATCCTCGACTTGGCGATGACCAGCGAGGATGAACAGCAGTTTCGCGCGCGTCTGTTCGCCTTGGGCGAAGCACTCTTCCAGCCAGGACAGCGGAGCAATAAGGAGAGGCATTCACCATGAACCACGCGCTCCCTCTGCGCACACCCGAGGAACGGCAGGCGTTCTGCGAGGCATACTTCGCCGCCGTCGGAGCGAAGTGCGTCTATCAAGCGGAAGCGTACCGGGAGTTCGAGTTGCCTCGTGATGTGGACAAGGAATTGACCGACCGGCCATATTACTGGCTGTGGGTGGAACAGACAGGCCAGGTCGTGCCGCCCACCGTGCTGCGCCTGGCGTTCACAGAAGACGCCGCGGAACGGGAAAACGTCCGTCTGCGGACAGAAGCGCTCGCTTCACCGTCTTACCAACAATTGTCCGACTTAGAAAAACAGTTTTTCCGGCCGCCTGTCTCTGAGTTGATGACACTCGGCAGCTTCCGCTTTGAAAAACTCATGGCCTCCGTCGCATCACGGGGCCGTTTCGCCAGCGTCCGCCCTGCTGATGCAAACGCCCATCGTACCGTGCCCTGGCTGATGGTGAATGTGCGCATCACCCGCCGCTGTGATTTGAATGAACAGAGCCTGTGGTCCGTCGGGTGTTGCTTGGTCAACCGGCAGGTGGTCGACGGGTTCTACGACGCCGTACACCGGCTGGCGATGGTGCCCTGCCCCCCTCGCCAGCTCCTGAGCGAAGCACGGATAGGGCTTCAGGAAGCGTTCACGGCCGTAACCCAACACGTCGAGCGCCGTCTGCGCACGGAACCACATGCTTGGGCACGAGAGGCGCAAAGGCGGCTCGACGACGAACTGCGGCAAGTCTGCACATACTACCAGAGCCTGTTGCCCGAGGTGACGGAGGAAGAACGCACCATCCTCCAGGTTGAACGCACCAAAAAAGAGCGGGATGTGCGAGAACGGTATACGCCGCGGCTGGAGGTTGAACCGGTTCAGTTGGCGCTCGTGGGACTCTTGGAACGCATCTAAACGCCCGACACGCAAACACTTTTCCTTTCCGCTGTGCTGTGCTGCGCGCCGCTTCAAGTCAATGACTCCAAGTGGCGTTGCCGGGCGTCCTCGCCGTCCATCTTTGCCAGTTTGGTCATCTGCATGATGCGGCTGCGCAGCGGGCCGACCGATTCGACCAGATCGGCACCGTTGCGCCGGTACAGGCTCGGCGGCGGGAAGTTGCTCGTGAACCACGTCGGCAACTGGGCGTGAAACCGGAAGTTGATGATGCGGAACAACTTTTCCAATGTAAACTCATTGGCCCGTTCCTGCCCAAACTCGTCGATGCCGAGGACGGGTACCGTGGAACACGCGTCCAAAAACGATTCGAGGTCGCCGTCGGAGGCGATGATCTGCCGCATCTTATCGAACAGCGCGTCCGAACGCACGAACAGGCACGGCACGCCACGCTCGCGCAACCGGTTGATGACCGCCAAGAGCAGATGCGTCTTCCCGACTCCGGGCGGACCAAAGATGTACACCCCGGTCCCGGGCTGCCCCGGTTGATACGTCTCGGCGAACTCCTCTGCGAAACGGACGAGCCGCGGATACTTCCGTCGCTGTTCCGCCGGGAAATTGGCGAACACAAACCGGCTGTCCTGTTCCATCGTCCCTGCCAACTGCGCCCACCGGGCCACCCGCTGCCGCAACTGGAATTCTTGATATGGTGGGCAGCGGTGGACGGCGGCCGCCAACTGACCTCCGTACCGGACAAGCGTCTGTACGAAGCCGCGCATGTCGCCTTCCTTTCCACATTGCTCATACCCGGTGCAACGGTTGCAGATGGCATGCTGGCGCAGGTGTTCCAGCAACAACGCGCGATGACGTTCAATCTCTTCGTCCGCAATCCCCCATTCGGCGAGCTCCGGGATGGCGCGGCGGAAGAAATCGGCGTCGTACTTGGCAGCCGCCCGCCGCCACCGGCGAGGAAGCAGGTCTTGAATGTGGTGCATTCCCTCATTCCCCCTCCCGGACACGTTGGGAGCTGACGGCGCCGCACCACGACTGGATGACCTGTTCAGCCACCGCGGCCACACTCAACCCGTCGACATCGACCACAGCATGGGCCACCTCCCGGTACCAAGGGGTACGGATCCGTGCCAACTCGCGTACGCGCATGGCCAGGGGATGGCCCGTCTGCAAGAGCGGGCGTTCCGCCTCGTCCCGGGCAAGCCGTTCAACCAACGTTTCCACGCGCGCCCGCAACCAGACCACGTGCCAGGATGCGCGAAGCAGGGTACGGTTTTCCGGAGTGACCACCACCCCGCCTCCGGTCGCCAACACCCCGCCTTGCCCGGCCCGGGCCATGGTGACATCCTGCAGGACGTCGTGTTCCATGCGGCGGAAACCCGTCTCCCCGGAAGCCGCAAAGATGTCTGGTATGGAACACCCTTGTCTGCGGACAATCTCTTCGTCCAGGTCGATGAACGGCACCGCGAGCCGCTCCGCCACCTCCCGGCCCACGCTCGTTTTCCCCGCACCCATCAAACCGACCAACGCGATGCACGGTCGCCTCACCCGCATTCGTCCCCCATCACGCTGCGCCCATGCGGCGCGTCTGTCTCTTTTCCCATGCTACCACAGGGAAGACGTCCGCGCAGCCGCCTGTCAACCCGGTGCAGCGTCTTGCCACATGACCACGCGCCCGATCCGCGGGTCGTACATGAGGCGGACGGTATGCTTGGCATGGACCGTCGTGGCGGTCACCACGATGGACCAGACGCTGCTTTGGGTTACGGTCACCTGAACCGTCCCGTTCGGGCTTTGCAATGGTTCCGCACCCGGGGAAAGCGACCCTGCTTCGACTTGGCGGAGGACGCTCAGAGCACAACTGCGCGCAAGCCAATACGCCTGCCGCTCCCATGCTGATTCACGGGTGATCTCCACCTCCCCCGCCATCACCACGCCGAGCACGACGAGAAAACTGGTCGCAAACAGACACACCGACAGGACGCTGAGCAAGACACTGCCTTCAACTTTGTCGCGCAGCCGACGGCCGCGCACCGTCATGGCGGCGGCGCCGCGAACCCTCGCACGTGGTTTCGTCATGCAGCGCACGCCCCCCGGACAGATTGAATAAGATTTCTCTCTGGCGAAAAGGCCGCCCTGGCCCAGCATCTCCGATCAGGCGGTGAGGCCGCACACGTCGGCTTGAAACGTCTGTCCCGAGGGAAAACGGGCGCAGAGTGTCAGCAAAGGCCATGCGATGCGTGCATCGACGCTCGTCACCCCGGACATCAGAACAGCTGTTCCCCCGCCCGCCCGAATACGAACCCACTGGCCTTGGTTGTTGACCACGTACGTGTACTGGGTGCCGTCGGCACTGGTCAACGTCAGGATGCCGTTCCTCACTGTAGCGATGCGGCTGCCATGCAGGTCATGAGCGAACACGCGCCATCCGGCAGCCCACTCCCTCGCTTCTTCCGCGTCACGCTCCATCCGTGTCGCACCAGAACCCATCGACCAGGCCAAGCTCGATGCCATCCAAAGCCCCAGCGCCCCTACCCAGAGGGCGACCATCACCTCGAGCAGTGCGAAGCCGCAGGAGCGGGCTTTGCCCTCAGCCCCGCAGCCACAACACTTGGCTGGCGTTCCCCACGCGGGATTCAATCCGCACCCAGTCCTGTCCCTCCACACTTTCCGTCACCTCCGTCCTGCCTTCTCCCGCCATGGGTTGAGGTGCCGGCGCACCAGCACACCACCGTTCGGCCGCGTTATCGGCGGCAGCCACCGCCTCGCGCTCCGCGGCAAGCGATTCGTGACAGCGGACGTACGCAGCCCAAGCCATCCCCGAAGACATCCCGAAGACCGCCAACACGAACACGCTGCATACCGCTTCCGCCAACGTCAAGACCCTGCGCCTCCCATCGTCAAAGTCTGCAAACCGGAGCCGAGATAAAGATGAATGTCCGCTTCATCCGGACCATCGACCAACCGAATGACCCCGCCGACTTGGCTGTTCCCTGCCACATCGTACTGAATGTTCGGCGTGTTTAACTGCAGATATCCGTCGAAATAGTTCACGCCAGGCAGAAACGCGTATTGTCCCAGGCACTGGGTGCCGTTGCCAAGATACAGCGCGTAATCCGGCGTGAAACCAGACATGCGCACCAGACCATAGACCCCGTGCGTCTGCGCCAACTGCTGCATCGTCCGCAGGTGGACGAGGAGGCGATTCGCCGTGACCTCCAAGTCTGCGTACCGCCAGGCGCGGGCGGTTACCGGAAGCATCCAGGCGGTCGCCGCCACGGCGAGTACCAACGCCACGACGAGTTCGACGCAGGTCAAACCGTGCTCACGTCCGCGCACGATCACGGTGCACCTCCCAGATTGCCGTGGATACTGCAGGTGACGACAATTTGGTCGGGATCGGTTTCATCGACGGTATACTGACCGCCGGCTGGCTCCTTCGGCACCGCGTCGAGCAAGTGGTCCGCGACCAGAGCCTGAAGTTGCGCCGCTGTGTCACCAGCCGGGAACTGATGGTGCAGCATGTAGTACTCCGCCAGCGCGTCGCGGATGGTCCGCTCGTTTTCTTGGCAAGCGAGCGCCTGCGCACGCTGCCCGGCGCCAAGGAGATGCGGCATCGCAATGGCCGTCATCACCGCGACAATCATGACCGCAATCATCATCTCCATCAAGGTAAATCCTCCCTCACGACGGCCGTTCCGGCAGGTGCGCGCAGACGCCGGATTTCTGGAAATCACATTTCTTACCACCTTTTACTCCTCCTTCGTCATGCCCTGGATGTCCCTGTGCCTGTCGCCTTGTCGTCGGTTTGCACAGCGAAGCAAACGAGAACCTCGTCCGGTTTCTCCCTTCACCATGTCCGTGCGCCGGTGCTGACGGTGGAAATGAGGTGATATGTGGGAACGAAGACCGCGAACATGATGATGCCAATCATGGCGCCGAGCAACACGAGCAGCACCGGCTCCGCCGTGCGCGCGGCGCGATCCAGACCTGTCCGCAACCGATCCCGGCTGTACCACTCCATACGCCGTACCGCCTCCGCCAGTTCGCCCGTGTGCTCCGCCTGTTGCAACAGCAGGCCGAACACCGGGTCCCAATCGGCGGCAAACGCCTGCGGTAAGGATTGACCCGCGAGGATGCGCAAACGGATGGCGTTCGCCACAGCCGCCAACCACGTCCTCGGCGCAGCCTCCGCCATGGCCGCGAGGGCTTCGACGGCCGGAATGCCGGCCATGAGCAGACGTGAGAGCAACAGGCAAAAACGATGGGTTCGTGCCAAACGCCACAAACGGAACCCGGGCGTCAGGCGCTTGGCCCAGCGAGCGGCGCCAGGAATGCGGTCACGAGCGCGCCAGAGTGCAGCCAAGCAAAGCGCGTATCCTGCCACCGCCAGACCCAGCGCGGCGGGTATGATCACCATGGCCTGGGCCAGCATAGCCAAAAATCGCGGTTCGATCCCGCCCATCTGGGCGTACAGCGCCATGAAGGCCGGCAACACCGCCCCGCGGACAAATGCCAAGAGGCCAAACGCCAGCAGGATGAGCGCAGACGGGTAACTGGCCGACTGCCAAACTTGACGCTGCCAATCCTGACGCGCACGCACGTCCTCACACCAGCGTGCACACGCGCCGGCCACATCGCCCGTGTGCTCGCTCGCCCGCAGCAGCAGCCACAGCATCTGCGGACAAACCGGCTGCCAGGCCTGGGACAGAGGCTGACCGGCCGTCACCGCCGCCTCGCCCTCCTGCAACCAGCGGACCAACGGCTTTGGGGCCATCCTGGCCGCGTGGTGCAGCGCGTCGGACAACGGGATGCCTGCCGCGAGCAGCGCGCCGAGATGGTCCATCGCATCGAGCCACCATGCATTCCTCACGTTGTTCATACGCCTTCTGCCCCCGCCCGCAACGCCGCCCATGACGCATCGGACGCGAGACGCGCCGCCCACTCCGGCGTGACCTCCAGGATGGCAAACGCGGCCGCGCGCTCCGGGTCCATCCCGCTCTCCGCGCAGCGTGCACAGCCGATCCCGCCGCACGCCCGGCAGGGTGCGGCAGTCAATGACTGCGTGATCACCGCCAGCAACACGTCCGCGATGAGCGGCCGCGGTACCCCGAGCTCGGCGAGACGCGCCGCCGCACCGACGAAGTCGCGCGCATGGGTGGTGGAGAGCACCAGATGACCGGTCAACGCGGCGCGGACGGCGACGCGCGCGGTCTCTTCATCACGGATCTCGCCAATCATGATGGCATCCGGGTCGTGGCGCAGCAGCGCTTTGAGTACGGCGGCGAAGGTGACACCCTGCCGTTCCCGCACCTCGACTTGATCACACACGTCCAACACGACTTCCACCGGGTCTTCGATGCTGACGACGTGCCGCCCGGAGCGGGCGAGTTGCGACATCAGGGCGTACAGGGTCGTCGTTTTCCCTGCACCGGTCGTGCCGGACACCAGGATCATCCCGCTTGTCCGCTGCAGCAGCCGCTCCACCTGCGCCACCTGCTCCTTGCGCAACCCAATCTCGGCCAGCGCCATGGCGCCACTCGCGACGAGCAACCGCAATACCGCGGCCTCTCCGTAAACCGTGGGCATCACGGCTGTCCGCACGTGGTAAACTTCTTCGCCACGCTGCCAGACGAATGCCCCGTCTTGCGGAACCCGTGTCTCCGCCACATCCATGCGCGCGAGAGCCTTCACGCGCCGGATGAGACTCGCCCCGAGGTCGTTCACGCGCAGGTACGGCATGACCCGGCCGCCAACGCGGAAGCGCACGTCGAGTTCCGACCGTTGTGCATACAGGTGAAGATGGATGTCCGACGCCCGGCGGCGTATGCCGTCGTCGAGAATGCGCTGCAAAACATCGACGGCCGACAGTTCTTCCACGCTTCCTCCCCCCCTTTGCGAGGGAGAGAATTCGCGGCAGAACGCCGGCCGCCTGTTCCCCGTGTTTTGCAGAGGATACGATTTTGAAGAACATTCCAAAGCGAAATGATGTTGCATCAATCGACGAAATCGAATTCCATCTCGCCGATGCGGATCAGATCCCCGTCCTTCGCGCCATGCTCCCGCAGTGCGTCGTCCACGCCGCGCTGGCGGAGGATATGTTGAAACCGCCGCACGGCGTCCTGCAGGTCGAAATTTGTCATGCGCACCAACTTTTCCAATTCCGGGCTCTCGACGACGAACACCTCGCCATCGCGGCGAATGGTGAATTCGCGGCGCTTTGGCGGTACATACCGGTATACCCGCTGCGGGGCAGGGCCAAGCGCCCCGGCCTGTGCCTGCGCCGCCTCCTGCGCCCGAACCTCGTCCAACAAGTCAGCGACGGCGCGCAAGAGTTCCTGCAACCCTTGCCGCGTCGCGCCGGAGACAGGATAGACGCGCAGGTGCGGGTATGCGTCACGAAACCTGGCCAGATTTGCCGCTGCGTCCGGCAAGTCCATCTTGTTCGCGGCGATCACGGTCGGACGTTCGGCAAGCGCCGGATCGTACAGGCGCAGCTCTTCCGTAATGACCTGGTAGTCCGTCACCGGATCCCGCCCCTCGACGGCAGCCACGTCAATCACGTGCACAATCACGCGCGTGCGCTCGACGTGGCGCAAAAACTCGTGTCCCAGCCCGTGACCTGCGTGCGCCCCCTCGATGAGGCCAGGCAGGTCGGCCATCACGAAACTTCGCCCGTCCTCCACGCGCACCACGCCGAGGTGCGGGTGCAGGGTGGTGAAAGGATAGTCGGCGACCTTGGGCCGCGCCGCGCTCACTGCCGCCAAGAGCGTGGACTTCCCCACGCTCGGAAAACCGACCAATCCAACGTCTGCCAACACTTTCAGCTCAAGCAAAAGCCACCGTGCTTCACCTGGCTCCCCGCGCTCCGCGATTTCCGGCGCTTTGCGGGTGGGCGTGGCAAAGTGCGCGTTGCCGCGGCCACCGCGGCCCCCCCGCGCCACCACCAGCCGTTGCCCGTGCGCCACCAGATCGCCCAGGATCTCGCCCGTCTCTGCATCGCGCACCACGGTTCCCGGCGGAACCTTCACCACCAGGTCGTCCGCGCTTCTGCCGTGCTGGTTCTTCGGCCCGCCGTTCTCTCCGCGCTCGGCTTTGAAATGCCGCTGATACTTGAAGTCGATCAAGGTGCGCAAGCCCTCGTCGACCTCAAGGACCACGTCGCCGCCGCGGCCGCCGTCTCCTCCGGCCGGCCCGCCCATGGGCACATACTTCTCACGCCGCCACGCGACGATGCCGTCACCGCCGTCCCCTCCCTTCACGAAGATTTTCGCTTCATCGACAAACATGGCGCTTCCCTCCCGGGTGTGCCTTGATGGAAGAAACCCAATGCAGCGCAACCCGCGGGTTCGCGTGCGTCGGTGCATCCGCCAACGGAAACGATGGTCCGCCGCTCGCCTCGAGATGCAACCGCACCTGCTCGATTCCGTCCGCCCCGGATACCACCGCCTCCCCGCGTACCCAAACACACGCGGTGTTGTGCGCGGCCGCCTGTTCGTCCAACCATCGCCAAGCGTCCGCGAGCGCGGCGGCGAGCGGCCGTGCCAGCTTGCGCTTTGGCCACAGTTCCACCGCCGTCACGCGCGGGCAACGCGCGACCGCCCACAACACCTCGTGATCCTCCGCCTCCAGGCGCGCCTGCCACAGCGACAGGGAGTGCAGCCAAGCGGCGAGGCGATTGACCCACGCGTGCGCATCTTCGCCGCGCCCCATTTGAAGGTATGCCTTCACCATCTGGAGTCCATTCAACACCTCGTGCCGGTGTGCACGAAACGACTCCCAGGCCGCGGCAGCATCCTGTTCCATGGCGCTCCCTCCCACAAAACGGGGGCCTGGCGCATGACGCCAAGCCCCCGCCATCCCTGCATATGCACGGGCGTTCGCCACCCCGCCGCCCCGCGCAGCGCCGGATCACGCCTGTGCGGCCGTCGCTTCCGCGGACACCTCGGCCACGGGATAGACGCTCACGCGCTTGCGGCCGTGGCCGAACCGTTCAAACTTCACCCGGCCCGCCACCTTGGCGTACAGGGTGTCGTCCTTGCCCCGGCCGACGTTGAAACCTGGATGGATCTTCGTGCCGCGCTGGCGAACCAAGATGCAGCCCGCCTGGACGAACTGACCGTCCCCGCGCTTCACCCCGAGGCGCTTCGCTTCGCTGTCCCGGCCGTTGCGCGTGCTCGAAACACCCTTCTTGTGCGCAAACCGTTGCAGATTCATCCACAACATGGCTCATTCCTCCTGTCTGTGTCGCGCATGTCATCCCGCGATCCGCCGTCATCCCGCTCCGTCACGTCGAACGAACGCCGTGGCGGCCGCTGCGTCTGCGCACCACCCGCACGTGCTCCGGGTAAGCAGCCGCCGTCTGTTCGACACCGAACACCATGCTGTGCAACAACAGTTGCACCTTGGCGTCCTCGCCCGGCGGGGGAACCCGGCACTGCAGCCGTTCTCCGTCATCCGTCACTTCAAGCGCGATCCCGGCGAACCGTTCGCAGCTGTTGATGGCGTTGTAGACCAGAGCCGACACGGCTGCACAGACGATATCACGCCCCGCCTCCGCATATCCGGCGTGCCCGGTGACGACGAACCCGCGGATGTGCGGCCCGTCCTCCACCACGCGCAAGGTGATCATCGACCGCGGCCCGCTTTACGCTTCAATGGAGACAATTTTCAGCGCCGTGTACGGTTGGCGGTGGCCCTGCTTCTTATGATAGTTTTTCTTCGGCTTATATTTGAAAACCACGATCTTCTTGCCTTTGCCGTGCTCCAACACTTCAGCGGTCACCTTGGCTCCGGCGACGACCGGATTGCCCACCCGCAGGCCGTTCGGGCCGCTGACCAACAGTACCTTGTCCAGCGTCACCGTCGTGCCCGGCTCAGCCGCCAGCTTCTCCACCCGGATGCGGTCACCTTCCGCAACCCGGTACTGCTTGCCGCCCGTCTCAATGATGGCGTACATGGTTCCCTCCACTCCGACACGCTGTCCCGTGGGACCCTGGCGCGGGATTTGCTCACCCACGGACATGCGGTGATGATACGACATGTTTCATCTTACCACGCGCGCATCCGCCGAGCAAGACGCGCTCATGGCGCTAGCCGCGGGCAATCCAGTCGGCGAGGCGCTCGGTCCACCGTCCGGCGAACACGGCGGCCAGAACCTCGTCCTCCTCGAGGATGGTTTGCACCGCGCCGTCAGGGCCCAGGACATAGACCATGTGGTAACGGTCGGGGGCAAACTGGCGGGCGACATCGCGAATGGATGCGTGAGCCGGCGCGGCAATCGCGCGGACGCGCTCCGGCACACGAGGTTGCCTGCGCTTCGCATCGAGGAAGCGGACCGTCTCCATGGCGAGATCGCGCCGCCCGCGCCAAGCCGCGGCGAACAAGAATCCGGAGAGCAGCACCATCCCCAGGTGCGGATGGCCGGCGGCCAAGCTTGCCAATCCCAAAGCGGCGAGCACCGCCGCAATCGCCAACGACACCGCATACCCCTCCTGCGTGGCGAGCTCGAACCCGACCGAACGTACGCGCGCCGCACGCAGCAGCCTGCCGCCGTCCAGCGGCAACCCGGGCAGCAGATTGAACAGGACGATCCAGGCGTTTTGTTCCACCACCAGGTGAAAGAAGGCATCATCCCACCCGTGCAGCGCGTGCACCACGTACGCGAACACCACGAGCGCCAGGTTGACCACCGGGCCGGCCATCGCAATGACCGCCTCATGGCGCGGGCGAAACCCGATCCATCCGTAGGCGATCTTCGCCACGCCGCCAAACGGGAGCAGCGAAACTTCTTCCACCACGTAGCCCAGATGCGCCGCCATCGCCGCGTGCCCCATCTCGTGCAGCAGAATGAGGAGAAACAGCACCGCGACATCGCGCCATAACCCTGCCGCGATCGCCAGCACCGACAGCAACACAAACCACGGATGCAGGCGGACGCGGCCGAGATCTCCCATCGGCACAGCGGGAAGAGGAGGAAAGCGCCATCCCCGCCTCATGCGCCATCCGCCGGAAAATGGATATAGTCGTGCGGATTGACGGCACGTCCGTCGCGCACCCAGGAAAAACGCAACACGGGACGGGCCACGTCCGGAAGTCGCCCGATGACCTGCCCGGCTGACACGTATTCGCCCGGCGCGACCGCCACGTCGCCGAGTCCCATGTACACCGTCTGCCCAGGGCTGCCGTGGTCGATGGTCACGACGTCGCCGCCGCGGCTGCGGGCCACCCGTATCACCGTGCCGGCTCCTGCCGCAAGCACCGGCGATCGCGGTGCACCGGCGATGGTCACTTCCGGATGACCAGGACGGAAGTCGGACACCACGGGGCCTTGGAGCGGAATATGGAACACCATCGCGGCAGGCAAACCCGCGACGGCAGAGATGTCGATGCCGTGGCGAAGGAGGAATGTGCGAAACGCCACGCCCACCGGTTCAGAGTAATCGGCGGCAAATGCCGACCGGTAGAGCGTCCGCACGTCGGCGGACAGCACGCCGTCGTGGTGTGCGCTGTAGTAGCCGGTGGCCAAAAGGACGGCGGCAAAAAACGACTGCACCACCCAATCCGGAACTCCGGCCGCTTTGCTCGCCGGCCTGTCCGCGGGTTGCGCCGACCGGCCCGGACCTTGGCCCGACAAGGCGAAGCCGGGGCCCGCGACGCCGGACGAAGGTTCCGCATCCAACGGATCATCGCGCAGCCAACGCACCTCGGGTTGTGATGCAGTGGAACGATGCCAACCCATACCCATCGGACCAGCCCTCCTCAGTCCACTCTACGGACATGCATATGAGCTGGCCGGGATGCGTATGCAGGAGGCGAACTAACCGCGGCTGAAGACGCGCCGCACCCTGTCCCAGAATGTCGGGGGTTCATCCAGGAGTTCCAACGGCACGGGGTCGCCCAACATGCGGCGCGCAATGTTTCTGTACGAGAGCGCCGCACGCGAGTCGGGGCGCACGACCGTCGGTTCCCCTTTGTTGGCTTGGCTGATGATGGTTTCATCGTCCGGGACAATTCCCAACAGGTCGATGGCCAAGACCGAAACGACCTCGTCGATGTCGAGCATGTCGCCCGTACGCACCATCTTCGGGCGGATCCGGTTGATGATTAGCTTGGGATTGCGAAGATTCGCCCCTTCGAGCAACCCGATGACGCGGTCGGCGTCGCGCACCGCGGTATGCTCAGGCGTCGTCACCACGATGGCCTGGTCCGCGCCGGCAACCGCCACCTTGAACCCGTGTTCAATTCCGGCCGGGCAGTCGATGATCACGAAATCGAATGACTGTTTGAGCTCTTCCACGATGCGCTTGACCGCATCCGGGGACAGGGCGTATTTATCTTTCGTCTGCGAGGCAGGCAACAGCGTCAACCGGTCGAACCGCTTGTCGCGGATGAGCGCTTGTTCCAACCGGCAGGTGCCGTTCGCCACGTCGACGATGTCGAAAATGATCCGATTCTCAAGCCCCATCACCACGTCGAGGTTGCGCAAACCGATGTCCGCGTCGACCAGGCAGACGCTTTTGCCGAGCAGCGCCAGAGCCGTCCCGATGTTCGCGGTCGACGTGGTCTTCCCGACACCGCCTTTCCCCGATGTGATCACGATGGCTGAGCCCATGCACCCAGTCCTCCCCCAGCTCGATTCTCCGCGGCCGGCTCGCCGCTTTGGTCAACGCGGCCGCAACGCGGACAGGTACTGCAACCGTTCAACCGCCATGCCGTCCGGGCCCAAGTACGCAAACTCCATAAACGTCCGCGGCGGCCAGCCTTCTCCTTCGGGCGGACGGCTGACCGTCCGGGCGATGCGCAATTGCAAAGGGCGTAACTCTGCCGCAGCGATGATGGCTCGTTCATCCCCGTCGATGCCCGCGTGCGCGATCCCGGCCAAGCGGCCGAAGATGTATACGTCGCCGACGGCCGCCACCTCGCCGCCTGGATTCACGTCCCCGATGACCACCAAATCCCCATCCGACACCACGCGCTGTCCGGAACGCACGGTGCCTTTGTGGATGGTCTGTCCCGTCATGGCGCCGCGCGTATTGAGCAGGGCCCGGCGTGCAGCCGTATGGGCACCCCATTCCCGAATCAGGAAGTTTTCCACCCTCATGAACAAGCCCAGCAGACGGCGGGCATCCTCGGCACTGAGCTCCCGGTTTCCATAGTCAATGGAAACCGGTACCACAGGGCCGTCGAAGACGCTCGCCGTATCGCCGTGCAACAACTGCGTCAGGTGTTCCAACAGGGCATCCATGGGGCACTCCTCGTCGAGAAGAAACAACAACCCGTCGTTGACCCCTTTGACGAACACGGGCGGTTTGTCACCCGGCCGTGGATGAAGCCGTGAAGAAGCGACGGTCGACACCCCCTGTCTCGAACCCTGGCGAGAGATCATTCGTGACCCATCTGCCTTTCTCCTGCCCCGTCAGCCCGCAGGTTCCTCCTCATCCGTCCGGTAGCGCGAACCGCCGCGCGCGGTGAACCACCGGGTCAACAAGGGATAGAGAAGCAGGGTGCAGATGCCGTCGACCAGCATGTCCCACAGGCTGTGCGCCAACACCGGGCGCCACCCGGAGGTGGTCATGTCGAACAGCCGGGTAATCCCGTACGTCACCCAATCGAAGGCAAACGTCTGCCCGATGGCGACCAAGAACGTGAGCGCCACGTTGCGCTGCAAAAACTGCGCAAACATCGCGGCGGCAAAGTACCCGGTTAAGCCGTAAGCAAACGCGTACAGACCGACGAAGGTGCCGTAATCGAAGTCCTGGATGAACCCAATCAGGACGCCGAGGACGAGCGCAGGGCGGACGCCGCGTGCCAGCGCGACGAAGCAGAGGGTGACCAGGACAAGGTTCGGCTGCACGAGGCGGAGCGGCTGCACCTGGAACAAGGTCGATTGCACAATGAGCGCCAACCAGAGGATGGCAAACGCCAGGACATTCCTCATCCGCCCGTGCCACCCCGAGGAGAAGTGACCACAAAGACGTCCTGGAGATAGTCGAGATCGGCTGCCGGCCGCACGAGCGCACGTTGCGTCAAGCCCTGCAATCCTGGCTGCACGCGGACGACCGTGCCAATCAACAAGCCGGGGGGGAACACGCTGCTCAGTCCGGACGTCACGACCGTATCGCCGGGCTTTACGTTCGCCAGCGGCGATAAGAATTCCATATCGAGCAGGTTATCGGGACGGTTCGCACCAAGCACGATGCCAAAAGGTTGTTCGGCACTGCCGTTTTGCACCTTTGCCGACACGCCGTCCCCTTGCTGCGTGTCGGTGATGAGCACCACCTTGGAACTCCACGCGCCCGCCAGCGCGATGCGGCCCACCAGGCTCCCGTCGGCAGAGATGACCGCCATGTCTTCCCGCACACCCTGCCGGCGGCCGACGTCGATGGTGACCTCCGCGTTCCACTGCGACGGATCCCGGCCGATGACGTGCGCGGGCACCGTGGCATATTTCGCGCCTTGCTGCGACTTGAAGCCGAGCATCTGTTTCAGGCGCCGGTTTTCAGCTTCCACGTCACGGAGCTGCACCTGCAACCATGCGTAATCGCGCAACTGGGCTTTGAGCTGCGCATTTTCGATGTACAGCTCGCGCAGGTCGCGGATTCCGGCCAAAAACCCGCTCACTTGACTGACCGGGCGGTAGATCAAGGCCCCGACGGCATTCTGAATGTCGAGGATCACCCGCTCCGGCCATGCGACGAGCGCCGCCTGACTGCGCAGCGTCAAACCGGCCATCGCGGTCAAAAGGACAAAGCTGGCCAGAAGCACAAACAGCGTTCGATTGCTGAAGAGTCGGGACACCCGCATCCCACTTCCCATCGCCGCGAATTCACCCGCATCGGCGGCGCCTCGAGCCATGCCGAACGCTGGTGCGCAGGATTACGCCCGGCTGCGCGATCTGCGGGCAGCCAGGTTCCGCCGCCGGTATACATCGTAGTTATCCAACGCCTTGCCTGTGCCGATGGCCACGCAGTCGAGCGGATTGTCGGCCACCACGACCGGCATCCCAGTCTCCTCGCTGAGCAATTTATCAAGGTTGCGCAACAACGCGCCGCCGCCGGTCAGGACAATCCCGCGGTCCATGATGTCGGCCGCCAGCTCGGGCGGCGATTTCTCCAGCGTGACCTTGACTGCGTCGACGATGGCGCGCACGGTGTCGGACAACGCCTCACAGATTTCGTTCGAAGTGACGGTGAACGTCCGCGGCAGACCGGTCACCAAGTCGCGGCCGCGGATGTCCATCTTTTTCGTCTCCCCGGTCGGAATGGCTGTGCCGATGTGGATTTTCAAGTCCTCCGCGGTTCGCTCCCCAATCATGAGATTGTACGCCTTTTTGATGTATTGGATGATGGCTTCATCCATCTCGTCGCCCGCAACGCGGATGGAACGGCTGGTGACGATCCCGCCGAGCGAAATGATGGCCACTTCGGTCGTGCCGCCGCCGATGTCGACCACCATGCTGCCCGTTGGTTCGCCGACAGGAAGCCCGGCGCCGATGGCGGCCGCCATCGGCTCTTCGATGGTCTGCGCGTCCTTCGCGCCCGCTTCCAGCGCCGCGTCTTCCACCGCCCGTTTTTCGACCGCCGTAATGCCGGAAGGGACGCTCACCATCACCCGCGGCTTGCCGGACCATCCTGACTTGTTTTTCATCGCCTGCCGGATGAAGTAGCGCAACATGGTCGCCGTGGTTTGGAAGTCGGCGATGACCCCGTCCTTCATCGGCCGTACCGCGACGATGTTGCCGGGCGTACGGCCAATCATCTGTTTTGCCTGTTCGCCCACAGCCTCGATCACGCCGGTGTCCGTGCGGATGGCGACCACAGACGGCTCCCGCACGACAATTCCTTTGGATTTGACATAGACGAGCGTGTTTGCCGTCCCCAAGTCGATGCCCATGTCCTTGCCGGAAAACATGTTGGTCTCATCCTCTCATGACGTCTCGCGCTTCAGGTCATGTGCAGTACCCCAAGGCTTTGAGGCTCACGAAGCGGCCGTCGCCGACCACCAGATGGTCCAGCACATCGATCCCGAGCACGCGGCCCGCCTCACACAATCGTTTCGTCACGGAGATGTCCTCCGGACTTGGCGTCGGATCTCCGCTCGGATGATTATGGACGCACAGGATGGCGGACGCACTCCGTCGAACCGCGAGCTTGAACACCTCTCTGGGGTGAACGATGGAAGCATCCAGACTTCCCACCGATGCGAGGTCTTCACCGATGACGCAGTGTTTCGTATCGAGGTGCAGGGTGAGAAAATGTTCCTTCTTAAGGTGTCTCAACCGGTCCATCACATACTCGGCCGCATCTGCCGCCGAGCGGATGCACACTTTCTGCGCCGACGGACGCCGGACGACGCGGCGTCCCAACTCGACAGCCGCCGCGATCTGCAGGGCTTTGGCCGTACCAATCCCCGGGATCTGACGTAACTCCTCCATTTCGATGTCAAGCAAGCCCGGGAGGCCGTCGACGGCCGCCAAGACACGCTGCGCCAATTCATACACCGAGTGGCCTCGTCCACCCGACTGCATGATGATAGCCAACAACTCATCGTTGCGCAACGCCTGCGCGCCGTGGCGCAGCATGCGCTCCCGCGGCGGATCGAACCAAACGGCACTTCGGGGCGGAAATGGTGGTCGCTTGCTCGGATGTTCCACGAAAGGCCCTCCCATCGCGTCGCAGCCGCCCGCCGCAAGGCGGTGTGTCCCACAGAACGGCTGCCATCCAGTGCAACTCCACGATAGGACACCGCCGAGTCTTGCGGCAAACGCATTGCGATGAGGTGCTTCATGTCGAGTGAAACTCATACAGAAATCCATACATCTTCCGCAAGCGCCGTGCACTCGGGAACGAGCCCAAGCGTCCGCCAACCTATCCACTTGGCACGCAACCGGGTTTTATTTCGACAGATGGCGAGCGAGTCCTGCACGTTGTGTCGAATCTGTGTGAACGGACGGTGACAACCCCCGCAATACCGCATCTGCGGCGACCGCGGTCTGAACGGCTTCGATGTGGCGGCCTTTCGCCGCAAGCCGGTACGCTTCCGTCAACAAGTTCGAATACCGTTCCAATGCCGGTCCATACCCCGACCGCGCGAGGCGTGCGGGACCCGGCAACAGGCGGCGTGACGTGTTGTACGCCGTCCAGGCGTCGCGGCTCGGCGCCCCGTCCATCAAGGAGGCCAGAAGCGTGCGCAGGGCGCTCTCCCCTGCCGCGAGCCAGTCGGACAGCGCTGCTGCACTGCGGTCATCCAACCCGGAGCTGCCACGGAGCGTGAAAGCCGGTTGCACGACTTGCGTCACCCAAACCTTGACCCCGTGTGATTGCCATGGTTGCTTGAGGCGGGTGAGATCGGACGCACGCATGGCCGCGGCCGCCACCGCACCGTCATGGCCGGCAAGCACAGGATAGATCACCGGTTTCCCCCAAAGCGCGCCCATCGCAGGCGATGTCGCTGCCGCCGTGTCGACGCACAACACGAACATCCGGATGCCAGGGACGGCGAAGGCAACTTTGCTTTCGCCTGCAGGACGAGGAACGGCAGGTTGCGTTGCACCCGGATGTATGTCAAGCTGCTGCGGAGGTAACGCGGCGTCGCCGGCGGGATCCGTGACCGTGCTCCCGGCAGCACCCCGCGGCACCATCTCGGTTTGCCGGGCCTTTCCCGGCTGGCTGGCGTTTCCCGGCGCCGCGACAGGCAGATGGGCCATCACGGCGTGGAACACCACCATCGCCAGGCAGCCCAGGCTCATCCCGACCAACAGACCGCGGTGGAACGCAGCGCGCCAGCCCGCATGCACCCTTGTTCGCTCCACGCGGCGGACGGTCTCCGACCGCCACGGCTTGTCCCCTGCGCGCACCCGCACAGCCGTCCACGGCTGCGACCGCTTCACCGCCGCGCCTTCGCCCTCCTGCCAAGGCACGCCTATCCCTCCTTCTTCGTTTCTGCCATCTCGCAAGGCGTAGTGTGCACTTGTTCCGGATCTTATGTCACCCGCTGCAAATCTATGAAACGGCAGAGCCAACGTGGGCATACGAACAGCGTCGAACCGTGGCGGAGAAGACTGCGTACCGCGTATTCTCCGCCGGGGGAGTATGGTATACTGAAAAAGGTAGAGGGACAGGCCGCAAGCGGCTCCGTGACACGTTGGGCGGACGGGGCCAGGGGAGTGAAGAAACCATGTCGAACGTCTACCGGTCCATCCTGTGGGGCGTCATCATCGTCGTGGGCATCGTCGTACTCGCATTCTTCATTCGTTTCTTGCTTGAGGTCGCTGTCGTGGCCGCCCTGCTCGCGCTGGCCTACTACTTGTTCACACGTGCCACGGCGACGTGGCGGCAGAACCGGCCTTGGCGGTAACCCCGCCGTGATCAGCAAGATCTCACCAATGATTTCACCGCCATGAATAAAGGGACGAAAGGCGCGGCCGGCCTTGGCGCCAAGCCGAGCGCGTTGCGGAGGCGCGAGCAACCTGCTCGCGCCCTTGCTGTGTTCTTACGCAGTGGGCGTTTCTTATGCGTAAGACGCTTCCGACCGGGCGGCGAGGACATCTCCCAAGCGGTGCGCGACTTGCCATATGTCGCCAGCCCCCATCGTCAACACCAGGTCACCAGGGCGCACGGTCGCCGCCAGGTACGCCAATACCTCGTCCTTGGTCCGCAGGAAGCGGGTGTGCGGATTGCTCTCTTTGCGCACCTGCTCTGCCAATCGCTCCGCGGAGACGCCCTCCAGCCGAGGTTCCCCCGGCGGGGAGTAAATATCCGAGATCACGACTTCGTCCGCTTCCGCAAACGCCCGCGCGAATGCGTCAAAGAGAAAATACGTCCGGGTGTATCGCTGCGGCTGAAACACCGCCACGATGCGCCGGCCTGTGGCGCGGGCGGCGGCGATGGTCGCCCGGATCTCCGTCGGATGGTGGGCATAGTCGTCCACCACCAGCACACCGTCCACGTCGGCCAGCACCTGAAACCGGCGCTTCGCGCCGTGAAACTCGGCGAGCGACCTCGCGACAGGTTCATACTCCAATCCGACCGCACGCGCCACCGCGATGGCTGCCAAGGCGTTCATCACGTTGTGCGCCCCCGGCAGCGCCAGCACCAGGGACCCGAGGCGTTGGCCGCGGTACCACACCTCGCAGCGGCTGCCGCGATCGAACAATTCCACGCCGGCCGCGACATAATCCGCGGCTGCGCGGCCTTCCTGGCCGTCCAAACCGAACGTCACCACCGGGCAGCGCGCCGCCCCGGCAAGCTGACGCAGATGGTCGTCTTGGGCGGACACGACGCACAGCCCGTCCGGTTGCACTTGGCGGATGAACTGCTCGTACGCCCGTTTGAGGTTTTCAAAATCTCCGCCGTAGTGCTCCAGGTGGTCGGGCTCCACGTTGGTGACGACCGCGAACTTGGGATGATAGTGCAGGAATGAACCGTCGCTCTCATCCGCTTCCGCGACGAGGTACGGCCCGCGGCCAGCCTTCGCGTTGTCCCCGATGTCGCGGACGACGCCGCCGACGATAAACGTCGGATCCAAGCCGCAGCGCTCCATCACAAACGCAATCATCGACGTGGTCGTCGTCTTCCCGTGTGCGCCGGTGACCGCGATCCCGATGCGGTCCTCCATCAGCCGGGCCAGCATCTGCGAACGGTGCAGGACGGGGATTTGCCGCCTGCGCGCCTCGCACAACTCCACGTTGTCTTGCGGAAGGGCTGTGCTGTACACCACGAGGTCCGCGCCGTCCACATGGTGGGCCGCGTGCCCGACGTAAATCCGCGCTCCCCGCTCGGCCAAGCGTTGCGTCAACTCGTGCGCGGACACATCCGACCCGGACACGTCATACCCCAAATCCAGCATCACGCGCGCGATGGCGCTCATCCCGTAACCGCCGATGCCCACGAAGTGCACACGCTGTGCGCCCGCCACGCCGATCACCGACCTTTCTCCGCAAACTCTGTTTGCCCGTGTCGCATAGCCTGCCTCGCCTCGTCGACCGTATACAAGGAACCCCAGCAACACACCGGCGCTTCGCCCGCCCGCGCCAGCGCCAGGGACAGGGCGTCCGCGACAGGCACCGCCACATCGACGCGCGCCGCCGGCTGCCGCTGGCGCACCCAGCGCGCCAGGTCTCGCGCGTTGAGCGCACGCGGATTGTCCGGCTGGGTGCAGATGACCGACGCCGCCAACGGGAGCAGCATATCGAGCATCGGCAACAGCGCTTTGTCCTGCAACACCCCGATGACCATGATCCAACCGCGCCCGTCGAACCGCAACTGACTCGCCAATTCTTCCAATCCCCGGCGCAAGGCGAACGCACCTGCCGCATTGTGCGCGCCGTCCAACACCAGGAGCCGCCCGTCGGCCAGCATGTGCACCTCGAAGCGTCCCGGCCACTCTGTATGCCGCAGTGCCTGCCGCAGGCGCGCGTCCGAAAGCGGCGGGCAGTGGCCGCCCGCCACCGCCGCCTCGTACATCGCCAGCGCCACGGCGGCATTCGCACACTGGTGGGCGCCGAACAACGGCACGGGCACACCGAACACATCGCGGCATCGCCCGCGGTAGTGGATGAACTGCAACGGCCAAGCAACCGCTTCGCGCGCGTAGCCGAACACTTCGCCGAGCCGCCACACCGGCGCCGCCACCTCCCTGGCGATCCGCTCCATCACAAGGTACGCACTGTCTTGGGCGGCGGTGACCACCGGAACGCCGGGTTTGATGATCCCCGCCTTGTGCCAGGCAATCTCCGGGATGGTCCGGCCGAGGACATCCATGTGGTCGTACGTCACGTTGGTGATGGCGGTCACCGCCGGCGACACCACGTTCGTCGAGTCGTAGCGCCCGCCGAGACCGGTCTCCCAGACGACGTGATCGACCCCGGCGGCGCGGAAGTACAAAATGGCCATCGTGGTCAGAGCCTCGAACTCAGTCAACGGATCATCCGGTGCGTCCGCCGCCCGGCTCGCGGCCATCACCTGTTCCGCCAAGGCGGCGAACGTGGCGTCGTCCACAGGTTCCCCGTCGACGAGGAAGCGGCCGCGGAAGCCGTCGAACGCCGGCGAGGTGAACGTTCCGACCCGGCCGCCGGTCGCACGCAGAATGGCCGTCAAAAACGCGCACACAGACCCTTTGCCGTTCGTTCCGGCGACGTGGTAGAAGCGCAGTCCCGTTTCGGGATGGCCAAGGTACGCCAAAATCCGTTTCATCCGTTCCAGACCCGGGCGTACCCCGAACCGCTGCCGGGAGGAGAGCCAGGCCACGGCCGGATGCACCTGCCGCGCGTTCACACCCCTTCCGCCAAGGCGCGCAACCGCTCCTCGACAGCCTCCAGCTTGCTTCGATAATTCGCCGCCTTCTCCCTCTCCGCCTCGACGACGTGCGCCGGCGCTCTGGCGACAAACTGCGGGTTCGCGAGCTTTTTCTCCGCCCGTTCGACTTCCGCCGCCAGGCGATCCCGTTCCTTCTCGAGCCGTTGCCGCTCCTCCGCCAGGTCGACGAGATCGGCAAGCGGGATGAACAACTCCGCGCCGGTGACGACCGCGGTGACGGCGTGCGCCGGCACGGCGACCTCTGTCCCGATGTCCAGGGTGTGCAGCTGACAGAACCGCATCAGGTACGGCCGGGCTTCGGCAAACAAGCGCGCCGTCTCCTCGTCCTGGACCCGAACCGCCAAGGCGACGGGTTTACCGGGCGGCACGTTGCGCTCGCTGCGCACGTTGCGCACGCTGCGGATGGCCTCCTGGATCACCTGCATTTGACGGGCAATCCGCTCATCCACGTCGGCCACCTCCGCCTGCGGCCAGGCGGCAACCGCCAAGGCGGGGGCGTCGTGGACGGGGAGATGGCGCCAGATCTCCTCCGTGACGAACGGGATGAACGGATGCAACAGCCTGAGCAGCGCGTCGAGCACGTGCACCAGGACCGCCCGCGTCTGCGCCTTCGCGGCCTCATCCGATCCATACAGCGACAGCTTCGACAGTTCGATGTACCAGTCGCAGAAATCGTCCCACGCGAAGTCGTACAAGGCGCGCCCCGCTTCGCCAAAGTCCAAACGGTCGAGGGATGCGTCGACCGCTTGCACGGTCAAGGCGAGCCGGTGCAGGATCCATTTGTCCGCGATGGTCAGCGCCTCCCGCCGCAGCGGCGGCAACGGCCCGTCCCCCAGGTTCATCAGCACGAACCGGGAGGCGTTCCACACTTTGTTGATGAAGTTGCGCGACCCTTCGACCTTCTCCCAGTAGAAGCGTTGGTCATTTCCCGGCGAGGTGCCGGTCGCCAGCGTGAAGCGGAGCGCATCCGCGCCGTACTTCTCGATCACCTCGACGGGATCCACGCCGTTGCCCAAGCTCTTCGACATCTTCCGGCCCTCTGCATCCCGGATGAGCCCGTGCACCACGACGGTGTGAAACGGCATGCGGCCTGTGAAGCGCAGGCCGGTGAACACCATCCGCGCCACCCAGAAGAAGAGGATATCGTACGCGGTCACGAGGACCGACGTCGGGTAATAGCGCGCCATGTCCGGCGTCGCGTCCGGCCAGCCGAGCGTGGAAAACGGCCAGAGGGCGGAAGAGAACCACGTATCGAGGACGTCTTCATCCTGACGCACCTCGGAGCTGCCGCAGTGGCTGCACGCGGTCACATCCGTCCGCGACACGGTGATGCCGCCGCACGCGTCGCAGTACCATGCGGGGATGCGGTGCCCCCACCACAGTTGCCGGGAGATGCACCAATCGCGCACATTTTCCAACCAATGGAGAAACACGCGCTCAAACCGCTCCGGAACGAACTGCAGTTCTCCGCGCCGCACCGCCGCGATGGCCGCTTCCGCCAACGGGGCCATCCGCACAAACCACTGTTCGGAGAGATACGGTTCCACGACCGTATCGCAACGGCTGCAGTGTCCGACCGCGTGGGAGATCTCCTCCACCTTGCGCACAAGACCTTGGCGCGCCAAGTCTTCCACCACGCGCCGGCGGGCCGTCTCCCTGTCCATGCCTCGATACGCACCGGCCGTGTCGTTGAGCCGACCATCCGCTTCGATACAGCGCGGTGCCGGAAGTTGATGGCGCATGCCGACTTCAAAGTCGTTCGGGTCGTGCGCCGGGGTGATCTTCACGCACCCCGTACCGTATTCCCGGTCGACGTATTCGTCGGCGATGACCGGGATCTCCCGGTCGGTCAGCGGCAGTTTCAGCATGCGGCCGATAAGTCCGCGGTAGCGCGGGTCTTCCGGATGCACCGCCACCGCGACGTCGGCGAACATCGTCTCCGGACGCGTCGTCGCCACCACCAATTCGCCGCTTCCGTCCGCCAGCGGGTACGCCACGTGCACCAGCCGTCCCGGGAGATCGCGGTGTTCGACCTCGATGTCCGACAAGGCTGTCCCGCAACGGGGGCACCAGTTGATGATCCGGTTTCCCCTGTAGATCAGCCCCTCCTCGTAGAGCCGCACGAACACCTCCCGGACTGCGCGCGAGAGCCCCTCGTCCATCGTGAACCGCTCGCGGGTCCAGTCGCAGGACGCGCCAAGCGCCCGCACCTGACGGGTGATGAGGTCCCCGTACCTGTTTTTCCATGCCCACACCCGCTCGACGAACGCAGCCCGCCCGAGCTGATGGCGGGTGAGGCCCTCCTCGGCGAGGAGCGTCTTCTCGACGCGGGTTTGCGTCGCGATGCCGGCGTGATCGGTCCCCGGCACCCAGACGGTGTCAAACCCCTGCATCCGCCTGCGCCGCACGAGGATGTCCTGCAGGGTGTTGTTCCAGGCGTGGCCAAGGTGCAACGATCCGGTCACGTTCGGCGGAGGCATGACCACGGAAAACGCGGGCCGTCCCTTGGCGGACGGGTCCGGCGTGAAAAAGCCTCCTTCTTCCCAGAAGCGGTAAATCCGTTCTTCGACGTGCTGCGGTTGGTAGACCGTCGGCAAGTCGGTCGTCCGCGCGGTCGCCATGTGGCAGTGAACCTCCTTTGGCCTCTTCCCAGCGCGCACTTCTCGCGCCGGTTGGCTGACAGGCATGGCCGCATCCGAATCATCCGGACCCATGGTGCATACCGCCAAACGAAAAAAGACCTTGCGTCCATCAGGACGGAAGGTCTCCGCGGTACCACCTGACTTCCCATGTAACCCATGGGCACTCGACGCCGATAACGGGGCGGATCCGGCCATCCGGCTGCTCCAAGGCGACGTTCAGGCGGACCTTCGGGGCGGCTTTCAGCCGCAGGCCGCCCTCTCTGGGCGAAGGCACCCCGCCTTACTCCTCCTTGTCATCGCATCCTATGCACGCTTCGCGCTTGTACGATCACGTCCATGTCGAGGACAGTTCCATATTTTAGCTTCCGGCTGCTTGCCTGTCAAGGGGCATCAACGGCGCCGCTTTTTCTTCTTGCGATGGCGACGGACAGGCGGCGGCGCCTCGGCATCCTGCTGGCGCCGGCGGCTCTCCAGTTCCTCCCGCTTGCGCTCCGACCAGATGGTCAAGCGCAGGTACAGGTAGGCCATGGCCAATCCTACCGCCAGCGCGAACCCGTTCGCCTCGGCGACGACCAGCCAACCTTCTTTCAGAAGCAGGGCGCGATCGAACACCCACTCCAAGAGGAGGTTCACGAGAAACATCGCCACGACGCCGGCCAAGGTGTTCGCCAGACGGCGCTCCTTGACGCGCGGCGCCGTCATGTACGCGACCACAAGCAACGCCAGCGGCAGACTGGTGGTGATGGGGTAGTGCAAGAACGCCGCGGCCAGGCTTTGCAACACAGCCACCGCGAGGACGAGCAGCGCCAGAAAGCGCCAGTACCAACCGTTCCAAATCCCTTGCTGCGTGGTGTATTCGCCCAAAGACATCCTCCTGATGCCGGCGGGACGCACCGCGCCCGCCCTTCTCTGTCTCCGCCTTCATCGTACCAGACGGCGCCAAGGTTGTCATCCAGGTTGGAACGCGGATGCATGAGGTCAGCCGGACAGGTCCGCGCATATACATAGAAGGGATCAAGGCGGTGGGGGTGTGGACGTGGGTTTCTTTTACGGCATCGTCCGGTTTGTCAAGCTGTTGCTCGCCATGGCGATTTGCCTGCTGTTTTTACGCGCCATCTTCTGGCCGACACCGCTCGACCTCATCGTCCTCCTGTTGCTGTTCATCGTGTTCGCCGCGATGTTCATCGGTGCCCCGTAGGTCCGCCTGCCGCGGGCTGCCCGCCCTGCCGCCGCGCGTCTTGACCGCCTGCCGCCAGCAGGCGCAGGTGTCCCGCGGGACGTCAGCGCTTGCCAGCCGCCACAGGCGGCACGCGCAGGGTTTGGCCTGGGTACACCGTATCCCGGTCAAGCTGATTGACCCGCATCAGGTCTGCCTTGCTGCAACCGACGCGATCCGCCACCGCATCGAGCGATTCATCCTCCTGCACCACCACGTACCGGATGGTGTACCGGGTCAAAGGCGCGTTGAAGTCGACGAATGACCACAGGGAGTCGCGCGCATGTGCGGCAGCGCGCGCGGGTTCGCGCGGCCATGCACCGGCTTCTGCAGGTAACTCGTCGGCAGCCGTCGCAGCGGGCGGTTCATGACCAGGTGCATTTCCGCCCGCGGCAGCACCTTCGCCGTCGCGTCCGGGTGTTGGTCGCGCAAAGCCGCCCGCGGCTGCTTGTGTTTCTCCCCCGTTCGGCGGGGACTGCACGCGAGGTACGAATCCGGCCGCAGGGTGGAACCCATCGGCGCCCAGGCTGCGCGACGGCACAAACTCCCCTTCGTCAGCCAAGCCCGGCATGGCGGATGCCGCGTCCGCGGAAGCGGATGCGGTTGCAGGTGCGGATGCGGATGCCGCGTCCGTGGCTCCAGTTGCCATCTCCGGCGTGGCGGATGCCGCGTCCGTGGCTCCAGTTGCCATCTCCGGCGTGGCGGATGCCGCGTCCGGCGGAGACAAACCGGGATCGTCGGTGCCCAATTGGTACACAAACTCAAATTCCGCCCATGGCGCTTCCGGTCCAACATCACCCCGCGCCGGTTGTCCGGGCGCATGAAGGGCGGACGGCTCGTGGCCAGCCCCGGTAAACGCGCGGTCGAAGGCTTGCAAATCTGCCTGCAGCGCCCGCGCCGGTGCGTCGTCTTCACCTTTCGTGCCGGCAGGAGGCTCAGCACGCACACCTGTGGACGGCGCAGCCACATCCCCCGCCGGCACCCCCGTTCGCGCCCCGGCGCGCTCCCCCGCCGGCACCCCCATCGGTTCCCCGGTGCGCTCCCCGGGCTCCGCATCCGAACGCTCCTCTTCCTCCGCTTGATGGCGGGCTTGACTTACGGCTGTGACCTCATGGTCGACCGCAGCAAGCGGCGTGGTCCCGAAGAAAAGGTCGCCCTCCTCCTGGGCCCCGCATTGGAAATGATATCCTTCCCGATGGTTCAGGCCGGTGATGGTCAAATGGGCCGCGATATGAACCCACGCGTCGTCCACCACCTCCAACCGCCAATCGGTGATGCGGCTGGTGACGTTCACCAACCCGCGCGGCTGGGCGCGAACCGGCACCCGCAACCAAAACGGCATCCGATGCTGGATGTGCTGGACAAACGGGCCATCCGCCCCTTGGGGCGACCAGGCCTGCTCTTCTGCGTCCGGCCCGGATGGCCATGCCGCGGTACGGCGCGAAACATACCCCGAAAACAGGATGGCGCCCTCGAGCACGTACGCATCACCCACCCGGTCGAACGACGTGACCTCGGTGGCCACCGTCGCATCTTCCAGGGTATCGCCGGCGCGCACTTCATCGATGAACACCTGTTGATCAATCTCCAGGCGTACCACGGGGGTGCGATCCGCATCGGTCACGAACATCCCCTCCCTGGTCACAAGGTCTCATCATCACCTTATGTCCGGGGAAGGGGGGATATGTGGCGCTTCCGACTTCACAAGCGTGCGAACGCGCGCTCCAGGGCCGCCACCGTCTCAGCCAGCTCCGCCTCCGTATGCACCGCGCTGAGAAACCCGGCTTCCAACTGCGACGGTGCCAGCGCCACACCCTCCTCCAACATGGCGTGGAAGAAGCGGGCGTACATCCGGGTGTCGCACGCCTTGGCCGCCGCGTAATCGGTCACCGGACCCTCGTGGAAGAACAGCCCGAACATCCCTCCCACCGCGACGCCAAAGGTGGGAATGCCTTTGCGCCGGCCCAAGGCCACAAACGCATCGACCAACGCCTGCCCGTACCGCTCCATGCGTTCGTACAAGGCGTCGCCGGCAGCCGCCAACATCGACAGCGACGTCCATCCGGCCGCCATCGCCAACGGGTTGCCGGAAAGGGTGCCCGCTTGATACACCGGTCCGTCCGGGGCGATGAGGGACATGATCTCCCGGCGGCCACCGTACGCGCCCACGGGCATCCCGGCACCGATGACCTTGCCGAGCGTGGTCAGGTCAGGCCGGACGGAAAAGCGCGCCTGTGCGCCGCCGAGCGCGACGCGAAAACCGGTCATCACTTCGTCGAAAATGAGGAGTGCCCCGTACCGCTCGGTGAGGGCGCGCAACCCGGCCAAAAATCCGGGTTCCGGCAAGACGCAACCCATGTTTCCTGCCACCGGTTCGACAATCACCGCCGCGATTCGTTCACCGTGGGCCGCGAACAGCGACTCGACAGCCGCCAAATCATTGTACGGCGCCGTGAGCGTGGTCTTGGCAGTCGCCTCCGGTACCCCGGGGCTGTCCGGCAGACCGAACGTCGCCACGCCGGAACCCGCTTTGACGAGCAGGCTGTCGGCGTGCCCATGGTAACAGCCCTCGAACTTGACGATGACCGGACGCCCCGTGTACGCCCGCGCGAGGCGCAGCGCACTCATCGTCGCTTCCGTACCGCTGTTGACCATGCGCACCACTTCGATGGACGGCACGAGGGAAATCACCAACTCGGCCATGCGCGTCTCCCATTCGGTCGGAACCCCGAAACTCATCCCGCGCGCCGCCGCTTCCGTCACCGCCCGGACAATCTCCGGATGGGCGTGGCCCCAGATGAGCGGGCCCCACGACATCAGGTAGTCGATGTAGCGGTTGCCGTCGATGTCGTACAGGTATGGTCCCTCGCCGTGATCGGCGAAAAAGGGCGTCCCTCCGACCGCCCGAAACGCCCGCACCGGGCTGTTCACCCCGCCCGGCATCAAAGAGAGCGCCTTCTCATACGCCTTCTGCGATCGCGCCTGCTTCAGCGCCATGACGATGCCTTCACCCACTTTGCTGCTTCTTTCGCGTGGTATGTGAGGATAAAATCGGCGCCCGCCCGTTTGAACGCCAGCAGCGTCTCCTCCACCACCGACCGTTCATCGATCCAGCCCTTTTCCGCCGCGGCCTTCACCATGCTGTACTCTGCGCTGACGTGATACGCGGCGAGCGGCAGAGGAAACGCCTCCCTCAGGGACCGCAGGACGTCGAGGTAGGGCAAGCCCGGCTTGACCATCAAGGCGTCCGCCCCTTCCTCGACGTCGGACGCCGCCTCACGCAAGGCCTCGCGCGCGTTCGCCGGGTCCATCTGGTACGAGCGCCGGTCGCCGAACGCGGGCGCCGAATGGGCCGCCTCCCGGAACGGTCCGTAGAACGCCGAGGCGTATTTGACCGCATAGGAGAGAATGGCCACATCTGTCCAACCGTGTGCATCGAGGGCCTGGCGGATGGCTGCCACCCGCCCGTCCATCATGTCTGACGGCGCGACCACGTCGGCGCCGGCCTGGGCGTGGGAAACGGCTGTTTTCGCCAACAATGTCAGGCTTTCATCGTTGACGATTTTGCCGTCGCGCACCACGCCGCAGTGGCCCGCCGGGTTATACTGGCACAGACAGACATCGGTCATGACCACCAGGTCGGGATGCTCCGCTTTGGCTGCCCGCACGGCCTGTTGCACGATGCCGTCCTCGCGGTATGCGGATGTGGACCACTCGTCTTTGTCCGCCGGGATGCCGAACAGGATGATCGCCGGGATGCCGAGTTCCGCCAGCTCCGCCACTTCGCGCCGGAAGGCGTCTAGGCCGAAGTGGTACACGCCCGGCATGGCGGCAATCTCCTCCTTGCCGTTCAACCCCTCGCGGACAAACACGGGGTACACCAAATCGTCGACTTGCCATGCGTGTTCGCGCACCAACCGGCGCAGGTTGGCGTGGGCACGCCAGCGCCGGTGACGACGAAAGCCATCCATCAGCAAACGCCTTCCTCTCTCAATCTTCTGACGCGCAGTCGCAACCAGGGTCCACACCGCTGCCGGGGCGTGCACCGCCGGCAACCGCGGCCAGGACGGCCCGCCACAATCCTTCTTCCGACGGCTCGTCCGCCACGCGCGCGACGGGCAGGCCGGCAGCGCGGCATGCCCGGGCGGTCGTGGGGCCGATGGCGACGATGCGCACGTCGGTGGCGTCCAACCACGCCTTCTCCGCAGCCGCCGCCGCGACCGCCGACGGGCTCGCGAACACCACCACCGCCACCCGGTGTCGGCGCAGACGCTCCGGCCACGACGGCACCGGTTTGCTCGACGGCCGGGTGGTGTAGACCACACACGTCCTCACCTCGTGCCCGGCCGCGGTCAACGGGGCAAACGCCGTGCCATCCGCCCGGTCGCCGAGCGGGACGAACCACCGCCGCGGCGGGAGTCCCGCGAGGTGCGCCACCAGGTCCGCTGCCGTTTTGCCGGGCGGCACCTCGACGTGTGGCCATCCCGCCGCGCGGGCGGCCGCCGCGGTCGCCTTCCCCACCGCGAAACACGCCTGGTTTGCCAGCGCCGGGCGCACCTTTGCCCATATTCCCCACGCCTTGGCCAACGCCGTCACGGCCCGCACCGCGTTGGCTGAGGTGAACGCCACCGCGTCCGCCGGCAGCCACGCCTGCAACAAGCACGCCTTGACGGCCGGTTCGCACAACCAGGCGATCTCGATGAGCGGCGACACCCACGCTTCGCCGCCCGCGGCGTTCACCCGCGCCGCCAAGGGAGCCGCTTGCGCGGGCGGCCGCGTGATGACCACGAGGACGCCCGCGAGGTCGGCTTGCGCGCCCGTTCGCCTCTCCCCCGCCATCCTGCCGGTCACCCGCCTTGGGCGGCCGCGATCACGCCGCCCGCCCCTTGGGCTTGCAGGGCTGCGGCGACCGCCCGCCCGACCTCGAACGGGTTGTCTCCCCTCGCCTCGGCGCGCAGGACGCAGGTTCCCTCCCGGTCCGCGACCATGCCCCGCAGGTGAATCCGACCGTCCGGCCCGACGGTGGCATACCCCCCTACCGGCACCTGGCAGCCGCCTGCCAATTCGGCGAGCAGCGCCCGTTCCGCCATCGCCGCCGTCCGTGTCGGTCCGTCGGTCCAACGGCGCAGTGCCTCACACAGGACGCGGTCGTCCGCCCGGCACTCCACCGCCAGCACGCCTTGGCCGACGGCGGGGGTGAACAGTTCCGGATCCAGGTACGCGGAGATCCGGTCGGCCCAGCCCATCCGCTTCAACCCTGCCGCGGCGAGGACAATGGCGTCGAACCCATCCTCCGCAAGCTTGCGCAGCCGGGTGTCGATGTTGCCGCGCAGCGGCTCAATCCGGAGGTCGGGACGCAGGGCGCGCAGCAGCGCCATCCGCCGCAAGCTGGATGTGCCCACGCGCGCACCGGGCGGCAGGTCGGCCAGCGATTCGGCGCTGCGCGCGATGAGAACATCCCGCGGGTCTTCCCGCGGCGGCATCCCGGCCAGGGCCAAGCCGTCCGCCACCTCAGCCGGCACATCCTTCAGGCTGTGCACCGCGATGTCCGCGCGCCCGTCGAGCAAGGCCTGCTCCACCTCGGACACGAACAAGCCCTTGCCGCCCAACTCCGCGAGCGACACGTCCAACATGCGGTCACCCTGCGTCACGATGGGCACCACCTCGAACGTCCAGCCCGGAAGATGCGCGGCCAGGGAGGAGATGACCCAGCGTGTCTGCTGCAGCGCGAGCGCGCTTTTGCGCGATGCCACCCGCACGCGCATGGGCTCGCCTCCTTATCCCGTGTGGTGAAAAGCGGAAAGATTGCTGACAACCATGAAGTTGACCATCACGCCGCCGAAACAAGCCGCACAGGCCGCCACCAGCGCCCGGTCCGCCCAACCTGTGCGCCGGCGCAGCCACAGGCACACCGCGTACGAGAGCCACAGAACGCTCGTCGCGACCAACTTCGGGTCATGCCAGTACACGCGGCCAAACGCCACGACGCTCCACAAGACGCCGAACACCATCGCCATCATCAGAAACGGCAAGCCGAGAAACACGGCGCGAAACGTGTAGCGCTCAAGGGTCGCGAGCGGCAGCAGGCGAAAGTACCACGATGTCCAACGCTTGTGCCGCAAGCTCCACGACTGCACCAGGTACATGACGGCGAAGACAAACGAAAACGCAAACGCGACATAGCTCGCCAACGCAAACGCAATGTGCAAAAGCAAAAGGTCTCCACTGCGAACCTGGGCACTCGCCGCCGCCCCCGGCGCGAGCGGAGCGAGCACCACCAGGGCGAAGCTCACCACGCTCGCCAAAAAGGGCAACAGATCGACGCGCAGCCAGGAGGAGGCGAACCACGCCACGAGCAGGATGACCCACGACACCCACAGGGCCGCGTCAAACCGGTCAAGCACCGCGCCGGTCAGGTGTAGACGGTCGAACAACCAACCGGTTTGCACCAGAAGCACGACCGCCATGGCCCATTGCGCCAGCCGCTGCAGCCAACGCCTTCGTTCCATCGCGTCGAAAAACCAGAACAACACGCACAAGGCGTTTCCCAAGGAGAACGCATCGTACGCAACCTGTGCCGCCATCCTCGCCGGCTCCTATCGGGAGGCCACCGGACAGGCTGAGAACGGCTCGCCTTCCCCTTCTCCGAGGAGCGACTGGCTCCACTGGCGCAGCCAGGCCGCCCACTTGGTGAGCGCACGTGCATCTTCCGGGGCGCCATCCGGCAACCGCGCCGCCCACTCCGCTTCGGATATATTGAACAATTGGGCGAACCACGCCAACTGTTGCACCCCGTCCTCCGTATGCGCCAATGCCTTCAGCCGGTGCACCGGGTGATGTAAAAGCTGATTCACGATGCTCATCGTGTGTTTGTCGAGCACGTCCCAATCCCGGTCGGACAGGTGCGGGAGCTTGCGCCGCAGGCTGTCCATCACGGCCGCCTGTACCTCGGCGCCGCGCGCGCGCACCGCCGCAATGAGCGGGACCACCGCCTGCTCCGCAAGCCATGCGCCGAACTCGCGCATGCCTTCGGCAATCAACCGTTCCACCGCGGCCGCGTGCCGCGCCCGTTCCGCCAGATTGGCGGCGACCACGCCCTCGAGGTCATCGATGTCATACAAAAATACGTTGCGCAGACGTGCCGCCTCAGGATCCACGTCCCGCGGCACCGCGATGTCGATGATGACCATGGGTTTCTGATGGCGCCTCCGCATGGCCGCCGCGACGGTTTCCGCCGCCAGCACCACATCCCGCGCGCCCGTATTGGCGATCACGATGTCCGCCGCGCAAAGCGCCTCCTCCAAGGCGGACCATGCCACCGCCTGACCGCCGACCGAGGCCGCGAGGCGCAAGGCGTGATCGAACGTGCGATTCACCACCCGCAGGTCGCGGATCCCGTTCGCCATCAGATGCTGCGCCGTCAATTGCCCCATCTTGCCGGCGCCGACGACCAAGACGCACCGGTCGCGCAAGTCGCCGAACACCTTCTTGACGAGTTGAACCGCGGCATAGCTGACGGAAACCGCGTTCTGCCCGATGCCCGTCTCCGTCTGGGCCCGCTTGCCCACGTGGATGGCGAGACGAAACACCTGATTGCACAGCCAACCTGTGTTCCCGGCTTCGGCCGCCTGCATGTACGCCGCACGAACCTGGCCGAGGATCTGGGTTTCGCCCACGACCAAGGAATCCAACCCGGACGCGACGCGAAACAGGTGACGCACCGCGGCGTTGCCTGTATGCGTGTACAGGTGGCGGCCCGTTTCCCCCGCCGGCAAGCCAGCGCGGCGCGCGAACCATTCACGGAGCCATCGTTCCGCGGCCGCTGTGTCCGCCGCCACCCCGTAGACCTCGGTCCGGTTGCAGGTGGAAAGGACCACCGACTCCGCAAGCTCACCCTGCGCGCGCAGCCGGGCCAGGACGTCATCCGTTTCGAAGTCGGCCACGCTGACCCGTTCGCGGAGTTCCACCGGGGCCGTCTTATGGTTCATCCCAACCACAAGCAGGTTCACGACCAACCCTCCGCAGCGCGCGGTGTGAGGCACAGGACGAACCGAGTCCTTTCACCTCTCCGCCATATTCTCCGCAATATTATACCACGCTGTGCGGGAGCGGCGGGCGGCTTATGTGAACATGCTGTGGACACGCTTCAACCGCGCGCGGGCGAGGGAGACCCGCCTTTGGCCTGGTTCAGGTCTGCGGCGAGCAACGCCCAAACGTCGTCGAGCCCCTCCCGGGTCGTCGCCGAAGACGGCAGCACGGGCGCATCCGTCCGCAACACAGTCTGGATGCGCCGCACTTGCACCATCCGTTTCGATCGCGACACCTTGTCGGCTTTCGTCGCCACCACACACACCGCTCTTGCCCCGCGCAGCCATCGGTGGACGTCCACGTCGTCCTGCGTCGGGTCGTGCCGGATGTCAATCAGGTGCAACACGCGCAACAGCGGGCCGCGCTGGCGCAAGTATTCGGTGATCATGCGTTGGAAGCGGGCACGCTCCGCCTGGCTGACGGCGGCGTAACCGTATCCAGGCAGGTCGACGAAGCGGAAGCTGCCATTGACACGGTAAAAGTTGATCTCCCGGGTCTTCCCCGGCGTGGCCGACACCCGCGCCAACGAGCGGCGACCCAACAGCGCGTTGATGAGGGACGACTTGCCGACATTGCTGCGGCCGACAAATGCGAATTCAGGCAAGCCGTCCTGCGGCCACTGCCGCGCATGGACTGAGCCCAACTCAAACTCCGCAGTACGCACGACCATCACTGGCGCGGCCCCTCCTCGGCGTATCCGCCATGGACCAGCTCATGCAACGAAGCCGGCGGCGACGGAAACACCGGCTCCTCTTCCGGCGCCGGCAGGAGCGCCAAATCCAGCACCTCGTCCATATGCTTGACCGGCACAAACTTGATGCTCGCACGGACGGATTCCGGGACATCCTTGAGGTCCTTGACGTTCCCCTCCGGATAAATGACCGTCTCGACGCCCGCCCGATGGGCGGCCAGGCTCTTCTCTTTCAACCCGCCGATGGGCAACACCCGTCCCCGCAGCGTGATCTCGCCGGTCATCGCCACCTTGCGGGAGACAGGGCGGTTGGTCAGCGCGGAAGCCAGCGCCGTGGCCATCGTGATGCCCGCTGACGGGCCGTCCTTCGGGATGGCGCCCTCCGGGACGTGGATGTGGATGTCGTTCGTCTCGGTAAAATCGGCCGGCACACCAAGTTCCCGGGCCCGCGAGCGGATGAACGACACCGCCGTCTGCGCGCTCTCCTTCATCACGTCACCCAGGTGTCCGGTGAGCACCAGCTTGCCCTTGCCAGGGACGACCGACACCTCGATGGTCAAGGTATCGCCACCCGCCTCCGTCCACGCCAAACCGGTGACCACGCCCACCTGGTCCGACTCTTCCACTTGGCCGTACCGGTAGACGGGCGGCCCGAGGAACTCGTTCAACAGCTTAGGCGTCACCGTCACGCGCGCCCGGGAACCATCCGCAATCTGGCGCGCGACCTTCCGGCAGATGGACGCCAGGAGCCGGTCGAGTTGGCGCACACCGGCCTCCCGCGTGTAATACCGGATGACCTCGAGCAACACCTCATCCGGCACGCGGATGCGGTTGCCGTCCAACGCGTGCGCCTTGCGTTGCTTCGGCAGGAGATGGCGTTTGGCAATCTCCAGTTTTTCGAGCTCGGTGTAACCGGAGAGCTGAATCACTTCCATCCGGTCCCGCAGCGGCCCCGGAATGTCGTACAGGTTGTTCGCCGTCGTGATGAACATCACGTCCGAGAGGTCGAACGGGATTTCAATGTAATGGTCGGAGAACGCGGCGTTCTGCTCCGGATCGAGCACCTCCAGCATCGCCGCCGCCGGATCGCCCCGGAAGTCGCTCGCCATTTTGTCGATCTCGTCGAGCAGAAACACCGGATTGCGCTTGCCCGCTTGTTTCATGCCTTGAATGATCCGCCCGGGCAGCGCCCCGATGTAAGTACGGCGATGGCCGCGGATCTCCGCCTCATCGCGCACGCCGCCGAGCGAGACCCGGACGAACGGCCGGTTGAGCGCCCGGGCGATGGACTTGGCGAGCGAGGTCTTCCCCACACCCGGCGGTCCGGCGAGGCAAATGACCGGGCCGGTGAGTTTGGCCGCTAATTTCTGGACCGCAAGAAACTCCAGGATGCGCTCCTTCACCTTCTCAAGCCCGTAATGGTCCTCGTCGAGCACGCGCTCCGCGTACGCCAAGTCGACGGTGGAATCTGCCGCCTCAAGCCATGGCAAGGCGAGCAGCCAATCGATGTATGTGCGCGCGACCGTACCCTCGGCCGAGTTGGGCGGGATGCGCTCCAGACGGTCAATCTCCTTCTCCAACCGTTCGGCGACTGCCTCCGGCAGCGGCTTCTTGGCCATCGCCTCGCGCAGTTCCTCGACCTCCATCGCCCGCCCTTCACGTTCGCCGAGCTCCTTTTGAATGGCCTTCATCTGCTCGCGCAAGTAGTACTCCTTTTGCGTGCGCTCCATCTGTTTGCGGACGCGTTGGTGGATCTTGCGTTCCAGTTCGAGCACCTCGCGCTCGTCCGACAAAAAGCCGAGCAGCTTCTCGAGGCGCATGGGAATGGAGATGGCCTCCAGCACCTCTTGTTTGTCGCGGACCTTGAGCGGCAGATACGCCGTGATGGTGTCCGCCAGCCGTCCGGGGTGTTCAATCTCCAGGATGGCGGCATAGTTCTCCTGTTCTCCCCGCTTCGACAGCTTCATGTACTGTTCGAACTGCTGCGCGACGGCGCGCACCAAGGCTTCAATCTCCGGCGTGACGGGCACTTCCGCCGGTTCCGTGTACACCTCGACCTCCGCCTCGAACCATCCTTCGGTCCGGACGAAGCGCACGATGCGCGCCCGCGCCACGCCTTCCACCAGGACACGGATGGTGCCGTTGGGCAGCTTCATCATCTGCTTGACGCGGGAAAGCGTCCCAATCCGGTACAGGTCGTCCGCTGTCGGTTCATCGATTTGGCAGTCCTCCTGGGAGGTCAACAGGATGAGGTGCTCGCCGGCCATCGCCTTTTCCAACGCCTTGATGGAGATGTCGCGGCCCACGTCGAAGTGGAGCACCTGCGTCGGAAACACCAGCAAACCGCGCAGCGGCAACAGCGGAAAGACTCGTTGGGTGCTTATCTGCCCTTCCTCTTGCATCGTCTCGTCTCTACCCCCACCTGCCGGAATCCGTCCGTCGTCCAACGCGCCGCAGCGCATCATGAGCCAAACACCGGGCGTACGCGCATTTCCATTTTCAATTGGACCTTATTTTACTGAATCGCATTCCACCAACGCAAATGCCCCGGCCGGAGCGTGCGGCCGGGGCCAAGCGAACACCGGACGAACATCGACTGCGGGTTTGCCCATGCGGGATCGCCGCGGGTCCGGTTCAGGACGGAAGGGAGACGGTACCCAGCGGGCGCACGTTGTGAACCGAAACGTCCGGGGACTTGGCGATGGGATCTGCCATCCCGCCGACCAAGGAAAGCCGCAATACGTCCTCAAACCGCTCCACCGGAACGACTTTGACGCCCTGGACCTGTTGGTACATCTCCCGCCAGTTGTCTTTCGGGATCAAAACCACGCTCGCACCCGCTTCCGCCGCCGCCTCGATCTTCGCCGGAACGCCGCCGACCGGGCGCACCAACCCGCGCAACGACAGCTCACCTGTCATCGCCACCGACGGCAAGACCGGGATTTGGCGCACCGCCGAATACATCGCCGTCGCCATCGCGATGCCGGCACTCGGCCCGTCCACCGGAATGCCCCCTGGAAAATTGACATGCACATGGTAGTTGGACAGAGGGATCCCGAACAACCGCTCCAAGATGGTACACACGTTTTCCACGGAGCACTGGGCCATCGATTTGCGCCGCACCGTCCGGTCGCGGCCGTTGATCATCTCCTCATCGACGAGCCCGGTCAGCGTCAGCTTCCCCTGCCCGGGGGGAGCGGGCGTGGCGCACGCCTCAATTTCGACCAACACACCCGTCGCCGGTCCGACCACCGCCAAACCGTTCACCACACCGACCTGCGGTTGGTCGCCCACCTTGCGTTCGATACGCGGGCTGAGCTGGCTGAATTGAACCACCCACTCCACATCCGCCAAGGTGATGTCCTGCCGCTGGTCGGTGAGCGCCAAGCCGCCGGCAATCTGCACGATGTTGACCGCATCGCGGCCGTTCGTGGCATAACGCGCCACTTCCGCCATCGCCTGCGGGTCCATCCGCATGTGCAGTTTGCGGACCGCGCGCGCCACGATTTCCAAAATCTCATCACGCGACAGCGGTTTGAAAAACACCTCGACGCACCGGGACCGGATGGCGGGCGGGATTTCTTCAGGCGCGCGCGTGGTCGCGCCGACCAAGCGGAAGTCGGCCGGCAGACCGTTCTGGAAGATATCGTGAATGTGCGACGGGATGGACGTGTCTTCCGAGCTGTAGTAGGCGCTCTCGAAAAACACCTTGCGGTCTTCGAGCACCTTCAACAGTTTGTTCATTTGAATCGGATGCAGTTCACCGATCTCGTCGATGAACAGGATGCCTCCGTGCGCCTTCGTCACCGCCCCCGGTTTGGGCTGAGGAATGCCCGCCATCCCCATCGCCCCGGCACCTTGATAGATGGGGTCATGCACCGATCCAATGAGCGGATCGGCGATGCCCCGCTCATCGAAGCGGGCTGTCGTGGCGTCGATTTCGACGAACTTGGCATCGGCACGAAACGGCGAGGCGGGATTGCGCTTCGCCTCCTCCAGAATGACGCGCGCCGCGGCCGTTTTGCCGACCCCGGGCGGTCCGTAGACAATCACGTGTTGCGGATTGGGACCGCACAGCGCCGCGCGCAGGGCGCGCAATCCGTCCCGTTGGCCGACAATGTCCTCGAGATGCGTCGGACGGGTCTTTTCCGCCAACGGCTCGCTCAGTGAAATGGCGCGCAGCCGGCGAAGCTTCTCCAATTCTTTTTTTGATTCCCGCTCGATGGTGTGCCGGTTGTGGTTTTGTGTCTTCAAGAGGTTCCAAAAGTAAAGGCCAATCACCACAGCGAAGAACACCTGAATCACAGCCAAGATGGTGGCAGTCACGAGGATCCTCCCTTTCTCCCAGCCGGTAGGATCCAGTATGCCCCGCCCGTTCAGGCATAAACAAAAAAAGACAGCCCGCTGCGTCCGGGCTGCCGTCTCATCTTGCCATGCTTCACGCCATGTGCCGCGAAGCTCGCCGTGATTTCGCGGTTGCGCAGTGTGCGCGGCGTGCGCGATGTGTGCTCAGGCCGTCTCTTCGCTTTTGCGATAGAACATCATGGCCTTGCCGTCTTTGCCGAGCAGGATGGGACCGCTCTCGCGCAGCACCGCTTCCTTCGAAATGATGCATTTCTTGACGTCGTCGCGCGCCGGCAACTCGAACATCACATCGAGCATGATGTTCTCAATGATGGCGCGCAAGCCGCGGGCGCCGGTTCCCCGCTTGATGGCCTCCTTGGCGATGGCCTCGAGCGCGTCTTGGTGAAACTCCAACGTCACGCCGTCCATCTCCAGCAGCTTTTGAAACTGCTTGACCAGCGCGTTCTTCGGTTCCGTCAATATCCGCTTGAGCGCCTCTTCGTCCAGCGCTTCCAGCGTCGCGATGACCGGCAGACGGCCGATGAACTCCGGGATGAGGCCGAACTTCAACAGGTCTTCCGGCAGGACCTTGGACAACACCTCGTTGGTGTTGGCCTCCGCCGCCTGCGATGCCGCACCAAAACCGATGACCTTTCGTCCGAGCCGGCGTTTGATGATGGTCTCCAGGCCATCGAACGCACCGCCGCAGATGAACAGAATGTTCGTGGTATCAATCTGAATGAACTCCTGGTGCGGATGCTTGCGCCCCCCTTGCGGCGGCACGCTCGCGATGGTCCCCTCGAGGATCTTCAACAACGCTTGCTGCACGCCTTCTCCGGAAACGTCCCGGGTGATGGACGGGTTTTCCGACTTGCGCGCAATTTTGTCGATCTCGTCGATGTAGATGATGCCTCGCTCCGCCTTCTCCACGTCGTAATCGGCCGCCTGAATCAGCTTGAGGAGGATGTTCTCGACGTCCTCGCCGACGTAGCCCGCCTCCGTCAGTGAGGTGGCGTCGGCGATGGCGAACGGTACATTCAAAATCCGGGCCAGCGTCTGCGCCAGCAGCGTCTTGCCGCTGCCCGTCGGCCCAATGAGCAGGATGTTGCTCTTGGCAATCTCCACGTCGTCGTTCTTGCTGTGCCCCGCGTTGATCCGCTTGTAATGGTTGTAGACCGCAACCGACAACGCGCGCTTGGCGTGCTCCTGCCCGATGACATACTGGTCGAGGATGGCTTTGATCTCCGTCGGCTTCGGAATGTCCTTGAGATCCAGCTCTTCGTCTTCCCCGAGCTGCTCCTCGACAATTTCGTTGCACAGCTCGATGCACTCATCGCAAATATATACGCCAGGGCCGGCGACGAGCTTGCGCACCTGCTCCTGGGTTTTGCCGCAGAACGAACACTTCAATTGGCCCTTCTCATCGTTGAATTTAAACACCGGGTTCCCTCCCTCGGAGAGGTGATTCAAAAATTATCCCCATTATAGAGCCTGTGCTTGCGGTGCGCAAAAGCGGGCATCCGCCATCCGGCCGCCCGCTTCGCGAGAAGGTGCGGCGGCGCAAAGGCGACTCACTTGGCGCCGACGACCACCTCGTCGATGATCCCGTACGCCTTGGCCTCTTCCGCCGACATGAAGTTGTCGCGGTCCGTGTCGTGCTCAATCTTCTCGAGCGGTTGACCCGTCCGCTCAGCCAAGATCCGGTTCAGCTTGTCTTTGGTTTTCAAAATCCAGTCGGCGTGGATCTTGATGTCGGTCGCCTGCCCCTGCACACCGCCCAGCGGCTGATGGATCATGATCTCGCTGTTCGGTAACGCGTAACGCTTGCCCTTGGCACCCGCAGCCAACAGCACGGCCGCCATGCTCGCCGCCATGCCGATGCACATCGTCGACACGTCCGGCTTGATGTGCTGCATGGTGTCGTAAATGGCGAGACCCGCCGTCACCGAACCGCCCGGGCTGTTGATGTACAACTGAATGTCACGCTCCGGGTCGTCCGCAGCCAAGAACAAGAGCTGGGCGACGATGGAGTTGGCGACATAATCGTCAATCGGCGTCCCCAACAGAATGATCCGGTCGCGCAACAGGCGCGAGTATATATCGTAGGACCGCTCACCGCGGCTCGTCTGCTCAATGACAATCGGCGTCAGACTCATCTGTGCCATCCCTCCGCCATCCGGCCGGACGCTCCCGCCCGGACCGGCAGCATCTGTAAAACAAGGCACGGACCCGTGCCTTGTCTCCATACGTATGTCCTTCAGGCTCATTTTACACCAGGTCAGACGATTTTGCCATGCGCCACGAGGAACTCGACCACCTTGCGGTTGCGCATGTCCTCGCGCAGCCCGGCCAGACCGGGATCCCGCAGCTCGAACAGCTGACGGATTTGACCGGCCTCCATGTTCAGCCTCGCCGCAATCTGTTCGATCTCGGCAGTGACCTCTTCTTCGGTCGGCTCGAGCTGCTCCTTCTTCGCAATGGCTTCCAGCACGAGCGAAGTGCGCACATTCCGCTCCGCGGCCTCACGGAACTGACCGCGCAACTCTTCCATGGTCATCCCGGTAAACTCCAGGTACTCGTCGAGCGGGATCTGCTGCAAGGCCAACTGCTGCGAAAAGTTGAACACCAAACGGTCGATCTCGTGCTCAATCATCACAGGCGGAATGTCGATGGTCGCGCCGTCGACTGCGGCCTTGACCGCTTGCTCCTCCAAGTGGCGTTTGCGATCCTCTTCCGCGCGCTCCTCCAACTTTTTGCGCACATCGGCAACAAACGCGTCGACCGTATCGAACTCGCTGATCTCCTGCACAAACTCATCGTTCAGCTCGCGCAGCGCCTTGCGCTTGATGTCGTGCAGCACCACATGAAACGTCGCCTGTTTGCCTGCCAACGACTTGACGTGGTAGTTGTCGGGAAACGTGATCTGGATATCCCGTTCCTCACCCGGCTTCATGCCGATGAGCTGTTGTTCAAAACCCTGCACAAACAGGCCGGACCCGATTTCCAATTGGTAGTTCTCGGCTTCCCCGCCTTCAAACGGCTCGCCATCGACGGTACCGACAAAATCGATGTTGACCGTATCTCCCTCTTGCACCTCGCCGTCCTCAACCACCTGGATTTCCGCGTGCTGCTTGCGGATACGGTCAATCTCCTCCTGCACCGCCGCGTCATCCACCACGAAGCGTTCCCGGTCGTCATGCAATTCAATACCCCGGTACTCGCCCAACACCACCTCGGGTTTCACCGTGACCGTCGCTTTGAAGATGAACGGCTTCCCCGCCTCGACTTGAATCACGTCGACCGTGGGGCGATCGACCGGATCGATGCCTGTCTGTTCCACAGCCTCCTGATAGGCCCGTGGCAGGAGGTATTCAACCGCATCTTGGTAGAGCGACTCCACGCCAAAACGGCGTTCGAATATTTTGCGCGGCACTTTGCCCTTGCGGAAGCCGGGCACCACGACGCGCTTGACCACTTTTCTGAACGCCCAATCCAGCGCTTCCGCAAAACGCTCGCTGCCCACCTCCACTTCGAGGACGCCGACGTTGGCTTCAGTTTTCTGCCACTTCGCGTGCATGCACACTTCCTCCCTGACCCACGGTCGCAGCGCACACTGCCCTGATGCGGACGTTTCACGCTGCAGCACCACGTCGTAAACGGCTCTCACGTAAAGACACTTCATTATAGCATGATCCGCCGGGTGGACAACCACCCCGCAGGCAGGATGAGTTCAGATCACGCAATAAGAAATCCAAGTCGAAGGGAAATGCCGATCACGAAGTTACAATGGCATATCGCATTGGAACGCGCTGAGACTCTAAGATAAAGGCTTTCGAGAACTCAAGCAATACATCAATCCATAGAGCACGAGATCTCTGTAATGTTGACTTAAGTAGAGAAGATTACTTCCTGTTCCACAAGAAATTTCTACTACGGAATTTCCATCAGCGATCTCCAGTTCGCTGAGCAGTTGTTTTCTGTAGACCGCCTCTCCACCGTAGCGAAGAAAGAAACTCACTTTGTTGGAAAGATAAATACTGATGTTGTGGAAGTGATCCACTCCAAGGCATCATGTGTAGCCGGATCACAAAGGATGTTCGATATTTCGTAATGCATATCGAGACACACCTCTATGTAGTACGGTTGGAAAAGCTCAATCCCCACTCGCTTGCCCAGATCTCTTGCTTTCGTTCCCAACTCATTCCCAAAACGGCAAAGCGGGCTTTCAGGGAAGCCTGAAAACCCGCGTCGCATCTGGCGTCTCAGGAGGGATTCGAACCCCCGACCCGCAGCTTAGAAGGCTGCTGCTCTATCCAGCTGAGCTACTGAGACACGACGCCTCCGCTGGACGACACCCTTCAGTTTACGAGAAAGCGCCCCCGCCATCAACATGACGATGCGGTAACGCCACGGCGAGACACAATTCGGGAACCAGATGCCCCTCCGGTGTGTAGAAACGGACCTGCGCCTCCCAGCCCGCCTGGTGAAGCCGCGCGGACAGGCATGCGAACGTCCGTTCCCGCCGTCCACGCGGCAGCGACAAGCTCCCCGGGTTGATGAGCAGGATCCCTTCCGTGTGCTGCACGGTCGCCATATGCGTATGGCCGAATACCGCCACGTGGACCTGGTGCAGCTTGGCTCGCCGCACCACCTCCGCCGGGTTCTCCTTCACACCGAGGCGATGTCCGTGCGTCAAATACAAGCGCAATCCGTCCCACTCGACAATCCGGTCGAGCGGGTGATCGGCGCCCGGCGAATCCCAGTTGCCCGCGACAGCGTACACCGGGCAGCGTATGTGATCGCGCAGCCAAAGCGCGTCCTTCACCTCGTCGCCTGCATGCAACACCGCGTCCACAGGTTGCACGGCTTGCACGGCTCGCAACAAGGTCATCCGCTGCTGATGGGTGTCGCTCACCAAACAGAGATTCAACAGCCCTCCCCCCGTTGCCACAGCGTGATCGCGCGTTCCAACGCTCGCCGCCTGTGGGAGATCTCATGCTTTTCCGCCGGATCCAACTCGGCCACAGTCTTTCCGCGCGCCGGCAGGTAGAACAGCGGATCGTACCCAAATCCGTGCGATCCGGCCGGCGCTTCGGCAATCCGGCCAACCAACTCCCCTCGTGCGACATACCCGCGCCCGAGCCCCCCGTGCCAAAGCGCCACGGCGCAAACGTACCGGGCTGTGCGTTGTTCGGGCGGCACCCCGGCCAATTCGGCGAGCAACTTGGCGTTGTTCGCCGCGTCGTTTCCGTGCTCGCCGGCATAACGGGCAGACATCACCCCAGGCCGCCCGCCGAGGGCATCCACCGTCAACCCGGAGTCATCCGCCATGACCCAACCGTTCACCAGGGCGGCGTAATACACCGCCTTCTCCACCGCATTGGCTTCAAACGATTGTCCGTGCTCCGGGCAGGGCGGGAGACCGTCGGGGAGCGGCTCCACCTGCACACGCCAAGCCGCCAACATGGCTGCGAACTCGTCCAGTTTGTGGCGGTTCGTAGTGGCCACGACAATGGTCTCCACGCCATCATCATCCTTACGGAAAAGAATGGCCCACCGCTGGGCGTGGCCATGGCCGGTGCGGATGCGGGTTTGTGCGAGGTTTGGCTTCGCCTCCGGCGGAAGATGCCGGGGTACCGAATGCAACCGGGTCTGCGGCCACGGGTGCATCTGGGTCCAAACGCACTTGGTGAACGACCGCCTGCGCTGCCGGCAAACCCACCCACTCCACAAGCGCTCTGGCCAACATCGCCGGTTCGCCGGTGGTCAGAAACAAGTGACGCGGCACCCGGTCCTTCGCTGCCCTCCCCGCCTTGTGCAACACATCGCGCACCTCGCGCGCGGTTTCTGCGGCAGATGAGATCAACACCACCTGCGGGCCCATCACCCGTTGGATGACCGCGCCGAGCAGCGGATAATGCGTGCAACCGAGGATGAGCGCATCCACCGGTTCCGCGAGCAGCGGGGCCAAGGAGCGGCGGACCACGTCTTCCGCCAACGGCCCGTCCCATACCCCTTGTTCGACCAAGGGGACAAACGCCGGGCAGGCGACCGCCACCACCTTCGCCTCAGGCAACCGCGCTTGAATCTCCCGCTGATACGCACCGCTGGCAATGGTCATCGTCGTCCCGATGACCCCGATGGTCTTCCGTCCGCTGGCTTGAATCGCCGCCCGCACCCCGGGTTGAATCACGCCGATGACCGGCACCTCGTACCTGCCCTTGAGTTCGGGCAAGGCTGCCGCGGTGGCGGAATTGCACGCCACGACCAACGCCTTCACGCCCAGGCTGTACAAGTAATCCAGACACGCGCGCGTGTACAACACCACCTCGGCGGGGGAACGGTCTCCGTACGGACAACGCGCCGTATCCCCCAGGTACACCACCTGCTCCGCCGGCAGTTCTTGGCGGACGGCGGCGAATACCGTCAGTCCGCCGATGCCGGAATCGAACAGCCCTATCGGTCGTTCATCCACGGGCCCCATCGCTCTCCTCGCCATCTCGAAGCGTCGTATGTACCCTATCCTACGGCAAACGCCCGGCAAGCGTTCGCACCTGCCGGGTCGCCTCCTAATTCTCCATATGGGTGTACAGGATGTCCAACACGCGCAATACCTGCGCGTGCTCCTCCGGTTCAAGGTGCTGCAGCGTTCGCTGCAGATACGCCCGCCGCGCGTCGAGGACACGTTCAATCAACTCCGCACCGGCAGGCAGCAGCTGTACGCGCACCACGCGGCGATCCTGGTGATCGCGCTGGCGAGCGACCAACTGCGCGCGCTCCAAGCGATCCACCAAATCGGTCGTGGTGCTGTATGCCAAGTACAGGCGGTTGCTCAGGTCGCCGATGGTCAGCGTCCCCTCGCGGTTCAAGATAAGAAGAGCGTCAAACTGCGGCGGAGTGATGCCGTAGCTGTCCAACAACTGCCGCCCTTTGCGCCGGACGATGGCGGCAATTTGGCGCAACCTCTGTTCAATCTGAATGACATACTCCGGGAAACGCTCGGACAAAGGAGGACACCTCATTCGCCGCGATTCCCAAGCATTGTATCACCCCGCCGGATGCAGCGTCAATGCGAGGTCAGGCGCCGCAACGTGCCGCATCGAAGAGAAATCCCCTACATACACTGCAAGTAGGGGCAAGAGGGTCAGATGTTCAGTTCGCCCATGCGCACCAATTCCACGACCGCTTGCGACCGACCCTTGACGTTCAATTTTTTCATAACGTTTGAAATGTGATTCCGAACCGTCTTTTCACTGACGAACAACAACGCCGCAATCTCCTTCGTCGTTTTGTCCTGGACCAACAATTCGAACACCTCACGCTCGCGGTGGGTGAGCACCGACTTGCCGCGTGCGTCTTTGCCGGAAGACATCCCCCTTATCCCTCCTTGCGTGTGGTACAAGAGCGGGATACAGTCAGGGTATTGTATGAACCCGGCCACGCCACCGTGCGCCGCGGCATGCGGCTGCAACGCCCAACTTCCTGCGCTTGGTGCCTGTTCAACGCGCTTGGCGCCTGTTCGACGCGCTTGTTGCCCGTTCGACGCAGCACGCGCCGAAACAACCGTGCGGCAAGACGCGGCAAAGCATGAAAAAACCGCCCGGCAGCACCGCCGGGCGGCATGATGAACATCCCACCGACAAGGAACAACTCAAACAAGGAAAACCCCACACAAGAGCAAGCCAAATGAAACGGCGCTTTCCTCAACGGCGCAACCAAGCACCCATGGCGTAATACGTGACCTGGCGGTTCATCTCGGCGATGGAGGTGGTGAGCGGAATCCCTTTCGGGCAGACTTCCACGCAGTTTTGCGCGTTGCCGCACTCGTGGATACCACCCTCGCCCATGAGTGCCTCCAAGCGCTCCTCGCGGTGCATCGCCCCCGTCGGATGTGCGTTGAACAGCCGCGCCTGCGAGATGGCGAACGCCCCCATGAACGACGTGCGCTCGTTCACGTTCGGACACGCTTCCACGCACGCTCCGCACGTGAAGCAACGGGACAACTCATACGCCCATTGGCGATCCCGCTCCGCCATGCGCGGACCGGGACCGAGATCGTACGTGCCGTCGATGGGGATCCATGCTTTGACTTTTTTCAACGCCTCGAACATCCGGCTGCGGTCGACCACCAGGTCGCGGATGACCGGGAAGGTACGCGCCGGCTGCAGGCGGATGGGCTGCTCCAGCTTGTCGACCAGCGCCGAGCAGGCCTGGCGCGGCTTGCCGTTGATGACCATCATGCAGGCCCCGCACACCTCTTCGAGGCAGTTGCACTCCCATACCACCGGCGCCACCGGCTTGCCCGCCTTATTCACAGGGTTGCGCTGAATCTCCATCAAACAGGCAATCACGTTCATCCCCGGGCGATACGGGACCTCGAATTCCTCCTCGTACGGCTCGGCGTCAGGCCCATCCTGCCGTTCGACAATGAGATGCACCGTCCGTTCGGCCACGGCCGCACGCTCCGCGCTCATTCTTTCGTCGCCTCCTTGCTGACCGCGTAATTACGCTTCCGGGGTTTGATCAGCGACACATCGACATCCTCATACTCAATGACCGGCCCGTCCGGTGTCCAGCGCGCCTTGGTCGTCTTGAGGAAGTTTTCATCATCCCGCTCCGGGAACTCCGGCTTGTAATGCGCACCCCGGCTCTCGTTGCGCAACAGCGCCCCGCGCGTAATCGCACGTGCAAACTCGAGCATGTTCCACAAGTGGCGCGTAAACTGCGCCATCTGGTTCTCCCACCGCGAGCGGTCCGCCATGCCGATGCGCTTCCACCGCTCCATCAGTTCCACAATCTTCTCTTCCGTCTGGCGGAGTTTATCGTTGTAACGGACCACCGTCACGTTGTCGGTCATCCACTTGCCCAACTCGCGGTGCAAGGCGTACGGGTTTTCCGGTCCGTCCATCTTCAGGATGGCCTCAAACTTCTCTTCCTCACGGCGCCGGTACCCTTCGTACAGCGACTCCGGCAGCGCGTCGCACGACTTGCGCAGGTTCTTCGCCCAGCGCACGGCGTTCGGCCCGGCGACCATCCCGCCGTAAATGCATGACAACAGCGAGTTTGCACCCAAGCGGTTGGCGCCGTGATACTGGTACTCGCACTCGCCCGCCGCGAACAAGCCGGGGATGTTGGTCATCTGGTCATAGTCGACCCACAGCCCGCCCATGCTGTAGTGCACCGCCGGGAACAGCTTCATCGGCACCTTGCGCGGGTCGTCGCCGACGAACTTCTCGTAGATGTCGAGCACGCTGCCGAGACGGACGTTGAGCACCTCCGCCGGGATGTGCGACACGTCGAGGTACACCATGTTCTCGCCGTCGACACCGAGCCCCATCTCCACGCACACCTTGAAGATGGCGCGGGTGGCCACGTCGCGCGGCACCAGGTTGCCGTACTCCGGATACCACTCCTCGAGAAAGTACCACGGCTTCCCGTCTTTGTACGTCCACACACGGCCGCCCTCACCGCGTACCGACTCCGAGATGAGGCGCAACTTGTCGTCGCCCGGGATGGCGGTCGGGTGCACCTGGATCATCTCCGGGTTTGCGTAGTAGACCCCCTGCTGGTAAAGGGCCGACGCGGCCGATCCCGTATTGATGATGGAATTGGTACTCTTGCCGAAGATCATGCCGAGTCCGCCGGTGCACACCACCACGGCGTCCGCCCGGAACGCCCGCACCTCCATCGACCGCAGGTCCTGGGCGATGATGCCGCGGCAGATGCCCTCGTCGTCGATCACGGCGCACAAGAAATCCCAACCCTCATACTTTTGCACGAGGCCCGCCACCTCGTGGCGGCGCACCTGCTCGTCCAGGGCGTAGAGGAGCTGCTGGCCGGTGGATGCCCCGGCGAACGCCGTCCGGTGGTGCTTCGTTCCGCCAAAACGGCGAAAGTCGAGCAACCCTTCCGGGGTGCGGTTGAACATCACGCCCATCCGGTCCATCAGGTGAATGATGGCCGGCGCGGCTTCGCACATGCCGAGCACAGGCGGCTGATTCGCCAAAAAGTCGCCGCCGTAAATGGTATCGTCGAAGTGCTCCCACGGGGAGTCACCTTCGCCTTTCGTGTTCACGGCGCCGTTGATGCCGCCCTGCGCGCAGACGGAGTGGGAACGGCGGACTGGAACCAAGGAAAACAGGTCGACCGGCACGCCCATCTCCGCAATCTTGATGGTGGTCATCAGTCCGGCGAGACCGCCTCCGACGACGATGATGCGCTGGTTGCTCATGGACTCGCTCCCTCCTCAGGTTACGCCGCGTGGGTAAACGCCACCACAGCATCAATGCCGACGGCTGCCAGCGCGACGAAGATCACCATCGTCACGTACGACGTGACACGCTGCGCGCGGGCGCCCACGGTGATCCCCCAATGGATGCAGAACGACCAAAGTCCGTTGGCGAAGTGGAACGTCGCGGCGACGACCCCGATGATGAGGAACCAGAAATAAGCCGGGTTCATCACCAGGCGATGCACCATGTCGAATGTGGGCGGATGGCCGGAAAACCGGGTGGTCCACAGGTGGAAGATGATGAAAATGAACGTGATCACGCCGGTCACGCGTTGCAGGACAAACATCACGTTCCGGTACCACGAGTACTGTCCCGCGTTGTACCCGGACGTGAACGCCACGTACATGCCGTACACCCCGTGATAGATGAGCGGGACGAAGATGAAGAAAAACTCGATGAAGTGCAGGAACGGGATGTGCTGGATGGTGTAGACCGCACTGTTGAAGTTGGCCGCACCTCGTGTTGCCATCGCGTTCGTGAACAGGTGCTCCAGAAGGAACAACCCGACGGGGACGACACCGGCGAGGGTATGTAAGCGGCGCAGGATGAATTCGGTGTGAGCTCTTGCTTCCGCCACACGGGTGCCTCCTTTCCCTTGCAGTCGAGCACGACAAACCGTCGACCGGCACACGGGCGCGAACACAACGAACGGCAGCCGTTGCCGACTGCCCTTCGCCTGGCCCCGCCATTGCCACCGTTCATTGTACTGGTTCGATCATACAGCGTCAAGGAAACGGTGCGCCAAGACGCGCGGCCGGCCTGCCCGCGTCCGCGTCCGTTCGCAGGTCCGGCGACCCGCAGCCGGTCCGGCGACCGACCTTGGCGTGCTACGACGAAGGTCTGCCGGCCCGAGCCCGCAGATGGGCCTGAATGGCCAACGCCAACTGCGACCCGATGCCGATGGCGCGAAACGCATCGAGGTCCGCCTGCTCCATGGCGGCAAGCGATCCGAAGTGCTGCAGCAGCTTTTTCCGCCGCGCCGGGCCCACGCCCGGGACCTCGTCGAGCACGGACGCCAAGCCGGTTTTCGCGCGCGTCCGGCGATGAAATTCCACCGCGAACCGATGGACTTCCTCTTGAATACGCTCCAGGAGATGAAACGCCTGGGAGTTTTGATCTAACCCCACCGGCCACTCCTCGTCCCGGAAAAAAAGCTGGCTGGTCTTGTGACGGTCGTCCTTCGCCAAGCCGCAGACCGGAATGTCCAGGTCCAATTCGTTTTCCAGCACGTCCAAGGCGGCTCGCAGCTGCCCCTTGCCACCGTCGATCACGATGAGGTCCGGCAGCGGGAGCTTCTCCCGCAGGACGCGCGTGTAACGGCGGCGGATGACCTCGCGCATCGAAGCGTAGTCGTCCGCACCTTGACCGGAACGGATTTTGTATTTGCGGTACTCTTGGCGTGCGGGGCGCCCGTCGATGAACACGACCATGGCGGCCACCGGATCGGCACCGTGCAGGTGGCTGTTGTCAAACGCCTCAATCCGGGACGGGGCGGGAATGCCGAGCACCTCCCCTAATTCTAGAATGGCGCCGAACGTTTGATCCATGCGCCGGTCCATCAACTGCAACCGCTCTTCCAACGCGATGCGGGCATTTTCACAAGCGAGATCGACAAGCTGCCGCTTCTGGCCCCGCTGCGGCTTTTGGCAGCGCGCAGGCAACCATGCGGCCAGTGCTTCGTCCGCCACCCCCTGGGGCAACAGGATCTCCTGCGGCACGTCGTGCTGGGTGAAGTAAAACTGTTCCACATACGACATGAAATCCTCGGCCGCTTCGCCGTGGTGGCGGAACACATCCACCGAACGCTCGATGAGTTTGCCCTGGCGCACGTGGAACACCTGCACACACAGCCAACCCCGTTTGGCCGCAAACCCGAACACATCGCGGTCGATCCGGTCCTGAAGCGTGATTTTCTGCTCCTCCATCACGCGTTCGATGTGGGCGATGAGGTCGCGCAACTCCTTCGCCCGCTCGAAACGCAGCGCTTCCGCTTCCTGCTCCATCTTCTCCCAAAGCGCTTGCCGAACCTGCCGGTGACCTCCTTGCAGAAAATCCGCGATTTCCTTTGTAATGCGTTCGTACTGTTCGGGCGGAACTTCGAATTCGCACGGCGCGAGGCACTGGCCGATGTGGTAGTAAAGGCACACCTTCTTCTTCAGCCGCTTGCATTTGCGCAACGGATACAGGCGTTCCAGCAGCTTCTTCGTCTCGGCCGCGGAGGTCGCATTCGGATACGGACCGAAATACTTCGCCCCGTCATCCTGGATCCGCCGCGCAATCTCCAGCCGGGGATGGGCTTCACGGGTTATTTTAATGTAAGGATACGCCTTGTCGTCCCGCAGCATGATGTTGTACGGCGGCGAGTACTGCTTGATGAGGTTGCACTCGAGCAGCAGCGCCTCGACCACCGTATCGGTGACGATGTATTCGAAATCCGCGATGCGGGAAACCAGGGTCTGGGTCTTGCGGTCATGCGAACCGGTGAAGTACGAGCGCACCCGGTTGCGCAACACCTTCGCTTTGCCGACGTACAACACCCGCCCGTCCGCGTCCTTCATCAAGTACACGCCCGGCTTCGCCGGCAACAGGTTGAGCTTTTCGCGGATCCAATCGGTCATCGCCCATCCCCCTTTGACTGCGCCGCGAGCCAGTCGGCGCCGTCACCGAGACTCGTGCCTCACGACGCTGGTGAAGACGAAGATGAAGAGGATGCCGGCTGGACACGTTGCTGCGGCATCGACGGTCCGTGCCACAAAGAAAAGTGGCGCCACCCTTCACCGTACAACCCGTACCCGACCGCCAAAAGCCCCACCACAATGGTCCATCCGACCGCATGTGCCGTCCAGCGCGGTCCGTGGTGCCGTCGCTCCGCTTCCAGTTGCGCGGTGGTCGCCCGCAGGCGCTGCAAGGTCCGCACGTGCAGGACAAGTGGCAGGGTGTGCGGCACATCCTCCGGTTTCCCCGTGGCGTCCGGTACGGAAGGCGCGGTGTCCTCGGGGTGGTCAAACCCCTCGGCGCGCTCACCCGGCCCGTCTTGTGGCCCCTCTTGGCGTTCGCGCAGCCGCGCCTGCCAGCGTTTCGCTTCGGCCAAGAGCCATCCACGCGGGTCATGACGGCGAACGATGGCCGGGTACGCGCGATAAGCGGCAGCAAAAACTTCTTCCAATGCACGCCACGCCACCTCTTCCGGCCACGGCCCGTCACGCACCACGTCCAGTACAAGCGCCCCGTACTCCTCAAGCCAGGATTCAACGGCAGCCCATCGCTGCTCCTGTTTTGCCTGCGCATGCTGCCACCAGATCCGGAATCCCACCTGCGCCACCCTCGCACCCTCCCGTCTGCGCAGCTTCCGCCGCGGCCCGCTCCGGAGAACCAAACAAAAAGACGACTTCCATCGAAGTCGTCCCTGGGTTCGCTCAACCCAGCCGCACGCGGCCGGTTCGATTTGGTGGGTCATGAAGGACTCGAACCTTCAACCACCCGATTAAGAGTCGGATGCTCTACCAATTGAGCTAATGACCCGCAGATGACCCTACGGGGATTCGAACCCCGATTACCGCCGTGAGAGGGCGGCGTCCTAACCATTAGACGATAGGGCCTGGCTGCCGAACTAGGACTCGAACCTAGACTAACTGATCCAGAGTCAGTCGTGCTACCAATTACACCATTCGGCACCGTTCCAACCAGGGTTCTCCGGAACCTTTCACGGGAGGTTCACCGCCCTGTTGACAAGTACAGATTATAAGCGGGTCCCCCGCAGCTGTCAACACCCCGCGATCACTCACTTAAAATCTAACTGAAAGGGGTCCTGATCACTCAAATCGAAATCTAACCGAAGGGATCGTTGTGCGAATGTCATTGAAGAGCCGCCGTGAGTATCTGACCAGCATGCGCGAACGCT
>NZ_BMOY01000003.1 GCF_014647315.1 Paenalicyclobacillus cellulosilyticus
TTGGAATGCGCCACAATTCCAGGTGACAATGACGGTTGGAAAAACGCCGTCAAATAAAGCGAGCGTGGACATTTTAAAAATTCATCAACCCGAGGATCTGTTTGAGCGTTTGGCATCGATACCATCCTTTTCACGATGGTGATGGAGCGTGAATACTTAAAAGTAAACCGGTACGAAGGCGTTCCATGTCACGCGGTCGGGGTTGACCAAACAATTGAACGCGCAGACCTGTACGCCCTGCGCCACCGCACGGTACAGTGCCTCGGCAAATACTGGGTCTTGCGCCTGATTCGGACGAAACGCGTGCGCATCGGATCGCTGGATGACAAAGATGACCCAGCCAGCGTACCCGCTCCGGACGGCCTTTGCCAGTTCCTCCATGTGCTTGCTTCCTCGTGCGGTCGGTGCATCGGGAAACATCGCCACGCCGTCTTCCACCAAGGTCACACCTTTCACCTCGATGAACCCGCGGAAGCCGTCTGCCTCATAATAGAAATCAAAGCGCGATTGTGCGAAACGGACCTCCTGGCGCAGCACCTGCAGCGGCGGCCATTCCGGCATGGCTGCTGCTGCGAGCGCCTCTGCCGTCACCTGATTCGGCATGTGGGAATCCACATTGACCCAGACTTTGCCTGTGTGAACCGCCACCAACGAGTAGCGTGTGCGGCGATGAGCTCCTGTCCTGGCCATAAGTGCCACCTGTGCGCCCGGTACCAGCAGTTCCCGCAACCGGCCCGTATTTTGAATGTGAATTCGCTCCACGTGGTCGTCCAACCATACTTGGCCGGCGAAGCGGTTCAATCGCTGCTGCCAGCGCGCGAAGACGATCCGGGATGGATAGCTCACCCACATGACAGATCACCGTGTGAACGCTGGACCGTGGTATGATTGCGTTTCTGTCCATTACATCATAAAATCTTAATATCAAAATGTATTATATCTTACCTGGACTCGGCAGGGAATGTGTTGCCGAGACGGTGTCAAGGTTGGCCCTGAACGCACGAACGTATGCGTTGACCGCTTGGCGTAGGTGAACGAAATGTCTGGCATGTTGTTGACCCGGAATGCAACGGAAATCCACGCGAAGTTCTTTCATGGACTCGCGAATCCGACGCGGTTGAAGATGGTGGAGCTCCTGTTGCAAGGTGAAAAAACAGTCAGTCAATTGGTCGAAGAGACGGGGGCGTCGCAAAGCCAGGTTTCGAACCAGTTGGCATGTCTCAAATGGTGCGGGTATGTGACATCGCGCCAAGAGGGAAGGTTCGTTTGGTACAAGGTGTCGGACGAACGCATTCGCATGCTGCTTGAGTTGGCGCGTGCCATCGTGGCGGATCACGCGGATCGCATCCGGACGTGTACCAGACTGTGATGGCCATGTCCAAACTGTGATGGTCACGGTTTTTCGACGGCGTGCCAGTGATGGGCCATGATGAGCGAGGTGCTGCAGGGGTGGAAGCTGCGGGCAACAACCGGATGCGACTTGTCGTCGAGGGCATGTCATGCTCGGACTGTGAACGCGACGGGAATAATGTTGACCTGTTGATCATCGGGTCTGGTGGAGCGGCGTTCGCGGCGGCCATTCAGGCGGTGTCATACGGTGCGAAGGTGGCCATGGTGGAACGAGGGACAATAGGCGGAACGTGCGTCAACATTGGCTGTGTTCCGTCCAAGACGTTGCTGCGCGCCGGTGAAATCAACCACTTGGCGATCCGCCATCCGTTCCAGGGACTCACGACCAGCGCGGGACCTGTCGAACTGGGACAGCTCGTGGATCAAAAACGTGAGCTGGTCGAGCGTCTGCGCCAACAAAAGTACGTGGATCTTCTGGATGAGTATGGAATCTCGTTGCTGCGCGGCGAAGCTCGGTTTCAGGATGAACGAACGGTGGAACCCACATTTCGCGCCTATTTTTGGGCGCGCGCATATTTTTGACAGGAAATTTGCCAGCCGGTATGGAATTCAGTAGCTCGTTGCACCTTGGACCAGGAGGATTTCCAGTTGCTCGGGGGCATTCGTACGTTTGTCATGGGACCCGCGCCTGTCCTCGCACGCCTCATCGATGAGTTGGGATGGGTGGAGATCATTGACCAGGCAGTGGGGCGTTCTGACTATAAACTGTCTGTCGGTTTGCGCACAAAGGCGTTACTCATCAACGTGGGCACCGACCGGGAAGCTCTCTATCGCGTGGAGGAGTTTTACGCGAAACGCGATACGGAGGTATTGCTGGGGGAGGGCGTTTCCGCCGAGGATCTCAACGATGACGCCCTAGCTCGCGCCCTGGACATTCTCTACCAAACCGGGGTCGAGGGGTTATACACCACCATCGCCTTGCAGACGCTGCGAAAACTGCGGGTGATAGACGAAGCCGATGACCTCATTCCCATTCATGCGGATACCACCTCACTATCGGTCACGGGCGAGTATCCGGATCAGACTGAGTTTCGCATTGACCGCGGTTTTTCGAAGGATCACAGGCCGGACCTGAAGCAAATCGTCTTCGGGCTGTGCACCGTGCGAGGCTTGGGCCTGTGTGCGAATGTGAATCCGGGGAACCTGGACGACCATACGTGGAACTTCGAGAACATCCAGCAATTGATGGGGCAACTGGACGATGCGACACGCCATAGAGGCGTGTACATTGCTGACGCCGCGTTGGTGACAAAAGAGAACCTGGAACTTTTGGCGGAGGAAAGGATTCACTTCATCTCTCGTTTGCCGGGGACATACAAGCTGACCGACCAACTCAAGCGTGCCGCATGGGAGAAGGAAGACAGCTGGCAGGAAGTCGGTCGTCTGGCAGAAGCCGAGGATGGGGCGAGCTACAAGATTCAATCCTTCCGCCGCATGCTGTACGGACGAACGTACCGGTTCGTGGTGGTCCGCTCCTCGAGCTTGGACGCGCGCAAGGAACGCAAACTCGAAGGTGTCCTGGAACGTGAAAAGAGCGAACTGCAAAAGGCCGCCAGGAACCTGAGCAAGCATGTCTTCCGTTGTGAGCAGGATGCGCAAGCAGCGGTGCAGGCGTTTGTTCACCAATACCGGGGCGTCTTGCACCGCTTGGCGACGAGCGTACGAGCTGAACAGATTCAGGAAAAGCGAACGCGCCGCGGGCGACCGCGCAAAGACGAACCGGCGCCGCCTGTGCGGACGCAGTACCGCGTGGATGTAGAGATTCTCCCGCCAACAGAAGAGAGCGTACAGATGTGGCGAGAGAAGGAAGCCACGTTCGTGCTCATCACAGATATACGCGATGACCAGCGCGTGCCTGACGCGCAGATACTGCGGCTGTACAAGGAGCAGCATGAAGTCGAGACGCGCTTTCGGTACCTGAAAAGCCCCTACCACGTGGGGCCTATCTTCCTGCACAAACCAACTCGCGTCAAGGCATTCGGATTCGTGATGCTGCTGTCCCTGCTGCTGTACAGTGTGCTGGAGTACCTGATTCGGGAACGGATGAAACAGGAGACGGATCCGCTCATTCTACCCGGGCAACGCAAGAGCTTTCGCCCCACGGGGTTATCGATTCTCGAGATGCTGGACGAGATGACCACAGCCCACGTTCAGGTAGGAGACGTGTGGCATCGGACAGCGGTGGCTCCGCATAACCCCCAGATAGAACGAGTACTGAAACTGCTGGGCATGGACCTGAGCATCTACACAGAGGTGCAAAACATCGCCTGATGCGCGTTTACCTTGGCATGCGTGTGATTTCCAGATGTGAGCAGAACTTGGAAAGATCGCGCTTTCATTTCACGATCATTTCCATCTGCTCGCACCTCCGCGGAAGTGCCCCACAAAGTCGACGAGTTTCCAGTTCATCGGAAAGAACTGGGTGCGAAATGTGGGGTGGAAGTGAACGGGCGGCGGATTTCGGCGCGTTATTTTTTGATCGCCACGGGAGCCGTTCCGGATGTTCCGGACATTCCCGGCCTGCGGGAAGTGGATTACCTGGTGAGCACGACGGCCCTGGAACTGCGTGCGGTGCCAAAACGGCTTGCGGTGTTGGGTGCGGGTTACATCGCCTTGGAGCTTGGACAGATGTTTCACAACCTGGGTTCCGAAGTCATCCTCATGCAACGAGGCCGACGGGTTCTCAAATCGTACGATCCGGAGGTATCCGAGGCCATCACGCGGGCGTTGACGAAACAAGGGATGACCATCGTGACCGGAGCCACGTTCCATCGGGTGGAACAGCAGGGAGACGTCAAACGGGTCTGCATCACCGTGGACGGCCAGGAGCGCGTCATCGAAGCAGACGCTTTGCTCGTGGCGGCCGGACGCAAGCCGAATACGGAGAACTTGAACCTGCACGCGGCGAACGTGCAAGTGGGTCCACGCGGCGAGGTGGTGGTGGATGAACATTTGCGAACCACGAATCCACGCGTGTATGCCGCAGGGGACGTGACGATGGGACCGCAGTTCGTCTACGTGGCGGCATATGAGGGCTGGTTGGTCGCCGAAAATACGGTGGGAGGGGCCATGAAAAAGGTGGATTTGACCACAGTCCCGGCGGTGATCTTCACTCATCCTGCGGTCGCCACGGTCGGCCTGACGGAAGCGCAGGCGAGACGTGCCGGATATGACGTGCGGACTTCCGTGCTCCCGCTCGATACGGTGCCGAGGGCTTTGGTCAATCGGGAGACGGACGGGATGTTCAAACTGGTGGCCGACGCTGCAACGCGGAGGTTGCTTGGGGCGCATGTGGTCGCGGACAACGCAGGGGATGTGATATACGCGGCACAACTGGCCATCCAATTTGGTCTCACGGTGGAGGACCTGCGTTCGTCTCTGGCTCCGTATTTGACGATGGCCGAAGGGCTTAAGTTGGCGGCGCTCACGTTTGACAAGGATGTGTCCAAACTGTCATGCTGTGCAGGGTGAACGCTTATCATCATGTTGTGCCCGATGCGGCCGGGTGATCCCTGGGTGCGGCCGTGATCGCGCGGCAAGTTTCAAAAATGCCGCTCGAGCAGCATGCCGACCTGCTCCGCCATGTAGGCTGGTGGGTGTGGCATGCCACTTGTGATCCACCACTCCACGACACCGACGTAGGCGGTCGCCACAAAACGAAGCATGACCTCTTGATCAATCCGCGGATCGCCTCCGCCTTCCTTGGTTAGCTCTGCCCGGAACGACTCGATGAGATACGACAAGAAGCGTGCCCGGAAGGACGGGGCCGCTTTACTGGCCAGCATCGTGGAGAAAAACCTGTGATGCTGCTCGAAGTACTCGAAGAAAACGCGCGTCGCCTCAATCCAGTCGAGGTCACACGCCCACTCGGCGATGCTGCGCATCTCTTCAATATGTTCCTCGATGAGTTTATCCAGCAGATCAAACTTATCTGCGTAGTGGAGATAGATGGTGCCTCGGTTCACGTTGGCTCTGTCCGCGATGTCCTGAACGGTGATGTCGTCAAAGCTTTTCTCTGACATCAGCTCCAGCACTGCCTGTTTGATAGCTTCTCGAGACTTCAGCACCCTTCGGTCCACTTTGGGTTTGTCCATTTGACGACACCGGCTTTCCTTTTGTGATTCTCGACAAAGTATCATCAAACGTCGAGTATTGAACGGAAAAAGCAAAATGAACGATTGCGCATCCCGCGCAACTGCCTATGATTATATATGCATCTGTCGATTAAGCGATCAACGATGAAATTCCTCGGTGTCTGTATTCGAGTCGGAGAGAAGGAGGACGACGCATGGCCGCTTGGTCTGAGGAGGAATTGCGCAGAATTTCCGAGGCGGACGACCTGCATGTGTCACCATTCCGGGAGGATGGGATCACCTACGGGACGCCGACCTGGGTGTGGTGCGTGGTCGTCGGTGACGCCGTCTACGCCCGGGCCTACAACGGTAAGGCGTCCCGTTGGTACCAGGCCGCCGTACGGCAGGGGGCGGGCCGCGTGACGGTCGCCGGCATGACGAAAGAAGTCACGTTTGAGCCGGTTGACGGGCCGATTCAGGACCACATCGACGACGCGTACCGGGCTAAGTACCGCGGCAGCCCGTATCTGGCGCCGATGATCGGCCCGCGAGCCCGCGCCGCCACCGTCAAGATCATGCCGCGCGATACCACGGATTGATGCTGCATGGCACGGGCGCTTGGCGCCTGATCATGCCCGGCTCGCATGGGGATGGGGAGGCCACGCGATGAATCGGATCGAACGCAGCGAAGAGAAGTACAGGCAACTTTTTGGCGACATCACACCTGCGGCCTATGCCACCGATCCGGAGTTTCAAGACATCTTGAGCCGATTCATCTTCGGAGAAGTCTTTTACCACGGGTCGCTCAGCGACAAGGAGCGAGAGCTCGTCACGCTTGTGGTTCTGGCCACCAACCAGACCCTACCTCAACTTCGGGCGCATGTTCATGCCGCGTTGAACCTGGGGCTGTCGCCGGTGGAAATTCGGGAGGCGGTGTACCAGTGTGCGCCGTACATCGGCTTTCCCAAGACGCTCAACGCGATCGCGGAGATGAATGAGGTGTTTCGGGAGCGCGGCATGGCTTTGCCATTGGAGAATCAGTCGCGGGTGGACGAGAACACGCGGTTCGACCGGGGACTTGCCGTACAGACGGAAATCTTCGGGGACGTCGTCCCGAGGATGCGCGCGGCCGCGCCCCCGAGCGAGCGTCACATCCAAGATTTCCTGTCCGCCTTCTGCTTTGGCGACTTTTACACGCGCGGCGGTCTTGACCTGAGAACGCGGGAACTGCTGACGTTCTGCATCGTCAGCTGCCTCGGTGGCTGCGAAAGCCAAGTCAAAGCACATGTGCAGGGCAACCTGAACGTAGGCAATGACAAGGAAACCTTGATTGCTGCCCTCACCCATTGCCTGCCGTACATGGGTTTTCCACGGACGCTGAACGCCCTGCGGTGCATCCAGGAAGTGACGGTGGACGACTAGGACATCTGCATCGTTCATGGGCCAAGCTCTCACCCGCCGAGGCGCGAGGTGACGACGGTGGCGACGTGGTCCATTGATGGGCACGTCCATCGGCGTTAACGCGGCCATCGTGCCCCTCGTCGTGAGGTGGGCGCCATTGTATGCGCGGATCGCCGAGAGGTCCTTTCGGTGGGTCGATCGCGGTGTGGTCGAGGCGGTGTGGTCGAGGCGGTGTGGTCGAGGCGGTGTGGTCGAGGCGGTGTGGTCGAGGCGGTGCAGGCGCTGAGCGTTTCCACTTGGCAGATCATCTTTGCCACTCCATGGAGGATTCGCAACGGCGGGAATGGGGGCAACTTCGCGATTGTAAGGGCTTGGGCTATGAGCCGGTTGGGCGCTTGCGAATCCACATTGACCCATTCCGCCGCTGTGCGCACGGCCACCAGTGAGCAGCGTGTCGTCCGATCCGCCCCTTCCCCCGCCTCCAATGCCACCTATGCGCCTGGTACCAGCAACTTCCGCAACCAGCCAGTGTTCTTGACCTGGACCCACTCCATGCGACCATCGAGGAGCACGTGGCCAGCAAACCGGTTTAGCCGTTCCAGCCATGACAGTGAACCTGCAGGGGTTCACACTAAAACTGAAATGCTTCCCCTTGAAATTCTACTCCTCCATGATTTCCCCTGTTTCTTCATCGTACCATGCGAACTTCGTTACGCCCGGAATTTCCGCAATCGCGTCCACCGGCCAAAAGACGTCCACACCGTTCGCGGATTCACGCACCCGTTCTGGATAGAATCCCTTGTAGGTAAGCCCGGTTTTTGGACTAAAGAACACCTTGACCACTTCAAACAGTTCGTTTTCGTTGTAAAGCGCGATGCCGAGGCTGCCGGGACGGATGATGCGTTTACGCGAACCTTCCGTCAGCCCGGTATCATGGGAAGGGGCAAGGATGAAATACGGTTCCGGACGCGCGCCCGAGTCGCGCAACAGTGCACGCAGAGCTTGCATCGTAGGCTCCGTCAACTCTAGGTCAGGCCAGACCCGGGCCAACTCGTGCATTTCTCGGATCACCTTGGTCATCACATCATCTTCCAACAGCCGCCCGCTGAGCCGGAGACTGCCGTATGTTTGATCGTACAGACAGATAAAGCGACTCCCAGCTGGGATGTCCGGGAGATGGGTGCGGTGTTTGTCAAAGGCGATACCGATATCCCTCCGTTCATAAGGCAGAACGATGAAAAACGCTTCGTACAGGAGTTTTGCCAACGTCTCAACCTTGACGCCGTCGGAGTTCAAGGCAGGGTGGGACAAGACCACGCCCGTGGTGAAGTAGAGTCTTGTAAACCGGCTACGGTCGTAGTAGACACTGGCGATACCGGATAGAGGTCCCAGCGGATATTCCGCCTTGATTTCCTTCGAGCCCCGCCGTTCTTTGACGCCGACTACCGATTCATTGATTTGAACGTCTGCCTCCACACCGATGAGAGCCCCGTAACGTTTCGCTTGATAGATCCTCTCTTCCGAAAAGCTGGGGTAGACGAGCGTTGGAAGTTGGATGGGTGCTGTGAAGTACCGGGACTCATGCCGCACTTGAATCGTCTTCTGATGCATCATGATTTTATATACGCGGTACGGGCGGGTGGCGTAGTAGTACACAGCACCCGGGTACGCTTCGCGCAGCGCCTGAGCGTGAGACAGTTGTCCAAGCTGTTCCCGGTGCGGACCTTGTACAAGTTGAACCTTGAATTGGGTCTCCACGTCGCGGAGCGGGAATACGAGATTCGGCTGGTCGCCCGCCTCCATCTTCATTTGCTGCAGTTCACGGGGGACCTGTCCCAAGCGCTCCGAATTGCATAGTTCCACAAACCCATTAGGCCAGATCACTCGGTCCGTAAGTGAAATCGAAGCAGGATCAGCGTTTGTCTGACCGTATGCGGCGTCATGTTCACCGCCCGGACGTGCCAGGCAAAGTGCATGGATGTATTGGATGCGGGGATTCTCCAGGTACAGGGCACCTTCGGCGAGGGGGCGCGTCAAAAGTTCTTCCGGGCGGTGGAACACGGTCGAGTCGAGCACGCTGCCGGAGTTGATCAGGACGACCCTGCCCGGGCGGTGGCGTCCGATGCGGCCAATGCGCTGATAGAAACTCGTACTGGAAGAAGGTACTCCAATCAGCACCGCGATGTCCAGGTCGGGGATGTCGATGCCCAGTTCCAACGCGCTCGTGCTGATAACACCACGAACTCGGCCGGAGGAGAGCCTGCTTTGAATCGTGTTGCGGTCGTGCTCTTCGTATCCCGCGCGGTATGGAAGGATGTCCAATCGTTCGAGCGGATCGAATCGTTCAAGAGGAACGTTCGCTTCAATGGATGCGGCCACTTCGTCCGTTTCCGACCCGTCAACTCCCTCCTCTTCATTGCCGCTTCCACGTGCGAGGATGGAAGACAACATCTCGGTCTGTTTTCTGCTATCGACAAATGCAAGAAACCGAGTGGAATGGTCTGCCGCCAATCGCTGTAAAAGGGCGCTCACTTCCGAAAAAAAGTCATTGTTGCCAGGTGGAGTGACCATGTCGATTGCAATGGGGTACTTGGGCGAAGAGTCCAGCTCCGGGCCAATGAGGGAGAACGGCTCTCCGAAAAGTTCGTGCAGATGGTTGTCGGGGTCCCGGATGGTAGCGGACGCTGCGACATACCGATAGTCTCCGCCAAGTTGGGCGCACACGTGGGCGATTCTGCGGAAAAGGTAGGCCGCGTTGGACCCGAACACACCCGTGTAGGTATGCACCTCGTCGACGATGATGAGTCTCAGGTGCTCCAGGAAACGTCGTATTGCCGGATCATTGAGTTTGAATAACATCCAGGCGTGCAGCACGTCCGGCGTTGTAATCAATATGCGACAATTGCGCAAAATGGAAGTGCGTTGTTCCGGCTGGATGCTGCCGTCAATTCTCGCCACAGGGAATTTCAGTCCTGCGGCTTCTATCGCTGACTTCCAGCGTTCTACCTGTTCAGTGCCGAGTGCTTTGAGCGGGTAAATGGCGAGAACCCGCGCTTCTGAATCCCGAACCAATGTTTCGATACCTGTCAAATAGAACAGGGCACTTTTTCCGGAAGCGGTTCCCGTCGTGAGGCACACGTTTTCACTTTTCAGAAAGCGGCGGAACCCTTCGTATTGGTGATGGTATAGCCCTTGTGGGAAGGAATTGACGATGTAACTCCGAATGTGGTTGTTCGGATAGAGGTCCTCTATGGAGCGGTATTCTGCCGGCCTTCCGGGCAATGAATGGCGATAGTTCAAATGCCATCCAAGCTGACGATAGACATGATCCATGAAAATCCCCCCAAGCTGGTTACGGATTCCGTTTTTCGGAAGCATCTGAGAGGTGCAAGTCGTGGATGTTGTTCGGATCACGATTTCACTCTACCACACAGGGGTGACAAATCGTGTCACCCCCGCCCAATCTTGCTGGCCATGACGGTTTTCCCTCTCGGCTGGGCCTTTTTATGGATGCAACCGTCATTGGGGTTGGATTTTCCTGGGATAGTGTCGCGCGTATCGTGGCATATTTTCTTGTGTTATGTTCGTATGGGATGATGAACGAATGAGGTGGGGATACATGCTGATTCCGATTGTCAAACTGCGGGAGGCGCAGGAGGTTCTCTTGCAGCACGGATTTGCCAAACAGCATGAGCGCATCTTCACCCTCGATCACGTCGAAGGTGCGCGCGGGGTGCAATGCCTGTTTGGGTTTGACGACGCGGGCGACGCCGGGCACTATGAGGTCAACGTGCGCTGCCTCGAGCGTCCGGTGGAACGTGGGCGCAAGGGGGCGGACATCGCTCGAGTGCGGGTGATCCAGCTGGCGGACGCACCGGCAAAGGTGCGGCAGGCTGCGGAAGCCGCCCTTCGCGCCCTGCAAGCGCTCGGCGAGGCGTGAAGCCTCGCCATCCTCCTCACGATGTGGCGACAGGGAAGCGTTGTTCACGGAGGAGGCGATGCTGCTCTTATCACTTCTCCCGCAGCTTCGCTTCCACAACCGCCACTTTTTCCTCCATGGTGTGTTCGTGATCGCGCCGGTCGTCGATCTTCACGACCGTCGAAAACCGCTGCACGCCTTGTTTCGCCAGCGCGTCGTGCATGTCGGCGATGGCCGCGAAAATCTCGCGCAGGTCGCCCTCGATGTTGGTGAACATCGGATCGAGACGGAAGCGAAGGTTGGGATAGCGGGTCAGCACCTTCTGCGCCTCCGCCACGTACGCACTCACGCTGGTCGATCCGGTGCCGACAGGGACGATGCTCACAGCGACGATGGCCATGGGGGATCACGTCCTTTTCAATAAGATGTGTTGTATTCATGGATTCTTTCAATTGGATGGTGGTGGCGGAGGAGGCGCAATGCTGACCTCGTACGTGCCGCCGGCGGCTGAGTACAGCCATGCTCCTTGGCCTGGTTGTAAATTCAGGGTCCCGCCTTGGGCAGGCACGTATGTTTTAGTCATAGGATCATATGTGAACGCTGCATCGCCAGACTGAAGAACCACGGAGACTGGCTCATTGAAGGGATTACCAATCATCGTCCAAACCTTCGCGTTTGCCGTGAGAGAATAAGACAAATCCGATGGTGGAGGAAGTGTGATGGAACGCGCTGATTTTACGTACACCCACTCTGCATTGACTGGGTTCGTGGATGATGAAATATACGATGTACCGCTCCAAAAATACGTAACAACGCCGGTTAGGGAATTCGCCACATAGCTGTCAACTAAGTTCCATCCTGGTTGCAAAGTTAGGGTTATCAGATGGTTTTCACCAGAACTCTGTTGATATGAATTTCCAGACGACGCGCCGGATTTCGCGGTACCGTTACCCCCTGCGGAGGGCGTCGCATGATAGATGAAAAGTCCGTTGTCCGTGAGCACGTCCAACGCGCTGTTGGTTGGCGACCACAGCATCGACCTGATTCGATTGAATTTATTGTTCTTAATAGTTGCTAGAATTTTCCCGGATGTACCGTCGATCACGTCAATTCGAGGCACCCAGTCCCTCTGATCTTCTCCGCTGACAAACAGGGTATCGCCGTTCTCGGCAATCGACACGTCTCCAAACGAAAGCAGGTTCGGGTCGGTAAAGACGCGTGTTTGACTGCCAGTGGTTGTATCCAACTCGACAATGTTGAAATCGGTCCCCATTCCTACAGCGTATACCTTGGAACCGTCTGGACTCTCGATAACTCCGTAAACATCCGAGATGTCGTCCGTGACGAGAAATTGTCCAGTTTCCAGCATGGTGTTGATGGCGTACACCCCCTTTTCGTATGTGCAAGGGACGTACAGGGTGACTCCGTCGGTGGTGGAAAAAGGATGATCGCTGTTCAGACCCTTGCCGCTCACTTCCCATAGGATGTCTCCCGACGTCAGATCGATTACCAGGAAGTTGCCTTGGTCATTCACGGCGTACAAAGTATTGCTGTTGGATGAAACCTGCATCTGTTTGACCAGACCAAGGTCTTGGTCGGTGATGGTGTTCGTGACATTGCCTGATGTAGTATCCACAATCGCGATATCTGTCTCATTTGAACTAAAATCACTGGAGTCGTTACCGCTTACTTGGGAGGCGTATAGAGTGCGGCCGTCCGCAGTTACTGTGATCGCTTGAGCGTTGAGACTCCATGCATGCAATACCTGGCCAGAAGGTGATACTTCAAACACTTTTCCAGAATCATCGAGTATAAACAGATCTCCGTTGGCATCTGATACCATCTGTCTTCCCGAGACTGGTATCGTTTTGCTGACGGACCAGTTTTGTGATGAGGTGCTGAACCCGGCGAAAGCTGTCGGAAGAGACATACTAAAACATGCCAAGGCGGCCATCAGTCCCGTAGTGGTTTTTCCGAGCGTCCTTTTCATATGCTCAACTCCTCAGCGGTAATTCTCCCAATCATTGATTTTGAACAGGTGTTGGGGGAGGAGGCGGCGGTTGTGGCGCTCCGTCCGTGTTCTCACCTATATTCTCACCTCGGTTGGCCGGTTGGGTCCCAATATCTGATGGTTGGGTTGAAGTCGACGGCGGCGAAGGCGGTGGGGGCGGAGATATGGCATCGCCTTGAGCACCGGATGTCCCTGACTGGCCCTTTGAGAGTGTGGTCTGTTTGTATGCAAGCTTCCATATGGCCCAAGAACCCTTCATGCTCCAAACATCGGTTGAAAACCCGATATGATCTAACACCGCCTGAACAGATTGAAGCGGGAAAAACAACTGTTTGACAACACTGCTCTGGACCCTCAACGAGATGGATTGGACTCCACGCTCCACGACCGAACCGTTCACCTGTACGACAAAGCCGCCGCCAGTCTTGGCAGGTCGGAGCTGATTGTCGTAGAGGCCGGTGACGATTGTCCATTCGTGTTTGGAAGTGTTAATCTTATTTTGGATCCCAAGTCGGGTCAGCAAATTGCTGACGGTGGACGCTTGAACGTAAATCTTCTTGTTCATTTCAGTATAACTCGAAGTTGCATACGTTTTCCCATTGAGTTGAATCGTGTACGTCTTCACTGGATTAGCGAGGACCAGAAGCGTGGGAGCCGAGCCTACCGCCACGAACAGAGATAAAATACATGAAAATATGAACTTCCATCGCCGCACTCCGATCACCCTTTTCGATGCATCAGAAGGATCATTCGATTCGGTTTGGATCTATGTTCCAATCATGATTATAATGTGTCATGATAGGTTTTCAAGCCAACGACACTTTGGGTGGGTTTTCCTGTTTATTACTAAAATGTTATAAAGGTGCATGTGACCTGCTTGGGGAACCCATTTTTGGCGGGTGTAGCCTTTTCGACGCTATGTGCGACACCTGGCAACAAACTTCGCAGGAAACAACAGGAACTTCATGATTTCGCTGTACTGGCAAGTACGCACGGGATCATGTGTACCTCGATGCTAGGTGCGGGAGGGGGCTCGGGTAATCATCACTGCTTCTTTGCAGATGAATGGGTGATGATCTGAATTTTCAGGGAACAGAGGAGGGTTAGCAGGCTGTGTCCTATGAGGCGGTGAAGCTGTACGACATTGTGAAACGAGCAGTGCACCATGAGTGGAGCATTCCCGAATTCCAGCGAGGGTTTGTATGGAAGTCGACCCAAGTGAGAGATTTGGCGGAATCCCTGTGGCTGCATTATCCCATCGGGAGTTTCTTGTTGTGGGACAGCCGAGGAGCAGGAGAGCCACAAACGGCAGTTGACGCGAAGGTCCCGACGCATTGGGTCGTGGATGGTCAGCAACGCACGACAGCGTTGTGTATCTTATTTGGCCGCAAGCCCTATTGGTGGAACGATGCGGAAGAATGGAACCGTATCCTGAGCAAGTACGACATCCGCTTCGACATCGAAGCCAAGGAGCCTCCGTATTTCCTGGTTGCCAACGCGGCCGTGCGGGCGACCAAAGTGCCACGGTACATCCCGGTACGTGATCTTCTGAACCTCGACACGAAAAAGGACAAGGACGACGAGCAATTGCGCAAACTGGCTGCGGAGATCAAGCAGCATGGGTTATGCAAGCATATGGACACCATGGAGGTTTACGTGCGTCTGGACAGGGTGCGCAAGATCCGTGACGCCGACGTCGTCACCATCACGGTTGATCACGACCTCGAAGATGTGGTTGAAATCTTTTCCCGGCTGAACAGTAAGGGGACGCGGGTCACGGAGGCAGACATCTATCTCGGTGTTGTCGCTGCAAGGATGCCGGGTTGGGTGAGGGAGCACTTCCTGCCCTATCTGCGAGAGTTGACCGATGCGGGATTTGATATCAGCCCTAACCTGCTCTTTCGCTGCGTCACCGCGATCGGAGCAAAGAAGGTGCGGTTTAGGGAGATTGACGACCGATTTTGGAGCGCCGAGTCCATTCAACCTTGTTGGCAACGGACGAAAGAGGCTTGGAAGAATCTGATAGCCTATTTTAGGCAACGTGGGATTCTGAGTAGTGATCCCATGCCGACCGAGGCTGCACTCGTCACCATGGTTGCACTGATGGACAAATTCCCAGAAGGTCCGTTCGACTTGGCGCTGTACTGGTTCCTGCAAGCCTCGCGATTTGGTCGCTACAGTGGCTCGAGCACCACAACGCTTTCAGAGGACCTGCGGGATATCGGTGAGGCGAAATCGCTGACCGAGGCCATTACGAAGTTGTTGAACAGACTGGACCATAGGACTCCGTTGACCGCAGAGGATTTTCTGCGCGATTACGGCGACGCGAGGTTCGGACGCTTTCTTCTATATCTCCTCGTGTACCGAGAAAAAGCACTGGATTGGGATGAGCAAAGCCACCGGATCGGATTTGAAGGCGTGCAAGCCTTGGCAGACTTTCGACCCCAGTGGCATCACATCTTTCCGAGGAAGTTTCTCGAGGGAAAGGTTTCGGAAGACAAAATCAACGCTCTCGCCAATATTGCTGTCATCGGTCCGAAGATCAACATTCGTATCAATGCTCGCGCTCCGATGGATTACATCTCGCGATACAACATCACAGCAGATAAGTTGAAGGCTCAATTCATTGACGAGGATGTAATGCATCGTACAGTGGACGAATATGAGGATTGGCTTCAAACACGTGCACAGCGGCTAGCCGAAGCTGCGAACAGGTTTCTCGACGAGTTGAAAGGGAACGCTGATGTGTGAGGAGAATGGACTCAAAGAGAAGGTGGCGGGCGGTGTGACGAGTGGAAGACATGACACAGCTTATGCCGCAAGGAGGGATGCATCCATGATCCGCGTCCGTTTTGTCAGCATTCCGGTGGCCAATCAGGACCGGGCGCTCGCGTTTTACACGGAGAAGCTGGGGTTCGAGGTCGTCACCGATCAACCGTTCGGCAACGGCCAGCGATGGATTGAGCTGCGTCCACCGGGATCGGAGACGTTGGTCGTATTGTTCACGCCGCCTGGCATGGAGAACCGCATCGGAGGCTATCAGAACGTGGCGTTCACGTGTGAGGATGTGGAGGCTGCTTACCGGGAGCTCTCCGCCCGGGGTGTCGAATTTGTGCAGCCGGCTCGTCGTGCGGAGTGGGGCGGGATGGAAGCCATCTTCAAGGATTCGGAGGGGAATGTGTTCGTGCTGGCGGCGCCGCAAGGTGCGCCTTAAACCAGACAGGGCGTGGAACCATTGGGTGCAGCCCGCCACAAATCTTAGCGTTGGGCCGACCTTTGCATGGAAGAGGCACCATCGTTCGAATTGTCGCTCTTCTGCCGCGCTTCAAGGCGTCAAACTGCCTGAGACGAGGTCATCCACATGCGCTGCATCGAGTAGGTAGTGGAGGTACCGCGATGTCATGAGGATCCATGCCCCCGCGATGCCCGCTCCACAGACGGCGAGCGTGGCGAAGAAGGCCTCCCATCCGGTCGTGGTCATGGTGGCGAAGTGGGAGTAGTCGACCATCGCGACAGTGGCATGAGCGGCCGCCACGATGAACGGCGTGAGAAACAGACGTCCTGTGTCGACGCGAAGGAGGCGGCGCATCACGCGGACGTCTGCTCCCATGCTCCACAACGTCTTCGCCAGCGGGAGATCCACGGTTTCTCGTTCGGCGGTCAACCGTACGTGAAGCGCGCTGAGGCAAGTGAAGAAAAGGACAAGGCTGGTCACAACGCCGCAGAACAGCGCGACCGTCGTCAACTGCATCGTTCCGACATACTCCTCGACTGTACTCGTCAATAACCATCGCTGGTTCTCTGCAAGCTGGTGGCTGAACAGGCGAAAGGCGTCACCGCTGTGTTTCCAATTGGCCAGAATGGTCCCGTGAATTGTCCACTTGTCCTGTCGGCGCGCCTGGGAGAACCCGTGTGCGAACGTGCGGTCTGGCAACACCAGCACCGCGTCCATGTGGTTTTGTTTATTAAACAACCGTGTGTTGCGTTGGCCTGTGATCTTCAACGGGATCTGCGTGGTTCCGACGGTCAACACCACTTCGTGCGTCGCCCAGCGGTGTTGCGCCATATAGGGATACGGGTATAACAGGTGTGCCGTGCCTGCCGAAGGGTTTGCCCAATCGGGCAGATACGGAAGCAACTGCGGGTACGATAGAGCGATGACACGGCGTACCCGTTCGAAGATGGACTGGGAGATGGCCATCACGGCAAGGCATTCCCTTTGTCCCCCGGATATGTCGCGAAGGGTTCCAGATAGCACCGGTACGTGAATCTCCTGGACTATCCTCAGCTGTTTCGCTGTCAAGACAGCCTCCATCTCCTTGGGCGTAAGCAGTGAGTTGGATGTATTCGGGGAGAGAAATTGTATCGAAAAGGGTGCGATGCGAAGGGTATTGACCTCCGCAACCGCTCGCATGGAACAGGCCACCCCCAGGGCCGTGAAGATGGTTGTCAAGGTCAGCGTCACCATCGTGAGTGTCCTTGCGTCTGCCGCAGTCCGCTGACTCATCCTCACCAAGCTCAGACGTGCCACCGTGTTCCGGGATGCAGTGCGGAAAACCTGCAGCGCGTCAGGGAGAAGCCACTTGTAGCCGAGGTGCGTGCCCACGCCTACCAGGGCGACCACCAGCAGCGTGGTCAGCACCACGTTGGTCTCGTGGGCGTTCAGGGCCAGCACATAGGCTCCCGCGAGGCACACGGGTGCCAAGGCGTCTCGGGCCCATGCACCGCGCGCCGACCTGCCGGATGGTCCGGGTGGCATGGAGTTGGCGCGTCGGTGCGACCTTCCTACGACTCGAAAGGCAATCCATACAGCGTCAGCTTCCGATGCCAGGCCAAACCAAATCACGGTTTGCCACACAGCCGATACGGAAGGAGGAGGGGGCACATATGGAAGATTGAACACAGATGCCGCAGAAAGCAGAAACAGCCGGCTGAACAGGAGCCCTGCCGCAATCCCCGCCACCAAGGCAAGCAGACCAAGGAGCAGCGATTCTCCAGCCACCAGACACCACATCTGCCGCGGCGTCATGCCAAGTGTAAACCACAGCCGGATTTCCTGGTCCCGGTTTGCCGCCTGGACCGCGTGGACCCAGAACGCAAATAGTGCGGAAAAGACCACCAGCGTTGCCTGGCTGATTTCGACCACGGCGATCACGATGCGCGGCGCCTCACCGCGTACCACCGCGGGTTGGTGAACGAAGGACGAGAAGAGCACGTAGATCATGACCATGAGGCCGAAGGAAGCCCAGTACCCAAGGTGCCTTGCTCCAGCGTGCAGGGTGGTCTTGAGGAGCAGTCGCGGCCAAGTCACAGCACGGCCTCCTCCAAGACGGACAAGGCGTGAAGGATCTCGTGGAAGAACGAGCGCCGGGATCCAGCCCGGTCCAGTTGGTTGTACACCTTGCCGTCCTTCATGAATACGACGCGGTGGGCGTAACTCGCGGCGAACGGATCGTGGGTTGCCATGAGGATCGTTGTGGTCTGGACGGCGTTCAGTTCCATAAACAACTCCAATACAGATTGCGACGATGCGGAGTCTAGGCTGCCCGTCGGCTCGTCGGCCAGGACCAACTTCGGTCGGTGAACCATAGCCCGGGCCACGGCGACCCGCTGCTGTTGCCCACCAGATAACTCGTGTGGGTAACGGTCGGCGATTTCGAGTAGATTCAGTTCGGACAAGAAGACTCGCACGCGTTCCGCCGCGGACGCGACATCCACCCGGTTGAGCATGAGCGGCAGCGCGACGTTTTCTTCCACAGTGAGGGCGTCGAGGAGATTGAACGTTTGGAAGACAAACCCGAGATCGCGCCGCCGTAAGGCTGCCCACTCCTTCGCGCTCAAGCGCGTCACATCGCGTCCATCCCACACCACCTGGCCGCTCGTCGGACGTTCCAAGCCCGCCACGATGTTCAACAGTGTCGATTTGCCGCTCCCCGACGGACCCATGATGCAGACGAATTCCCCCTGCGGTACATCGAGATCGAGTCTGTCGAGGGCTTTGACCACCAATCCGGATGTGCCCGCCGCGTAGAACTTCGTCAACTTGCGTACCTGAAGCAGACTCACGTGCCATTCACCCCCTTATGCCCTGTTCGAGGCAGAGCTGTGCCGCGCTCATCCTTGCCCGTTTGGGGGTCAATCGACTTCTCTTCGTTCGAACCAATGGGCGCCACCCCACCCGAGACCGGCGGCGATGGCGATGGCCGCCAGCCATACATTCCAGGCGGCGTTCTCGAACGAAGGGGTAGCTGTCCACGGCGCAAACCATCCATATACCTCATAGAATATCCGCATGGGCCAAGACCACGGGATGAACATCCAAGTGTGGTTGCCCACGCTCGTCCCGCCGACGACGGAAGCGATGAGCATGCCCATGACGCCGAGCGCGATGGGAACCGACCACCCCGCCGCCTCGGCGATCCAATACGAGGCGAACAACAGCGGCAGCACAGCGCACCAGTTGGCGAGGACGGCAGCGAGCAGGGCGCCCCATGGGATGGGCTGGACAACCCCTGCGAGCGCGCTCATGCCTGTGCTGGATGCCACAAGCCAGAGCGTACTTAGTCCCATGTATGCCGCGATCACGCTGAGCTTCGCGACGTAGAGGTGCGCTGGGGAGACATGTCGCGCCCGCAGCGCGCCCCATCCGCCCGCGTCGGCCTCCATGTGTGCGGACAGCCCTGCCATCAGCCCGGCGGCGAGCGGCAACCACAAGCCGGACCACACTTGATTCACGACATCGATGGTATCACGCCACGTTGTCCGGGATACCCCGTGTGCATGGACATACAGGACGGCGACGGCAGCGCACACCACTGGGGCCAGGAGTGTCATCCACATGACGGCCGTGCGGCGGGACTTTATCCATTCAGACCAGATGGCGGCGAGCACAATGACCCTCCTTTCGTGCAAACGCTCGCGGCGTCTCAGCGCACTTCGGTCCGACTGAACCACCATGCGCCGAGGGCCGTGATCGCCACGGCCAGCACTACGCCCAGCCCGCTCGCGATCGGAATGACCCCGGTATTCCAAAACATGCTACCCTTTTCTAATGGAAGGCCGTTGGCGTGAAACCCAAAGACCGGTTCCAAGGCACGCACCGGCCAAGCCCAGGGAACGTATACCCAGGCCTTCGTTTCGCTGGTCAACACGCCGGAAACCGTCCCTATCAACCCGACGGCCATGGTGAGGCTGAACGGGAAGGCCGTCGCGCACCACAGCATCACCGCAAGCAGCGCCAATCCAGAGGCCCAACAGACCATCGTCCCAGCCACAAGGTTTCCCCAGGGAATCGACCCGCGCAGCGGCCAGAACCGGCTCCATGCGATGAGCCCCCCTATCGCCACCACGAATCCCGAAAACAGCGCATGCGCGATGGCGCTGTGGATGGCGACAACCGTATATTTCGCGGCGTATAAGCGGCCTGGGTGCAGCGGACGGGATCGCAGCGCTCTCCAGGCACCGGCGCGGCGTTCGTACGAAGCCGCCAAGGCGGCAATCAGCGCCGAACCCAACGGCACCCCGAGCACCACCCACCAGTTGAACGCGGTGAGGAGGGTCAGGTTCCACGTCCGCCCGGTGGGCGCGATGAGGGGGAGCACGCATGCGGTGAGGGCCAAGAGCAACGGCCCTCCCACGACGAACCATGGCGTGAGGGTCCGTCGGTACTTCAGCCACTCCGCGGCGACGACACACCACACAGAGGCTCACCTTCCCTTTCCAGAGTCCGCTTCGGACTGGCGATCTTGGACGTACTCGACGAACACGTCTTCGAGGTCTTTGCCTTTTCCTTGGGTGACGAGGTCGGCGAGGGGGCCCTGGTAGCGGATCATGCCCTGGCTGAGGATGGCTACATCTTCGACGACCTGTGCGACTTCGCTCAGGATATGGCTCGAAAGCACCACAGTGATACCTTGATCGGCCAGGCTGCGGATGAGCACGCGCATCTCCCGCATGCCGATCGGGTCGAGCCCGTTCGTCGGCTCGTCCAAGATGAGCAGGCGCGGTCGGTTCAGCAACGCGATCGCGATGCCCAAGCGTTGTTTCATCCCCAGCGAGTACTGGGATGCACGCTTGCGTTCGTCCACGTCCGCGAGACCGACGATGTGCAAGACCTCATCGATCCTGGCTTTCGGAAGGTTAAGCAAGCGGCGGTGGACCTCGAGGTTTTCGCGCCCTGTCAGGTGTCCGTACAGCGCGGGCGTCTCGATGAGGGCACCCACGCGAGCCAAGTGGGCCCGCGACCACGGTTCTCCAAACAGGCGGACTTGGCCTGACGTGGGGTGGAGGAGACCCAACAACAGCTTAAGAAGGGTAGTCTTTCCAGCGCCGTTCGGCCCCAACAGCCCGAAGACCGAACCCTCGCGAACCGTCAGATTCACCCGTTGTACCGCGTACCTGCCGCGATACGCCTTCGTCAGCTCATTCGTTTCCACGATGACGCCCATGCCGGGATCCCTCCTTTAAATCCGCATCCGATCCCCAGTATGCATGGAGGGGCAGGGCGCCGCCTTCATGAAGTCTTACAATTCGGCGCGGCGAAGCTTACAGTTTCGTAAGGTGCCTTTCGCCCGATCCAAGCTTTTGAAGGGCACACGCGACCGGCATGCGGCCGTGGGGCATTCAAGGCTCGGTGGCCGCTGCGTAGAATTTCGACGCTGCCAGCGTCAACGTGAAGGTCGTTCCCTCGTTTTCTTTCGAGACTACATCCACGCGGTGTCCCAACCGGTCACAGATATGTTTCACCAAGTACAACCCCATGCCTGTCGCGCGGGAGTACGTCCGGCCGTTCGTTCCCGTGAAGAACGGTTCGAAGATGTGCGGGAGATCGCGCGCAGGGATGCCAATCCCTTGGTCCGTAAACGACACCGTGACGCACCCAGGCCGAGACGCGATCTCGATGCGAAGCGGGGACGGGCGTGTGGCGCCGGGCTTTACGCCGTATTGAAGCGCGTTGCGCAGGATCTGATCACAGACAAAGCGCAGCCATTTGCGGTCTGTGGGCACGGTCACCGGGCCGTCGGGAGCAATCATCTCCGGGTACAAGGCGCGGCGTATCCAGGCTTGCTTGTGTTCGTTCACCGCCTCCCGGATGAGCGCGGCGATGTCGACCGGTTCAATGCGAACGTCAAACGAAAACGAGGCCAAGCGTGCGGTCTGCAGGAGGAGTTGGAGCTGGGCGTCGAGGCGATCCCGTTCCTCCGCGAGTTGGTCGACCAGTGCCAGCCCGAGGGCCGGATCGGGCAACTGGCGCAGTACCGCCTTGAACTCCTCTTCGAGAAACCGCATGACTGACAGCGGTGTCTTCATCTGATGCGCAAAGTGCGTCAGGCATACCTCGTAGAAGCGGCGCCGTTCCTCCACTTCAGCGATCCGCTCGAGGTATGTCCCTTGTACCTGCCGCAGAAGCCGGATCCAATCTCGCTGCTCGCGGGTGCCCCTCGTGGGGAGGTCACAGGGGTGTCCGCTGTGCAGGCTGTGCCACAGCACATGCGCCAACCGGTACGCGCGGCGGCGGATCGAGTACTCGAGGAGGAGGTAAGCCGTCAGCATGACCAAGGCGAGAAGACACGCGTAGCCCACGTCTCCGTACGACACGGCGATGCCGTGGCTGCGGGCAGTGAGGACCGGGACCAGGAGGGCCAACAACACGCCTGTGACGTAGCAAGCGGTGAGCCGGATGTGGTCGCGCAGGAAGGTCCAAGCCGTCATGCCGTATGCGAACCGCCTTCCGGAAACGCCAAGCGGTAGCCTATGCCACGCACGGTGCGGATGGCGTCCGTCCACCCAATGGACGCCAATTTTGCGCGCAAGCGGGCGATGTTGACCGTCAAAGTATTGTCGTCGACGAAGCGGGTGTCTTCCCACGCCATTTCCAACAGCTCTTGGCGGGTGACCACGCCGCCGTCCGCGTTCATCAACCCTTGCAGAAGACGCAGTTCCGTCGCAGTGAGGTTCTCAGACCGCTGCATGTAGGATATTTGGCTCTTCCACACATCCAACACCACGCCGTGCTTCACGATAGCTTGCGATGGGGTCGTGCCTTCGGCGTACTCTCCGTACGCCCGGCGGAGCAGGGCTCTCACCTTGGCGAGCAAGACCTCAGGGTTCACGGGTTTGGTGAGGTAATCGTCTCCGCCGTAGTCGAGGGCGAGCACTTTGTCCATATCCCCCGTCCTGGCGGAGACGTACACCACCGGAGCCTTGGAGAACCTGCGGATGACCCGGCACCAGTGAAAGCCGTCGTAGTAGGGGAGATTGACATCGAGCAGGATGAGGTGTGGCTGGTACCGGTGCACTTCTTCGTCGATCCGTTGGAAGTCGCGGGCGAGCTCCACATCAAACCCAAACCGCACGAGGTGGCGCTGGAGAAGCTGCGCCAAGCTGTCGTCATCTTCCACGATGAAAATCCGTTCGTTGGGCATCGGATCCCACACCCCCAAGGGAAGGCATGGAATGACGCTTTCATTATACCGGAAACGGGTTGTCGCCTTGGCCGGTCCCGCCAGGTTGTCATTGCGAAGGCAGGGGCACGGACTTTGGTTCCTGGGAGAGCAGCAGCGAATTTGTGCAGCCGGCTCGTCGTACGGAGTGGGGCGGGATGGAAGCCATCTTCAAGGATTCGGAAGGGAATGTGTTCGTGCTGGCGGCGCCGCAAGGTGCGCCTTAAACAAGACAGGGCGGGGAACCATTGGGTGCACCCCGCCCGGCTCTTTTCTTACTCGACGTCTTATCCTCAAGGCGGAAAGCATCAGGCGAAATGCTCTTCACTCCGTCTCGTACCCCGCCTCTTCAATCGCGGCCTTCAGTTCCGCCACGCTGGTCTTCGCCTCGTCAAAGGTGACCGTCGCGGTCTGGCTCTGCAGGTCCACACGAGCCTCCTCGACACCCGCCACGCCCTTGAGCGCTTTGGTGACGGAGTTCACGCAGCCGCTGCAGGTCATCCCTTTGACGGTGATGGTTGCAGTCGTCATGGCTCAGTTCACCTCCTTTCCCAGCTTGAGGATCCCAGCTTGAGGCGGCGCAGCAACAGGCTGTTGGAGACCACGCTCACGGAGCTTGCCGCCATGGCCGCCCCAGCGATGACGGGGCTGAGGATCCCCAAGGCCGCCAACGGAATGCCCAAGACATTGTAGAAGAACGCCCAGAACAGATTCTGGCGGATCTTGCGCATGGTGGCTTTGGACAAACGGATGGCATCCACCACACCGCGCGTCTCGCCGTGCATCAACGTGATGTCCGCCGCTGCCATGGCCACGTCGGTACCTGTTCCCATCGCGATCCCGACGTCTGCCGCCGCCAGGGCGGGAGCATCGTTGATGCCATCCCCGACCATGGCGACCGTTCGGCCCTGCTTACGCAACGCTTCGACCTTGCCCGCCTTGTCGGCCGGCAGGACGCCTGCCATCACGTGCGTGATCCCCACCTGGGCTGCGATGGCTTGGGCGGTACGTTCCTGATCGCCTGTAATCATCCACACCTCGATGCCGATGTCCTTGAGTTTTTTCACCGTATCGGCCGCATCCGGCTTGACGGTGTCGGCGATCGCGATGGCGCCGAGCAACTGATCATCCTTTGCCACCCACACGGCGGTATTTCCGGCGCGTTCCCATTGCGTCAAGACCTCATCCGGAACGGCGGAGATCCCATGTTCCGACAGCCACTGGCGGTTGCCAATCCGCACCGTGGCGCCGTTGACAAGCCCCGCGATGCCTTTGCCGGGAACGGCCTCTACGTTCGTGGCACTGAGCGTGTCCACGCCTTGTTCCTTTGCATAGGTGACCATCGCCGCGCCGAGCGGATGTTCGCTTTGGGCCTCGAGTGCGGCAGCATGGGCGATGAGGTCTTCGCGCTGCACACCTGGCGCGGTCCATATGTCGGTGACCCTGGGTTTGCCCGCCGTCAGGGTCCCCGTTTTATCAAATACGACCGTGTCGATCCGGTGCGCGCGCTCCAGGTGTTCTCCTCCTTTGATGAGGATGCCGGCTTCCGCACCCAGGCCCGTGCCGACCATGATGGCAGTCGGGGTTGCCAATCCCAGCGCGCACGGGCAAGCGATGACCAAGACGGCTACGGCGGCCAAGAGGCCGTGCGACCAATGCCCAAAGGCGCCCCACAGAAGGAAGGTCACCAAGGCGATGGCAAGGACAACGGGGACAAAGATGCCCGAGATTTTGTCCGCCAGCCGCTGCACAGGCGCCTTCGAGCCTTGGGCTTGGTCGACCAGGCGGATCACTTGCGCCAGCACGGTATCGGCGCCGACCTTCGTGACTTCCATGAGAAACGCGTTGGTTTGGTTCACCGAAGCGCCCACCACGGGGTCTCCAGGGCCTTTCGTCACCGGCATGGATTCGCCGGTCAAGAACGATTCGTCCACGGACGTATGGCCTTCTTTGATGACGCCGTCCGCGGGAATCTTCTCGCCGGGCCGGACGCGGACCACATCGCCCACACGGAGGTCTTCCACGGGCACGTCCGTCTCCACGCCGTCTCTCAGCACATGCGCCACTTTGGCGTTCAGTTTCGCCAAGGACTCGATGGCTGCGCTCGATTTGGCTTTCGCACGGGTCTCCAGCAGCTTGCCCATGAAAATCAGGGTCACCACGGTGGCGGAGGTGTCGAAGTACACGTTCGAGTTTCCCGTGACGGTCAAGACGGCGCTGTACACATAAGCCACGGTGGTGCCGAGGGCCACCAACACGTCCATGTTGGCGGCGCCGCCCCGGAGCGCGTGATAGGCGCCTTTGTAAAACCGCCATCCCACATAGAACTGCACCGGCGTGGCCAGGGACCAACTCATCCAGTTCGACAGAAACGGCCGGCCGTGAAACAGCATCACGAGCATCTGGACGACAAGGGGAAGCGTCAACAGGGCGGCGAACCAGAACGTGGCAAGGTCTTTCCGATACGCCTCGAGCTTGCGCTTTTTTTCGTCCTTTGCAGCCGATGCGGAGGCCAACGTCGCCCCGTAGCCAGCCTTTTCGACCGCCCGGATGAGATCCTGCTCGGCGATCACGCCCGGCACGTAGGTGATGTGCGCCTTTTCGGACGCCAGATTGACGTGGACTTCGCGTACGGCCGGAAGGCGTCCGACGACCTTTTCGATGCGCGCGGCGCAGGCGGCACAAGTCATGCCGGTGATGTTCAGGTCCACCCGGCGCACCGGGACCGAATCACCGGATTTCTCGATCTTGTCCACGAGCTCGGGCATGTTTTCACCTCCCGGATGCTCCGTTCAGGAACGGGTGAACTGGCGGATGATGTCCATCAGTTCATCGATTTTTTCCTGGCCACGCTCTTGATGGGCCAAGGCGTCCGCCACACAGCCTCGGGTGTGGGATTCCAGAATGGACAGGCCGACCTGGTGAATCGCGCTCTTGACTGCGGCGATTTGGACGAGAATATCCACACAGTATCGGTCTTCTTCGACCATTTTCTGGATGCCTCGAACCTGTCCTTCGATGCGCCGCAACCGCCGGAGCAGGTCATCCTTATACGGCCCGTAACTGTACTGTTGATGTTCAGGACACATGGGTAAAAGCCTCACCTTCGCGGTTTCTGGATATACCATACCCCCGTACTGTGTCAGTGTCAAGCATACACCCCATCGATAGCGTACCCAAATGTGGTGCGTCGTCGAGCCATCGCCCTCCGGGTTGGTTGCATATGCCTGGTGGCAAAAGGAGGTCGTGTGCAATGAGGTCGATGCGTATCGGCGCAACCAAGTTGATTGCGCCAGACTTGGCATTTCTTCCGTACCGTGTTATGTACATAACATCACGACGTTGCGGCGGTTGTGAGGGATACCTTGCTGTCGTTCATGCATGCTTACTTCTTCATACCGTCTTCACAATCACTCGGTATGGTCATGAAGAGTAGCCGTTTTCATATGGGGATGGGTCAAGCTGGGTGACAAGTGATGATGAAACGCCAACATCGGCGTGTCGCGGGATTTGCCGTGATCGCGTCTATTTTCCTCGGATTTGTGTATTGGATGGTGCAATTCGCAAACAACGCCATGCCTGTGCAGGTAGGTGGCGTAGCCCCCGATATTCGGACGAACACCTTGTCGGGGCGACCATTCTCGCTCACATCCTTGCGCGGGAAGCCGGTACTGCTGAATTTCTTTACTCCCTGGTGTCAACCTTGCGTTGAGGAGACGCCGGATCTGATGGCTTTCGCAGAGAAATACAGGGACGACATCCATGTTGTGATGCTGGACAGGGGTGACGGACCGGCGCTCGTGGAACTGTTTGTCTCTCACTTTCGTGTACCGGACAACGTCGTGGTGCTGTTTGATGAAAAGAACAGGTGGTCACCTCCCTATGGCGTAACGGGGCAACCGGAGACGTTTTTCATCACCGCGAACGGGAAGGTCGTGCGACACGTGGTGGGTCCGCTCACCGCATCCCAAATGGTCTCTTACGCGAAGGCGGCGGGCATGAAGGTGCATGAAAGGTGGCGGGCCTCATGACCGTGGCCACCCATCCGACGCTTTGGTTGGCTTTTCTCGCCGGGATGCTGTCGTTCTTGTCTCCATGCTGCCTGCCTTTGTACCCGTCCTACATTTCTTATATTTCTGGGGTCACGTTTGGCGCCGATGAAAAGTACGCGTTCAACCATCGCCTGCGTGCGCTCACGCATACGTTTTGCTTCATCGTCGGGTTTTCCATCATTTTCTATGCACTTGGGATGTCGGCCAGTCTTTTCGGCCAGGTATTCGTGAACTACCGCAGTGCCATCCGGATGGTGGGCGGTATCATCGTCTTCTTCATGGGACTCTTTCTGACCGGCCTCGTGACGCCGAAGTGGATGTTGATGGAACGAAAGTGGGCGTTTCAAGCAACCAAGACCAGTTACATCGCATCCATACTTGTTGGGGTCAGCTTTGCCGCAGGGTGGTCCCCCTGTATTGGCCCGATTCTTGCCGCTGTGCTCGTCATGGCCGCGACACAAAGCATGCTGGGCCTCACGCTCATCACCGCGTACATTCTCGGCTTTGCGCTTCCGTTCTTCATCCTGGGTTTCACATTGGGTTCCGTGCGTAAACTCGCCCAATACGGAGCTGTCCTCACCAAGGCGGGGGGATACGTCATGATGGTCCTCGGCCTGCTTCTGATGACCAACACGATGTCGAAGATCACCGTGGTGTTGATCAAGTTGTATGGCGGTTTCACGGGATTTTGACAACACCACGTTTTCGACAATACCACGTTTTCAGTGAAGACAACGCCGCGAGAAAAGACCGTTCGACGAAAAAGGGAGGAAAGGACAGGGATGAAAACATCTGCGAAATGGGTGCTCGGCGCGAGCGCCGTTTTCCTCGCCGGCATGGCAGCGGTGTGGACTTTCAAACAGAATTCTTCCGCGACGGCCAAGACGACACCTGCGACGAATCGTGTGCGAGAGGCAGCGTCTGTGACTGCGGCACCCCAAACGGGTCACAAAATGCCACCCTTCACGCTGCCGGCATATCCGGACCACAAGACGATTTCCACAGACAGCTTGGCCGGTAAACCGATCTTCATCAATTTCTGGACGTCGTGGTGTGATTATTGTAAACAAGAGATGCCTGATTTGGTAAAGGCATACCAAAAGTTTGGTGATAAGGTGGAATTTCTCAGCATCAACGGAACCAGCATGGACAGCGTGGCGGACGTGAAGCGGTTCGTGCAGGACTACGGCATCGTCTGGCCGGTGGCCTTGGACACCAAGGGGATCGTGATGAATGAATACCATATCCTCGGTTTCCCAACGTCCTTTTTTGTCAACCGCCAAGGGATCATTGTCGGGGTCAACCAGGGGATGGTTTCGAAGGACCAGTTGATGACGGAGCTCGAACGGATCGCCGCGTCTTGATGGGCGCTGTGGCCAACAGGACGGATACGGCGATGGGTCTGGTGGCCAGCAACCCGGGATGCGTGACAACATGGGCAGCGTGGATGTCGCTGCCCATGTCACGTCATCGGATGCGGGATGTTCCGTCCGCTCCGGCTCATCACTCGGACATGTCCTTCATATTGTAGGGATCGGTGACGCCGGTGTATTGCAGGACGACATCCATCCCTGCCGAGGCGTGATGCAGGTCATGGCAGTGTAACATCCAGAGACCAGGGTTGTCTGCCTTGAAGGCGATATCGTACGTCTCACCGGGGAGAACCTCCAGTGTGTCCATGAACACAGGACTTCCTGTGACCGGTTTTCCATCCCGCGTGAGGACCTGGAACGTATGGCCGTGCAGGTGCATCGGATGGATATATGCACTCTTGTTTTCAATGTGGATCTTGACCATGTCTCCTGCTTTCACCACGAACGGGGGCACGTTCGGAAATGCTTTCCCGTTGATGGTATAGACCATGCCTTGTTTGTTCATGCCGACGCCAAGCACCATGTTGAACGTTTTGTCGAACTTCTGGCTGAGCGTGAACGTCTGCCGACCGCTCGGCGCTCCGCTGCCGTAGTGGGTGAAATCAAACCATGGAAAATTTTGGACGTTCTGCCCTTCGGGCATCGAACCCATGTTCGGGGCCATGGTATCGCCGATGGTGGCCCGCAATTCCATACGGTCCGTCGCGTCGGGGTCGCCGCTCACCAACTGGACCGATCCACTTTTGGGCATCGTGAACTCGACATCGTAACGCTGGCCGGCCCCAATCGGGAGGAGTTGGTTCTCGATGGGTGTCGGATTCGAGATATCCTGGCCGTCCATGGCAACCACCTTGAATGGGGTGCCAACGATTGTCATCAAGTGGGTCATGTTTCCAGCATTGACGATGCGCAGGCGTACGGTTTGTCCCGGCTTGGCTGGAAGTACCGTCCGTCCGCTCGCAGTCTCGTTCACCGTGAACGTGTCGTACGTGTTGGCCATTTCGTTGAGTGCCGCCTTGTCGGAGTTCAACAACTGGAACCCGTTCGTACGAGGGGGCGGTGAGCCCATCTGCATGTTGCCCATGCCGGTCATGTTGTCCATATGCATGTTGTCCATGGCACCCATGCTCATACTGTCCATACCGCTCATGCTGCCCATGCTGCCCATGCTGCCGTCACCGGACGTGGTGGACGATGTGGACCACTCATGCAGAAGCAGCGTATAGTCCTTGTCCGGGGCGGGCGTTGTCTGGTTTTTCGGAAGAACCACGATGCCGCCAAACAGCCCTTGTCCGATCTCCTGGACGCTGTTGACATGAGAATGATACCAGTACGTACCCGCCTTCGCGGCAACAAAACGATATACGTACGTACCTCCAGGCTGGATGGGGTCTTGCGTCAATCCTGGTACGCCGTCTTGCGAACCGGGCACAGGAACACCATGCCAGTGCACGGTGATGGGTACGCTGAGCTTGTTATGCACGGTGACCTTCACGAGCTCACCTTGACGGACCGTCAACAGCGGCCCCGGCACCGTGCCGTTGAAGGTCAAGGCCTGCACGGTCTTGCCAGGTTTGAGCGTGATGGTCTTTTCTTCGGCAGTCAGCGTGAAGGACCGCACCGGTGTTCCTGATTGCGGGTGCGCCACGTAGTCGGATACCGGCGTCAGCGACCCTTGGGCTGGTGTCGCGGGAGCGAGCGGGGATGCTCCCGAGCTTTTATGCGTTGACCACGCGTAATATCCTGCGCCGATGCCCACGGCGAGCACAGCGAGTGCGGCATACGCGGCCGTCTGTTTGGTCTTGTTTTTCATCTGCTCACCCCTCCTTGCACAGGTCATCCAGGGTACGGGTACTGGTTCTGTCCGGCCATGGCCAGTGTAGCAATACATTGCGAAGATCATATGAAGCGCATCATCCGCCTTCAAATCGTTACCAATCGTCACGTATGAAGGGGATCGCACATGAAACGATTTCATATTCATACCATTCTGGTCGCGGACGATGAAAAGAAGATCGCGGACGTGGTGTCGCTGTATTTGGAGCAAGCCGGGTACCACGTGGTTTGCGTCCATACGGGCCGTGAGGTCTTGCAGCGTTTGGACGAGGTGAATCCATCGCTCATCATCCTCGACCTGATGTTGCCGGATGTTCCTGGGGAAGAAGTATGCCGGATGGTGCGATCGCGCTCGGCTGTACCCATTCTGATGCTGACCGCAAAGCATCGCGATGAGGACCGGCTGCGCGGGTTGCAGGTGGGCGCCGACGATTACGTCACGAAGCCGTTCAACCCAAACGAGATTGTGGCTCGTGTTCACGCGATTCTGCGCCGCACGCAACTTGACCATCCGCTTGCAGAACGCATGGTGTACCGGGATGGCGATTTGATCATCGACGCAGTCCGGCAGGTGGTGTACAAAGCAGGGGTTGACGCGAATTTGACCGCGACGGAGTACAAACTGTTGACGACGCTCAGCCGGCATCCCAAGCGCGTGTTCAGCCGGGAGGAATTGATTGGTCGTGTCTTTGGCGCTGATTTCGACGGGGACGTCCGGACCATCGACGCGCATGTGAAAAATCTGCGGGCGAAGATTGAGGACGACCCGAAGCATCCCGTGTATGTCCAGACGGTGTATGGTATGGGGTATCGTTTCGGGGGAGATGGTGCGTGAGCATTCAGAAGAAGATGGTGCTCGCCTTTTTCACCAGTGTGTCGTTGCTGTTGTTGGCGCTGGCGCTGATTCTCCAGGCCGAGGTCCGCCGGCACTTTTTCATGGTGGTATGCCCGCAAGTCCATGCCGTCTCGCCGCCGCTGACGCAGTTGATTCAAGGTCATTTCGAACAGGCGCTTTCGCAAAGTTTGGTGTGGACGTTGTTGTGTTTCGTCCTCGCGGCAGCGGGTATGGCCGTCATGGTTTCGCGCGTGATGACACGGCGCATCGTGATCATGCAAAAGCATGCGGCACGCATTGCGCAGGGAGAATGGGGAGCTGCCATGCCTGTGGCAGGCCGTGATGAATTGTCGTCGCTTGCGAATACATTGAATTACCTGTCGGAACAATTGGCGCGGCAGGAGCAGCTGCGCAAGCATCTCATGCAGGATATCGCCCACGAACTCCGCACACCGCTCGCGACGCTGCGCGCGCATCTCCAGGCGTTTTATGATGGCCTGTGGGAACCGAATCGGGAACGGCTGCAAAGTTGCCTGGAGGAAATCGAGCGGTTCGAGGCGTTGGTGGCTGCGGTGGAAACGTTGTATGAGGCAGATACCATGTCCGAAGTCCCATCACGCTCCGGCGCACAGACGGATCTGCGTCAAGCGGCACAGTCCGTCGTCCAGCTTTTTGAGCCAAGATGTGCCGCGGCAGGATTGAACTTGGCCTTTGTCGCCGAAGACACACCGGTCTGGGTACAGATGGAAGCCAAGCACGTCGCACAGGTGCTGTGGAACCTGCTCGACAATGCGGTGAAATATACGCCGCGCGGGGGGAGTATCTCTGTATCGGTTGGTCACCGCAATGGCAGGCCGTTTCTGGCGGTCAAAGACACAGGAATCGGCATTCCGGAATCTGAACTCGAAAACATCTTCGAGCGCTTTTACCGGGTGGACAAGTCCCGGGATCGAAAAACCGGCGGTTCGGGCCTTGGTCTGGCCATTGTGAAGCGGCTCGTCGATTCGTCTCACGGTGTGATTCAGGTGGAGAGCCAAGTGGGTGTTGGGTCGAATTTCACCATCCATTGGCCCGCACCTTTCAGTTCAGCCTCATCTGATCCGCGGGGCAGCGCGGTGGAGTGACCGTGTATCTTGCCGGGATCGTGCTTTTCGTATAAGATTAGGTCAGTCTGCACGATGGAAACGTCATGTGGCTGAAGCGCGATAACTTTATACGATGTGATGAAGGAGGAGCCTGTCACCCAGGCTCCTTTGTCTTTTGGAAAGGGGTTGCGTATGCACACTGGTGCTGTGACTATGGCGCAAGCGTTGCTCACCACCCTGCTCATCATTTTCGTCGCGGGTACGCTCGGGGGGAAACTGGCAGCGCGTCTGCACATTCCGGATGTCGTGGTGTACGTCGTCATGGGGATGCTCATCGGCCCGCCCGGCTTCGGCATCATCGATATCGATCCGCGGTCGGCTTTGTATCAGGTCATTCTCTTGGCAGGGGCATCCTTCATTCTGTTCCACGGCGGCATGGTCACCCACCTCGCCACGCTCCGCCGCGTATGGTTGAGCATCAGCCTCCTGTCCACCGTCGGCGTCGTGGTGACCGCCTTCGTGGTGGCTCTGGCAGCCAGCCTCATCTTCCACGTGCCGTGGTTGACGGGGCTGTTGCTCGGCGCCATCGTAGCATCGACGGATCCGGCGGCGCTCGTACCCATCTTTCAGAAGGTGCCCGTTCGTTCCCGCATTGCTCACACGGTGGTCTCCGAGTCGGCGTTCACCGACGCCACAGGGGCCATTCTGACCACCGTCGTGCTCGGCGTTACGGCAGCAGGCGGCATCCATCCTGCCGCGATAGGATGGCGGTTTGTGCAGCTGGCGTTGGGCGGCATCCTTATCGGCGGCGTCATCGGCTGGGTGACGGCGTTTCTCATTTCGGAAAACGATCGCGGCCTCCTGCGCGAGTTCACGCCGATGGCGGTTGTTCTCAGCGTGCTCGGCAGCTACCTGGTGGCAGAGTGGCTGCACACGAGCGGCTTCATGAGCGTGTTTACCGCCGGGCTCATCGTGGGCAACGCCCGCTCGTTCCGGCTCACCATTTTGGAAAAAGAGGAGCATGCGGCGCACGCGTTCATCGATGCGGTGGGGCTGAAGTTCCGCATGCTCATCTTCGTGTTGCTCGGCAGCCAGGTGGATGTTTCGGCGCTCACGGTGTATGGATGGCGGGCGGTGCTGGTGGCTGCGGTGTTCATGTTCGTCGCGCGGCCGCTCACCGTCCTGTGTTCCCTGCTGCCGGATCGAGCGGCCAAGTGGCGTCGCAATGAAATCCTCTTTTTCTTCTGGACGCGGGAAACCGGGGTCATTGCGGCGGCCTTGGCAGGCATGGTCTCCGGCTCGGGTGCGGCGTACGGCAAGCTCATCTCTGCCGTGGTGTTTGTCATCATCCTGGCGACGCTCCTTGTGCAGGCGAGCACGACACCACGGGTCGCCAGGCGGCTCGGCCTGCTTGAACCACGGACGTGATGCGGGGATGGATGTACGATCACGACTCCTCTGTGCGCAGTTCCTCATGCAAAAATTGTCGGATCCGGGCGCCGATGGCGTCACGCACTTCGCGGAACTTGGCCAGGATTTCTTCCTCGCTGCCGGTGGCCTTGGCGGGATCGGGAAATCCCCAGTGCAATCGCTGCACGTTGGGCGGCGTCACCGGGCAACGGTCGTTGGCGTCGCCGCAGAGCGTGATGACATAGTCCACCTGCTGAAGCAAATGGGGGTCGATGACCTTGGATTGGTGATGCGAGATGTCGATGCCCACCTCGGCCATCACCTGCACGGCGCGGGGATTGAGGCCATGGGCCTCGACGCCGGCGCTGTGGACCTCGATGCGGTCACCGCCGAGGTGGCGCGCCCAGCCTTCCGCCATCTGGCTGCGGCAGGAATTGCCTGTGCAAAGGAAGTAGATGCGCTTTTTGGCCATGCGTTCGTCCTCCTTTGGCATCATCCTATGAGTGCTTGGTTTGCACGCTGCGTCTCCGCAAGTGCGGATTGGCTTATGTGGCTGCGTTTAGGTGATGATTCGCAGCCACACGTATAACCCTGTCAGGGTGGCGAAGAGGACCGGAACGGTCAGCACGATGCCCGTGCGAAAGTATCGGCCCCACGAGATGGTGATCCCCTTTTTGCTAAGGACGTGCAGCCACAACAGGGTGGCGAGGGAACCAATCGGGGTGATTTTCGGGCCGAGATCGCAGCCAATCACGTTGGCATAGACGAGCGCCTTCTGCATGGTGCCGACGGTCTGGGTGGCGTGAATGGCCAAAGCATCAATCATCACCGTGGGCATGTTGTTCATCACGCTGGAGAGAAATGCCGCAAGAAAGCCGGTCGCGAGCGTCGCCGCGTACATCCCGCCGTGGGTTGTGTCGGCGATAACGCGGCCAAGCAGATCGGTCAATCCTGCGTTACGCAGACCGTACACCACGACATACATGCCAATGGAGAAGACCACGATGGCCCACGGTGCACCGCGGATGACACGCCAAGGGTGAATCACGCCGGTCTTCGCGCCGGATACAAGGAAGATGACCGCAATGGCCGCGGCGACAAAGGAAACCGGGATTCTGAATGCTTCCGTCAGAATATATCCCGCCATCAAGGCGGCAAGAATGAACCAGGAAAGCCGGAACATCCCGTGATGCCGAATGGCTCGCGACGCATCGGGCAGGACCTCAGGGCGATACGTCTCCGGGATGTCACGCCGAAAGAAGAGATACAGCACCAACATACTCGCGGCGAGCGAGAACAGGTTGGGAACCACCATGTAGGCCATGTAGCTCAAAAATCCGATGTGAAAATAATCGGCCGACACGATGTTCACCAGGTTGCTGATGACGAGCGGCAGGGATGTGGTGTCGGCGATAAAGCCGCTCGCCATGATGAAGGGCAACATCCGGCGGGCATCAAGCCGAAGAAGATTCATTTTTTCAAGGACAATCGGCGTCAGGATGAGGGCGGCGCCGTCGTTGGCAAAGAAGGCGGCGACCATTGCGCCAAGAAACGTCACAAACAGAAAAACTTTACGACCATCTCCGTGTGCGGCACGGGCCATCTGCAAGGCAGCCCACTCAAAGAAGCCCACCTCATCCAAGATGGTGGAGATGATGAGAATGGCGACGAACGCAAACGTGGCGTCCCAGACAATTCGTGTCACATCCCACATGTCTTGCAGCGTAACGACGCGGAGAACCAGCGCCAACAACGCTCCGAGCAAGGCACTCCAACCTATGGACAACCCTTTGGGTTGCCAGATGACAAAGACAAGGGTAACGGCAAACAGTGCCATGGCGAGATACGTCATGCGCTGCTGTCTCTCCTCTGCCGGCCAGACATAAGACTCAGTGGTCATGCCCCATATCGCGAGCACATCCGAATACGCAATGCTGGATGGCTCGCGATATGGGGCAGTACCGCAGTGGTTTGTTTAACAACACGATGAACCGTTCGACTCCGCGTCGTTTTTCGGATACAACTCGGCACGCAATGTGGTGAGCAGTGCGTCAATGGCTTGTGGATTGGGAAAATAACACGTCCAGGGCCCGCGTGGCTCTTTGTGGACCAGGCCCGCCTTTTCCAATACTTTCAAGTGATGCGATACGGTGGGTTGGGCGAGGCCGGTGACTGCGACCACATCGGCGACACAACAACCGTTCTCAAACGCCGCAATCCGGTCGCAGCAAGTGGCGATGGCCCCCTTTGCCATCCATTGCAAGATGGTGAAGCGGGTTTTGTCGGCCAAGGCGTGCAGCATGGCAAGCACCATGTCGGATTCCATATCCATCACCATCGATATCGAAGTTCATGAATATCATACGAACGCGTGGCTGTGGTGTCAATCTTCCCGTGGCGTGAGCAGGCGTGTTCACTCGCTTTTCCGCGTTTGTGCTCGGTACTGTTCGCCCCACTTGGACATGGCTTCCAATACGTCGCTTGATTGCCCATGCGCGCTCCCTCGCCGTGACTTTCTTTTTGGATACTTGCTCACACGATGGTATGTACTTGCCGTGGGACAGCATATCACCGATAATCGACCTGTCACAACCCAGTGCATCGGTTTCGGTCACATTGCGCACCAAAGTTTCATCTTTCACCAGAGAGGAAGGCGAACGTGCATGGCCCTGCGGGTCACCGCGGTGCAATACCATCTGCACACGATTCGACGTTTTGATGACTTCGCGGCGCAGGTGACGCACTACGTCAAGGCGGCCGCCGAGTTTGCCGCCAAGGTCGTGGTCTTTCCGGAGTTTTTCACCACGCAGCTGATGTCCATCGGCGATGGATCCGGCCAAGCGCTGGCCATCGATCAACTGCCCTCCTTCACGCCGGCGTACCTCGACCTGTTTCGCACGCTGGCGAAAGAACAGCGCATGTACATCCTCGGCGGGACGCATGTCGTGGAGCGCGCCGGCAAGTTGTACAACGTGGCGCACCTGTTCGATCCGGACGGGGGTGTACACGAACAGCCGAAGCTCCACCTTACGCCCACGGAGGTGGGGGATTGGTGCCTGACGCCCGGCGATGACCTCCGGGTATTGGAGACGGACTTCGGCCGGATCGCCATCCTGGTCTGCTATGACATCGAGTTTCCGGAGTTGGCCCGGATGGCGCGGGCGCGCGGGGCGGATGTGTTGTTCTGTCCGTCTTGTACGGATGACAAGCACGGCTTTTACCGCGTGCGTTACTGCAGCCACGCCCGCGCCGTGGAAGACCAGGTCTACGTGGTGGTCACCGGGACGGTGGGCGCCCTGCCGACGGTGGATTGGATGCGCTCCAACATCGGCCAAGCCGCGGTCATCACCCCGAACGACGTGCCGTTTCCGCCGGCGGGCATCCTGGCCGAGGGCGAGATGAACCAGGACATGATCGTCACCGCCGACCTGGACCTGGATCTGCTCCGCCGCGCCCGCGCGCAGGGCGCCGTCCGCACCTGGCAGGACCGGCGCACCGATCTTTATCCGGACCTATGTTGACAGCCCGGATTCGGGAGGGGGCTTCGCCGTGTACCAGCAGCAACTGTACGTCTTCGACGGGGACAAGCCGCGGCCTGCCTGCATTCGCAACTACACGGAGGCGGATTTCGCCGGCCTCATCGCCATCCAGCGCGAGTGCTTCCCGCCCCCGTTCCCGTCGGAGTTGTGGTGGAATGAGGACCAACTCCGCCACCATGTGACCCTGTTCCCGGAGGGGGCGCTGTGCGTGGAGGTGGACGGAGCGCTCGCCGGATCGATGACCACCCTCATGGTTCACTTCGATCCGAACCACCCGCACCACACCTGGGCCGAGATGACGGACGGCGGCTACATCCGCACCCACCGCCCGGACGGAGATACGCTATACGTGGTGGACATCAGCGTGCGCCCGCGCTACCGGCGATTGGGGCTGGGGAAATGGGTGATGCACGCGATGTACCACCTGGTGGTGCACAAGCGCCTCAAGCGCCTCGTCGGCGGCGGCCGCATGCCCGGCTACCACAAAGTGGCGCACCGAATGTCGCCCGAGGCGTACGCCGAGGCGGTGGTGCGCGGCGAGCTGCACGACCCTGTCATCACGTTTTTGTTGCGCTGCGGCCGCACGCCGCTTGCGGTTGTGCCCAATTACCTCGAGGACGAGGAGTCGGGCAACCACGCCCTGCTGATGGAGTGGCGCAATCCGTTTTTGCCGTGAGGAATGCCACGTGCACACCGAGACTTCAATCACCACGGAGAGGATGGACGAGCGATGGAGCTGCACCGCATCACCCGCATCGACGATCCCTGGTTTGCGGATTTGCACGCCCTGATGCGCCGGGTGTTTCCGCCCGAGGAGGTCCTTGCCTACGATGCGTGGGCAAAACCGCTCGCTGACCCCAACCTGCGCGTCATGGTCGCCGTCGCGCAAGGGGAGGTGGTCGGTGCCACCGAATACCGCTATTGGCCCGATCTCGAGATCGGCATGATTGACTTCACCATCATCGCGGCCCCGGGATGTCGGTGGGACGGGTGCTGTGGCAGAGCCGGCTGGCGGACGTGGAGCGGTGGGCCGCCGGAGAGCGCAGGCGCCTGCGCGGAATGTTCGCCGAAGTGTACGATCCGTTCCGTATCCACCACCACGACTTCGGCGGCCTCTCGGTGATGCACCCGGTGGTGCGCCGCGAGGTGTTGTCGCATCTTGGGTTTCGCCGGCTCGATTTCCCCTACGTCCACCCATCGTGGCGCAACGACGGCGAGGCGGTATACGGCCTCGACCTTTGCTTCTGGCCGGCGGATGACGGACAGGCGGAGCTCGACGCATCGCTCATCGTGACGTTTCTCGAACGGTACTACGCCGTCCTGCCGAACAAGCCGCAAGCCTGGTTCGATATGATGGATGCGTTGCGCCGCCGCCGGACCGTGGCGCTGACGGGGATGTGAGCGGTGCGGCGAAGGCGCGTCATCCCTGCAGAGAGCTGGCCGTCCGATGTGGGTGGTCTTTTTTCACTGCGGCCGAGTGTCCAGGCCAGCGACGGATCGCACACCTTTGCCGTGCGCGAACTCGACCTCGAATCGGACGAGACCATCCTGCAGGCGGTGATGACGTTCCCCGATACGACGGGGAAGGTACCGGGGGATGGGTTCAATCCCGATGGCTACACGAGCGTCCTGTTGACGGATGACCGTGGTCGCCAAGTTTCAGGCGGGCGGATTGTCGGGTGGACGCCAGCGGGCACAGAGAATGCGTTTCTTGCCACCATCGAGGCGGGCAAGTTACCCTCTGACGCGTCCACACTGTTTATCACGCCGCTGCGTGAGGTACAGGTTGCCCCCATCGCGCTGCCGCGTGACCGCCCGGTGACCGTCGAAACGTCAATCGGTCCGGTGACCATATCCCCGCCGCAGTTTGACGCGGACAAAACGGTGGTTTCGGTGACAGGCGATTTTGCCACGTACCGCGGGCAGGCGATGCAGACGTTCTCGCTGTGGTGGCGGACGGGGAATGGGATGGACGCGTGCCCGGCGCCGCAGGTGGTGCCTGCCGCGGGCAATCCCGGCCGGCTGTCGTTGGTGTTGCCACATCTCGACCCAAGCCGGACGTATGAACTGGGGATCACTCGGTTTGTGCCGGCCGGGGACTTGGAGGTAAAGGTAAAGGTGGGGCAATAGGGGAGCGCGATAGGAGCTGTGGAAAGTTGTCGATCGACGTGGATGTGGAACCAGGATGACGCAAGAGGGTGTGCGTGCGCCAGACAGTGCGTGTCCCTGAACTTCGGCATGCCCGCGGCTTCGCCGCGGGCTGCTTGGTGCCATCACGCATGGCAACCTGTCTGTCTTGAACCGGACGGTCTGTACTCCTCGCTTTGCCATGGACGGGCGAGGCAGCGTCGATTCAAGACGGTGCGCCTTCCTCCGCACGGAGCACCTGGTCGCAATAAGTTTGGAAGTCCGTCAAGTGCTTTTCGATGATCGTTTGCACAACGTCGATATCAATGGACTGGTAATCGTGGATGGCGATGTTGCGAAATCCGACCATCGCCTTCATGCGACGGCAGGTCGTCTCGTCGATGATCCCTGCCTGCTCGAGCATTTCAAAAGCTTCTCGACTGGTCTGTGGGAAGCCTAGCTTACGAACCGCGACGACGTGCATGGCAAGGTCAATCGCTGCCTCGCACGCCCGTTGGAGATTTAAAATGATGGCGTCCTGCTTCGTGATGTTTTCAAGGTTGGTCGGGGTTCCGCCGTATTCCTCCCATATGCGCTGGCAGCACCGGCGAATCGTTTGCAACTTGTTGTGAATGACATTATCGATCGTCAAAACACCGACCCTCGCTTTCGAATGGCTTCCAGAATACATTGCCGCTCCTCATTGAGCAATGCGTATGCTTTCAACGCACGCATCTCGAATGCTGCCCGCAGGTTGGGGTCCCGTTCGTACAGACGGATGCCCTTGGCGACGACCTCCGCTTGCATCACGGTGGTGGCATCCTGCAAATTCACCAAATCCACATCGCGTTGGAGGATGTCGGCCATCTCCTGGGCAATCCAGAACGATGTGGTGCGCAGGACGGGCGTTTCCGGTAAGAATGCGATGTCCACGTCGCTGTCTTGCCGCAAGCGGTTCGCCGCGGCAGATCCAAAGAGGTAAATCACGACAGGGTCCACCGCTCGCACCAGATGCGATACCGCTTCCGGCAACCGTTCTGGCAGAGGCGTCTGCTCGTTCACAAAATTCCCTCTTTTCGCGAAGAATCTTCGATGGAAGACGATATGCGTGAAGACGATTTGCAACGTCCTGTATGCAACGTGTCTGCAGGGACAAGGCACGCGACGCATCCACAGGTATCTTACAGCAAAACCCATACGTCCGCACGCATGTCTGTTCCCGTGTGCCCATGAAAGGATTTCGCCATTCCGTCTGCCAGTGTGGTAGCCTAAACGATAGATACGAAACAAGCATCTTTACGCATGCGGAGGGATGGCCGGTGTGGCGGGATGCCGGGCATGTCGTGGACAAGCTGGGTTCGTGGTTTGCGCGTGCATGGGACGATGTCGGAAAAAACCGTTCGTATGTGCTGCGCGAGTTTGGCGCGAAGATGAAGCGGATCATGGCCAAGGTTCCGTTTGCGGAGGACGCGGTGGCCTTGTATTACTGCGCCTTCGACAGGCGCACACCCGTCCGGGCCAAGGCGGTTGCCCTGGCCGCGCTCGCGTACGTCATCTTGCCGGATGATTTCGTGCCCGACTTTTTGCCGGCGTTGGGTTTTACCGACGATGCGGCGGCCATCGCCATGGCGGTGCGCAGTCTGGCCGAACATGTGCGGCAGGAACATCGCGACAAGGCGCGGCGGTGGTTGCAAGGCGGGGGCAAGGGTGATCTCATCGATGTGGAATATGAAATCATAGAGTAGGTGGACGCATTGGGCCAGCCGTCGCCGTGTTCCGGAACCGGGGCCAAGCGCGTGGAACCTGTGGACGCAGCGGCCGTGGCAAGGATTTTCAACATCTTTTCAGCTTCGTCGGATAAGATGCTGTGGTATCATATAGCGGCTGAAGAATTCTGGCCGACGAGGCGGTGAACCAGGTGCGGGCAGGGAAGGCGTGGCGCCGCAGGATGCAGATGGGGTTGGCGGCGGTGTTGGGCGCAGGCGCCTTGTTCGGCGTGTGGTACCATCACCGGTACGTGATGAACCGTCTGCCCACCGTGACCTACATTCGCATGACGCCGGTGAGCCAAGAAGGCACGCGGGTGCTCGTCGTCGGGGGATCGGTCGCCCACGGTTGGAACGATTCCGACGGGGGGTTCATCGTGCGTGCGTTTGAGGCGTTCGGCGGCGATGAACCGTTCGAAATTGTCAACCATTCGGCTGTGGGGGACGGCCCTGTACAATACGCGCCCAAGTTTGCGGACGATCTGCGCCGGGTGGCGCCCGATGTCCTGGTCATCGCCTGGGGCACGCTCGACGACATCTACAACCACACACCCTTGTCGGCGTTCTCGGCTGCCATTCGTGCGGAGATTAAGCAGGCGTTGGCGCACCGTGCCGTGGTGATGCTCGTCACACCGCCGGTCACGAAAGCGAGTTACACCCAGTACCGGGATGAGGAGCCGCTGTACGTCGCGGCCGAGGTGGCGGTGGCGCACCGTTTCGACAGCCCGAACGTGTACGTGTTCGACGTGTTTCATGAGATGCAGGCGTGGTTGACGGCGCACAGGGTTTCGTACGAAGCGTACGCGTCGGACGGATGGCATCCGAACGCGCTCGGCCACGCGTTGGCAGGCGAATTGCTCGCGCACGACATGGCCAAGGCGTTTGGCGAAGGTCCTATCCAATTCAGGTCTCCGCAAGGAAAATCGTTGGACGAACACGGTACGGTTGCTCAGGGGAAAGAGACCACTTGACACTCCGCTTGTTGACACTCCGCATGGAGAAAACAACGGGGAAAGCGGGCCCGGTCGGCTCCGCTTACGCCAAAACATGACGCGCACGGAGCCGCCGGCACCGCACAGGCTCATTCGCCGTCCTCTTCTTCGCCTTCCAATTCGTCGAGTTGCGCGTTGTACGCCTGCACGACCTTTGCCCATTCCGCGTCGTCTTCAATGTCCGCCAGGATGAGTTGATCATCCTCCTCGCCTTCGATGCGGAAGATGACGCCCTCTTCAAGGTCTTCGTCGATGGGCAACAGGACAGCATAATCCTGCCCGTCGACCGTCAGGACCTCGCCCAACACGAAGTTATGCTCTTTGCCTTCCTCGTCTTCCAAGACGATGATGTCGTCGTCCATCGCAAAGTCGTGTTCATGCGTGGATTCGTGCGCCATGGCAAGACCTTCTTTCTCCTCGTGGGGTCGGATCAAACTGGCCAAGGATACCACGATTTCAGGCTGATTGTCAAATCGATGGCGGCGGATGGTCGGTATGTGTCCCCTGCACCGGAGGGTGAGGGTGCATGCGCTGTCTCACTGCGGCCGCCAGCCGGTCCGTGACCTCTTGGAGCAGGTCATTGACAGCCTGTTGCGCCTCGAGAAACGCCTGAACAATAGGTATCTTCTCCAGTTCGTCGAGCAACGATTCGGCTTCCTGGATCAGGTGCGCATAGTACGCTTCGGGAACCTGCCGGGCTTGGAAGGTGCCAATCTCTTCTTGAAGTTCACGCAGGCGCGCCATCTTGGCTTGGGCGGCCGCGTCCTCGCGCAGCGATGCCTCCGCTTCGAGGTACGCCTCAATTTCAGGACACTTGAGCAACAGGTCGGCCAATTCCTCCGCTTCCGCCCACAGTTCGTTGCGGTCCATCTCAGGCCTCCTCATCCTGTATCTCCCGGCGCACGCGCACAGGACGGCGATGGTGTTGCAGGTTGTGGTGTTGGAATCGCCGCACCGGCGCGTTGTCCCACCGGTCTGCCAAGCCGCCGGCGAAGAGGGCGACGGCCGCGGACGCGGCGGCCAAGGCCGGTTCGCGCGAGAGGATGCCTGCGATCACGCTTGCAAATGCGAACAGATACAGCAGGTACTGGCCCCGTCGATGCACAGTGCGCCTCCTCTCCGGGTCGCCGGTCGTCACGGCTATTATACGCCCGCGCCTGTCATCGTACAATTCAGTCTTGACGCGCGTTCTGGTTCCTCGTAAGCTGAAATGCGAGAGGATGCGGACAACATGCGCTGGAGGGATGGACATGGCCACCCACGGGCTGCTCGGGATGGCGGTCGCTGCGGCCGGACTGTTTTGGATGCTGTTCGCGTGTGCTTCGGAGACCAAGGAGCAGTTCGACCGGGCGCTTGCGCGGGAGTCGGGAGAGGAAGAATGATGCGCGACACCGGGTACCGGGGTGAAGACGTTGGCTGAGGGCGGGTACCGGTTTCTCTTTCCGAAAGCGAAGCCGTACGTGTTCCTGTATGAGAACGCCCCCCTGGTGTGGTTGCGCTGGGACCGGGACGACGCCCACCACCTGTTTCTCATCCGCAATCAACTGCAAGATACGCTGACCTTGGATTATCCCGGGGATGCGTTCACACAACGCGTGCTGGACGATGTGTCGTCCATCTTTTTTGTCGAACTGCGGGAAGAGGGGGCGGAACAAGGGCGGAAGCTGGCTTTGGGCTGCTATTTCACCGTCGGCCGGCAACCGTACGGGGCGTATTACGAACGGGATCGCACGCCGCCGGACGTGGTGTTGTTGCGCGTCGATGGTGAACCTCCCCGGAGAACGCTGGCGGTTCCGGATGAAGAAGAGTATGCGCACGTTGCGGGCGTGTTCTATGAAGCGATGCGCGACTGGCTCGACATCCGGCGGGCCGGGGATCCGGACGGACACCGCGAAGCAGATGAGACATCGTAAGGGGCTCAGGTGTTCGGTCAGGTCACCAATGTGCGCGCAGCACGCGTGAGAGCTCTTCCGCTTCTTCCTCACTGCGCAATTGGAATGCCTCCATGAGGTAGCTTGCGTGGGAAGCCTCGTCTTCGCCGAGGATGGCGGTGCGTCCCGATTGGATCAGGGTGACCAGCTTCTTGCCGTAGAAGTGTGCTGTCGTGGTGATGGCCACGTCGAAACGCGTGGTCTCGCCCGCTACACCGAGGAAGCGGGTGGAGGTCGCCTCCGTATCGTCATACAGAATCATCCACTCGTCCATGGAGCTCGCTTCCTGCCTTTGTCATGGTCTCTCTGTGCGGCGTGTCGTGAGCAGCATCCAAGTTGCGGCGTGCCACCGCGCAGGCAGCGTGCCCCGGGTGGCGCCGCTAGCGATCGCGATCGTCCGAGTCATAGGAACTGAGTTCTTTCCACTCGCGGGCCGCCTCGTAGAACAGTTCGCGGTTGCCTTCGTCCAGCGCCTGGTCGATGATGCGCCGAAGTTCCTCTTTGCGCGCCGCGCGCGCTTGCACCTCTTGCAACACCTGCGTCACTTCCACAGGCATCGGCAAATCCGGCAGATTGATGAACAAATACAACGTCTCCTGACGCTGGAAGAAGTGTTGCAACAGCTCGATGATCTCCGCAGGCTGGCTCGCTTTCCGCATGCCGCCGTTCATCGGGATCCGCGCAATCATCCCGTGCCGGCCGATGATGAGCAACGGCACGTTTTCCATCACAATTTGCGTCAACTCCACTTGGTGGAGGCGGTTGAGCAGGAAGTCCAATACCATATCCGCGCCGCTCGGAAGGATTTTCGTCTTCAACAGAAGGATGTCTTCCTTGGTGACCATGCTGGAATCCCTCCTTCGCAGGGAACGTCCCGGGCGCTTCCTTCCGTGGCAAGTCCGAAACGGGAGGTGGGGAGCGAGATGGGCGCGCTGCCGCGACCCAAGGCTCCTTCACAGCATATGCGGCGCGGGGTGTGCGCTTTTCGCGCCAGTGTCCCCGCTGTCCAGGCAAATGAGAACCCCTGGCTGTACATGTTAGTTTAGCAAAAATCGCATACGCATAGAAGTGGCAAGGATTGGCCTTGTGCTACCCGCTTCCCCATCTTTGTGTGACATGCTACCATGAAGGACAGAATGTGGGGAAAGGCGTGAATCGCATGAAGAAGGCATTGATGGTGCTCGATGTTCAATCCGACTTTCTCGGCAACACGCTGGACTACATCGCCCCGCTTTGCCAACGCTATTTGAACGAACACGGCGACGCGTACGACGCCATTGTGCTCACCCAGTGGGTGTACGATGAATTGGGCGGGATGGACACCTTGCTTTTGTCCCATCCCAAGGCGCAGGTGGTGCGCAAATCGACGTACTCCGCCTTCACCCCTGAGGTGCAGCGGGTTTTTGCCGACAAGGGGATCCGAGAGGTGCATCTCGCCGGCGTGGACGCGGAGATGGGGGTGCTCGCCACCATGTTCGCGTTGCTCGACGCCGGGTATGAGGTGAAGATCTTGGAGCGGCTTGTCACCGGATATCACGGCCGGAACTGGGAAGCGATGATGATTGCCCGGCACACCCTCGGCCCGGAAAACGTGTTGAACATCGGCGGCGGCCCCGTCTACCTGTGATTGCGCCAGCGCGCACAGGTTTTGCCTGCAAGCGCCCCCCGGCCGCGCACATACTAGCAGGCAAGGGGGGCGGTGCGATGGCGAACGACTGGGTGTACTTCGCGGGGTTGTACGACTCCAAGTTCGAAGCGTATTGCGCGGTGATGTGGGTCGAGGCGGACGAACGCATCCGCGGAACCGCAGCACCCGAAGAGGTGCAGGTATACCAGACACGCAAAGGCAAATACGGCGTTCGCTTTCGCCGGCGCCGGGCGTTCGCTTGATGTGTGACGCGTTGCATGTCGGCATACGGGGGCAGGGTGCACACGGCGGCATACGGCGGCATCGGGGCCACCGCGGGCGGGCGTCCTCGCCGCCCGCTTCAGTGGACGGTGGCGTCCTCCGTTGCGCGGCTTGTCGCCTCCCGGCGGTTGCGGGCGTTCGCCGCATGGGCCCCTTGTGCCGTTTCATGCAAAGGGTCATCCGAAGCTGCCCGCCTTGCTTCCGGCTCTGTTCGCCGCGCGGCGCGGGATCCGGCACGTTCCGGGCGGACGAAATTCACTTTGCGCGATGACGCTGCATCCTTCCCGGTGTTCGTGGCCGCCTCGTTCTCGGCATTCGTGACCGCCTCATCCGCTTGCCCGACGGGCGCGGCCTGTGTGCCTTCCGCTTGGGCCGCTGGCCGGCGGTTGCCGGCGGAGGCCACAGCGGTCTCGGCACAGGTCCAGGCGTGTACGAGCGGGCACCAGCCGAGGATGCCTTCCGCAATCTTCATCGCGCCGAGCGTCATCAGCGCCGTGCGGGCGGTGGCGGCGCGGCGCCCCATCGCCTGTGCGGCGCCGAACAAAAGCAGCCCTCCCGCCAACCGGACGTAACGTTCCAATGAGCCGAGATTGCGTGCGCCTGCGGACCGGCCGCTCTGCCCTTGTGTCTGCATGCTCATCCTCCTCACCGAAGCTCCGCGCATAGTATGTCCAGCCCCTTTCTCTCTATGAGCCGGGTTGATGTGAACGGCGGCGATCCGGCGGTATCTTCAGGGACAGGCCCGCCCATGATTTGACCTTGACTATTGTTGATGAAAAACGCGTTGTGGTGCATACTGGAGGGGAAGCAAAGCCATACTCGGCTCGGAGCCAGAGGGGGTTGGCAACATGGGATTGATTCCTTTCGTCGTCGAACAGACCAGCCGCGGTGAACGCAGTTACGACATTTATTCGCGTCTGCTGAAAGACCGCATCATCTTCCTCGGCACGCCCATCGACGCAGACGTGGCGAATTCGGTCGTCGCCCAGCTTTTGTTCCTCGCCGCGGAAGACCCGGAGAAAGACATTCAGATGTACATCAACACCCCGGGCGGTTCGGTCACCGCCGGTTTGGCCATTTACGATACCATGCAGCATGTCAAGCCGGACGTCTCGACCATGTGCATCGGCATGGCGGCCAGCATGGGCGCGGTGTTGCTCGCCGGCGGAGCGAAAGGGAAGCGGTTCGCGCTGCCCAATTCGGAGATCTTGATCCATCAGCCTTGGGCCGGCGGGATCCGGGGCCAGGCGACGGACATTCAGATCCACGCCGAGCACATCATCAAGACCCGCAACCGCCTCAACCAGATCCTCAGCAAACACACGGGTCAACCGCTGGAGAAGGTGGAGCGGGATACAGACAGGGACTACTTCATGTCGGCGGAAGAGGCCAAGGCGTACGGACTCATCGATGACGTCATCTATCGTCACGGTTGAGACGGGCGATGCGGCCACCATATGCGGATACGCACGGAGGAAACGAACCGGGGCAGGGATTTGTGCCGTTTTCCGCTTTCATGCGCGAGGCGCTGTACGGGCCGGAAGGTTACTACGCGCGCAGCGTCCGCATCGGGGCGGACGGAGATTTTGTCACGGCTGCCGCGTCACCTCTCTTTGCGGGTGTGCTCGCCCGCTACATCGGCAAGGTATGGCATCGGTTCGGACGGCCGCGCCGGTTGCAGTTGGTTGAACTTGGCGCCGGCGAAGGGACGTTGGCGGAAGGTCTGCTCCGTGCGCTGGCCGATCATCTGGCCGATGGCCCGGAAGTCATCGTGTACGTCATCATCGAGGCTTCGGACGTGCTCCGCACCCGTCAGGAAGCACGCCTGCGCCCCCGACCTTCGCCGGCAACCGGGCGGCCATGGATACAGGTGCACTGGGCCGACCCGGATCCGTCGCTGGATACCGTGCTCCTCGCCAACGAAGTGCTGGATGCCCTGCCTGTGGAACGTGTGCGGCGCACGGCGGACGGATGGGAGCGGATGTGGGTGCGCTGGGAGCGAGGGATGCCAGTGGAAATTGCGTGGCGCCCCGCTCCGCCTGACCTTGCGGAACGTGCCGACGTCTGGCTCGACATCCCTCCCGGCACCGAGGCGGAGTTGTGCCTCGAGTACGAGCCGCTCATGCTTCGGTGCACCCGCTTCGGCCGGCGGATGGCCGCGTTGTGGTTCGATTACGGGATCACCCGCGACGAGTGGCAGGCGGGTATCCGGCCGCGCGGGACGCTCCGGGCGTACCAACGCCACGCGTGGGTCGACTGGCGCCGGGAGGCGGGGCGATGCGACATCACCGCCGACGTCCACTGGGACCTGGCGATGTGGGCGGCGGAGCAAGCCGGGTGGCAAGTGCGGCTGTGGCAGCAGGGGGAATTCCTGCTCGCGCACGGCATCCTTGACTTTGTCCAGCCCTTGGCGGATGATGGGTCCGAGTGGCGGCCCGCCCTGGCGCGGTACCGGCAGACGGCTGCGCTGAAGCAGTTGATCCTGCCCGGAGGGATGGGCGAGCGGTTTTCGTGCCTGGAGTGTTGGCGAGCGGACGGGTGATCGCATGTGCTGCGGCGGTTGGCCATTCTGTGTTTGATTGCCGGTGTGGTGTTTCTCCTGCTCGGCGTGCGGTACATCTGGATGGGACCGTCTTAGCGGACGGCAAACGTGTCACGTGGCGACAGAAGGGGGTCGACGCAGGCGTGGCAGGGCGAGAACTGTATTTTGACACGGCGGCGACGACGCCCCTGTTGCCCGAGGTCAGGGAGGCGCTGGTCGCCGCTTTCGACAACTACGGCAATCCGTCTTCGCTGCACCGCAAAGGGGTGGAGGCAGAACGCGCGATGGCATCCGCGCGGGCCGAGGTGGCGCGTTGCCTGGGGGTCGAGGGCGGCAGCGTCATCTTCACCGGCTGCGGCACGGAGGCGAACAACCTGGCCATCTTCGGAACCGCGTGGCGGCATCGCGATCGCGGCCGGCACATCGTCACCACGCAGATTGAGCATCCTTCCGTGCTTGAACCTGTCCGCTGGCTCGAGCGGCAGGGATGGACGGTGACCTACGTGCCGCCGCAGCCGGACGGGAGTGTGCGGGCGGACGACGTGCTGGCGGCGGTGCGCGACGATACGGTGCTCGTCAGCATGATGCACATCAACAACGAGACCGGGGCCATCCTGCCCGTGGCGGAGGTCGCGCGCGGGCTCAAAGCGCGCCGGAAGGTGGTGTTCCACGTCGACGGCATCCAGGCGTTCGGAAAGGTGCCCGCGTGCGCCAAGGAGGCGGGGGCGGACCTGTACACCGTCTCCGGGCACAAAATCGGTGCGCCGAAAGGCATCGGCGCGCTGTACATCCGGCAAGGCCTCCGGATTGATCCGGTGCTGCACGGCGGCGGCCAGGAGCAGGGCTTGCGTTCGGGCACGGAGAACGTCCTCGGCATCATCGCGCTGGGGGTGGCGTCCGCCGTCGCAAGGCAACATGCCGAGGCGCGCTGGCAACATGTCTTGCGCCTCGCGGATCGGTTGTGCGCGGGGTTGGCGGACGTGCCGGGAGCTGTGCTGCAGCGGCCGCCGGTTGCGTCTCCTTACATCGTGAGCGTGACCTTCCCCGGCTTGCGCGGCGAGGTGATGGTGCACGCCCTGGAGGAGCAGGGGCTGTACGTGTCGACGGGATCGGCTTGTTCCACGAAAGGCCAACACGCGACGGCGAGCCATGTGCTGCGGGCCATGGGGAAGCGGCCGGACGAGGTGACGGGGACGTTGCGCTTCTCGCTCGGTTGGTGGCATACCGAAGACGACGTCGATGCGGCGTTGGCGGTGGTCAAGGAGAGAATCGGCTGGCTGCGCAGCTTGTGGTGAGGGCACCGCGGTGTGCCGGCCGGTTCGGTAAGCTGCCGCCGCGCGGGCTGCCGCGGGTGACAGGTAGGGGGAAGACGGTTTGATTCAACATGTCATCGCGCGCTACGGCGAGATCAGCCTCAAGGGCAACAATCGCACGGAATTTGAAAAGACGCTGCAGCGCAACATGCAGCGGGCGCTGCGCGCCTGGCCCGAGGTGAAGGTGGAGCGCACGCACGGACGCATGCTCGTCCACCTGAACGGTGCCCCGGCGGAAGACGTGATGGCACGCCTCGCCCGCGTCTTCGGGCTCATCTCGCTCAGCCCGGTCCGCGTGGTGGCGCCGGATTTGCAGGCCATTCACGAAGCGGCGCGCGCGCTGTTGCAGGACCATCAACGTCAGGCGGGCCGGCCGGGCACATTCAAGGTGGAGGTCAAGCGGGTCAACAAGCAGTTTCCGCTCCGTTCACCGGAGGCAGCCGCCCGGATTGGCGCGGCGCTGTTGCGCGCCGGGATGGGCTGGAAGGTGAACGTGCACGAGCCCGACGTGACGGTGTACGTCGAGATCCGGGACGTCGAGGCATTCGTCTACGGAACGAAAGTACCTGCGGTCGGCGGCCTGCCGGTCGGGATGAGCGGCCGGGTCGGGCTGCTCTTGTCGGGCGGGATCGACAGTCCGGTGGCGGGGTGGCTCAGCCTCAAGCGCGGGGTGGAGGTGGAAGCCATCCACTTTCATAGCTTCCCGTTCACCAGTGAACGCGCGCTGCAGAAGGTGGAGGATTTGTGCCAGGTGTTGGCCAACTGGGGCGGGCGGATCCATCTGCACACGGTCCATTTTACCGAGGTGCAGACGGCCATTCGCAAACACTGCCCGGAAGAGCTCGGCATCACCATCATGCGCAGGATGATGTTGCGGATAGCGGAGCGGATTGCGGCACAGCGCGGGTTGTTGGCCTTGGTGACGGGCGAGAGTCTGGGCCAGGTGGCGAGCCAGACACTCGAAAGCCTGCGCACCATCAACGCGGTGACGTGCCTGCCGGTGCTGCGGCCGCTCATCTCGGAAGACAAGGTGGACATCATCCGCCGGGCGCAAGCCATCGGGACGTACGACATCTCCATCCTGCCGTATGAAGACTGCTGCACCCTGTTCGTCCCGCGCAATCCGCGTACCAAGCCGCGGGTGGAAGAGGCGGAAGCGGCGGAGCGCGCGCTCGAGGTGGACAAACTGGTAGCCGAGGCAGTCGAACGGACGACGATGAAGACGTTTCTATCCGCATGGTAGGGTGGGGAGAAAGCCATCGGCGCATCCTATGCCCAGGGAGGGGATGGGGATGCGCACCTTGCAGGTGTTGTTTCGGGTGTTTCGCCTCGTCGCGACCGTGTACGGCGTGTGGCAGATGCTGTCCCGCGGCAAGTGGCTGCGCGCCGCCTGGGCCGTGTTGCGCCACCTGCGCCAGGCGCCGGACCGCGACGCCCGGCGGACGGCGGAGTTCATCGCCGTTTCCGGCGGGGAACCGGCCATTTACCGGCGGCGCGGCTGGCGGCGTGTGGGGGCGCGGCGTGCACGGGCCGAGGTGTGAGGGGGCATCGTTCGCGCGGCGACGGAGTGCCCAAAGAAGCGGCGGCGCATGCGTCCGCTGCAGGCGTCCGCGCCCGTCGCCGGAATGCGTCTTGGCGCCAAGGTGCGGCCCGCGGAAGATTCCGCGGGCCGCAGCATGTTTAAAGACTGGTAGTTCTGGGCATGATTCATGATAGTTTCGACATAGCCAGTCGAGGTGGCTGAGGAATGCACCAGAACATGCGAACGATGCGCCAAGATGCTTGGACCGCCGAAGATGACGCCCAATTGGCGGAGGTGGTCCTGCGCCACATCCGGGAAGGTAGCACGCAGCTCGCAGGTTTCAACGAGGCGAGCCGCAAGCTCGGCCGCACGGCGGCCGCGTGCGGATTCCGCTGGAACGCGTTTGTGCGCAAGCAGTACAAGGCGGCCATCGAACAGGCCAAAGAAGAACGCAAGGTCCGCAAATCCGAAAAAGTGCAAGCCCAGATGGAGGGCGGGGACTACGATCACCCCACGGCGACCCTGATGACGTGGGCGCAGGTGCTTCGGTTTTTGCGCCAGGAGAAAAACACGGCGCAACAGTGGGCTTCCCGCTGGCGGGCCGCAGAACGGGCCTGCAACGAGTGGAAGCAGAAGTACCAGCAACTGGAGAAGGTGTATCTCGAGGTCAAGGGCGAGTACGATCGCCTGGTCCGGGAGCACCAGACGGTGGTCGAAGACTACCGGGCACTGGTGCAGATTGTCGATCGCGCACGCAAGGCGGCATTCCTCGACGGGCAGACCGATGCCATCCAAGGTTTCATGTACCGGATTGACGAGTACGGCAATCTGGAACGGATATCTCCTCCCGAGGAACCGCCCCTCGAACAAGCGGAGTAACCCCCGCCTGCATGTCAACGGTTACCTGCGGCCACACTAGCGGCGGAGGGCGAGACATGATGAGATGCCGCTTTGCCGCTTGGGCCGCGGCTGCCTGTTTGGCAGCCCTGTGCACCGGTTGCTTCGACCGCAAGGAGTTAGAGCAGCAGGCGTTCGTGACGTCGCTTGGCATCGACGAAGCGCCCCAGGGTCAGGTCGATTGCACCCTCCGCATCGCGCTGCCGCAGAGCAACAACGGAGGCACGGGCGGCGGGGGCGGAGGCGGGGCCGGAGGCAAGGAACCGCTCGCGGGCAGCGGCCCTGTCACCTACCGGGCGCGCAGCGTGATTGAAGCGTTGAACCTGGCCAACACCAGCATCGAACGGACGTTGTCGCTCTCCCATCTCACCGACGTCCGCTTCGGCGCCAGCCTGGCACAGCGAGGCATCGCCCGCCACCTGCGGCCGCTGTTGCGCTTTCGGGAATTTCGCCGCACCATCTATGTGTTCATCAGCAGGACCACGGCACGTGAGGAGATGCAGGCCGAGACGCCGGTGGTCGAGAAGACGCCGACGCGGGTGGCGGACGACATCGACCTCTTGAGCAAATACAACGGTTTGATGGTGGAAATGGCCCGCTTGCACGACTTTACGAACGCGCTCGACGCGGGGCACGAAGGGGCGTTGTTGCCCCTGTTTGCGGTCAATCGCGAGGTGGCCGCCGATCCAGCGGGCAAGCAAGGTGTCCAAGCGGACCGCACCAGTTACGTGGCCGGCCATGTGGCGCGCGCGGGCGGGAACCCGGTGGAGTGGGCGGGGGCCGCGGTGTTTCGCGGGGATAAAATGGTGGGGTACTTGGACGGCCGCGAGACGACGCTCTTGCGCCTTCTGCGCGGCACCATCAAGCACGCGAAGTTCGAGTTGGCCGATCCGCTGGCACACCGCGGGCTGCTCTCCTTGAGCCTCAACCGCGAACACCGCCCGCGTTACCACGTCCGTCTCGGTCAGCCCTTGGTCATGGTCATCGATGTCCCGCTCGAGGCTGACCTTTTGAACATGGACGCCGGATACAACCTGCAGGGCCCGCGCCAATTGGCGCGCCTCGACGCGTCGCTCAGCCGCGAGGTCAGCCAGGAGATGCGCCGGGTGGTGGAGAAGTTGTTCCGCCAATACGGTGTCGACCCGATTCCGGTGGCGCGCGCGGCACGGAGCCAGTTTGCGACGCACGCCGCGTTCGCCGCGTATCCCTGGGAGGCGCGCTTGCGCGACGCGCAGGTCACCGTGCGGGCCGACGTGCACGTGCGCCGTTTCGGCGTGCAAATTGCCCAGGCGGAGTCGCGGGTCTGAGGGTGCGCAAATCCCCGGAGCGTACCGGACAGCGTCACGTCACCAGTCCGCCGTTCGGGCTGATGACCTGCCCCGTGATGAACGACGCGGACGGTGTGGCGAGGAACAACACCGCCTGTGCCACGTCGTCCGGTTTCCCCAGCCGGCCCACCGGGGTTTGGGCGATGAGCTGCGCCCGTTCGTCTTCGCGCAGATGATCCAACATCTCGGTCGCGACCGCGCCCGGTGCGACCGCGTTGACCGTGATCCCCATCGGCGCCACCTCCTTCGCCAGGGCTTTCGTGAATGCAATCAATCCTCCCTTCGCCGCCGAATACGCCACTTCCATCGCCGCGCCGGTCATGCCCCAAATGGAAGCGATGTGGATGATGCGTCCGTAGCGGTTGCGCAACATGTACGGCATGACCGCCTTGGCACACAGAAACGCACCCGTCAGGTGGGTGGAGAGGACGAGGTTCCAATCGTCGAGGCTCGTCTCATGGAGCAGGCGCCAACATGCCACCCCCGCATTGTGGACGAGAATGTGCGGCGGTCCGAACTGGGTGGCGGCGACCACGAGCCGTTCCACCTCCTCGGGACGTGTGACATCTGCCTGGACGGCGAGCGCCCGGCTCCCCGTCTGCCGGCACTCCGACACGACGCGTTCCGCGTCGGCTGCGGAACGACGGTAGTTGACAATGACGGCGGCACCGGCCCGCGCGAGGTGGACGGCGATGGCGCGGCCGATGCCGCGGGCGGCGCCGGTGACGATGGCCACCTGGCCGTACAGCGGCCGCGTGGTGGAAATGGCGTGCGCGTTGGACACCCTGCATCCCCCCGGTCCCAGACTCAGGCTCCCATTGTACCACAGACAGGCGCGCCGGGTTGGGGACTGTCATTTGGTAAGTGAAGTGGTATGATGGAGGGCGGTGCGGCATGTCCGCCACCTCGACACCCGCCGCGTGGCCGATTGTGGCATCCAGCAACGCAGATGAGAGGTGACACGAGGATGCCCGGTTTGTTCGATCCCGTCTCCTTTCGGGGCTTGACGTTGAAGAACCGGATCATGGTCTCTCCGATGTGTCAATACCAGGCGGGTCCGGACGGGGTCGCCACCGACTGGCACTTTGTCCACTATGGGTCGCTGGCGTTGGGCGGCGCCGGGTTGATCATGGTCGAGGCGACCGCCGTGGAGTCGCGCGGCCGCATCAGCAACCGCGATCTTGGGTTGTACGACGACCGCCACGTGGACGGGCTGCGGCGGATGGTCGCGTTTGTGCACAGCCAAGGGGTGCGCATCGGCGTGCAACTTGCGCACGCGGGACGCAAAGCCGACCTTGCGGAGCCCATCGTGGCGCCGTCGGCGGTGCGCTTCAGCGAACGGTATCAGGTGCCGCACGCCTTGACGGAAGCCGGGTTGGACGAAGTGGAACAGGCGTTTGCCGCGGCTGCCCGCCGCGCGGTGGCGGCAGGATTCGACGTCATCGAGATCCACGCCGCGCACGGGTATTTGCTGCACCAGTTCCTGTCGCCCATCAGCAACCTGCGCACCGACGCGTACGGCGGGTCCGCAGCGGGGCGCTTGCGCTTTCCTTTGCGCGTCGTGCAAGCGGTGCGCCGCGCCATCCCGGACGACATGCCGTTGTTCATCCGGGTCTCGGCATCAGAGTGGGATGATCGGGGATTTACCTTGGACGAGGTGATTCAGTTCTGCCAGGCGTTTCGCGAAGCGGGCGTCGATCTGGTGGATGTCAGCTCCGGCGGCAACACGCCGTCGCCGCCGCGCGTCTACGCCGGGTACCAGGTTCCGTTCGCCCAAGCCATCCGCGAGCGGGTGAAGGTGCCGGTGGCGGCGGTGGGCCTGCTGGACCAGCCTGTGCTGGCCGACGCGGTGATCCAAGAGGGCCGGGCCGATCTCGTCGCCATCGCCCGGGGGTTCCTGCGCGACAAACACTGGGGGCATACCGCGGCGCGGGCACTCGGCCACCCGGTGGACCCGCCGCGATCGTACCAGCGGGCGTACCTGACGTGAGAGTGAGGAGGGGGCTTCCCTTTGCAGTGGCGTGTGCGGACCGAACCGACCGGCAATGCGCTCACCGATATGCATGCGGCCTCGTTCGCGAGTGTCGCGCACCTGTACGACGGACAGGACCCCAAGCGGCGGGAGACGTACGCCCGGCGCGCTGAGGAGATTGCCCCCTGGTTCTCGGCCGCCCATCGGGCGGCGCTCGCCGATGCGGTCTCGGGTTACCTGCGGGAACTGGGCGCCGGGCCGGCTGCTTTGGCGCAAGCCGAGAAACTGCGCCATCCGGAAGCGGTGGCGGTCGTGACGGGCCAGCAGGCCGGGTTGTTCACCGGGCCGCTGTACTCCCTGTACAAAGCGCTCTCCGCCGTGGGGCTGGCGGAGCGCCTGGAACAGGAACTCGGCCGGCCGGTGGTGCCGGTGTTCTGGGTGGCCTCCGAGGATCACGACTGGGCGGAAGTCAACCACGCCTATGTGATCGACAGCCAAGACGAGGTGTGCCGCATCCGCCTGCGTCCCGATCCGCCGCTGCACCAGATGGTCTATCACACACCGCTCACCGAGGCGATGGTCGACGAGGTGTTGTGTGAACTAAGGCGCCGTCTTCCGGCGGGGGAGGAGGCCATCGAAGCGGCGGAGTGGCTGCGTGCGGCTTGGCGGCCGGGGGAGTCGCTTGCCCCGTGGTTTGCCCGGGTGTTGCTGCATCTTACCGGCGACCGGGGATTGGTGGTGCTCGACCCGTGTCTGCCGCCGTTGCGGCGGCTCATCGGATCGGTCTGGGTGCAAACCTTGTTGCGATGTGATGACGTCATCGCGGATGTGGACGAAGCGTACGCGGAAGTGGCGCGCGCCGGTTTCCAGCCGAACGTGGTGCGGGACGTGTCCCACTCGATGCTGTTCTACGTCCACCATGGCCAGCGCTTCGCCCTGGAGCGTGTGCGATCCGGCGTCTTGCGCGCGCGCGGCCTGGGCATGGAACAATCGGTGGACGCCTGGGCCAAGCTGGCGGAGGCTGACCCCACCGCCTTCAGCGCCAATGTGCTGTTGCGGCCGGTGGTGCAAGACCATCTCATACCCACCCTGGCGTATGTCGGCGGCCCGGCGGAGATTGCGTATCACACGCTGGCGCGCGGCGTGTTCCACGCGCACGGGCGGCGCCTGCCTCCCTTGCTGCACCGGCAGCGGATGGTGCTCTTGCCGCCGACGGTGGTGCGGAACGCGCGCAAACTCGGCCTTCGCTTGGACCGTTTGTTGGAACCGCGGGACCTGGTCGCGCCGGCGTTGGCCGACCTGGGTTTGCGGGACGTGACGGAGGCGCTGGCGCGCATGCGCCGGGAGACGGAAGCGCGCTGGCAGCGCTTTGGCGAGGCGTTCGCTCATCTCGGGCCGCAGATGCGCGATATGGCGGCGCATCAGATGCGCAGCGAGTTGTACCTGGTCAACCGCATGGAAAGCCGGAGCGCTCGCCTCATCCAACAGCGCCACGACGCGTATCTGCGGCAGTACCGGCACATCGAGCGTTGGCTGTGGACGGACGGACAACCGCAGGAGCGCCGGTTGTGTCCGGTGGCGGTCTGGGCGCGGTACGGCCTGCGTTCATTGACCGGGTTGCCGGCATGGGGAGATTACGACCTGCCCTGTCCCGTCTATGAAGTGGAGTTGCCGTGATGAACCGGCCGGATGCATGCCATCGCCCAGCCGGTGGCATGGGACGCGAAGGCGGACGGCGCCGGCCTGAACCCCGCCTTGCGGGTTCAGGCCGGCGCATTTTTTGTGACAAGTGGCAGGAACATGGTCCCCCGGAGCAGGAGTTTGCCCATGCGGCGCGAATTGTAAGTCACGTGGTGGAAAGTGGTGTGAAGTGGGGGAAAGTGGGGCAGGGGGTGAGGCCGCATGTTCATGGGGGAGTACCAGCACGCCCTCGACGACAAAGGCCGCCTCACCATTCCGGCCCGCTTTCGGGATGGCCTCGGTGCCACGTTTGTGATGACGCGCGGCCTTGACCCCTGCCTGTTCGTATACCCGCTGCCGGAGTGGCAGACGCTAGCGGCCAAGTTGAAGCAGCTGCCGTTGACCCGCGCGGATGCGCGCGCATTCGTCCGGTTCTTCTTTTCCGGCGCGACGGAGTGCGAGCTGGATCGGCAGGGGCGTGTGCTCATCCCGCCCGGTCTGCGGGAGTACGCCCAGCTGGAAAAAGAGTGTGTCGTGCTCGGGGTGTCGAACCGGGTCGAAATCTGGAGCCAGCGCTTATGGGCTTCCCAACAGGCGGAGGCTGCCGCCAACTTCGCCGCCCTCGCCGAGGGCTTGGTCGATCTTGATCTGTGATGAAGGAGCGATGACGGGGCGTGTCATCCTTCGCGCACACGAGCGTGCTGTTGGCGGAGACCATCGCGGGCATCGCGCCGCGCGACGGCGGCACCTACATCGACTGCACCCTCGGCGGCGGGGGGCACAGCGAGCGCCTGCTCGAGGCGAGCGCCCCGTCCGGGCGGTTGTTGGCCATCGATCTCGATGCCACCGCCATCACCCACGCCCGGCAGCGCCTCGCCCGCTTCGGAAACCGCGTGACGTTCGTGCAGGGCAACTTTCGCCTGGTGGCAGCGTACGCGGCCGCTGCGGGATTTGTCCCGGCGGACGGGATCGTCTTCGATCTCGGCGTCTCCTCGCCCCAGTTCGACGAGCCGGAGCGGGGGTTCAGCTACCGCTTCGACGCCCCGCTCGACATGCGGATGGACCCGCGGCAACCGGTGACCGCGGCTGAATTGGTGCAGACGCTGCCGGAAACGGAACTGGCGCGCATATTTGCAGAGTACGGCGAGGAGCGGTTCGCACGCCGGATTGCCCGCGCCATTGTGGTCCGGCGGCAACGCCGGCCCATCACGACGACCGGCGAGTTGGCGGAGTTGATTAAGTCGGTCGTGCCCGCTCCGGCCCGCCGCAGCGGGCCGCACCCGGCGCGGCGCGTGTTTCAAGCCTTGCGGATTGCGGTCAACGACGAACTCGGAGCGCTCCGCGAGGCGTTGTCCGGCGCGTTTTCCATTTTGGCGCCGGGCGGCCGGATGGCCGTCATCTCGTTTCACTCGCTGGAGGACCGGATGGTCAAGCAGGCGTTTGCGTCGTGGTGCCAGGGTTGCGTCTGCCCGCCGGACTTTCCCGTCTGCCGGTGCGGCCGAACGCCGCAAGCCCGATGGGTGGTACGCCGGCCTGTGACGCCGACGCCGGCGGAGGTGGCAGCCAATCCGCGTGCCCGCTCGGCGAAGTTGCGGATTGTGGAAAAGCTGACGGCCAGCCCGCCACCGGCCCAAGGTGACGTTGGCTAGAGAGGGGTTTTGGACATGCTTGCGACCAGACCGCGCTGGACCGAAGGGACAGCGGCGGAACGCGCTGTGGACATCGCGCCGCAAAGGCGCAGCCAATCCCAGACGGAACCAGAGCGGCGTTTCGGCCGTGTGTCGATGTTCTTGTGCATCGGCGGGGCGACGGCGGCGCTTTGGTTTCTCGCCGTCAACGGCGCGCGCATCGACGCGCTGAACGACCACATCGCGGCGCTGAAGGCGCAAAAGGCAAATCTGGCGGCGGTCAACGCGGCCCTCACCGCCCAGGCGGACACGCTCGCCCAGCCGTCGCGCATCCTCGATGTGGCCATGCATCGCCTGCACATGCACTACGCGACGCCCATCGCCATTCAGGCGGGCACGCATGCGGCCCGCTGACGAGGCGGTGACCCGTCGGTGAAGCGCGGACAGGTGATTCGCGCGGCGCGGCCGAGCCGCCACCGCGGGCGCGTGCGCTTGCTGCAAGGCGCGCTCTTGCTCGGTTTCGCGGCCGTCGTCGCGCGCCTGATCCAGGTGCAGTACGCGTTCGGGCCGGTGTTGTTGACCCACGCGCGCGAGGCGGAGACAGCGACCGACGTCCTGCTCGCCCCACGCGGGGCCATCCTGGACGCGGCAGGTCATCCGCTTGCCTACGACATCCCCGCGTTCATGCTCGACATCAAGTCGGGCGCGTTTCCCGACAAGCTGGCGTTGGCAGAGCGGCTCGCGCCTGCGCTCGGCGTGGCGCCGAAAGACCTCGTCCCGTTGCTGAGCACGCCGTACGCCTGGGTGCGTTGGCCGCATCCGGTGTTGGAGCCGGTGAAGGCAAAGGTCCTCGCGTCGCTCAAGGGCTGGCGTGACGGTGAGGGGCATTTGGCGGAACAGGACGTGACGTTCACGCCCACCGAGCAGCGGTTCTATCCGAACGGCTCCTTCGCAGCCAACGTGATTGGCTACGTGAATGCGGACGGCCGCGGTGCAGGCGGGATTGAAGCGGAATACGACCGGTACCTCGCGGGCCGCAACGGGTTGTATACGTACACGCGCGACGGGGACGGCTTTCCCATTGCGTCGAGCGTGCGGATCCTTGCGCCGGCGGAGCCGGGCAAGGACGTGCAATTGACCATTGATCCCGTCATCCAAGGATTCGTGGAATACGAGATGGACGAGTTGGTGCGCAAGTATCATCCTGCCCACGCCGCCATCATCGTCACGAATCCGAACACGGGGGCCGTCCTCGGCATGGCGAGCCGGCCGACGTTCGATCCGAACCGCTACGCGGCCGCGAACCCGGTGGCGCTGTCGAACAACTGGGCGGTCAACACCGCGTTCGAACCCGGTTCGACGTTCAAGGTCCTCACCCTGGCGGCGGCGCTCGCCACCCACACCATTTCTCTCAACGAGACGTTCCAGTCGGGTCACATGACGGTGCTCGGCCATCGCATCAATGACTGGAACTATACCGGTTGGGGCGTCATTAACTTCCAGCAGGCACTGGAATATTCGAGCAACGTGGGGTTTGCGACCATCGCCCTGCGGCTCGGTTGGAACAACCTGCTCCATTACATGAAGGTGTTCGGGTACCTGGACAAGACCGGGATTGACCTGCCGGCGGAGGCGAGTTCGCTCGTCTTTCCGCCGCAAGAGCGGGGTTTGGTCCAACTGGCCACCTCCGGGTTCGGGCAGGGCATCGCCGTCACGCCGATGCAACAGGTGGCGGCCATCGGCGCCATTGCGAACGGCGGACGGCTGATGCGGCCGTACGTGATGCAAAAGGTGATCGATCCGAAGACGGGCAGGGTGGTGGCGGAGAACCGGCCGACGGTGGTCAATCCGCAGGTGGTGCCGCCCGACGTCATCCGCGCGTTGCAAAAGACGCTTGTCCTCGACGTGTCGGACGGGATCGACAAGACCGGGTACCTGCCCGGGTACGACGTGGCGGGCAAGACCGGCACGGCCAACGTGGTCGATCCGAAGACCGGAACGTATTATAAGGACCGTTTCATCGTCTCGTTCATCGGCTACGCCCCCGGCTGGGACCCGAAGGTGGAGGTGTTTGTGACCGTCTATTGGCCGAAGACGGCGGCGTGGAACGAATGGGGCAGCACCATTGCCACGCCGGTGGCGAGAAAGCTGCTCCAGGAGTGTCTGCAGTACTACCGCATCCCGCCGCGGGGCAAAGCGGGCGTGGCAGCGGCGACACCTGCGGGCAGCGCGATCAAGTACGTGCAGACACCGAACCTCGTCGGGCAGAGCACGAGCGCCGCGCAGGCGGTCGGCAAACGCCTCGGGCTCGCGGTGGAACCCATCGACGGGCCCGGGACGGTGATCCGGCAGTGGCCGGCGCCCGGCGTCGAGGTGGAACAGGGCAGCAAGATGTACGTGGCGACGGCGGACGGTCCGGGGCACCGCCTGCTGATGCCCGACCTGACCGGACTGTCGATGCGGGACGCGGCAAACGTCTTGGCGACCATCGGCGTGCGGCTTGCTGCGCACGGCCAAGGCTTCGCCGTGCAACAGGCGGTCGCACCCGGTGCGGTGGTGTCGCCCGGTGAGACGGTGGCCGTGACGTTTGCGCCGTTTGCGCCCGCGCAAACCGGTCAAACCAAGGGGAAGGGCCACGGTTGACCGCAGAAGCGGTCGCGCGGCTTTTTGGCGCAGCGCGGCTTTTTGGCGCAGCACAGCGCGCTTGGCCCCGTGCGCGGCCCGCTCAGTCTACGCGGGACGCCCGTTGCATAGGATGGTCCTGGACAGGGATGGACAACGGGCGTGGAGGCGAGAGCGGTGCGGGTGACGCGGGGAATGATGCGGCGGCGGGTGGTGCTGCTGTTGTTCTGCCTCCTCGGGGCCATTGGGGGGCTCATCGGCCGCTTGGCGTACATCCAGGTCTTGCAAGCGCCGTGGCTGCAGGGTCGGGCGCACCGGCTGTGGAGTCGGCAGATCCCGCTGCAGCCGGTACGGGGCAGCATCCTCGATGCCGAAGGGCATGTCCTGGTCTACACGGCGACGGCACCTTCGGTCATCGTCATCCCGGCGCAGGTCAAGGACAAGGAGAAAACGGCGCGGCAGCTCGCCGACGTGTTGCGCATGCCGTACGATAAGGTGTTGGCGCTGGTGCGCAAGCGCACGCTCATGGTCTACGTGTCCCCGGGCGGGCGGCGCATCCGCGACGAACAGCTTGCCGCCATCCGGCGACTCAACCTGCCGGGCGTCTACATCACGGAAGAGGGGAAGCGGGCTTACCCGTACGGCGCGCTCGCCGCGCAGGTGCTCGGTGTCACGGGAGCCGACAACCAAGGGTTGACGGGCGTGGAGAAGCAGTACGACCGGCAACTGCGGGGCCAGCCAGGCTCCATCACCTTCTTTGCCAACGCCAAGGGCGAGCGGATGCCTGGTGTCGGCGAGGACTACGTGCCGCCTGTGGACGGCGAGGACGTGGAGTTGACCATCAACGCGGCCATCCAGCAGTTCGTGGAGCGGGAGATTGAGCGTGCGGTGGCGGTCTATCACCCGGACCATGTGACGGCCATCGTCGAAGACCCACAGACGGGCGCCATTCTGGCGATGGCCAACTACCCGAGTTTCAATCCCGCCGACTGGCAAGCGTATCCGCAGGAAACCTACAACCGCAACCTGGCGATCTGGCAGACGTTCGAACCTGGGTCCACGTTCAAGGTCATCACCCTCTCCGCCGCGCTCCAAGAGGGAAAGGTCAACCTGAATGACCGGTTTTACGATCCCGGTTACTACGAGGTGGCCGGGCGGCGCATTCGCTGCTGGAAAGCGGGCGGTCACGGGTCGCAGTCGTTTCTGAACGTGGTGGAAAACTCGTGCAACCCGGGGTTCATCGCGTTGGGAGAGCGGCTGGGCAAGACGGCCCTGTTCCAGTACATCAAGGCGTTCGGGTTCGGGCAGAAGACCGGGATTGACCTGCCGGGGGAAGGCAACGGCATCCTGTTTCCCTTAAACCGCGTCGGGCCGTTGGAGCTTGCGACCACCTCCTTCGGACAGGGGGTATCGGTCACGCCGATTCAACAGGTGATGGCCATCGGCGCGGTGGCCAACGGGGGCCTGCTGATGAAGCCGCACGTGGTGCAGGCGTTTCTCGATCACGACACCGGCCGCGTGGTCGGGCGCGTCCAACCGACGGTCGTCCGCCGCGTGATCTCGGAGCAGACGGCCGCAGAGGTGCGAAGTGCGCTCGAGAGCGTGGTGGCGCAGGGCAGTGGCGGCAACGCGTACCTCGACGGTTACCGGGTCGCGGGGAAGACGGGTACGGCGCAGGTGGCGAAAAACGGACGGTATGAACCCAACCACTACATCGTCTCGTTCATCGGGATGGCACCGGCGGACCACCCGCGGCTCGTGGCGTACGTGGCGGTCGACCACCCGCGCCCCAAGGACAACGTGGTGTTCGGCGGCACCATCGCCGCCCCCATCGTCGGCAACATCTTACGCGACAGCCTCACTTACCTCGGCGTGCCGAAGCGCGCAGGCGGCATTCCGAAGAAGGTGCGCTGGGGCGACGTGGTCATGGTCCAGGTGCCCGACTTCGTGGGCATGACCATCGGCGATGCGCAAAGGACGGCCATCGAGAGCGGCGCCCAGTTGCGCACTCAGGTGTTGGGGACGGGAAAGTACGTGGTGGCACAGTCGCCCCAAAGCGGCACCAAGGTTCCGGCAGGATCTGTCATTCGGTTGTATCTGGGCAATACGCCGGTCGTTGACAATGGTGTGCGAAAGCAATAGATTGGGCATGATGAATGGCTAGGAGGTCTGGGCGGTGCTACTCTCGCAACTTACGCGCGGCCTGTTGTGCTGCCGGATGGTCCACGCACGGGACGTGGAAGTCACATCTCTGGCAGACGACTCCCGTTTGGTCCAACCTGGTGCCTTGTTCATCGCCCTGCGCGGCGGCGGGATCGCCGACAGGCACCTGTTCTTGCGCGACGCCGCGGCGCGCGGCGCGGTGGCGGCCGTCGTGGAGGAGCCGCAAGCGGACATCCTGATGCCGCAACTGGTGGTGCCGGACACCCGCGGCGTGGCGGGCATCCTCGCCAGCCGTTTCTACGGCCATCCCTCCCGCCGCCTGCGGGTCATCGGCGTGACCGGGACCAACGGCAAGACCACCACCACGCACCTCATCGAACGGGTGCTGACGAAAGCCGGCTACACGGTCGGGCTGCGGGGCACGGTGGGCAAGCGGATCGCCGGGGTGACGACCGAGGTGGGGACGACGACGCCCGAGGCGGTCGAGATGCAGGCGACCCTGGCCGAGATGGTCGCCGCCGGCTGCCAATACGGGGTGTTCGAGGTCTCATCGCAAGCCCTCGACCTGAAGCGGGACGCCGGCACCCGCTACCGCACGGCGGTGTTCACGAACCTCACCCAGGACCACCTCGACTACCACGGCACGATGGAGGCGTACAAAGAGGCCAAGGGCAAGCTGTTCGCCCGGCTCGGCAACACCTACAGCGACGATCCGGCGCAGATGGCGTACGCGGTCGTAAACGTGGACGACCCGCACGCCGACTTCTTCATCGGGCAGACGGTCGCCGAGTGCATCCGCTTCGGGATGCGCGCCGATGCGGACGTGCGCGCGCAGGATGTCGTCATCCGACCGGACGGCGTGTCGTTTCACGTCGTCACGTTCGCGGGCGAGGCGGACGTCCGGATGCGCTTGACCGGCCGTTTCAACGTCTACAACGCCCTGGCCGCCATCGCGGCCGGGTTGGCGGAGGGCGTGCCGCTCGACGTCATCGCGGCGGCGCTGGCGGAAGTGGAAGGGGTACCGGGCCGGTTGGAGCCGGTGGATGCGGGCCAGCCGTTCACGGTGCTCGTCGACTACGCCCATACCCCGGACAGCCTGGAGAACGCCCTGCAGACGGTGCGGGAATTCGCGCAAGGGCGGGTGATCACCGTCGTCGGGTGCGGCGGCGACCGCGACCGGACCAAGCGGCCCGTCATGGCGCGCATCGCCTGCGCCTACAGCGATTTCGTCGTGTTCACGAGCGACAACCCGCGCACGGAAGACCCGGAAGCCATCCTGGACGACATGGTGGCGGGTCTGTCCGTGCCGGACGCCGGCCCGTTGCGGGGGACATGGGTGCGGATGGCCGACCGGCGCCAGGCCATCGCCTGCGCCCTCACGGCCGCCCGGCCCGGGGACGTCGTCCTCATCGCAGGCAAGGGGCATGAGACGTACCAAATCATCGGGCACACCAAACACCACTTCGACGACCGCGAGGTGGCGCGGGACGTGTTGCAGTCCCGGCAGTCGCGGTAGGAGGTGTCCCGGTGGACGCACAGGCGTTGTGGATCACGTCGCTCGTGGCGTTCGTCATCGGCGCGCTGTTAGGCCCTGTCTGCATCCCCGTGTTGCGGCGGCTTCGGTTTGGGCAAAGCATCCGCGACGAGGGCCCGCAGCATCACAAGAAGAAGGCGGGCACCCCGACGATGGGGGGTGTGATGATCATCCTGGCGGTGGGGTTGACCACCGCGAAGTTCGCCCTCACCAGCGTCGAGACGGCCATCCTGCTTTTGGCGACGGTGGGGTTCGGTCTCATCGGCTTCGCAGACGATTTCATCAAAGTCGTGAAGAAGCGCAACCTGGGTCTGACGGCGAAACAGAAGCTGTTCTGGCAGGCGGTGGTCACCGCGCTGTTGTTCGGCCTCTTGTGGTGGCACAACGGCGGCCGTCCCTTTACGGTCGACGTGCCGTTCTTCCACTTCGCGGTGTCTCTGGGCGGGGCATATTTGTTATTTCTCTTTCTCGTCCTGCTCGGGACGACCAACGCCGTCAACCTGACGGACGGCTTGGACGGGCTGTTGTCCGGCACGGCAGCCATCGTGTTCACCGCGTACGGCATTTTCGCGTATTGGCGCACGGAGTACGACGTGGCGTTGTTCTGCGCGGCGATGGTCGGCGCATTGCTCGCGTTTCTCTTGTACAACCGTCATCCGGCGAAGGTGTTCATGGGTGATACCGGATCGCTCGCCATTGGCGGCGCGCTCGCCATGGTGGCGGTATTGACCCACAGCGAACTTGGCCTCATCCTCTTTGGATTGGTGTACGTGTGTGAAGCGTTGTCGGTCATCATCCAGGTGGTGTCGTTCCAGGCGTTCGGGCGGCGGGTGTTCCGCATGAGCCCGCTTCATCACCACTTTGAACTTGGCGGTTGGTCGGAGTGGGAAGTGGTGTGGTTGTTCTGGATGGCGGCGTTTCTCAGCGCGTTTGGGGCGCTCATCCTGTTGTCGCGTTGACGGCGGGCGTCGTGCGCCTGCGGGCGGCGCACGGCCCTGGCGCAGGTCCGGGAAAGGGAGGATGAACATGCGGCCGGTGGCTGGCGAGCGGATCCTGGTGATGGGCTGGGGCAAGAGCGGTGAAGCGGCGGCCAGGCTGCTGCTTGCGCACGGCGCGCGCGTGACGGTGACCGAGCAGCGGCCGCGGCAAGCGGACGATCACGCCGCGAACGAGCTGGAGGCGCTCGGCGCCCAACTGGTGTTCGGCGAACACCCTTTGTCGTTGTTGTCTCCACCGCCTGCGTTCCTGGTGAAAAACCCTGGCATCCCGTACCATATCCCGTTTGTCCAAGAGGCGATGCGCCGCGGGATCCCGGTGGTCACCGAGGTGGAGGTGGCGTCCTGGTTCTTGGCGAATCCCATCTACGCCATCACAGGATCCAACGGGAAGACGACCACCACCACGCTCGTCGGCGAGATCCTTACGGCGGCCGGGCTGGAACCGGTGGTCGCCGGCAACATCGGGCGCGCGCTCTGCTCGGTGGTGGGCGAGGTACGCCCTTGGCAACCGCTGGTCGTCGAGGTCTCGAGCTTTCAATTGGCCGGCACGGAGACGTTCCATCCGCGCATTGGCGCCCTGCTCAATCTGTACCCTGCACACCTGGATTACCACGGGACGTTCGAACAGTACGCGGAAGCGAAGCGGCGCTTGTTTCGAAACATGGGCCCGGACGACGTGGCGGTGCTCAATGCGGATCAACCCCGTGTTGCGAACGAAGCGGATCGCCTGCAAGCGCGGGTGGTCTGGTTCGGCCGCCACCGCGATCCCGGCGCCGACGGTGTGTATCTGCACGGGGAAACGCTGGTCGTCCGCCGCGGCGGGGTTCTGGAATCCGTGCTGCCGGTCACCGCGTTGGCGTTGCCGGGTGCGCACAATCTGGAGAACGCGCTCGCCGCGACCGCCATCGCCGTCTGGGCGGGGGCGCCGCTGGCGGCGGTTCGCCATGTCCTCACACGCTTTCGCGGCGTCGAGCACCGTTTGGAATTTGTACGCACGGTGCGCGGCATCGATTTTTACAACGATTCGAAGGCCACCAACCCGTCCGCCGCGCTGCCGGCCTTGCGGTCGTTCCAAAGCGGCGTCGTCTGGATCGCGGGCGGGTTGGACCGTGGGGATGATTTCAGCGCGCTGCTCCCCGAGCTTTCGCGCGTGAAGGCGGCCATCCTGCTCGGGCAGGCGGCGCCCCGGCTCGCCGCAGTGTGCCGGGCGGCCGGCGTCCCGGCGGTCGAGGAGGTCCCGAGCCTCGAGGCGGCGGTGCACAGGGCCATGCGCCACGCCATGCCCGGGGACGTGGTGTTGCTCTCCCCCGCCTGCGCCAGCTGGGACATGTTTCCCTCGTTTGAGGTGCGTGGGCGCATGTTCAAAGACCTGGTGCATACATTGTAGCGTCACGTCGTGGGACAGGGGGGACGCGTCTTGTACGCCAAGGTCCGGCAGTCCCCGGATTGGGTCATCCTGTGGGCCACACTCGTGCTTTTGTCCATCGGCGTCGTGATGGTCCACAGCGCCAGCTCGGTGCTCTCGCAGCAAAAGTTCGGCGATGCGTTTTACTACGCCAAGCGTCAGGTGTTGTGGGCGGCGCTCGGGGTCGGGTTGATGTGGTGGATGTCGCGGGTGGATTACCACCGGCTGCGCGCATGGGCACCGTACCTGGCGGGCGCCAGTTTTCTCTTGTTGACGGTGGTGCTTGTGCCCGGCGTCGGGGTGAACCGCAACGGATCGCAGGCGTGGCTCGGCGTGGGCCCGTTCGGCATCCAACCGTCGGAGTTCGCGAAGCTGGCGCTCGTCGTGTTTTTGGCGCACTATCTGGCGGATGCGGGCGAGCGTGTGCAATCCTTGACCCGGGGCTTTCTCCCGCCGTTGATGATGGCGCTGACCGCGGTCGGGCTCATCATGTTGGAGCCTGACCTGGGGCAGAGCGTGGTCATCGTCGGGGCGACGGTCATCCTGTTGTTCGCGGCGGGTGCGCGGGTCGGGCACCTGTTGGGCCTGGCCGGGACGGGAGCCGTGGCGTTCGCGGTCCTGGTGGCGATGGCGCCCTACCGGATGGCCCGCATCACCTCGTTCCTCAATCCGTGGCAGGACCCGCTCGGCTCAGGGTATCAGGTGATTCAGTCGTTGTACGCGCTCGGATCCGGCGGTTTGCTTGGGTTGGGGCTGGGTCACAGCCGCCAGAAGTACCTGTACCTGCCGGAACCCCAGACCGACTTTGTCTACGCCATCCTCGGCGAGGAGCTCGGGTTTTTGGGGGCGGCGGCGGTGTTGACCTTGTTTGCTGTCTTGGTCTGGCGCGGATTCCGGACGGCGGCGCTTGCGCCCGACGAGTTCGGGACACTGCTTGCGGCGGGCATCACCGGCATCCTTGCCGTCCAAGTCTTGGTCAACGTCGGTGTGGTCACGGGCAGCATCCCGGCGACCGGCGTGACGCTCCCGTTTCTCAGCTACGGCGGGTCCTCGTTGACGCTGATGTTGACAGGCGTCGGCATTTTGCTCAACATTTCCCGTCAGGCGCGGGGCGTGGGTTGACGCGCGGAGGTGGCAGCGACATGCGGTTGGTCCTCACCGGCGGCGGCACGGGCGGGCACATCTTCCCGGCGCTCGCCTTGTGGCGGTACCTGCACCAACACCATCCGGACGCAGAGGTGTTGTACGTCGGCGGCGAACAAGGGCTGGAGCGGGACATCGTGCCGCGGGAGGGATTGCCGTTTGTGACGGTGCCGGCCGCACCCCTGCGCCGGCAGATGAGCCCCTCGGTGCTGCGGACGGTGGCGGTGACCTACCGCGGCTACCGGGAAGCGAGACGGTTGTTGCAGTCGTTTCACCCGGACGTCGTGCTCGGCACCGGCGGCTACGTGACGCTGCCGGTGGTGTGGGCGGCGCAGCGGCTGGGCATTCCGACCGTCATCTGGGAAGGGAATGCCGCGCCCGGTTTGTCCAACCGGCTGTGCGCACGGCGGGCCGACGCGGTGGCGTTGGCATTCCCCGGGGCGGAAGCGGCGTTTCGCGGCGCGGGGCGGGTGATTGTCACCGGGAACCCGCGCGCCAGCGAGGTGATGGCCGCCTCGCCCGAACGGTTGGCGCAAGCCCGCGCCATGTACCGGATTGACCCGGACAAGCGGTTGGTCGTGTGTTACACCGGCAGCCGCGGTTCGGAGACGGTGAACGGCGTGATTGCCCAGGTGGTGCCGCGTTTTGCCGAGGTGCCGCGGTGGCAACTCCTGTTTGTCACCGGGGAGGCGCACTTCGCGCGCGTGATGGAACGCCTGGGTGCGGTCCCGGACAACGTGACGGTCGTGCCGTTCATCCACGACATGCCGGCGGTCTTGCCGCAGGCGAGCGCGGTGGTGACGAGGGCCGGCAGTTCCACGCTCGCGGAGATCTGCGCCCTCGGCGTACCGTCCGTGCTCATTCCCTCTCCGTACGTGACCGCGAACCACCAGGAACACAACGCGCGCCGCCTTGCCGAGCAGGGGGCGGCGTGGATGATCCGGGAGGCGGAGTTGACACCGTCCGCGTTGTGGCAAGCGTTGGCGACGGTACTCCATCCGGAGCGGGCCGCTCGCATGCGCGAGGCTGCCCGCCGCTTGGGCACACCGGATGCCGTCGCGCGTTTGTACGAGGTGGTCCTGTCGGTCGCGAGGCGGTGACGATTTGACCCGTTCCTGCACTGCCGCGCCCGGATGGTGCGCGCTGCGGTGCTCACGGCCGCGGCGCGGCGGATGGGAGGTGCACGGACAGTGGCCGATGCACCGATGCCCACGTCTCACCATAGGATGCCATGCGGGCCCAGGCATAGGCACGGTCGGATGTACGCGATGGGAGGTTGGCCATGAACCTGGATTCCGTCCGGCGAGTGTTTGCGGCGCACGGGGTGGGCGAGGTGGCGTTTCACGAGCCGCTCGCCAAACATACCACGTGGCGGATCGGCGGGCCGGCTGATGTGTTCGTCTGTCCGCGCACGGTCGAGGAATTGCGCGGCGCGGTGCAGGCCGCCAAGGCGCTCGCCATGCCTTGGACGGTGATTGGCCGCGGTTCCAACCTGCTTGTGCTCGACGGGGGAATCCGGGGTTTGGTGATCAAGCTGGCGGACCAGTTTGCGGACATCGACGTGGAAGGGACGCGCTTAACGGCGCTCGCCGGTCGCTCGTACGTCTCCGCGGCGCATATCGCGATCCGCCACCACCTCGCGGGCCTGGAGTTTGCCACCGGCATTCCGGGCACCGTCGGCGGCGCGGTGATGATGAACGCAGGGGCGCACGGCGGCGAGACGAAAGACGTCTTGCTGTGGGCGGACGTGATGGATGGCGACGGGGACATCCACCGTTACACGAATGCGGACCTGCGCTTCGGCTACCGGTACAGCATCCTCAAGGACCGGCCGGGGATTGTGGTGCAGGCCGCTTTTCAACTCCGCCCGGGAGATCCGGAAGAGCTCATGGCCAAGGTGCGCGCCTGGTCGGCGCGCCGCAACAGCACCCAGCCCCTCTCTCTCCCGAACTGCGGTTCGGTCTTTCGCAACCCGGCGGGGATGCACGCAGGGCGTTTGATTGAAGAGGCGGGGCTCAAGGGTTTCCGGCGCAACGACGCGCAAATCAGCGAGAAACACGCCAACTTCATCGTGAATCTCGGCCACGCCACCGCGGAGGATGTGCTCTGGCTGATGCAGTATGCCCGGGACGCCGTGTGGAGACAGTTTGGAGTCTGGCTGGAGACTGAGGTGCGCATCCTCGGGGAGCCCGCTCCAAGGGGGTGAAGACGTGGACGCGTTCGCGATTCGCGGCGGACGCCCGCTGGCCGGGCGAACCCGCGTCTACGGAGCGAAGAACGCGGCCCTGCCCATCCTGGCGGCGACCGTCATGGTGGAAGGTATCAGCGTCATCCAAGGTGTGCCCAACCTGGAAGACGTGCATGTGATGATTCAGATTCTGGAAGCTCTCGGTGCCGACGTGGTGTTTGAACGGGACGAGGTGCGGGTGGATTGCCGGCACCTGGCGAACACGAGCGTGCCTGCCGATTTGATGCGGCGTATGCGCTCTTCCATTTTCCTTATGGGCCCGCTGTTGGCGCGGTTCGGCGAGGTGGTGGTCTCCAAACCGGGGGGATGCGTGATTGGTCAGCGGCCCATCGACTACCACCTGCGCGGCATGCGTGCGCTCGGTGCGACGATTGAAGAGAAGCACGGCTACATCCGTTGCACCGCCAACCGGTTGTACGGATCGAGTATCACCTTGGACTTTCCGAGCGTCGGCGCGACGGAAAACCTGATCATGGCCGCGGTGCTCGCCGACGGGGTGACCGTGATTGAAAACGCAGCACGCGAGCCGGAAATTGTCGATCTGGTGGCGTTCCTGCGCAAGTGCGGTGCGGACATCGAAGGCGCGGGGACGCCTGTGATCCGCGTGCGCGGGGTGCACCACCTGCGCGAAGCAGAACACCGCATCATTCCTGACCGCATCGTCGCCGGCACCCTCCTCATCGCCGGAGCGGCGACCGGAGGCTGTGTCGCGGTGGAGGGCGCCGTCCCCGAGCACCTCGGCGCCGTGCTGCAGAAGCTGCGCGACGCCGGAATCCGTGTGGACGTCGATGGATCGGTCATCGCGGTCGACGGACGGGATGGATACAAGGCCATGGACGTCCGTACCGATCCGTATCCTGGCTTCCCCACCGATTTGCAGGCGCCGCTGATGGCCATGTTGACCACGGCGGCGGGCACCAGCGTGATCCGGGAGAACGTATTTGAGGCGCGCTTTCGCCACGTGAACGACCTGTTGCGCATGGGGGCGGACATCACGGTCGACCTGCGTACCGCCATCGTCCGCGGCGTGCCGCGCCTGTACGGGGCTGCGGTGGAAGCCACCGATTTGCGCGGCGGTGCCGCGTTGGTCATCGCGGGTCTGATGGCCGACGGGACGACCCGGATTGAGGGCTTGCATCACATCGACCGCGGCTACGAGCAGATTGACGTGTACCTGCGCGATCTCGGTGCCGACATCGCGCGCATCCGGATCTGAGTGGAACCGTGGCCGCCAGAGCGGGCGGCCTCGGTTCCATGACCTTTTTCTTTCCGCACCTTCTTCTCCATCACCGGTATGCCGGAAGACCGCCCGTTATATCACCACAAACAGCAGGGACGCCAGGGTCAAGAACAACGCCAAAAACAGGTTGTCACGCTGTTTGTGCGCCCGCCGGCGGCCCATCAACTCGCGGAACCATGCTTCATCCTTGAGATCGAGCGAAAGGTCGATGAGCGCCCGCAAGTCTTCGGGTTGCAGCGAGACATCGGCTGGTGTGACGTCGTACAGGGAAACGGCCATGGTCCGCTGTTCCGCAGGGACGTAGACCATACATACTTTCGTATATTTCGGTATATTTAAGATAAAACCGGTCAACACCCGCCGTTTGGCGGGGGAATAAAACGACACCCAGTCGCCCACCTCGGGCAAGGTCGTGCTCATCGCCATCCCACCCGCGCGCAGGGTCGCTGATGAAATCATCTGACTATCCATGATTATATACCTATTTGTCAAGAAAATGTCACAACTCAATACGCTTCGGTGCCGAACGACATGATCCAGATGGAACCTGCGACGATGGCGACGACAAACACGAACCCGAGCATCAGCATCCACGCATGCCAAGGCGGACCTTCGCTCTCCGTGATATGCATGAAGAAAAACAACTGGACGACAATCTGGAGCACGCCCAGCACGAGGATGAACGTCGTTAACGGGCCCGGGTGCAGGGCGCGGGCGAGCACAGCCCAGAGCGCGGCCACGGTGAGCACGATGGAGAGGATGAACCCGACCATGTGCGACCAAGGGAACGGACGCTTTCCGCCGTGCGGCGCGGAGGATGGATGCAGGGCCATGTCAACGCATCACTCCCATCAGATAGACGACTGTGAAAATAAAGACCCATACCACGTCGAGGAAGTGCCAGTAGAGGCCGACGATGAACACCTTGCCCGGGATCTCGCCCGCCAGCCCTTTTCGCCAGGCCTGGATGAGGATGCTTGTCATCCACAGGATGCCGAATGAGACGTGGCAGCCGTGGGTGCCGACAAGGGTGTAGAACGCCGACAAAAACGCGCTTCGTTGCATGGTGGCGCCGGCGAGCGCGTTGCGTGTGAACTCGGACGCCTCCAGACCGACAAACGCCAGGCCGAGCAAAAGGGTGACGATGAGCCAGGTGAGCATCAGCCCGCGGCGGCCGTGGTGCATGGCGAAGGTGGCCAAGCCGCAGGTGAAACTGCTGGTGAGCAGGATGATGGTCTCTGCCGTAAAGGCCGGCACGTCGAACATGTCCGCCGGCGTGGGACCGCTGCCGGTGTGGTTGGACAGGATGACGTACGTCGCAAACAGACACGCGAAGAGGATGAGGTCACTGGTCAGGAAGATCCAGAACCCGAAGATGCGCAGCGCGTCTTCATCGTGATGGTGTCCGTGTTCGCGCACGTTGAATGCATCACTCGCCTCGTGCACCACCGCCATGCGTCACACCCTCCCGAGCGCCGCTTCGGTGCGCGCAATCTCTTCCACAGGGATGAAATACGCCTTGTCTTCCGCGAACGAGCGCAGCAACAAGCACAGGCCGACGCCAAGGAATCCGGCCACCGCCAGCATGTACCAGTTGAACACCAGGCCGAACCCGGCGACGAAGAAGGAGAGCGACAGCAAAAACGGCAAGCCGGAGTTTTTGGGCATGTGGATGGGGGCAAGCGGCCTTGCGTCCGGCAGCGCTTCCCCCCGCTTGCGCGCTTCCTTCATGGCCCACCACGCGTCGCGCGCGGTGACGACAGGGATGCGCGCAAAGTTATAGTGCGGTGCGGGTGACGGCAGCGACCATTCGAGGGTGCGGCCGTCCCAGATGTCGCCGGTAACGTCCCGTTCGCCGTGACGGATGCTGTACAGAATGTCGGCGACCAGCAGGAGGAACCCGACACCCATCATGAACGCGCCGAGGGTCGAGATGAAGTTCCATTCCGTCCACCCCATGTGCGCAGGGTAGACGTAGATACGGCGCGTCATGCCCATGAAGCCGAGCACATACTGGGGCAGAAAGCAGACGTAAAACCCTGCGTTGAACCACCAGAACGCCCAGCGCCCGAGGCGTTCGTCCAGCATGAATCCGAACATCTTCGGCCACCAGTAGTACATCCCGGCCAACATGCCGAACACCGTGCCGCCGATGAGAACTTGATGAAAGTGGGCGATGAGAAAATAGCTGTTGTGGTACTGATAGTCAGCCGGGGCGACCGAGAGCATGACGCCGCTCGCACCGCCGATGGCGAAGTTGGGGATGAAGCCGACCGTCCAGAGCATCGGCACCGTCATCCGGATGCGGCCGCGGTACATCGTCATCAACCAATTGAACACCTTGACACCGGTCGGGATGGCGATGATCATGGTCGAGACGGCAAAAAAACTGTTGACGCCCGGTCCTGCGCCCATGGTGAAGAAGTGGTGAACCCAGGTGAAGTAGCTGATGATGGCGATGGCCATCATCGAAGCGACCATCGAAGCATATCCGAAGATGCGTTTGCGAGAGAAGGTGGCCACCACCTCGGAAAAAATGCCGAATGCAGGAAGGACGACGATGTACACCTCGGGATGGCCCCACATCCAGAAGAGATTGACGTACATCATCGGATTGCCCCCGTCGAAGATGGAGAAGAAGTGCGCACCCGCAATCCGGTCGATGAGCAGGAGCGCGAGGGCGACGGTGAGGACGGGGAATGCGAAGATGATGAGGATGGTTGTCGCCAATACCGACCAGCAAAACAGCGGCATCCGCATCAGCGTCATGCCGGGCGCCCGCATCTTGAGGATGGTGACGAAAAAGTTGATCCCTGTGGCGATGCTGCCGATGCCGGAGATCTGCAAACCGAGCAGGTAGAAGTTCTCCCCTGGCCCGGGCGAGAACGGAACTTCCGCGAGCGGTGGATAGCTCGTCCAGCCCGCGTCCGGCGATCCGCCGATGACAAACGACAGATTGAACAACAGCGCGCCAAAAAAGAACAGCCAAAAGCTGACGGCGTTCAGATACGGGAAGGCCACGTCGCGGGCGCCGATCTGCAGGGGTACGGCGATGTTCATCATGGCGAAGATGAACGGCATCGCCATGAAGAGGATCATCAAGGTGCCGTGGGTGGTGAAGATCTGGTTGTAATGCTCAGGTTGCAAAAAGTGCATGTTCGGGAGCGCCAACTGCGTCCGCATCAAGAGCGCATCGACGCCGCCGCGAAACAGCATCAACAGCGCCGCGATCATGTACATGATCCCGATTTTTTTGTGGTCGACCGTGGTCAGCCATTCCCGCCACAGCCATCCCCATTTTTTGAAGTAGGTGAGCACGAACACGATGGCCGCACTGACCAACAAAATGGACACATCGGCAGCGTAGATCATCGGATCGCCGGTGACAAAGAAGTGGGTGGCGTAGGTTGGTTCGAGGTTCATGGCTTCACCTGCTTTCCTGGTGCATGGGTGAGAGTTGGTCCGCCGGGCATGCGTCCGCCGCGGCTCAATCCGTTCCGTACGCCGGGTGTTTCATGTACATGCCGCCTTCTTGCTCCACGAGGTGCGCAAAGATGCCGGGCGGATATGAAGAATATGCGGTCTCCCGGGCGAGCCCTGGCTGAACGAGCCGCTGGTAACCTGCCCAGGTGAGCGCCGGCGCGTGCGCCTGAACCTCCCGCGCCCAGCGGGCGAAAGCCGGTTGCGGCACCGCGATGACACGGAAATGCATGTGGGCGAACCCCTGTCCGCTGAAGTTGGCACCATGGCCGTAATACGTTCCGGGTTTGTCCGCCTGCAACCACAGCCGCATCGCCATACCGGCCATGGTGTACTCTTGGCCGCCCAACTGGGGCACCCAGAACGAATTCATCGGCGCGTTGCTGGTCAGGACGAATTCGACCGGCCTGCCCACCGGGATCTCGCAGTAGTTCACGGTGGCGATGCCATGTTCGGGATACTGGAACAACCACTTCCAATTGAGCGACGTCACCTGGACGGTGAGCGGCGGCCCGGACGCTGCGGGCGGACGGGTCAGCGCGAACGTCTGCCGTACCGTCGCCACGGCCAAGATGCCGATGATCACGATGGGGATGCCCCACCAGACCACCTCGAGCCAAGGACTTTCCGACCAGTCCGGCTGATAAGGGGCGTCATTGCCAGGCCGGTCGCGAAAACGCCGGACGATGTACCCGAGCAGGACGATGACCGGCACCACGACGATGGATACCAAACCGATGCTCAACAGGATGATGTCTCGTTCGGTGCGGGCGACCGGGCCGGCCGGATGGAGCAACAGGACCTGCTCAGGCGTGCAACCGCCTGCGCACCCGAGGGTGGTCAGCGCGGCAATCCACCTGCGCGCATGGCGCAGCAGGGCATGGCGCATCGGTCATCACCTCGTGACAATATGAACCGCGAACACGCGCGCCTCCCACAACAGGATGAGCACCCCCGCCAGGATGAGGATGGTCACGCCGACGGCGAGACGGCGCCGGGTTGGTCTGGTGCGCAATCGGATCCCTTCCCCTCTCAGCGGTACAACCATTCGGCGTCGTACCACCACAGTACGGCACCGAGTCCTATCAACAAGATGACCACGATGGCGATGGCCCAATACACCTTGCGCAGTCCTTCGTTCGGATGGGTCTTCATCGCATGACCTCCGTCCCTTCCTGCGGCGCGGACACCGGTTCGTACATGGGATGGCTTCCGCCTGGATAGCATGCGCAGCACGAGGAAATCGATGCATGCCAAGGGGGGCCTGTCCATTCATGCAAGCACCAGGCGCGGAATGATATAATGAAGCCGCAACAGACCTCGCGTGTCCGCCGGACGGGTGGTGGGGGTCCTCGCACCGCCCGTTCGCTGTAGGTACATCATCTTGGAGGGACGTTGGGTGGCATATCCGCAGCTCCGCCGGCCTGACGAGGACCGCCACCGCAGGCGGCGACGCCAACGCCGCCTGGTCATCAGCTTTTTCCTGTTCATCGCCTTGGTGGTGTTCTTGGAATCCCCGTTGACACGCATCCGCCACCTGGTGGTGAGCGGCAACCGCGATGTTCCGGCAGACCGGGTGGTGCGCGCTTCCGGCCTGCGGCCCGGCATGAGCTTGTGGCAAGTCAACGGTTCGGCCGTGTCCGCACAGATCGCGGCGGCGCTGCCTTTGGTCGAGCGCGTGCAGGTGACGGTCCGTCCGCTGCGGGGGGAGGTCGATCTGCGTGTCGAGGAGAAGCACGTGGTCGCCATCGCGCGGCAGGGCGGACGTTACTTCCGGGTTTTGAACGATGGCACGGTCTACGACGAGATCACGCCGGAGGACGGGTTCCGTTGGCCGGTGCTCACCGTGGCCGGACTTGCGTCCGTCACCCCCGGGAGAACGCTGGGCGACGGGGACGCGGTGTCGGTCTGCCGCCAGTTGGCGCGCCTGCATGAAGCGGACGTATCCCGGGTGTCGGAGATCGATATCGACAGGTTCGGCGTCGCCACGATTTACTTGATCGACGGGTTCGCCGGCCAGGTGGCTGCACGTCAGCTGGCGGCAAGGTTCTCCACGCTGCTTGCGGCCGTCTCGTACTTCGCCCAGCATGGTTACCGGCCCGGGGTGGTCGACTTGACGGGGCAACCGCCGTATCGCTATACGCCGTTTCGCCCATCCGGCACAGGGGGGGTTGGAGGGGGATGACAGGACGAGCACAGTGGGCTGTGTCGCTCACCTTGGCGTCGTTGGTCCTCGGTTTCATGATGGCCCTCCAGTATCGCCAGACACAGACGGGGCGCTTGGATGCCATTTCGGTTCATGCGTACGGGACGGAGGAGAAACGCCTGCAGAACGAACTGGCCGCCCTGAAGGAAGCCAACGCGCGCGCAGAACAGCAGCTCGCCCGTCTCACCGCGCAACTTGCCGCGTATGAGAAAGAGATGGCGGGGTCCAACAGCCAGCTGGCGCGATTGCAACAACGCTTGCAGCAAGAACGCATCCTCGCGGGATTGACGCCGGTGGAAGGGCCGGGCGTAAGCGTGGTCCTGATGGACGGGATTGCCGTCAACTCCGACACGGAACAGGTCTTGACGCATGACTGGGACGTGCGCAGCGTCATCAATGAACTGTTCACAGCCGGGGCGGAGGCGGTGTCCATCAACGGTTACCGGGTCGTGGCCACGTCCGGGATCTTCTGCACCGGCCCGGTGGTGCGGATCAACGGGCATCGCATCGGTGCGCCGTTTACCATCGAGGCCATCGGCGATCCGCACACCCTCAAGTCGGCGCTCGAAATCCAAGGCGGCATCCTCGACGCACTGCGGGCGCGCGGCGTCAACGTGTCGGCGCCGACGATGGAAGATGACATCAAGATGCCTGCGTTCACGGGCAACGCCACCGCGGGCGCAGTGGGTGCGGACTGAGGTGAGCGGGGATGCAGCGCCGGACGTTCATGTGGTCATTGACCGGAATCAGCAGCCTCTTGGGTTTTATGCTCACCCTGCAGCTGACCTCGCGCCCGCCGTCGGCCACCACCATCTCCAGTTATATCGACCTGAGGACCCAGGTGGAAGAACAACTCGCGGAGCACCGGACGTTGCTGCAGGACATCGCGAAGCTCAATGCACAACTCGCACAGTTCAAAGCGTCGGAAGGAAACCAGCAGGCGATGCGCGCGGCGCTGATGCGCGACGCGGCGACCGTGGCGGCGGAGGCGGGTTTGACGCCGGTGACAGGGCCGGGCATCGTGATCCGCATCCAGGATGACCCCAAGTTGCCGTTCGACCCACAGTTCGCCGGCCAGTTCAGCAAGGTGGCCGACCAGGAGATCTCCCAGATTGTCAACGACCTGTTCTCCAACGGGGCGAAGGCCATCAGCATCAACGACCAGCGCTTGGTCACGACATCGTCCATTCGGCTGGTGACCGGCCTTGGCGGCGGTACCACGCTGCAAGTGAACGGATATCCCGTCGCGATGCCGTACGTGATCAAAGCCGTGGGTGACATCGAGCAGATGCGGGCGGTCCTGACCGTCGATAATGTGGTGCCGCTGCTCAATTTGATGCAGGAGGATTGCCTCATCACTTCTCACCCCGGAGCGCACGGCGTGACGGTGCCGGGGTACAACGGGCCCCTGCCCGGAACGTGGGCGAAGGAGGTCGCGGCCAACCCGTGATGACCGGGAAGACAAGGCCGCGGCACGGGATGTGCGGGAATGACAGGGGGGAGCGTCGTGATTTGGCTGCCTGTGCTCGGTTTGATCCTCGGTGCGGCCATCGGCCTTGTCGCCAATGTGAGCATCCCGGTGGCGTATTCGAGTTATCTCTCCATCGCCATCTTGGCCGCGCTCGACACGGTGTTCGGGGGGATCCGGGCGACGCTGGAGAAGTCGTTCGACAGCACGGTGTTTCTCTCCGGGTTTATTGTCAATACGCTGTTGGCCGCCCTGTTGGCGTTCCTCGGCGAGCAACTGGGCGTCGACCTGTACCTCGCGGCCGTGGTCGCGTTCGGCGTCCGCTTGTTTCAAAACTTGGCGGTCATCCGCCGGATCGCGTTTCGCCGCTGGAAGGAACGGAGCGGGAAACCCATGGGCTGAGCGTCTCGTCTGGGGGAGGGGCGCGCCGGCGGACGAGTATTTCCCGAAAAAAGTTTCAGCGCAGAAGAGGATCGGCGGCGCGCTTGTGGAAATAGATCGGCTGAACAGGGAACAGGCGCACGCAAGGAGGTGCCCAACGCTTGGCCAAGGGAGATTACATTGTCAGCCTGGACATCGGGACGTCGAAGGTACGCGCCATCATCGGCGAGCCGGCTGGCAACAGCATCAACGTCATCGGCGTGGGATCGGCGGATGGCGAAGGCATCCGGCACGGATCCATCGTTGATATAGACTTGACGGTCGAGTCCATCCGCCAAGCGGTGGACCACGCGGAGCGGATGGTCGGCATTCACATCACGTCCGCGTACGTCGGGATATCCGGGAATCATATCCAGTTGCAGAACAGCCACGGGGTCGTGGCGGTTTCATCGCCAGACCGGGAGATCAGCGAGGAGGATGTCGATCGCGTCCTGCAGCAAGCGCGGGTGGTGGCGCTGCCGCCGGAGCGCGAGATCATCGACGTGGTGGCTCGGGAGTTCATCGTCGACGGCTTGCGGGGCATCGTCGACCCCCGCGGCATGCTCGGCGTGCGCCTGGAAGTGGAAGCCTATCTCATCACCGGCAGCCGGACCGCTGTCCACAACGTCGTCCGGTGCGTGGAAAAGGCCGGCATCGAGGTGGCGAACCTGGTGTTGTTGCCCTTGGCCGCAAGCCAGATTGCGTTGTCGAACGACGAGCGCAAACTCGGCGTGGCGCTGGTGGACGTCGGTGCGGGCGCGACCTCGGTGTCGGTGTTCGACAACGGGGTTTTGGTCGGGACGAGCATCATCCCGATGGGCGGTGACTATGTCACGAACGACATCGCCATCGGCCTCCGCACCCAGACGTCGGTGGCGGAACAGATCAAGTTGCGCCACGGTTGCGCATCGGTGGAACTGGCGTCCGAACATGAGCGGTTCAAGGTGCCGCGCATCGGAAGCAACCAGGAGATGGAATACTCGCAATACGATTTGGCGACCATCATTGAACCGCGCATGCAGGAGATCTTCTCCTTGGTGCGGAAAGAGATAGAGAAAATGGGGTACTCCCCCGACCTGCCATCCGGGTACGTCTTGCACGGCGGAGTGATGTCGATGCAGGGTGCCAGCGAGGTGGCGGCACAAGAGTTGAATGCGCCGGTCAGGGTCGCCATCCCTGAATTCCTCGGCGTCCGGGATCCGTCTTTCGTGAACGGTGTGGGTATGATTGCGTATGCGGTGCGTTCGCAGTTCCGCAATGCTTCGTCGGAAGCAGCGTCGTACGGGCGACCGGTCAAGACCGGCGGCGGCTTGTTCGTTCGTTTCAAGGATTGGCTGCGCGATTTCATCTGACGGCGTGCGCGCGCGATTTCGCGCAGGGCGGCCGCTCTGCGGCGGTTTCGGCCGACTCGCCGCGACAACGACCGGAGATGTGGGAGGAACAGCGATGTTGGATTTTGAGTTGGACGTGGAGCCGCTGGCCAAAATCAAAGTGATCGGTGTGGGCGGCGGCGGGTGCAACGCCGTGAACCGGATGATTGAATCGGGGGTCCAGGGCGTGGAGTTCATCGTGGTCAACACCGACGCCCAGGCCCTGCAGATGTCCAAGGCGCAGACGCGTGTCCAGATTGGAGAAAAGCTGACGCGAGGTCTCGGTGCCGGCGCCAACCCGGAGATAGGGAAAAAAGCCGCGGAGGAATCGCGGGAAATTCTGACACACGTCCTGCAAGGCGCCGATATGGTGTTTGTGACGGCGGGGATGGGCGGCGGAACCGGCACGGGGGCTGCGCCCATCATCGCCGAGATCGCCAAGGAGTTGGGCGCATTGACGGTCGGCGTGGTGACGAAGCCCTTCCGGTTTGAGCAGAAGCGCCGCATGCAACAGGCGGAAATGGGTATCGCCAATTTGAAGGAGAAAGTGGACACGCTCATCGTCATCCCGAACGACCGCCTGTTGGAGATTGTGGACCGCAACACCCCGATGCTCGACGCGTTCCGTGAGGCAGACAACGTGTTGCGGCAAGGGGTCGCCGGGATCTCGGACCTGATTGCGGTCCCCGGGCTCATCAACGTCGACTTTGCGGACGTCAAGGCCATCATGGTGGAGCGCGGATCGGCGTTGATGGGCATCGGCGTGGCAAGTGGAGAAAACCGGGCGACGGAAGCGGCGAAAAAGGCCATCTCGAGCCCGTTGCTGGAGACGTCCATCGACGGTGCGCGCGGCGTGTTGATGCATATCGCCGGCGGTCCGAGCCTGAGTTTGTGGGAGGTCAACGAAGCGGCGGACCACGTATCCACCGCGGCCGACCCGGATGTCAACATGATCTTCGGCGCACACATCGACCCGGACCTCGGCGATGAAATCGTCGTGACGGTCATCGCCACGGGCTTCGAAAACCGGCCGCAGTCGTCCCAGCCGCCGCGGCGCTCGGCCGTGCTGGAAGATGTGCCGCTGAGTGCAAACACCAGCAACTGGGAAGTGCCCGCCTTCTTACGCAAGGGAGGGCGCTTCGGCCGGGATCGCTGACACTTTGCGGATGGCGGACGGGAAAACGGCTTGCCCGCGTCGCCAGGTGATGCGGGCCCGTCCTGGTTTGTGTGTCTTCCCGGTGTGTGACCTCACTGCACCCACGCGTGTGCCAGGTGGCGCACGCTTTTTTCTTTTTCACAAAACTTGCCCCGCCTGACCGTCAAGTTCCGACAAGCTTTGTAATAGATATTCAGTATACTGTGAGCAAAACCGTCCGGGGTGGTGCCGTGCCGGTCGTCTACATCGACGTCGTCTGGCTCGTCAACTTCGCGATGGACGCCGTGCTGCTGGCGGTGACGGGTTGGATCCTGCGGCGGACTGTGCGGCCGTGGCGGGTGTTGCTCGGGGCACTGGCAGGTTCCGTCTATGCGCTCTCCGTCTTTTTCCCCACCCTCTCTCTGCTCACCACATGGCCTGGCAAGGCTGCCGCATCCCTGCTGATGGTGGCCATTGCTCTGCCTTGGCGCCGCAGCCTGGATCTGGCCCGGAATGCAGCTGTGTTCTACATGGTCAGTTTCCTCTGCGCCGGGGCCGCCATCGCCATCCACTTTGCGCTCCCGGCGGTCTCCGTGGCCCAAGGCACGGTGGTTGCAGCCAACCGCCTGGCTTTTTTGACCAGCCTCGGCAGCCTCAGCCTCATCGTGGCGTGTCCTGTCGCTTGGGCGGGGATTCGACTCTTGGTGCGCCACTTGCGGATGCGGGCATGGTTGCAAGCGACAGCGTGCACCGTGCACGTGGTGGTCGCCGGCAAGGAGGTGGTGTTCACCGGACTGCTGGATACAGGCAACCGGCTTTACGATCCCATCTCACGCCGGCCGGTCTGTCTGGTGGAGGCGGAAGCGCTCGCGCCTGTCTTGCCGCCCGCGCTGGCCGCCGCGGAGACGGAGCGATGGCTGGAGGCGCTCAGCCGCGTGGACGATGCAGCGTGGCGTCGCCGCCTTGCTGTCGTGCCGTACCGAGGGGCGGGCGGGACGCAACAGGTGACGGTGGCGGTACGGCCGGACGAGGTCCGCATCACCTGCGAAGGGCGCTCGGTTCGCGCCGGACCGTGCCTGCTCGCGCTCCATCCGAACGGCCTGTCGCTCGACCGCCACTTTCAAGCGATTCTGCATACCGATCTCATCATGGGAGATGACGGGATTGAAGATGCCGTGGAGCAACACGAGGATGATGTGGCGCCTGCGCTGGCAACTGATGTGGATTCGTCTGCGGCGGAAGCTCGCGGGCGGCAGCGAAGAGGTTTACTACGTCGGCGGGGGAGAAGCGCTGCCGCCGCCCCTGACCCGGGAGGAGGAGGAGTATCTCCTCAGCCGCCTGCCGGAAGGCGATGAAGCGGTCCGGACCATGCTCATTGAACGGAATCTGCGCCTGGTTGTGTACATCGCCCGCAAGTTCGAGAACACGGGGGTGCACATCGAGGACTTGGTTTCCATTGGGACGATTGGCTTGATCAAGGCGGTCAATACGTTTGATCCGTCGAAAAAAATCAAGCTCGCGACGTACGCGTCGCGTTGCATCGAAAATGAGATTCTGATGTTTCTTCGCCGCAACAACAAGGTGCGGGCCGAGGTGTCGTTCGATGAACCGCTCAACGTGGATTGGGACGGCAACGAGCTCTTGCTCTCCGACGTGATGGGCACAGATCCGGATACCATATACCGTAATCTGGAAGAAGAAGTCGATCGCGCCTTGTTGTACGACGCCCTGGATAAACTGTCCGAACGCGAACGAACCATCATGGAACTGCGCTTCGGGTTGCGCACAGGCCAGGAGATGACCCAGAAGGATGTCGCCGACCGCCTGGGCATTTCCCAGTCTTACATCTCACGTTTGGAAAAACGGATCATCAAACGGCTGCGCAAGGAATTCAACCGCATGATGTGACGGGATGGCATACGGGGAACGGGTTGCCGAAGCATGGGTTGCCGAAGTTCACATGGTTGGCCGCCGAATCAAGCCGTGTCGTTTTGCCGCGTGGGGCCGGTCCTTTCTCGTCGGGAAGGGGCCGGCCTCGGTGCATAACGCCGGATCGCGGGCGGACATACTACAGTTGGCAGATCGGTCGGAGGCTTGCTGTCCGGTTGCCTCACCGCAACACATCTTGGTCCAGTCACCTAGGGGGGCGCGCCATGAAACGCAACAAGGTCGAGATCTGCGGCGTCAACACCTCGCAGTTGCCGGTTCTGACCAACGCCGAGATGCGGGAGTTGTTCGCCCAGTTGCAACAGGGTGACCGGCGGGCGCGCGAGAAGTTGGTGAATGGCAACCTGCGGCTGGTGTTGTCGGTCATCCAGCGCTTCAACAACCGCGGCGAAAACGTGGATGACTTGTTTCAAGTGGGATGCATCGGACTCATGAAGGCCATCGATAACTTCGACCTGTCTCAGAATGTACGCTTTTCCACGTACGCGGTCCCGATGATTGTCGGGGAAATCCGCCGTTACCTCCGCGACAACAACCCGGTCCGCGTCAGCCGCTCCCTGCGCGACATCGCCTACAAGGCGCTCCAGGTCAGGGATCAGCTCACCAATCAGAATCTCCGGGAACCGACCATCCAAGAGATCTCGAACTACATGGACGTGCCCAAAGAGGAAGTCGTGTTTGCGTTGGATGCCATCCAAGACCCTGTTTCGTTGTTTGAACCCATCTATCATGACGGCGGCGATCCGATTTATGTCATGGACCAGATCCACGACGAGAAAAACCTGGATGCCCATTGGGTAGAGGGCATTGCCATCCGTGAGGCGATGCGCCGGTTGTCGGATCGCGAAAAGAAAATCCTGTCCATGCGCTTTTACGAAGGAAAGACCCAGATGGAGGTGGCGGAAGAGATCGGGATCTCGCAGGCTCAGGTGTCTCGCCTGGAAAAAGCAGCCATACAGCGCATGCAGAAACACATCCAATCCTAGGGCACGCGGGCATCGATCTTGGAGTGCTGCCGCCTTCCTCGGGCAAGTTCCGCAGCTGCCGCGAATATGGCATGGCCGGCTCGTGTCTCGTCATAAGATGGAACAAGGTACACGTGCTGCAGGGTGGCAGGAAGGCAGGGGCCTCCACATGACGCGGATTTCTGATCTACAATCAAAAGACGTGGTGAACATCAGCGACGGCAAGCGGCTGGGGACCATCGGCGACTTGGAGATCGATATCGAAAACGGGCTTATCCATGCCATCGTGGTACCTGGCCAAGGCCGTTTTTTTGGCATGGTCGGCGGTGGACCGGAGGTCGTCGTTCCCTGGAACCGGATTGTGAAAATCGGATCCGATGTCATCCTCGTCGACCTTCGGCCCAACCGCGACGCAAGCTACTACTTGCCCGCCGGCAAGCCGGGCAAACCGGGGACGGGCGGATACTGAACGGGTGTGAGAAGCGAATGCTCACCACGTGGTCAGGCGGGGTGGACAGCCCCATCTGGTGGCAACCGCGTTGGTCGGACGACGGAGCGCGCGGTTTGTTCTCGTTTCGTGTGCACGGGATGAGCCGGTTTCCCTATGCTTCGCTCAACGTGGGTCTTCATGTCGGAGACCGGACGGAGCACGTCGTGGCCAACCGGAACCGGTGCGCGCAAGCGCTCGGCGTCCCGCTCACGCACTGGGTGTTTGCCGAACAGGTGCACGGGACGCAGGTCGCCGTCGTCGGCCGGGCGGACTGCGGGGCGGGCAGCGACGGACACGTGCCGCCCATCCCGGGGGCCGATGCCCTCATCACGGGTGAACCCGGGGTGGTCATCGCGGTTATGGCCGCAGATTGTGTGCCGGTGCTCCTCTATGACCGGCGAAACCGTGTGGTGGCGGCGGTGCATTCTGGATGGCGCGGCACGGTGGGGCATATCGTGGTGAAGACGCTGGCGCGGATGCGCGAGGTGTTTGGCACCGCAACCACGGATGTGGAAGCGTGGCTTGGCCCGTCCATCCGCCGCTGCTGCTATGAGGTGGACCGGGCGGTGGCTTCTCAGGTGGCGGCGGCGTTTGGCGAGCGGTTCGTGATGCGGCGCCGTGGCCGGGCGGACCGGTTTCTGGTCGGCTTGGCGCAATGCATTCGTGCCGATTTGACGCGCGCCGGCGTCCCCGGGGAGCAGGTCCGGGACAGCGGGGTCTGCACATCATGCCGGGTGGACGTCCTGTTTTCCCACCGTGCGGAAGGGGGACGGACAGGCCGCCAGTTGGCCGCCGTCTGTCTGTTTTGATTCTTGAAGGTCAAGAACCATACCTGCGGGCAGCAGGAATTTGCACGCTCGAGATGGAATTTCAACTTGGTTCGTGACGCGGTTCGACAACCACATGCCGCGTTCATGCCATGCGCACGGCGTGTAGGCAGACAGGGAGTGGGAAGGCAGGGGCTGCAGGTGGAGACCATGGAGAAAGAAGCCGTGGATTGGGCGACAACCTACCGGAAGCGCCTCGCCGAGGTAGAGGATGCCATCGCGGCGGCGTGCCGGCGAGCTGGGCGCGCACCGCAAGAGGTGCGGGTCATCGCCGTCACCAAGTATGTGGGTCCGGAACGGTTGGGTGACCTGTTGGCCGCGGGACTGCGTGAATTGGGAGAAAACCGCTGGCAGCAGGCGCGAGAGAAGCTGATGCGGCCGGAAGCCGGCGCGGCGACCTGGCATTTCATCGGCCGTCTGCAAAAGAACAAGGTGAAAGCGGTGGTCCGCCATTTTGCCTGGATTCATTCCATAGACAGCGTGGAACTGGGAACATTCGTCGCCGCGCAGGCAGCCGCGGCCGGCCGCGAGGTGAATTGTCTTCTCCAGGTGAACGTCTCGGGTGAGGCGACCAAGGCGGGGTTGCCTCCGGAAGAGGTCAGCGCCGCGGCGCAGGCGTTGGTCCGCCTGGAGGGCATCCGCTTGCGCGGCCTCATGACCATGGCGCCGGTGACCGACGACCCGGAGTCGGTGCGGCCGGTGTTCGCCGCGTTGCGGCAATTGCGGGACGAGGTGAGGCAGCAACTGGGCGATCCCGCTTTTTCCGAGTTGTCGATGGGGATGTCGGACGATTTTCCCGCCGCTGTGGCGGAAGGCGCGACGATGGTACGGATAGGGCGCCGGCTCGTAGGGTGAGATGACACACATGGACCTGTACACCGTCTTGTTTGCCGTGGTACAAACCGGATTGACTGTATATGGATACCTGCTCATCGCGACGGCGCTCGTGTCGTGGTTGCCGGACATCGCGGACACCAAGGTCGGCCAATGGCTCGATCGCCTGACCGGTCCGTACCTGCGCTTGTTCAAATTTATTCCTCCGCTGCAGTTTGGGGGCGTCGGTTTGGATGTCTCGTTCATCGTGGCGGTGATCGTCTACTTTTTCGTCGAACAGGGTGTGTTGACCATCCTGGATGCGGTGGTGAGGAGCCTCGCGTGACTTCATGACGAGTTCGCGCACAGGGTGGGTGCGACCGGCGGAACGGCCGTTTGTACAGCGGGCAACGGAGTGGGTCGAGCGTGTGCTTACCCGCGGCCGCTGGCAGTTGACCGATTTTTTGTCTCCGCGCGAGGTGTATCTGCTGGAGGCGATTGCGCGCCGGGAAGGGATGGTGGTCCGCACCGACGGCGGGTACGACGCGGCGGAGCGCCGGCGGGCATTGGTGCTGCCGGAAGATTGGCCTTTGGCACGAGAAGACTTTCGCATCGCGGTGTTGGCCGCTGTCGGAATGACCCCGGGGTTTGCACCGGAACACGGCCACGTGTTGGGCAGCATTCTCGGCACCGGGATTGAACGGCGGTTGATTGGGGACATTGCCGTCACGGACGACAAGGTGCTGGTGGCGGTGTGTAAAGAAATGGAAAGTTATTTGCTGCAGAACTGGCGGCAGGTGGGACGGGATCCGGTGCGTGTGGATGTGGTCACCGGTTCGGTCGCGTGGCCCCTGCCGGCTTATGAAACCCAGGTCATCACCGTGTCCAGCTTGCGCGTGGACGCGGTGCTCGCACAGGCGTGCCGCCTGTCGCGCGCACGGGCCCAAGAAGCCGTCGCCGGCGGGAAGGTGTCGCTCAACTTCGCGCCGTGCAGCCACCCGGATGAAGAAGTCGGGCCGGGGGACCTTCTCTCGCTCCGCGGCTTCGGCCGGGTATGGGTCCGGGACGTCAAGGGCGTGTCGCGGCGGGACCGCATGGTGATCGAGGTCGGCGTATTGAAATCGCGATCGCGATGAAGGAATTTTGGCGATTCGCGTCGAACATGTCTATACCGTATCCAATACGCACGGCTGTGAGCGGCCGGCGACCAAAACGGCGTGCGGCAAAGTCCGTCCTTTCATTCCCGTCGTGTTGGTTCGGCCAGAGGAGGTGCCTGGGGTGCCGCTGTCCCCGTTGGACATTCATAATAAGGAATTTAGCCGTGCATTTCGCGGTTACGATGAAGACGAGGTGGATGATTTCCTGGAGCGCGTCATCCAGGACTACGAGGCGCTGATTCGGCAAAACAAGGAGCTTGAGGCACAGATTGAGGCGCTCAACGAACGCTTGCGCCACTTCGAGAACCTCGAAGAGAGTTTGAGCAAAGCCATCCTGGTCGCGCAGGAGACGGCGGAAGAGGTCAAGGCCAACGCCCGCAAAGAGGCGCAACTCATCATCAAAGAGGCGGAGAAGAACGCGGACCGGATTGTCGCGGAGGCGCTGAACCGTTCGCGGAAAATTGCCCAAGAAATCGAGGATGTCCAACGCAATGCCGCCATCTTTCGCGCTCGTTTTCGGTCGCTGCTGCAGGCTCAGCTCGAAATGCTCGACTCGGCAGATTGGGAATGGTTTGACCGCGAGACGAAAGACTTGACGTCTGTGGAGAGCAATCTGTGATCAAGGCCTGTGACAAGGCGACGCAACTGCCCGGGTGTGCGGAGTGCCCGCTGTTGTCCGGGCGGAGCGGGTGAGGGAGCAACAAGAGATGAGACAGCGACGAGGCACGGGCCCGCTCGGGTGAGTGTCTCGTTTTTGTTTTGGCTCCATCCGTTTGGTTCCATCCGAAAAAGGACAGGGGACAACCATTGGAAACCGACATGTTGCGGGTTTGGATCATTGCGTCCTACGACCGTCTGCAGCTCATCAGCCGCTTGAACGGGCTGTTGCAGCCGTTTTTGGACCGCCACCCTTCGGTGCGCGTGGAGTGGCGGGCCTTGTCGTGGACCAACGGGTTTCAGGAATTGCTGCGCGCATGGAAAGAAGGCCATCCTCCCGATGTGTTCGAAGTGGGGACGACCTGGATCGGGATGTTGGCCCATCTGGGGGTCCTCGCAGAAGTACCTGCCGCATTGACGACCGCCCCCTTGGTTGCACCATGGATGGAGGACGTGCTCACGGTGCGGGGCACCCGGTTCGGCGTGCCGTGGACGCTGGACTGCACATGTTTTTACGCTCGTGCGGACGTCTTGACCGCGTTCGGCGTGCCGCCGGGCACCCGGCTCACCTGGGAGGAACTCGCCGAGATCTGCACACGGATTGCAGAACGACCGCATCGTTTCCCGACCGTCGATCGTGGTCGGATGCGCCCGTTTGCGGTACCGGTGAGCCCGGAGCTCGGTTCACTGCACCGGATCATGCCGTGGCTGTGGGGCGGCGGATGGGATTTCCCGGATTTCCGGCAACGGCCGCTGCGCCTGCTCAGTCATGCGGATTTGCAGGAGGGGCTGGCATTTCTCTGGTGGTTGATGCGCATGGATGCGGAAGAGGAGGAGCCTTACGCGCGCGGACTGCAGACGCTGCAGACCGAGTTTTTCAGCGATGGCCGGTACGCGTTTCTGACGGGCGGTTGGTGGGAGGTCATCCACGGCATCGTGGCCGGGGTACCTCATTACGGCGGGCGCTGGCCGGTGACGGTCTTGCCGCAGCCATTGGGACCCAAAGGCGCGTGGCCGTACGGAGGCGGCTCCGCCATCGCGGTGGCAGCAACCTCTCCGAACAAGGACGTCGCATGGGAGATGCTCGCCTACCTGCTGCGACCGGATGTGGCCGCAGAGCGGGCGCGGTCCAGCTACGCCGTCCTGCCGTACGCCGGCCCGTTTTGGGATGAATACGCGCACCACGACGAGGTGCAGCTCTTGTTATCCGCGGTGCAATCGGCCCGCCATTATCCGGTGCATCCGCTGTGGCGAACCATTGAATACTCGTTGGCGCGCGGGATGAGCGACCTGTTCTGGTATCTTCGCCAGACCCCTGACCTCGCGATGGCGGGGCGCATGCTCGAGGTGATGGATGAGCAATTGAGCCGTTGGTTTGACCTCGCGTGGGAACTTGAAGCAACAGGGGCGACTGGGTGATGACACAACAAGCGTGGACTGCCTTTTGGCAAGATGGATTCGCAGCAGCGCACATCTTGTTCGACCGTTCGCCGAGCGAGGGCACGCTGTTCCGCTTGGCCACCCATCTGTGGGCGTCGTTGTCCCGCCATGGTCCGGTGCGGCGGTTCAGCCTGTACGTTCGCACTCATGAGGGTGAACTGCGCGAAGTCGTCCTGGTCGAAGACGGGCAAGTGATTGTCGGCGACGAAGTGATGCGTCTCTCCCAGTTGCCTGAAACGTTGCGGCAAGGTACAAGGCCTTGGCGGGTCTACCGCGGCCGGCAATATGAGACGTGGGTTCCCTGCAGCCATGCGGGTGAAGTGTTCGGCATGCTCGTGTTGGCGACCGAGGCGGAACCGCTGTTTCTCCCGGATGAAGGGATGACATGCTTGGGCGAAGCGCTGGCCATCGGCTTGCGCCATTATTTGGCGATGGCGCTCGAAAAAGGGAGACGGCACTTGCTTGAATCCTTGACCAAGTTGTCGCACCGGTTGGCGGAAGCGACGAGCGAGCAGGAGATTGTGTCGGCGGTGGTGGAGATGGCCGTCCGCTTGCTCGGGTTCGACCGGGCCGTCCTGTTCCTCTTTGAGGAAAACGGGATTTTGGTGCGCGACGCCGTGTATGCGCGCACCGGCCGGCAGGCTGAACGGTTTGCCCGCCTGCCCGCCCCGCCGGTCGACTCGTGGGAACCGGTGGCGGTGGAGGAGGTTCCCGGAGGCATGTGGGTGCCGTTGCTCGCGGGCTCCCGCCGGATCGCGGCGCTGTGGGTCGACAACCTGTATTCCCAGGAGCCGGCGCCGCCCGGAGCGTTGTCTGTGCTGGTCGACCTCGGTCGGCAAGCGGTGGTGGCGTTGGAGCGGGCGCAATTGATTGAAAAGTTGAACGTGCGTGCGCACCTCGATGACCTGACGGGTGTCCATCGCGTCAAGTACTTTTACGAACAGGTCGAGCAGTGGCTCGCCTATCTCGAGCGCGAGAACCGGCCGGCGGCGACGGTATTGTGCGATCTCGACCATTTCAAACAGGTGAACGACACGTACGGTCATCCGGCCGGGGATGCCGTCTTGGTGCAGGTGGCGATCATCCTCAAGAGCCAATGCCGGGCGAGCGATATCGTGGGACGCATCGGCGGCGACGAGTTCGTCTTGTTTTTGCCCGGGTGCAGCATGGCTGCGGCCAAAGTGTTCGCGGAACGGCTGACGGAGACGGTGGCACAGCACCCGTTCCGCCTCCCCGACGGGCGGGTGCTCGCACTGTCGCTGAGCGTCGGCACAGCGGTCTACCCGGACGATGGCCGCACGGTGCAGGAGTTGATCCATCTCGCCGACAGGGCGCTGTACGTATCGAAACGCACCGGACGCAACCGCGCATCGATGGCGAGCAGCATGGGGATGAGGTTTGAACCGTTCGGAGACGGAACCCCGTGTGATATCTGAACCACGTCTGACCCTTGTGCATAAGCCGCCGCGGCGGCCTGCATCCTAACGGAGAGCCGGGGCGACACGGGAGGGGCAGCGCGTGGCGGAAGGAAAGCGGACGGTGCACGAATGGACAGCCGCCGAGGCACAACGGCTGGCCGCCTATTTGGAACGGGCCAATTTCGCGGCTTACGCGGACTTGTTGCAGCGTCCTTGGCGGTTGGCGTTCCTGAATTGGTTCGGCGGTTTGTTCCGCGGCTTCGGCATCGGCATCGGATTCACCATCGTGGCGGCGCTCGTCATCATGCTCCTGCAGTGGTTGGAGATCCTCAATCTCCCGGTGATTGGCCGTTTCATCGCCGAGTTGGTCAGAATCGTGCAGGCCCAGTTGCGCGTTCCCACGATTTGACGGGAACGCGGGTTTGCGGTGGTCACGGACAGGGTTACGACAAAAGCAGGCGGTGGTCACGAAGGGAGGGAGCGGGATTGGCACCCTGGGAAGCACAGCGCCGGCGGCTCGCCGCTCAAAGAGATGCCATCCGCGGCCGGCTCGAACGGTCGGGACAATACGGGTTGAATGATTCGATGCAGGACCAGCTCGGCGAGCTTTCCCTGTACGACAACCATCCGGCGGACATCGGCGATGAGCTGTTCGAGCGCAGCAAAGACCTGGCCTTGCGCGACCGGGATAAACTGGTGCTGCAAGAAATTGAGCGGGCCCTCGCCGCCATCGAGGATGGTTCGTACGGGCGGTGTGCCGCGTGCGGCCAGGCCATCCCTGCCGAGCGGCTCGAGGCCTATCCGGCGGCGACGCTGTGCGTCGTTTGCAAGCAGGCGGAAGAGGCGCAGCGCCCGGATGCACAACGGCCGGTGGAAGAGTCCTTCTTATGGCCCGGCTTTGGGCGTACCGACCTGGATCGCCGGGATGCCGCGGCGTTTGACGGCGAGGACGCTTGGCAGGCGGTGGCGCGGTTCAACGAACGGCGGTTTGACTATGAAAGCGAAGGGCTGGACGATGAACCGGGGTATCCTTTTTCCTGACGCCGGCCGTCCGGAGAGAATGGGTGCAGGCGGCCGGCTGACGGGAAAGCAAAGACAAGCGTATCGCCGCGCAAACCTTGGCGAAGTGACTCGAGCGCCAACACGTCGGCCGGCGGAATGTTCCCGAGGTTGACATCGCAGCCGAACCGCTCCAACAACCGGACCTGCTGCGATTTTTTGGGCGCCTCCCAAATGATCCGCGGCCAGACCTCACGCGGCAACCTCGCCAGCCATGCGTCGAGCACGTCTTCGGCGATCTCGCCGGTTGCTCCGTATATGCCCACGTTTTCGCCGGTTTCCCGGCCTTCGATGACCACGTACGAAGCGCCTGCCTCCAGGTCGGCCAGTACCTGCTGCACCACGTCGGCCGGAGCAGGAAACGCCGCCAGCTTCTTGCCCACCTCGCTGATGGCCACGGCGCGCTCAGCCACGTAGCGGATGGCGCGCCGGCGTTCCGGCGGGGTTACGGGCAGTGTTCCGTCGGACACCTCGATGGCCGTGAAACCAAGGCGCAGACACGTGTCGACCATCCGTTCGAACTTCCCTTGCGCAATGGCGATTTCGGCCAGCGTGCCGCCTGTACACGTGCGCACCGCGTACCGGTGGCACAGGTCGAGCTTGCGCTGCAACGACTCCGCAGGGTACAGACAACTGCTGCCAAAGGCGAGTTTGAGATAGTCGATGTACGGCCCCGCGGTCGTGAGCAGGTCCTCGAGCGCGTGGGAACCAAGCCCCTTGTCCATCACCATCGTGATCCCGGCAAAGCGGGGTTTCGGCCGCCGCGATCCCCACGGCGGTGAGATGAGCTGGGCAATCCGGTTCTTCGTGCGTCCGTCCGTCACGGCGACGCCTCCTTCCGTCTGCATATCCTATGGAGCAGGTGTTCGCCCGCCAGGTCCCATCCGCTTCGTCGATGCGCAGGCGATGCGCTTCGCGGCAGGCGATGGGTGGCGGTCATGGGTCGCCACGAAGGGATTCGCTGCAGCATATGCGCGCCCGCTCTGGCACGGCACATGCCGGTTGGCGAAGGACGCGGCGGGTGTGGTATGCTGGCGGCGGGGAGGAATGGGCATGATGTACGTGGTGGCGCTGGCCGTCTACTTGGCGGACCTTGGCGTCAAATGGTGGGTGCGCACGCACCTGCCCGCGGGTCAGCCAATCTCCGTCTGGCCAGGGGTATTGGAGATAGATTACATACAGAATCCGGGCGGCGCGTTCGGCATCCTGCCGGACGCGCGCTGGCTGTTCATCACGGTGGCTGTGCTCGTCCTTGCCGCGGCGGTCACCTTGGAGCGCAGGCTGCGCCCGTCCGCGTGGTCCCGGTTCGCGTTGGGGTGCTTGCTCGGTGGCGCCGTCGGCAACATGACGGACCGCGTCGTCTGGGGAAACGTAATTGACTACGTGTACGTGCGCGCCATCCACTTCCCTGTCTTCAACCTGGCCGACGTGGCCATCGACGTGGGCGTGGGCTTGCTGGTCCTCGCCAGCCTGCGCCGGGATGGTTTCTCGCGGCGGACGGAGGCGGACCGCAGGTGACCACGTCCATCCCGATGGAAGGCACGCCCGCCGGCGGGGTTGCGGCGTACCTGACCGTCGGACCGGAGGACGCGGGGACGCGGCTCGACAAGTGGCTGACGGAAGCCTTGGCAGAACTGGATTTCGACGTCTCCCGCAGCCAGGTGCAACAATGGATCCGCGCCGGGTACGTCAAGGGGCGGGAAAGACTCAAGCCGTCCAATCCGGTGATCCCCGGAGATTCGTACCAGGTGGCGGTGCCGCCGCCCGAACCGATTGTCCTCGTCCCGGATGATATCCCGCTCGATGTGGTGTACGAGGACGACGACGTGGTGGTCGTCAACAAACCGCGCGGCTTGGTGGTCCACCCAGGCGCGGGCCATCTGCGCGGCACGGTGGTCAACGCGCTCCTCGCGCGCGGGTGTCCGCTCTCACCGCTCGGAGGCAGCCTCCGGCCCGGGGTGGTGCACCGGATTGACAAGGATACATCCGGGCTCGTGATGTTCGCCAAGACGGACGCGGCGTACTACGGGCTGACGCGGCAACTGGCGGCGCACACGGTGGAACGGGCGTACACGGCGGTGGTGGTCGGGCGCGTGGGACCCGACACAGGGACCATCGATGCGCCCATCGGCAGGGACCCGCATCACCGCCAGCGCATGGCGGTGGTGGCCCACGGGAAGCGGGCCGTCACCCACTTCACGGTGCGGGAGCGCCTGCCGCGCCATACCCACCTTGACCTTCGGCTCGAGACGGGCCGCACGCATCAGATCCGCGTGCACCTGGCGTACATCGGCCATCCGTTGGTGGGCGATCCGGTCTACGGCCGCCCGCACCCGGCCATCCAGGGCCAGGCGCTGCACGCGCGGACGCTGGGTTTTGTCCACCCGCGCACGGGCGCGTGGTTGCGCTTTGCCGCTCCTCTGCCCGCTGATTTGCAGGGCTTGCTTGACGAGTTGGGTGCAACCCTGTTAGAGTAAAGGAAACCTGCACAGCCTTTAAACCAGTCCCGTGAGATTGGTAAGGAGTCGGAATGCAGAGCTGCCGTGCCGGTTGCGGACGGTTTATCGTGCCGTGCCGGCATAGGGCGACGACGGCTGCCGCTCACGCGGCAGCCTTTTTATGTGCCACCCTGGGGTCAAGGTGGCAACAAGGTGCCACCTTGACCGCGTGCCACCCATGACGAGGGGGGATTCGGGTGTCGGAGCGGAGGCGGTACGCACAGGCGCAGATCATGGACGCGGAAGGCATGCGCCGGTCCATCACCCGCATGGCACACGAGGTCCTCGAGCGCAACAAGGGCTTGACGGGCGTGGTGTTGGTGGGAATCAAGACGCGCGGGGCCGTGCTTGCAGCGCGGATGGCGGAGCGGTTGCAGCAGATTGAAGGCGAGCGGCCGCCGGTGTTCAGCCTGGATGCGAGGCCCTACCGGGATGACCTGGATGTCGCGCGGGTGGAACGCTTGCCTGTGCCCGGATTGGATGTGCGGGAGCGGACGGTGGTCCTCGTCGACGACGTCCTCTTCACGGGACGCACGGTCCGCGCCGCCCTCGACGCGGTGATGGCAAGCGGGCGGGCGCGCATGGTGCAACTGGCGGTGCTCATCGACAGGGGCCACCGGGAGCTGCCCATCCGGCCGGATTTTGTGGGCAAAAACGTGCCGACGTCCCGCGACGAGTCCATCGCGGTGTGCTTCGTGGAGACCGACGCGGAAGACGGCGTGTGGATCTTGCGCCGCCGGCAAAGGGGGATGTGACGTGCACCACGTGCTGTCGACCGACGATTTCACGCGCGAAGAGGTTCTCTACCTCATCGAGCGGGCGGAGCACCTGCGCCGCCTGTCACGCCCTGAACTGGCCGTGCGTCTGCGCGGGGCCGTGGTGGCCACTTTGTTTTACGAGCCGAGCACGCGCACCCGGCTCTCGTTCGAAGCGGCGGTGGCCAAGCTCGGCGGCCGGGTGCTGGCAGCGGAAAACGCCCGGGAAAACACCTCGGCGAAGAAAGGGGAGCGGCTCGAGGACACGTTCCGCGTCGTCGGGTGCTATGCCGACGCCATCGTCATCCGTCACCACGACGAGCAGGAGATGGTGCGGGCGGCTGGCAAAAGCCCGGTGCCCATCGTCAACGCCGGGGCGGGGGCGGGGGAGCACCCGACGCAGGCGTTGCTCGACGTCTACACCCTCTGGCGGGAACTGGGCCGCATCGACGGGTTGCGGGTCTGCATCATGGGCGACCTGAAGTACGGGCGCACCGTGCACTCCCTGCTCAAGATGTTGACGTATTTCCGCGACATCGACGTGACGTTGGTCCACCCCGATTCGCTCGCCCTGCCCGCAGACCTGGAGGCATGGCTGCGCGAGCGCGGCCTGAAGATGGCGCGCGAACGGGACATGGCTGCCGCGCTGCGCCGGTCTGACGCCATCTACCAGACGCGGATTCAGACGGAACGCGTCCGGTCGCTGGATGAGGTCCAAGAGGCGTCGGCATACGTCATCCGGCCGGAGCACCTGTCGCTCCTGCAGCCGGGGGCGCGCATCCTGCACCCTCTGCCACGGGTGAACGAAATCGATATGGAAGTGGATGAGGACGAACGCGCAGCGTACTTCCGCCAGGCGGAGAACGGACTATACATCCGCATGGCGCTGTTGGAGGAGCTGCTCAAGGAGGTGGTCCGGTGAGGCTGCGGATTGACGGAGGCCGGCTGCTCGATTTGGTGGACGAGAATTTGGCGGAGGCGAGCGTGCTCGTGGATGATGCATCGGGTGAGGTCCTGGCGGTCGGACGAGACCTGCCGGAAGCAGACCGGGTCATCCGGCTCGCGGGCGAGGTGCTCTTGCCCGGGCTCATCGACGTCCACGTCCACCTGCGCGAACCGGGATTTGAAGCAAAGGAGACCATCGCCTCCGGGGCAGCGGCGGCGGCGGCCGGCGGTTTTACGCAGATTGCCTGTATGCCGAACACCAAGCCGCCCATCGATGACCCGGAGCGGGTGCGCTACGTGTTGCGCCAGGCAAAGGCCGCCGGGGCGGCGCGCGTGTGGCCCATCGCCTGCATCACGAAGGGACAGGCCGGCAAAGAACTCACCGATGCGGCGGCGCTCAAGGCGGCGGGTGCGGTGGCGCTCTCGGACGACGGCAAAGGCGTGCAGGACGGCGGGCTGATGCGGCGGGCCCTCGCGCAGGCCGCGGCGGCGGGGTTGCCGGTCGCCGTCCACGCGGAGGATGAGACCATCGCGGGTGGCGGCGTGCTCCATGCCGGCGCGGCGCGGCGGCTCGGATTGCCCGAGATCCCGCCCGAGGCGGAGGCGGCGATGATCGCCCGCGACATCCTGCTTGCGGAGCAGACGGGTGCCCATCTGCACGTCTGCCATGTGAGCACGGCCCAGTCGGTCGACCTCATTCGCTGGGCGAAGCAGCGCGGCGTGCGCATCACGGCGGAAGTGGCGCCGCACCACCTGCTGTTGGCGGACGACGCCATCACCGCGGACGATGCGGTGTACAAGGTGAATCCGCCGCTGCGCAGTGAGCGCGATCGCCAGGCATGCGTGGCGGGATTCCTCGACGGCACGCTCGATATGATCGCGACCGATCACGCCCCGCACACGGCAGAGGAGAAGCAAAAGCCCATCGCCGAGGCGCCGTTTGGCATGGTGGGCATCGAGATCGCCTTCCCGCTGCTGTATACCCACTTCGTGGCCGCAGGGCGCTTGCGCCTGGCCGAGTTGGTGCGGCGGATGTCCACGCGCCCGGCGCAGGCGTTCGGCTTGGCGGGGGGCGTCATCCGGCCGGGCGGACCGGCCGACCTGGTGGCGGTGCGCCTCGGCGAGGAGCGGGTCATCCGCCCGGAGGCGTTTCGATCCAAGGGCCGCAACACGCCGTTTGCGGGTTGGCCCGTTTGCGGCTGGCCGGTCCTCACGGTCGCCCAAGGCCGCGTGATCTTCGACGAAAGGGGCGAGCCGCATGTTTGACAGCCATTCACGACGTCCCGTGGCCCGGCTGGTGTTGGAGAACGGGGATGTGTATACCGGCGTCGGCTTTGGCGCCACCGGCGAGTCGTTCGGTGAAGTCGTGTTCAACACCGGCATGACCGGATACCAGGAGATCTTGACCGATCCGTCCTATTGCGGTCAGATTGTCACGATGACGTACCCGCTCATCGGCAACTACGGCGTCAACGTGGATGACGTCGAATCGCGCCGGCCTTACGTGAAAGGCTTTGTCGTGCGCGAGTTTTCGCCGGAACCGAGCCATTTCAAGGCGACGGGGAACATCGAGGCGTACCTGAAGCAGCATGGCATCATCGGGATCGCCGGGGTGGACACCCGAAAGCTCACCAAGACCATCCGCAGCCGCGGCACGATGAAGGGCATCCTCACCACGCTCGACACGCCGCTTTCCGCCTTGATGGAAAAGCTTGCGGCGCCGTTGCCGACCGACCAGATTGACCAGGTGACGCCGCCTGCGATCTACCGCTGCCCGGGCGAGGGCCGGCGCGTGGTGGCGATGGACTTCGGCATGAAGGCGGGCGTCCTGCGCTCGCTCTTGGCCCGCCGGTGTGACGTGATTGTCGTCCCGGCCCGGACAAAGGCGGAGGAAATCCTGCGCTGGCAGCCGCACGGGGTGATGCTCAGCAACGGTCCGGGCGATCCGATGGACGCCTGGTACGCGGTGGAGACGGTACGGGAACTCATCGGGCGCGTGCCTATCTTCGGCATCTGCCTCGGCCTGCAGCTCATCGCGCTGGCCTGTGGGGCGCGCACGGAGAAGATGCGGTTCGGCCATCGCGGGGTCAACCATCCGGTCAAGGACCTGCGGACGGGGAGGATTGCCATCACGTCCCAGAACCACGGCTACGTGGTGAGCCCGGATTCGCTTCGCGGCACGGACCTGGTGGTCAGCCACATCAACCAAAACGACGGCACCATCGAGGGTTTGGTCCACACCAAACATCCGGTGTTCTGCGTGCAGTACCATCCGGAGGCACGACCGGGTCCCGATGACTCGGACGACCTGTTCGACCAATTCATGGACATGATGGACCGTGTGCGGGAAGGGAGTTGGGTGCCCCATGCCGAAACGAACTGACATCAAGAAGATCATGGTCATCGGGTCGGGGCCCATCGTCATCGGCCAGGCGGCCGAGTTTGACTACGCGGGGACCCAGGCGTGCCGGGCGCTGCGCGAAGAGGGCTTCGAGGTTGTGCTCGTGAACTCCAACCCTGCGACCATCATGACGGACCCGGACATGGCGGACAAGGTGTATATCGAACCGCTGCACCCGGAATTCGTCGCCCAGATTGTGCGCAAGGAGCGCCCGGATGGCCTGGTGGCGACGCTCGGCGGACAGACGGGCCTCAACATGGCGGTTCAGCTCGACGAAATGGGCGTGCTCGCCGAGTGCGGCGTGCAATTGCTCGGCACGCCGCTCTCCGCCATCCGCAAGGCGGAAGACCGGGAGGAGTTCCGCCGTCTGATGCACGAGCTGGGCCAGCCGGTGCCGGAGAGCGAGACGGTGACCGACTACGCGCAGGCCAAGGCGTTCGCGGAGCGGATTGGCTTTCCCATCATCATTCGGCCGGCGTACACCCTGGGCGGCACGGGCGGCGGGATCGCCCACAACTGGGAGGAGTACGAGGAGATTGTCGAGCAAGGCCTGCTGATGTCGCCCATCCACCAGGTGTTGGTGGAGAAGAGCATCGCCGGTTTCAAGGAGATTGAATACGAGGTCATCCGCGACGGGGCGGACAACTGCATCATCGTCTGCAACATGGAGAACGTCGATCCGGTCGGCGTACACACCGGGGACAGCATCGTCGTGGCGCCGAGCCAGACGCTCACCGACACGGAGTACCAGATGCTGCGCAGCGCGAGCATCAAGATTGTGCGCGCGCTCGGTATCGAGGGCGGGTGCAACGTGCAGTTCGCCCTCGACCCGTACAGCGAGCAGTACTACGTGATTGAAGTCAACCCGCGCGTCAGCCGTTCGAGCGCGCTGGCGTCGAAAGCGACCGGTTACCCTATCGCCAAGGTGGCGGCGAAGATTGCGGCGGGTTACCGGTTGGACGAGATCAAAAACCCGGTGACGGGCGAGACGTACGCGTGCTTTGAGCCGGCGCTCGACTATGTGGTGACGAAGATCCCACGCTGGCCGTTCGACAAGTTCCAGAGCGCGAACCGTCGCCTCGGCACGCAGATGAAGGCGACCGGCGAAGTGATGGCCATCGGCCGCAGTTTCGAAGAGTCGCTCATGAAGGCGGTGCGTTCGCTGGAATCCGGTGTCGACTCGCTGATGTTGGGCAAAGCCCGCACCTTGGCAGACGAGGAGCTGGCGCGCCGGTTGCGCGAGCCGGACGACGAGCGGCTGTTCATCGTGGCGGAGGCGCTGCGCCGCGGCTGGAGCGTGGATCGCCTGTACGAGCTGACGCGGATTGACCGCTGGTTCCTGCGCAAGGTGCGGCGGATCGTCGACATGGAAGCGAGGCTGGCGGAGCCGGCGGTCCGCGCGATGTTCGTGCAAGGCGAGCCGGCATCCGCCTGTCCGGTGTTCGTCGAAGCGAAGCGCATGGGCTATCCGGATGCGGTCATCGCCCGCATCTGGGGTGTCGAGGAACGTGATGTGCGCGCATGGCGCCTGGCGTCCGGGGTGAGACCGGTCTACAAGATGGTCGATACGTGCGCGGGCGAGTTCGAGGCGGCGACGCCGTACTATTACAGCACGTACGACGAAGAGGACGAGGTTATGGAAAGTGATGGGAAAAAGATCGTCGTCCTCGGCTCGGGACCCATCCGCATCGGACAGGGGATTGAGTTCGACTACTGTTCGGTGCACGCGGTGTGGGCCATCCGCCGCGCCGGCTTTGAAGCCATCATCATCAACAACAACCCGGAGACCGTATCCACCGACTTCGATACCGCGAACCGGTTGTACTTCGAGCCGCTCTACCCGGAAGACGTGTTGAACGTCATCGAGCGCGAACAGCCGGAAGGGGTCATCGTCCAGTTCGGCGGCCAGACGGCCATCAACCTGGCCGAACCGCTGCACAAGGCGGGCGTGCGCATCCTGGGTACGGCGATGGAGGACATCGACCGGGCGGAAGACCGTGAGCGGTTCGACGCCCTGTTGGCCAAGCTCGACATCCGCCGTCCGGAAGGCTGCACGGTGACTTCCGTCGAAGCCGCGTTCGCGGCTGCGCACCGACTCGGCTATCCGGTCCTGGTGCGCCCGTCGTATGTGTTGGGCGGCCGGGCGATGCAGATCATCGAATCGGATGACGAACTGCAACGCTACATGGAGGAAGCGGTGACGGTCTCCCAGCGCCATCCGGTGTTGATTGACCGTTACGTGCAGGGCATCGAACTGGAGGTCGACGCCATATCCGACGGGGAGACGGTCGTCATCCCGGGCATCATGGAGCACATCGAGCGCGCGGGCGTCCACTCCGGCGATTCCATCGCGGTCTATCCCACGCAGTCGGTCTCCGACCAGGTGAAGGAGAAGCTGGTCGATTATACCACCCGCCTGGCGCGGGCCCTCCGTGTGCGCGGGCTGGTCAACATCCAATTCGTGGTCCATGGTGACGACGTGTACGTCATCGAGGTGAACCCGCGCTCGTCACGCACGGTGCCGTTCCTCTCCAAGGTCACCGGCGTGCCGATGGTGGAGCTTGGCATGCAGGCGGTGCTTGGCCGGCGCTTGGCCGATCTCGGTTATCCGAACGGCCTGGTGCCGGAGCAGCCGTTCGTGTCGGTCAAGGTGCCGGTGTTCTCGTTCGCCAAGCTGCGCCAGGTGGACATTACGCTCGGCCCGGAGATGAAGTCGACCGGTGAGGTGATGGGCAGCGAGCGAACACTCGAGAAGGCGTTGTACAAAGGCCTGCTCGCGGCCGGCATGGCCATCCCGACGCACGGCACGGTGCTCGCCACCATCGCGGATAAAGATAAGGAGGAGGCGTGGCCCATTCTGCGCGGGTTTGCGGACCTTGGCTTCCGCATCGCCGCCACGGAAGGCACGGCCCGTTTCCTGCGTGAAAAGGGGCTCGACGTGACGGTGGTGAACAAGCTGGCACAGGGGACGCCGAACCTGGCGGACGACATTCGCGAAGGGCGCATTCAACTGGTCATCAATACGCTGACGAAAGGGCAGCAGCCGGCGCGGGACGGTTTCCGTATCCGGCGCACGGCGGTGGAGCACGGGGTCCCGTGCCTTACCTCCCTCGACACGGCGCGGTCGGTGTTGGAGGTGCTCTCCACCATCCGGTTCCAGACCGCGCCGCTCGGCGGGTATCAAGATGTCCGGGTGGCGGCGGGCAAGGTGAGGGTGCGTTGATGGAAAAAGACGCGGCGCTGCTCACCCATCCGCGCTACGATTGGGCGCGGCGGCACAGTTACGTGGCGCTCGACGTACCGGACGGGCGAGCGGCTTTGGCGTGGGTCCGCCGCCTGGGTCCGGGCGTGACGGGTTATAAGGTGGGGATGGAGCTGTTTTACGCGGAAGGGCCGCGGTTCCTGACCCGCCTTGTCTCCCTGGGCAAGCGGGTATTCCTCGACCTGAAGCTGCACGACATCCCCACCACCGTCGCGCGCGCGCTCAAGGTCCTGGCTCCCCTCGGCGTGGAGATGGTCAACGTGCATGCGTCCGCCGGACGCAAGGCGCTCGCCGCGGCCTGCGAGGCGGTCGCTGTGCTGCCGGATCGCCCGCTGCTCATCGCGGTGACGGTGTTGACAAGCCTCGACGCGGCCGCATGCACGGAATTGGGCTGGTCTGCGCCGGAAGAAACGGCCGTCCGCTTGGCGCGGATGGCCGCCGAGACGGGATGCGACGGTGTGGTGGCGTCCGCGCACGATGTGCCGCGCCTCACCGGTCATATGCCCGCAGGTTTTGAGTTCGTGGTGCCCGGTATTCGTCCCCCTGGGGTTGCCCGCGATGATCAAGCGCGTGCGGCCACGCCGGGGGAGGCGGTGTCGCTCGGGGCCACGCGCCTGGTGCTCGGCCGGGCTGTGACGCGTGCGGCCGATCCGGTCGCGGCGCTGCTCGCCATATGGGATGAGATGACCGCGGCGCACACAAGCCGGACCGCGGCGCAAGAGGGCTCGTCAAGCAAGGGTTCGTTTGAGCCGGACACGGGATGAGAGGAAGATGGGGATGCGTGACGAGATGACGGGTTTTTACAGCGGGCCGCCGGAGGTGGCGGTGGCGTTGGCGCGCGGACTGCTCCAAGTCGGTGCCGTGGAGATCCGCCCGCGGGAACCGTTCACCTGGTCGTCCGGTTGGCTTGCGCCCATGTACTGCGACAATCGCATGATCCTCGCTTATCCTGTCTTGCGCAACCTGGTGGCGGACGCGTTTCTGGCCATCGTCCGCAGGGAGTACCCGGGTGTCGACGTCATCGCCGGCACCGCGACCGCCGGCATCCCGCACGCGGCCGTATTGGCCGACCGATTGGGGATTGCGGGGGCTTATGTGCGCAGCAGCGCCAAGGACCACGGCAAACAAAAGCAGGTCGAAGGCAGGGTGCGGGCGGGAGACCGGGTGGTCGTCGTGGAGGACACGGTGTCGACGGGCCAATCGGTCCTCCGCGCGGTCGCCGCGTTGCGCGGGCAAGGGGCAAACGTCTTGGCGGTGTTGGCCATTTATTCGTACGATTTCCCGCAAGCCGCGGCAGCGTTGACCGGCGCGCAGGTTCCCCTCTACCGGTTGGTTCATTACGACGCACTCATCGCCCAAGCGCGTGCCCTGGGCATGGTGGCGGAAGCAGACATGGCGGCGCTGCGGGTGTGGCGACAAGACCCTGCACATTACCGCATTCCGGAAACCTGAACACGGCGCGGACATCCTCCGCGCCGTGCGCATGGACGGCCAGAGCCGGCGGTTGCGGTCTTTTCGAGGTTGTGCTGCCTTGTTTGCTGGCTTGGCCGTTTCCGTTCCCTGCGTTGGCGTGAACCGTGCGCTCAAATCTCCGGGTTGGGATTGTAATCCCAATTCTCCTTTGTCCGTTGGAAGGACGGCCCGATGGAAATGGTGCCGTCCGGCTCGATGCGGTAGGTGTAGAGGTCGAGCGGACGGGGGGCCGGCGACGTCGGCGTCGGGACACCGTAGATGTTGTACAGGCTGTTGTGGCACGGGCACTGAAACCAGTCCTGGCCGTTGTTGTACTTGGGCGCGACCGACTTGCCGTTGACCTCCGATCCGTTGACGTGACAGCCCAAGTGGGTACAGGTGTGGGACATGATCATCAATTTTTTCTGATAAATGATGACGTAGACGTCGTTGGGTACGTCGTGCGAGTTCCAGCCGTCGTCGATGTGCTGGGTAAACCGCACGTGGGTCGGCAGCTTGTCGTTGAAGTCGGACGGCTTGAGGGTGGTTTTGAAAAACTGCTGGCCCGCGCTGCGGTGAATGGGATCGAACGCGGCGACGATGAGCGGCGCTGCGATGAGCGTGCCCATGAACGCGCCGGTACCGCCGAGGACGTACGTCAGGAACTGACGGCGCGTGAGCCGCGTTTCGTCCAGGTCTTCCGGCGTCAGACGCCAGGGCGTGTATTGGGATGGTGGATTGGAATGTGCGTCCATCTCCCGGGCTGCCCCCTTCCTTTGCGGCGACGAGATTCTGCCCTCCACCGTTTCCTATGATAGCGTGTCTCGCCCGTGTGCACCAGAGATTTGCGGTCGCAATTTGCATTTTTCTGTGCCGTCCGGCACAGCGGACGGCCTGGGTTCACACCCCTGGCCGTCGCCTGGCGTCAACCCCGGGTCCTATACCCAGCCGCGCCAACGCATCGCTTCCGCAAACGGCCGGATGCCCACCATGTACGCCGCGAGCCGGAGACCGACGTGGTACGTCTTCGCCGTGTGGAAAATGGTCTGCAGCGACTGGACCATCCATGCCTCCAGGCGGCGGTTCACTTCTTCCTCTGTCCAATACCATCCCTGCAGATTCTGCACCCACTCGAAATACGACACGGTGACACCGCCCGCGTTCGCCAAGACGTCCGGTACCACCAATACCCCGCGGCGCTCCAGGATGGTGTCGGCTTCCGGCGTGGTCGGGCCGTTGGCCGCTTCGACCAGCACGGACGCCTGGATCTGCTCCGCGTTGTCCGCGGTGATCTGGTTCTCCAGCGCAGCGGGGATCAACACGTCACAGGGTTGGAGCAAAAATTGCTCGTTCGGCATCACATCGCGGAAGTGCGGGGTGACCATACCGAACGAGTCGCGCTGTTCGAGCAGGCGCGGGATGTCGAGTCCGCGTTCGTCGTACAGGCCGCCGCCCGCGTCGCTGACACCGACCACCTTGACGCCCATATCGTGCAGGATGGAGGCGACGTTGCTGCCGACGTTGCCAAATCCTTGGATGAGGACGCGGCAATCTTTCAGTTCGCGCCCCAACTGCCGGACGGCCTCCCGGGCCGCGATGCACACGCCGAGCGCGGTGGCGCGCTCGCGCCCTTTGGACCCGCCGAGGACAACGGGCTTGCCGGTGATGAACCCTGGCGAGTCGTATTCCCGGATGCGGCTGTACTCATCGTACATCCAGGCCATGATCTGGGCGTTGGTGTAGACGTCGGGGGCCGGGATGTCCTTCGTCGGGCCGACAATCTGGCTCACGGCACGCACATAGCCGCGGGCCAACCGCTCCTGTTCGCCGAGCGACATCTTCCGCGGGTCACAGACGATGCCTCCCTTCGCGCCGCCGTAAGGCAGGTTGAAGATGCCGCACTTGAGGCTCATCCAAATGGAGAGCGCTTTGACCTCTTCCAGCGTGACGTCCGGATGAAAGCGGATGCCTCCTTTGGTGGGACCTATCGCGTCGTTGTGCTGGGCCCGGTACCCCGTGAAGACTTCCACGTGTCCGTCGTCCATTTTGACCGGGATGCGGACGGTGAGGACGCGGATGGGTTCCTTCAACAGTTCGTACACCTCGTCCGGATACCCGAGCTTGCGCAACGCCTGGTGGACGGCCTCCTGCGTATGTTCCAAAATCTTTGCACCTGCCGCAGGCATGTTTGCCCCTTGCAGCAACCGTTTGTTCACAAGCACTTGTTGATCGGAAGCGCTCAATCGTGGTCGGCCTCCTTTGCCGCGTCGTGGTTGTGTTTCATCATATACCAGTTCGGACAGGATGGAAAGTACAGGTGGGCTCGTCTTGCCCTTGGCCCAGGTCCGAGGAGGGATGGCGTTGACGTTGCGGTGGGATGGCTTTCGGCACCGCGCAGCGGCGGTCACCTCGTCGTGGCTGTTCCATCTGTTGTTTTCTGCCGTGGTGATGCTCGTCGTCTTCCTCCGGCCGCCGAGCGTGTTCTTCGGCGACACGGAGACCGCGCGCAACTACCTCAACACCATCGTCTCGTCGCTCTCGACCATCCTGGCGTTGTGCATCTCCATCATTCTCGTCGCCATCCAGCTCACCGCCAGCAACTACACCCACCGCGTGCTCGACTTTTTCGTCCGCTTGCCGTACAACGCATCGTTGTTCTCGTTCTACCTCGTCACCATCATGCACAGCTTCTTCCTGATGGCCAAGATCCGCGATCCGTACCCTGATCCGATGCCAAGCCCGCTGCGTCTGAAAATGAGCGCCGACCTGGTGTTGGTCGTCATCTGCTTCATCAGCCTGCTTATCTACATGTACGCCGTGGTCAAACTCCTCAAGCCGGAGCGGATCATCGAACTCATTCTGCGCGAGTATGCGTCGGCGTTCGCGCGCGGTGAGTGGGAGAGCGCGCTGGCGAGCATCGACCAAATCTGCGACATCGGCAAGCGCGCCGCTGCGGCCAGCGACTCTGTGACCGGAGTGCGTTGCGTCGAAGCGATGTTGCAGTTGGCGAGCCGTCTGCCTTTGCCCGACCGCCGGTCCGATCCGTTGCTCCACGTCCACCAGCACCTGGTGAACCAGTGGGTGGAGATGGTCGGCGTGGCGGTCAAGGAGCGCGAGTCAGGCGTATTGTACGCGGTGTTGGGCGCGCTGTATGCGGAGGGTCACCAATGCATCGCGGCCGGCGCATGGCCTGCCGCGGAACTTGTCATCAAGGCGTACCGCCACTTGGTGTTCAGCCACCTGCTTGCGGAAGGCCAAGGCTTTTACGTGGAACGGGTGGCTGAACAGCTCTACCGCCTGGCTGCCCAAGCGGCGCAGGCGGGCGAGCGCGGCCAGTCGTTCTGCGTACGCACCTGGGAGGTCATCCTGTCCATCGGCGAGAACACCCTGCGCGCGTTGTCTGGATTCACGCCGTCGCTGCTCGACGGCTTCCTCATGGTGGCCGACGTCCCGCACTCACTCGCTCGTATGCAGGATGACTTGGTGCGAGAGGCGCTCTGCGGGTATTTCGAGCTGTGGAAGGCGTTCATGGCCACTGCGTCGATGCGGGATGCCGCCCGCTGGGCGGTGTGGTGGGCGGATGCTGTGGCCGAGGATGCGGTGCGCCGCACGGGTCAAGCGTACGCCGTCATGTTGGCCAGGCACCTGGGGCGCTCCGACCTGGCGGAGACGGTCTGCCACATCTGGGGGATGGATCCGTGCCTGCGGACAACCGGCCCGGCGCCGCTCGCACCGGACGACCGCATCCGCTTGTTCGACGGCTGGCCGGCTGACGGGCCGCCTCCGCCGCGCCCGGCAGAGCGGCCGCACGCCTAAAGCGTGCGGCTAAGGCGTGCGGCCGTCACGGCGCGTATCGAACAAGGGTGCCAGCAATCGCCGGTCGGGCGTCACGTAGAGCGTCCGGTGGTGCTCGTACAACACATGGCCCGGCCGGGCACCATGGGGCTTCCACACGTGCTTGACGAGGGTGTAGTCGACCGGGACGTTCGCGGAATCACGCGCCTTGCTGAAATATGCGGCCAAAAGCGCGGCTTCCTCCAGTGTGCGCTGGGGCACCTCTTGGCGCCTGGTCTCGATGACCACGTGCGATCCCGGCTGATCCTTGACGTGAAGCCAGACGTCGTGGGGCTGGCTGGAGCGCAGGGTCAGGCGGTCGTTCTGGCGGTTGTTGCGTCCGACGCGGATCACGAAGCCATCCGAGCTGATGTACTGGTCCGGCTTGTCGGATTCCCGTTCGTTCCGCTGCACCCGTTGGCTGCGCCGCGTGCGCACAAACCCTTGGTCCTCCAACTCCTGGCGAATCTGGGCCACAATCGACGCGTCCGCGTCGCGCAGGTGGACCAACACCCCTTCCAGATACGCGATGTCCGCCTCCACCTGTTGGAGTTGTTCGGTCAGGGCCGGGATGGCCCGCTTGTGCCGGCTCGCTTCCTTGAAATAACGCTGGGCGTTCTCAATGGCGCCGAGCGCAGGGTCGAGCTCCACCAGCAAGGGCTGTCCTTCGTCGTAGTAGTTGGGCAATTCGACCGCGCGCATGCCCTTCTGGACCTGGGCGGCGAAGGCGGTCAACAGCTCGCCCTTGATCCGCCACGTTTCATGCTGCTGGCTGGCGGCCAGTTCCTCGCGCAGGCTGGCGGCTTTCCCGCGCAGTTTGTCGATCCGCTCCTCCACCACGCGGATGAGTTCGGAAGCCGCCTGGGCGGACGCGGCCCGGGTCGTCACCTCCGTGTACAGTTGCTCCAGTGCCTCGGATAAAGAAGCGGTCGGCATGTGGGAAGCCGTGTGCCTCAGTTGGTGTGGTGCGGCGGCCACGGGCCGGCTGAGTTCGTCGAGCCCCAGGTGCGGCCCTTCCCGGCCGTCGAGCGCCGCTTGGCACACTTCGCGCAGGGCGGCGAGCAGGTTCTCCGGCGTCGGCACGCCGGCAAGGGCGGCCGGGGGCATGGGTGGAGCGGCGGGCGGCGTCTCCGCGGCGGTCGGCGTCTCCGCGGCGGCGGGCGCAAAGACGGGCGCATCCATCCGGCTGGCGCGGAAGATGACCTCCGCGGCGGTCACGGGCCCAAGCCCGAGGACCAAACTGCACATCGCCCGCGCTTGCGCTTTGGGCGCGAGGGAGGCCAAGTTGAGCCTCGCCAGATGGGATGCCGACACCTCGTTCCACATCGTTTTTGCCTGCGCGGGCGGCGGTACATACGGCATACCCGGAAGCACGGGGCGGACACGGCTCATCTCCGGGGTGACGTGGACGATGCTGTCGATGACCTGCACCGGTCGGCCGGACGTGTCGGCGCGGCAGAGGATGAGGTTGCTGTGCTTGCCCATGATTTCCAAAATCAGCACGGTGTGTTCCACATCTCCCACGTCATCCAGGTGTTCCGCCCATACCTCGAGGACGCGGTCGAATCCTTGTTGCCGGACGGCGAGGATGCGCCCGCCCTCCAGGTGCTTGCGCAGCCGCATACAGAACATCGGCGGCTCTTCCGGATTGACGAGTCGGGTGCGGGCCAATGCGTGGGCGCGCGGGTATTGGCGATGGGCCGACAACAGAAGCCGCGCGGTGCCGTCGCGGGTGCGGACGGTGAGCACGACGTCGCGATCGGACGGTTGATGAATCCTGTCGATGCGGGCGCGCTGAAATCGCGCCTGCCACTCGCGGCAAAGCGCGGCGACGGCGAACGCGTCCATGGTTTCTCCCCCTCTCGCGCGGACGGCACGCGCCTTGGCGCTGACGAACTGAGTATACGGGCGGCGCGCGCGCGGATCAACGCACCATCCCCGTCGCATCATCTGTCCAAACAAGGCATAGACATTACGGACAAGAACGGAGGCCCGGCCGCACGTCCGGCCTCTGTAGCGGGGGAGTGGCTCCAGTGGAGAAAAACTGGCATTCGCTGGCTGCCCAAGACTGTCTCGCGTTGCTTTCGACCACGCCGGAAGGCCTGACCCCGGAGGAGGCGGAGGCGCGCCGCAGACGGTACGGCAGCAATCAATTGATGGAGGGCGAGAAGCTGTCGCTGCTCACTGTCTTCTTCAATCAGTTCCGGGACTTTATGATCCTGGTGCTCATCGCGGCGACCCTCATCTCCGGGCTGCTCCAGGAGTACACCGATGCGGTGACCATCCTCGCCATCATCCTGCTCAACGGCATCCTCGGTTTTCTGCAGGAGGTGCGGGCGGAGCGGTCGCTGGCCGCTTTGAAGGAGCTCACCGCACCGACGGCGAAGGTGCGGCGGGCCGGGCGGGTGGAAGTGGTCCCGGCGCGCGACCTGGTGCCGGGGGACATCGTCATCCTGGAAGGCGGAGACCGCATCCCTGCGGACGGCCGGCTCCTGGTGACGCACGGGTTCGACGTGGAGGAGTCGGCGCTGACCGGCGAGTCGTTGCCGGTGCACAAACAGGCGAATCTCTACGTCGATCCCGTCGCCAGTCTCGGCGACCGCCGCAACATGGTGTACATGGGGACAATGGCGACGCGCGGCAAGGCGGAGATGGTCGTCACCGAGACCGGGATGAACACCGAAATGGGCAAGATTGCCGGGTTGATGCAGCAGTCGGAGGAGATGCTCACGCCGCTGCAGCGCCGGCTCGACCAGCTCGGCAGGGTGCTTGTCTGGGTGGCGCTCGCCATCACGGTACTGGTGGTCATCACCGGGGTTCTGCACGGCCAGGACGTGTACCAGATGTTTCTGGCCGGCGTGAGCCTGGCGGTGGCGGCCATCCCGGAAGGGCTGCCCGCCATCGTGACCATCGCCCTCGCCCTCGGTGTGCAGCGCATGATCAAGCGCAACGCGATTGTCCGCAAGCTGCCTTCGGTGGAGACCCTGGGTTGCGCGACGGTCATCTGTTCGGACAAGACGGGCACCTTGACGCAAAACCGGATGACGGTGCAGCGCGTGTGGGCGGACGGCCAGTGGTACCGGGTATCCGGATCCGGATACAACCCGGTGGGGGAATTCGTCATCGACGACCACCCGATTCAACCGCTGCGGCGGCCGGTCCTGCGGCGGCTCGTCGAGATTGCGCAGGTGTGCAACAACGCGCAGCTGGTGGAGACATCCGGCGCGGACGGGGGGCCTGCCTGGGAGGTGCAGGGTGACCCGACCGAAGGCGCGCTCTTGGTCATGGCGCGCAAAGCCGGATGGCAGGAAGGGGACGGGCCGTACCGGCGGATCGACGAGATCCCGTTTGATTCGGAGCGCAAGCTGATGTCGGTGTTGGTGCAGGCGGGCGACGAAGTGTACCTGTTCACGAAAGGGGCGCCCGACGTGTTGTTGGCCCGTTCGAAGTTCATCTTGACGGACGGGCGGGAGGAGCCGATGTCGAACCACCTGCGCCGCCAGGTGGCGGCGGCCAACCAACAAATGGCTGCAGCCGCGCTGCGCAACCTCGGTTTCGCGTACCGCCGGTTCAAGAGCGTCGAAGCGGCGAAAGCGCACCGGAATCCAGAGGATGACCTGGTGTTCGTCGGGCTGGCGGGGATGATGGACCCGCCGCGGGAAGAGGTGTACGACGCCATTGCCCGCTGCCATCAAGCAGGCATCCGCACGGTGATGATCACCGGCGACCATCAGGAGACGGCGACCGCCATCGCCAGGCAACTGCACATCCTCCCTGAAGACGGGCTGGTGGTCAGCGGGCAGGAGCTCGACGACATGCGCGACGAGGAGCTTGAGGAACGGATTGACCGTGTGTACGTGTTTGCGCGGGTGTCGCCGGAGCACAAGCTGCGCATCGTCAAGGCGCTGCAGGCCCGGGGCGAGGTGGTGGCGATGACAGGTGACGGAGTGAACGACGCCCCGGCCATCAAGCAAGCGGACATCGGGATCGCGATGGGCAAAAGCGGCACCGATGTGGCGAAGGAGGCCTCCGCGCTCATCCTGGCCGACGACAACTTTGCCACCATCGTCGCGGCCGTCGAGGAGGGACGCGGCATCTACGACAACATTAAGAAGTTCATCCGCTACCTGCTCGCAAGCAACGTCGGCGAAATCCTCACGATGTTCGCGGCGATGCTCGCCGGGTTGCCGCTGCCGTTGTTGCCGATTCAAATCCTGTGGGTCAACCTGGTCACGGACGGATTGCCTGCCATCGCCCTCGGGGTCGATCCGGCGGAAGCCGACATCATGAACCGACCTCCGCGCAGGGTGGACGAAGGCATCTTCGCGCAAGGGCTCGGCGTCAAGATCCTCAGCCGCGGCGTGCTCATCGGGCTCGTCACCCTCGGGGTGTTCATCTGGTCGCTGCGCGTCCAATCCGGCAGCCTTGCGCGCGCCCAGACGTTGGCGTACATCACCTTGACCCTGGCCCAGTTCATCCTGGTGTTCGACTGCCGCAGCGTCCACGGCGGGATCTTCAAACGCAACCTGTTTGAAAACCGTTGGCTCATCTTGGCGGTCGCCTCCTCGCTCGCGCTGTTCTTGCTCACCATCTACGTGCCGCCCATCGCCAAGGTGTTCGGCACGGTGCGACCCACAAGCGTCGAATGGCTGGTGGCGCTCGGCGCGGCAGCCCTGCCGACCTTCACGCTCTCTGCCCGCCGCGCCGGCCGCAAGGCCCTGCGCCCGAAGCTCGGCGCGCGTGCACTCACTTGGTCGCGCTGAGCACTCCCTGTCCTTTCACCGCGGACGCGGGCGGATGCCTGCGTCCGCAAGCGAAAACAAGCCCGTTTTGAACGTGCGGAGAAGATAACTTGTCTCAACCGGTTGTCTGGAGTAGAATAGTGTCACGTTCAAGGGGGCATTCGATGGCTTGCTGCAGCATGACCGGGTATGGACAAGCCGTGGCGGAAGGCGCCGGGATGCGGGTGAGCGCCGAGGTCCGCACGGTGAATCACCGTTTTCTCGAGGTCGCCGTCCGCCTGCCGAGGGAGTGGATTTCCTTAGAAGAGGATGTCCGCAAGCTGGTACAGGCGAGGATGGCGCGCGGTCGCGTGGATGTGTACATCGCTGTGGAGCCGGCGGACGCCGAAGGGCGCGCCCGGGTGGATTGGGACTTGCTCGCTTCGCTCTGCCGGTTGGAAGCAAAGGCCGTTTCGCGTTTGGCTTCGAGCGGGATGGCGCCGGAAGGCGTGCGGGCATGGCTGCAATACCCCGGCGTCTTGCAGGTCGCGGCGCGGACGGTGCCGCCGGACGAAGTGCGCGGCGCCCTGTTGCACGCGGTCGCCGCTGCGGCCGACAAGGCGGTGCAGGCGCGGGCCCGCGAAGGGGAGCGTCTGTGCGCGGACCTGCGCGCGAAAGCGGCTGCCCTCGCCGAGACGGTCCAAGCGCTGCGTGCCGCCGCGGACGGCGTCCCCGAGCGGCTGCGTCAACGTTTGCGCGAGCGCTTGGCTGCGGCCGGTTTGGACGTCGACGAGGCGAGGTTGTGGCAGGAGGTCGTGCTGTACGCCGACCGGGGAGCCATCGACGAAGAGGTCGTCCGCCTGCAGAGCCATTTGGCCGAGTTGGCGGCGGCGCTGGCTGGTGACGGGCCGGTCGGGCGCCGCCTGGATTTCATCGTGCAGGAGATGCAACGGGAACTCAACACCATCGGCGCCAAGTCGACAGACGCAGCCATCAGCCGGTTGGTGGTCGACGGAAAGGTCATCGTCGAGCAGATGCGGGAGCAGGCGCAGAACCTCGAGTGAACAGCCCGCTTTTCGGTCGGCTCGCTGCGCAACGGCTGTGCGCCAATCCGCCAGCCACGTGTGGGGGGAAGCAGGAAATGTCCATCAAGCTCATCAACATCGGGTTCGGGAACATCGTGTCCGCGAACCGCATCATTTCCATCGTGAGTCCCGAGTCAGCGCCCATCAAACGGATCATCCAAGAGTCGCGCGAGCGCGGGATGTGCATTGACGCCACCTACGGCCGGCGGACCCGGGCGGTCATCATCATGGACAGCGATCACGTCATCCTCTCGGCGGTCCAGCCTGAGACGGTGGCGCATCGCTTGACCGCCAAAGACCAAGCGTTGGTCGACGACGAGGAATGACGCCCGCATGGCGACCCGGCCTGGTATCCTGTTCGTGTTGAGCGGTCCGTCCGGCGCAGGCAAGGGCACGGTGTGCAAGGCGTTGATGGAGCGCGGACTGGGGCTCAACCTGTCGATCTCGGTGACGACCCGCCCGCCCCGTCCGGGAGAGAAGGAAGGCGTCAACTACTTCTTCCGGAGCAAAGAGGCGTTTGAAGAGATGATCCGCTCGTCTAAACTGTTGGAGTGGGCGAAGGTCTTCGATAACTATTACGGGACGCCGCGGGATTTCGTGGAAGAGAAGCTCGCTGCGGGCGAGGACGTGTTGCTCGAGATCGACATCCAGGGGGCGATGCAGGTCAAGCAGAGGTTCCCGGACGGGGTGTTCATCTTCCTCATCCCGCCGAGCGCCACGGAGCTTCAAGCCCGCATCCTGGGCCGCGGGACGGAGACGGAAGCGTCGTACCGGGCCCGGTTTGGCGCCGCCCGCCAAGAGCTGGCGATGATGCGCGAATACGATTATGTGGTGGTCAACGACGTCGTCGAGCGGGCGTGCGACCGCATCGCCGCCATCGTGGCGGCGGAGCACTGCAGCGTGTCGCGCAACATGCACCTGCTCGACGAGTGGTGAGGCCGACCGGATGCGAGGGAGGAAGGCGACGATGCTGGAGCCGTCCATCGACAGCCTGATGGAAAAAGTGGACAGCAAGTACACGTTGGTGGTGCTGGCGGCCAAGCGCGCCCGCCAATTGCAAGAGCGGACAGCCCATCAGCCCGGTTCATCGACGACGCGCAACGTGAGCCGGGCGCTGTGGGAGATAGAAGAAGGCAAGATCAAATACGTCCGCACGCGTGAAGGCATCAAGTGACACGCACGGCAGGCCGGAGCAGGACAACCGCGGGTTGTTCTGCTTTCGCCTTTCTATTGCAGGCGCATGGGATGTACGGCGAGGAAGCGGCCCGCCGACGGGCGGGCCGGCGGCAGGGGAGGAATCAACATGCAAGGGTTCGTCGTGCTCGCGGTGACGGGCGGCATCGCGGCGTACAAGTCGGCGGCGTTGTGCAGCCTGCTCACGCAGCGCGGCTATGAGGTCCAGGTGTTGATGACGCAGCACGCCACACGGTTTGTCCAGCCGTTGACGTTCCAAGCCCTGTCCAAGCACCCTGTCGTCGTCGACACGTTCGCCGAACCGAACCCCGGGGAGATTGCCCACATCGCGATTGCGGACCGTGCGGACGTGTTCGTCATCGCACCCGCGACGGCCAACGTCATCGGCAAACTGGCGCACGGGATCGCGGATGACATGGTGACGACCACCGCGCTCGCGGTGACGGCGCCGGTGGTCGTCGCCCCGGCGATGAACGTCCATATGTTGGCGCACCCGGCGGTGCAGGAGAACCTGCGCATTCTCCGCCAGCGCGGGGTGATCCTCGTCGATCCCGGCAGCGGCCCGTTGGCGTGCGGCTACACCGGCCGCGGCCGGCTGGCCGAACCGGAGGACATCGCCGACGTCGTCGGAGCGGTCCTGGCACGCCGTCACGACTTCGCGGGGTGCCGCGTGCTCGTGACCGCCGGGCCGACCGTGGAGGACATCGACCCGGTCCGGTTTTTGAGCAACGGATCGAGCGGCAAGATGGGATACGCCATCGCCCAAGCGGCGGCCGGCCGCGGCGCCGAGGTGGTGCTCGTCTCCGGACCGGTCGCCCTCGAGCCGCCGGCCGGCGTCGAGGTGGTGCGCGTCCGGTCCACGGAGGAGATGTTGCGGGCGGTGGAGGCGGCGTTCCCCCAGGCCGACATCTTCATCAGCGCCGCTGCGCCGGCGGACTTCCGCCCGGCGGTTCGGCTCGATCGCAAATGGAAAAAACAGGACGGCGTCCCCGAGTTGCGCTTGGAACCGACGCCGGACATCCTGGCGGCGATGGGGGACAAGCGGCGGCCGGATCAGGTGTTGGTCGGATTCGCAGCCGAAACGGGTGATCCCGTGGCATCCGCGCGGGAAAAGCTCCGCCGCAAACACCTGGACCTGGTCGTGGCGAACGACATCACCGCCGAGGGGGCCGGGTTCGGCGCCGACACCAACGTCGTCACCCTGGTCGATGCGGAGGGCGAAACGCCGCTGCCGTGCATGGACAAGCGGGACGTGGCGGACCGCATTCTCGACAAGGTGGCGGAGTTGCGCCGGACCAAGCTGTCGTGACGGAGGCCATGGCGGTGTGGGTCGCTGATGTGATGGTCGACATCCGCGCCCGCGACGTGGACCGGGCGTTCACATACCAGATCCCTGAACCGCTGGTCGGGCGCGTGCTTCCGGGCCATCGGGTGTTTGTCCCGTTTGCCGGGCGGTACTGCCAAGGTTTTGTCCTCGGTGTGCGCGAGGCCGAAACGGCGGCCGGCGCCCGCCTCAAACCGCTTGCGGCCGTGCTCGACGAAGCCCCGTTGCTCGACGAGGAGTTGCTGGCGCTGACCGCCTGGATGTGCGAGCGGTACGTGTGCACGCGGGCCGCGGCCATCCACGCGGTGGTACCCGCCGCCTTCCGGGTCGATCCGGTGCGACGGTACGTGGCCGCGGCCGCGCCGGCAGATCCCGGCGCACCTTTGGCGGACGGCGGTACGGACGCGCTCGCCTGGCGCATTTGGCAGGCGTTGGCGGCCTCTCCGCGTTCGTTCCAGCAGATCATAGCCCAGTTCGGGCCGGAGGCGGCCATCGCCCTCGAACGCCTCGTCTACCACGGCTGGGTGAAGGAGGAGGTCCACGCGCGCGATCGCGTCCAGGACAAGCTGGTCGCCTGGCTCGTGGCGGCGGCCGAACGGCCCTCGCTCAAGCAGGCTGCCGCGGCTCGCCAACCGCGCGCGCCGCGGCAGGCAGCCTTGCTCGCGGCGCTGGCGGCGTCAGGCCGCGTGCCGCTCCCGG
>NZ_BMOY01000004.1 GCF_014647315.1 Paenalicyclobacillus cellulosilyticus
AACATGGTCCGGATGGCGGAAGCTGGATTTCCGTACATTGTCGGTTTCCACAAGCGCGGCCGGATCGTCAGCGACAGGCTGTTGGAGCAGTTTGCGGATCTGGGGACCTACACGCGGCTCAAAGACAACCTGTATTACCTCGAGGTGCCTGATGACCGCGTAGAGGATGACGGGAAGACAGCCGGTGATCGGTACATTCTGTGCTACAACCCGGAGAAAGCCGCGCACGATGCCGCGTTCCGGGAGAGCGCGATCACGGAGGCAGAAGCAGGACTTGCGGCGCTGGCGGAACGATTGACACAGGCTCGGCGCGGCCGCAAGCCCACCAGCAAAGGCGTCATGCTCAAGGTGGCGGAGCTGCTGACGAAAAAGGGCGTCGAGGGGTTCTTTCACGTGGAGTACGAGGATGGCGTGCTCACGTATGGCCGGGATGAAGAAGCCATCGCCAAAGAAGCGTTGCGGGACGGGAAGTTCCTGATTCGCACCAACACGACCTTGCCCGCCGGGGACGTGGTGTTGTCTTACAAGACGCTGATGGGGATTGAGCGGTCGTTCCGGCAGATCAAGAATTTCCTCGAAGTGGGGCCTGTGTACCACTGGAACGAGAAGCGGGTTCGAGGCCACATCTTTGTCTGTGTGCTGGCGTACCTGTTCGAACAGGAGATGCAGGTTCTGTACCGCCGGCAATGGCAGCGGGACGCGGAAGCGGCGGCAAGGATGGAGGACGAGCAGGAGCGAGCGAAGGTCCAGGCGGAGCTCGAAGCCCGCTGGTACACCGGAGAGGCGATGGTACGGGAACTGAGGCGGTGGCAGGCGGTGCATGCCTCGTTTTTGGACAAGGAGTTTCTGAGCGTCACGAAGCCATCCGACCGTGTGAAGACCATTCTGGCCAGCCTAGGGATTCCGGTGCCGCCCCAGACGGTGCACATCTCGGAATCGAAACCGACAGCCAAGGCCGAGTAGTGTCGGCCACCCGGAAACAGAACCCGGGAACAGAACCGATACTTGCGCCAAGCCCCGCAGGGATGCGGGGCTAAAGTGCGTGTGGTACAAACTTGGGCCTACAAACCCGCGTCACATCAAGGGTGGTGTCAAACTTGAGCTTCATTCTTGCACTTTGGGATGCCCTTGGGGGGGATTCAGATGGCAGATACCCTTCCTCAACACACCAACGGAAGAACGCCTGGGATATTCGCGACGAAGGTTGTAGTATGTGGCGGACTTATCGCGGAGGGCGGCGAAATGGGCGGCAACCCGCCCGCTTGAGGGCGAGGGTGTCAGGCCACGCATCAGGATGCTCGCGGCAGAAGGCGGACACGTGCTTCCGGTAGTCCTGCATGGTGCGAAGCGACCGCCCTTCGGATTGCTTGGTGCATAAGAATTCGTCAAACGCTGATTGCCATGAGATGGACATGAAAATAGCGGCCTCCCTTCGAACCGAGGGTGCCGCAGTCGCTGGTTTAACGCAACGGTTTTGCAAAAAACGAAGCGCACAAGGAACGGACAAATGCGGACATCCAACGCCCGAAACGCCTTGTGCGACGCGGACTTTTCCTTCTGGCGGAGAGGGTGGGATTCGAACCCACGGTAGGCTTGCGCCTACGGCGGTTTTCAAGACCGCTGCCTTAAACCACTCGACCACCTCTCCATGATACAACCCATCCAAAACCATCTGTGGAGCGGAAGACGGGATTCGAACCCGCGGCCCTCGCCTTGGCAAGGCGATGCTCTACCCCTGAGCTACTTCCGCACGGTGGTGAGCCATCCCGGACTCGAACCGGGGACACCCTGATTAAAAGTCAGGTGCTCTGCCAACTGAGCTAATGGCTCACTCGCGTCCTTAGAACATGGGAAAAAGCCGATGGCTGCCACCCGCACGCAGCCTTTGACACGGTGAGGAGTATAGCACATCCCGGGCTGCATCGCAACCGGTGTTTTCTCCCCTGCTGCAGGATTTCTTTCCCCTGCTGTCAAATGTTATTTTTATAATGGAACGATCATGCGCGGGAGGTGGCAGCGCAGTGGGCATCGTCGAGTGTTACAACCGGGAACAAGGGCTCATTGGGTTTTTGGCGTATGCCGATCTCGCCCGGCTCATTCACCAAGTGCTGCGTGATCTCGGCTATGCGCCGCGCGGTTTCGAGATGCATCCTCCCCGCATTTTGCCCGACGGGTCCATCGCCGACATGATCATCAAAGTCCAAGCCAAGACGGACGATTGCGGTCAGGAAGGGCGCGAGTTGCTCCCTCATCTCCTGCAAGCTGTTTCCTCGCATACCGGGGTGACGCCGTTGGCGTGGATCCAATTTTGACCATACCCAGGTTCATCATCCCGGGGACGGAGCCAAAAGTTGTACCTCCACGGCCGCACGGCATCATACCCCATGGCATCATACCCCATCAATCATAGCGGATGCGCGGATCGATGAATACGTACAGGATGTCGACCAGCAGGTTGAACAACACCACCAACACGGCGGTGAACAACACCGTCCCCATGATCACCGGGATGTCCAACTGGCTGATGGCTTCCGTGGCCAGGCTCCCCAACCCGTTCCAGTTGAACGTCACTTCAATCAAGACGACACCCGACAGCAACGTGCCGATATCAATCCCCGCCACCGTCACGACCGGGATGAGGGCGTTGCGGACGACATGCCGCCAGATGACGCGTTGTTCCGACGCGCCCTTGGCGCGCGCGGTCCGGACGTAATCCTGGCCGAGCACCTCGAGCATCGAGGATTTGAGCAACCGGGTGTACACCGCAGCGCCCGTGATACCGTACGTGAGCGCCGGCAGGATGAGATGGCGGATGCCGCCGGTGCCTCCCAGCGGGAAGACGGGCAGCTTGAACGCGAACAGGTACAGCAACACCTCTCCCAGCCACGGCACGAACAACGAGATCCCGACGAGGGCGAGCGCGCTCACCGCATAGTCGATCCATGTGCGGGCGCGGCGGGCGGTGTAGATGCCGAGCGGGATGCCGATGATGAGCTCCGCCAACCAACAGGCGACCGCCAACAGCACCGTGCCTCCGATGCGCTGGCCAATCAACGAGGCCACCGGCATGTTGTAGACGTAGGACGTGCCGAGATCGCCGTGGAGCAAGCGCCAAACGTAGTGGATGTACTGCACGGGCAGCGGCTGGTCGAGACCGAGTTGATGGCGCACCTCGGCCACAATCGCCGGCGACGCTTTCGCGCCGACGATGAGACGAGCCGGGTCCGCCGGGACCGCGAAGGCGATGATGAACGTGACCAAGGAGATCCCGAAGAGGACCACCACGGCCGCCCCCAGCCGCCGAACGATATATGACAGCACGTATGCTCCCTCCTTAACTGACGCACCACGACCTACATGGACGCACCATCGTCTTACGTCAGCCGTGCGTCGTCGTCCGCGGATCGAAGATGTCGCGCAGGCCGTCCCCGAGCAGGTTGAAGCCGAGCACCGCGATGAGCAAGGCTGTGCCGGGCGCCCACATCATCCAAGGGGCAAAACGGTACGTCAACAAGCCTTCCGAGACCATGTTGCCCCAGCTGGGCGTCGGGGGCTGCACACCGATGCCGAGGACGCTCAAGCCTGCCTCCGCCAGGATGTTGAACCCCACGCTCAGCGCCGCGAGCACGATGACGGGACCGAGGACGTTCGGGAGGATGACCCGAAACAGGATGCGGGCCGTGGACGCGCCGATGGCGCGCTCGGCCTGGACGTATTCAAACGACTTGACGGCGAGCACCTGCCCGCGCACGACGCGCGCCATGGTGCCCCACCCCTGCACGCCGATGGCGATGAACACGTTGGTGACGCTCGGCTGCAGCACGGCGACGAGCGCCATGGTCAACAGGAGGAACGGGAACGCGAGCACGACGTCGGTCAAGCGCATGATGACAGAGTCAATCACGCCGCCGAAGTAACCGGAAATGAGTCCGAGCGTCGTCCCGATAACCAAGCTGATGAACGTCGCGAAGATGCCGACCTCGAGGGAGACGCGGCTGCCGTAGATGAGCCGGGAGAGCTCGTCCCGGCCGACGTCGTCCGTCCCGAGCAAGAACTGGTGGTTCGGCGCCACCGGCATCCCGTCCGGCGTCAGACCGTTGGCGAATTGTTTCGTCGGATCGTACGGAGCCAGCCACGGCGCGAACACCGCCACCACAATGAGGACAAACACGATGAACGACCCCAGATACACCATGGGATACTCGCGTATGGATTTGACCAACGCACGCCCGATGCCCCGTTTGCGCTCCGCAGCTTGGGTGAGCGATCCGTTCGGCAACACGGTGGACATTTCTCCGCCTCCTTCCTTCCCGCCCGGCTCCATCAATAAAGATGGCATGCGACATAGTGGCGGGGCTTGACCTCGCGCCACGCCGGCACCTCCGACCGGCACACGTCCATCGCCACCGGGCAGCGCGTGTGAAACGGGCAGCCGTGCGGCGGATTGGCGGGACTTGGCACATCTCCGCGCAGGATGATCCGCTCCCGCTTCGCGTCCGGGTCCGGCACCGGCACCGCCGACAAAAGCGCCCGGGTATACGGGTGCAGCGGATCGACAAACAACACCTCCGCGTCGGCCAACTCCGCCATCCGGCCGAGATACAGAACCAGGATCCGGTCGCTGATGTGCCGAACAACGCTGAGGTCGTGCGCGACGAAGATGTAGGTCAAATCGAACTCGTCCTGCAGGTCTTCGAGCAGGTTCAACACCTGGCTCTGCACGGACACGTCGAGCGCCGCCACCGGCTCGTCCAACAGGATGAGCTTCGGCTGCAGGACGAGCGCCCGCGCAATGCCGATGCGTTGGCGCTGGCCGCCGGAAAACTCGTGCGGATAGCGTTTCGCATAGTCCGGATCGAGCCCCACGCGTTCCAAGAGCCAGCGCACCCGTCGCTTTCGCTCCGCAGGGGTATGCAGCCTGTGGACAATCATCGGCTCTTCCAAGGTGTAGCCGATGGAGTAGCGTGGATTGAGCGACGCATAAGGGTCCTGGAACACAATCTGCATCTGCCGCCGCATGTGGCGCAACGAACTTCCGGACAGCCGCAACAGGTTCTCGCCCTCGAACCAGACCTCGCCTGCGGTGGGCTCGATAAGGCGCAAGATGCTGCGGGCCATGGTCGACTTGCCGCAGCCCGACTCACCCACGACGCCGAGCGTTTCGCCGCGTTCGACCTCGAACGATACGCCGTCGACCGCCCGCACGTAACCGACGGTCCGCTGCAGGACACCTCTCCGGATGGGAAAGTACTTCTTCAAATCCTTCACGCGCAGCAACGGTTCTGCCATCATCGGGCCTCCTTCACCGGCGCGTGCAGCCAGCAGCGCACGTCGTGGCCCGGCTCCACCATGACAGGTTCAGGGTCCTGTGCGCGGCAGACGTCCATGGCGTGCGGACACCGGGGTGCAAACCGGCACCCGCGCGGCATGTTGCGCAGCGACGGAACGTTGCCTTCAATGGGTGTAAGCCGGGTGCGCGGCCCGTCCATCCTGGGAATGGAGTTGAGCAAGCCGATGGTGTACGGGTGCTGCGGATGCTTGAAGATCTCACGCACCGGGCCTTGTTCCACAATCTGTCCCGCGTACATCACCGCGACGCGCTGGCACATCTCCGCGACCACCCCCAGGTCGTGGGTGATGAGCAGGATGGATGTCCCGTGATCCCGGGACAACCGGCGCATCAAATCGAGGATCTGCGCCTGGATGGTCACGTCGAGCGCGGTGGTCGGCTCGTCGGCGATGAGCAGCTTCGGGTTGCACGCCATGGCGATGGCAATCATCACCCGTTGCCGCATGCCGCCGGACAGCTGGTGCGGGTAATCATCCACCACCTCTTCCGCCCGCGGGATGCCGACCTCCTGCAACAGTTGAATGGCCTGTTCCCGCGCCGCGCGTCCAGTCAATCCCCGGTGCAGGAACAGGCTCTCGCCAATCTGCGTGCCGATCCGCTGAACCGGATTCAATGAGGTCATCGGCTCTTGGAAAATCATACTGATGTCGTTGCCGCGAATGCGGCGCATCTCCGCATCGGGGATGGCCAAGAGATTCTTGCCACCATAACGCACCTCGCCGCTGACCTTCGTACCCGGGCCGAGCAGGCGCATGATGGCAAGCGATGTCACGCTCTTCCCGCACCCCGACTCGCCCACCAAGCCCAGGGTTTCCCCTTCATCAATATGGAAGTGGATGTCGTGGACCGCCGGGTAGTACCGCTCGTCGATCCGAAAATCGACGCGCAACCCCCGAACGTCGAGCACCTTGGCCAATGGATTCACCTCTTTCCGCCAGGAACGACCGTAACGCGTCATTGCACCCCGCAAGCGCAGCGCAGGCGTCCCCCTGCGCCCTGAATAGCAAAACAAAAACATAGGATTAAGCCCAATCGCTTGGCCAGAACGCTCGCTGCGACTAGTATATCAATCATCCGCATGGGCTGAACATCGAATTTCTACCTCTAACGGCAAGGTTCGGCCCTACCCCGCTGGTTTCTCCGCCGGCCGTGAACGACGAATCCATTCGGCGGGAGCTGTCCATGCGATGTATTCTTTGTCCAAGCTGTGTTTACACTCATGAACATGAGACGACCAACGGATCTGCTGTGGTTGTGGCTGATCTGTATGGCACCCCTGCTTCCGGGTGCCATCCCGCTCCCAACGGGCGGCGCCCCGCAGGAGAGGGTGCAGACCACCCTGGCCGTGTTTGAGCGCCTCCGCCGCATCCCGGTCGAGGCGGTGGCGCACAAGACGCTGGGCGAATTCACCCTCACCGCGTACAGCCTCGACGCGCAATCGACAGGCAAGCACCCTGACGATCCCGGCTTCGGCATCACGTTTTGCGGCACGCGGGCCACGTTCGGCCGTACGGTGGCGGTCGATCCGCACGTGATTCCGCTCGGCACCCCGCTCTACATCGAAGGAATTGGCTGGCGGGTGGCGGAAGACACCGGCAGCGCGGTGAAAGGGCGGCACATCGACATCCTCATGCCCGACGCCGTTTCCGCCATCCGGTTCGGCGTGCGGCGCCACGTCAACGTGGCGGTGGTGCCGTGGACGACGGCTGAATTTGCAAGTACCGCCGCAGCGACGCTGCAAATTCTGGAAACAGGTGCTGCAGCTGCCGCACGGCATCGGCCACTTCTTCCGCCGTCAGCTGCAGGTAGTCGCGGACCAGGCGGGAGCGAAACGAGAGCGCGGCTGCGAACGCTTGCGAAAACGACCGTGAGACCACGCCCTCTTCCGCCAACACGCGGATCATATCCGCATACCCGCCAGGCTCACGCATCACCAACGCGTCGATGACCGTGTTCGCGGCGTCCAGCGCGCTTTCGATGGCCACGTGCAGGGCGCGCTCGGCGGCGAGGCGCAGCGTGACATCGGACGCAAGCGTTTCACCCTCCTCCTGCAAGGTTCGCGCCGCTTCCGCCAGCCACGCTGCGCACCGCTCCATCGTGGCCAGGTATGCCTCCACCTTACCGCGCAGTGCATCGGTCACAAACACAACATCCCCTCCTTTGCGTTCATGCTGCAGCCATGTCGAATGCGTTCTTGCTACCTTCTCTTTTTTCCTCTTTTCCCCGCCAAACAACTCGGTTTCCTTGCGGATCGCCGTACAGTATAATAGGTGACGGCAGTTTGGCAAAGAAACGCTTCCACCTCTGCCTTGGGCCGTGCGCCTCGTGCGCGAGGCCCCGTTTGTTGCCCGAACGGCTCTGTGGAGTGCATGGACAACGCGTCGACCACGGCGTCGCTTCCATTCGGTTTGAAGGACAGAAGCATCCGCATCTGCCCGCTCTGTTGGACCTCATGTGCTCACCACGGTTCGGCTGCCCGATGGGAAACAACAGGCAGAAGGCAGAGCCCTTGGAAGGACAGAGTTCAGGCGAAGAGGAGTGGAAGAACGCATGTTGGATCAACTTTCGTGGAAAGTTGGCGGGCAACAGGGAGAAGGTGTCGAGAGCACCGGCGAGACGTTCGCGATTGCGCTCAACCGCCGTGGCTACTACGTCTACTCCTTCCGTCACTTCTCCTCGCGCATCAAAGGAGGCCACTCCAACGACAAGGTGCGCGTCAGCCTGGAGCGGTACCGCGCCAGCACGGAATACACCGACGTGTTGTTGGCGTTCGATCAGGAATCCATCGACCTCAACGTCGGCGAGGTGCGGCCGGGGGGGTGTCGTGATCGCGGATGCCAAGTTCAACCCGACGGCCCCGGAGCACGTGCGCCTGTTCCCCGTGCCACTCACGCAAATCGCCGAAGCGTGCGGTTCGGCCATCATGAAGAACATGGTATCGCTCGGCGCCTCGGCCTGTGTGCTCGGCCTGCCGGTGGACATCTTCACGGAGGTCGTCGTGGAGCGGTTCAGCCGCAAGGGGCAAAAAGTGGTCGAGCAGAACATGCAGGCCATCGAGCGCGGTTACGCATATATGCGCGATCTCGGTGGTGCCTTGCCGGAGTTCGCCCTCAAGCCGGCCGAGCCGCGGCGCCACCTGTTCATGATGGGCAACGACGCCATTGCGCTCGGCGCCTTGGCGGCCGGGGCACGGGTGATGCCGGCTTACCCCATCACTCCCGCGTCCGACATCATGGAATCCCTCATCCGCCGCTTCCCGGAAGTGGGCGGCGTCGTCGTCCAGACCGAGGACGAGATCGCGGCGCTCACCATGGCCATCGGTGCCGCGTACGGCGGCGCGCGCGCCTTCACCGCCACCTCCGGGCCGGGCTTGTCGCTCATGATGGAAGCCATCGGCCTCGCAGGCATGACGGAGACCCCGGTGGTCATCGTCGACACGCAACGCGGCGGGCCGTCCACCGGCTTGCCGACGAAGCAGGAGCAGTCCGACCTGTTGGCGGCCCTGTTCGGGAACCACGGCGAAATCCCGAAGATCGTCCTCAACCCGGCGACGACCGAGGAATGTTTCACCGTCATGGGCAAGGCGTTCAACCTGGCCGAGTACTACCAATGCCCCGTCATCGTCATGACCGATCTCGCCCTCTCCTTGAGCAAGCAGACGACCGACTGGCTGCGCCTGGAGGACATCGAGATTGACCGCGGGCTCGTGGTTGCACCGGAAGAACTGGCCGACCTGCCGGTACACCACGAGTTCAAACGCTACGCCATCACCGAGTCGGGCATTTCGCCGCGCGTGTTCCCGGGTGTCAAAGGCGGCCTGCACCACGTCACCGGTGTCGAGCACATGGAGACGGGGCGCCCGAACGAGACGCCGGCCAACCGTGCCAAGATGATGGAAAAACGCATGCGCAAGCTGCGCGGCGTGGAGTTGCCGGGCAGCGTCGTGCGCACGGGCGATGCGCAGCCGGATGTCGCCATCGTCGGGATTGGCTCGAGCATCGGACCCATCGCGGAAGCGGCCGCGCGCTTGCGCCAACAGGGTTACCGGGCGGCGCATGTGCACGTCCACGCCTTGTTGCCGTTCCCGGTGCGGCAACTGCAGGAGGCCATCGCGGACGCCAAGCAAGTCGTGGTCGTGGAGAACAACGCCACCGGCCAGCTGCGCCATTTGATGTCGTTCTTCGGCGTCGAGCACCCGCGGGTGTCCAGCCTGCTCAAGTTTGACGGGACGCCGTTTCTGCCTGTGGAGATCTACAACCATTGCAAGGGGATGATGTGATCATGGCGACGGTCAAGGACTTCCGCAACGACGTGCGGCCGAACTGGTGCCCGGGGTGCGGTGACTTCTCCGTCCAGGCGTCCATCCAACGCGCGCTCGCAGCCCTGGGCAAAGAGCCGCACGAGGTGGCCATCGTCTCGGGCATCGGCTGCTCCGGGCGGATCTCCGGTTACATCAACGCATACGGCTTCCACGGGGTGCACGGGCGCGCCTTGTCCACCGCGCAGGGGCTGAAACTCGCCAACCGGAACCTGACCGTGATTGCGGCAGGGGGCGACGGCGACGGATTTGGCATCGGCCTCAATCACTTCATGCACGCCGTCCGCCGGAACATGGACATCACGTATATCGTGATGGACAACCAGATCTACGGCCTGACCAAAGGCCAGCACTCGCCGACGAGCGCGCACGGGTTCAAGGCCAAGACGACGCCGTCCGGCAACATCGAGAACGCCATTGTCCCGGCGCAGGTGGCGCTCGCCGCAGGCATCACGTTCCTGGCGCAAGGTTTCTCGAGCGACGTCAACCAGCTGGTGCGGCTCATCCAGGAAGCCATCCAGCACCGCGGCTTCGCGCTGGTGAACGTGTTCAGCCCTTGTGTCACGTACAACAAGATCAACACCTACGATTGGTACAAGGAGCACATCCGCAACCTGGACGAGATACCGGATTACGATCCGACCGACCGTGCGGCGGCGATGAAGATGGTCGTGGAGACGCACGGGCTGTGCACCGGTCTCATCTACAAGGACGAGCACAGCGTACCGTACGAAGACCAGATCCCCGGCTATCGGGAGGAGCCCATCGCGTTCTCCGACATTCACATGGATCCGGCGCTGTTCGAGAAAACCTTGCGGGCGTATGCCTGAACGGTTCCGACCGGATGTGACATCCGTTTTACCCTTCGCGCCTTTGCGTCATCCACCAACGCCAGAGCTCGGCGTAGACATCATCGAGCACCAGCGGGCTGACACCTGGCCACGAACGCAGGTCTTCCGGCCGCGGCAGCGGCCGGAAGACCCGTACATCCACCGTCTCGGCATCCTCCGGGCGCGCGCGGACGTCGCGCAGCGAGCCCTCGAATACCCACTTCCACGCTGTCCCGCCCGGCTTGGTGTACGCGTACTCCGCCACCCAGCGCATCGGTCCCAGCACCGCGCCCGCCTCCTCGGCCGCTTCGCGTCGTGCCGCGGCTTCCGCGGACTCCCCTGGTTCCAACTTGCCCCCCGGCAACTCCCAGCCGCGGGTGCGGTGTCGAACCCACACCCAGCCATCCTCGAATTCCGCCAGCACGAGCACCGCTTCGGGGGAATGGCGATGCGCCGGGTTCATATGAAATCCGAATGCCGGCCGAATGATGCCATGCTCCACGCAGGCTCTCCCCCTTTTGCCAGACATGCATGGTACAATGCTCCTGGAGGTGTTTCCCGCTTGCGCTCGTTCTTCCGTTGGTTGTTGTATCTCGGCCTGTCCGTCTGGTTGGGCTCCGCGGTCTATTTTTCGTTTTTCGTGGCGGCCAAGGTGTTCTCCCGCCTGTCTGAGGACGAAGCGGCGAACGTGGTCCAGTTGTTGTTTCCTGATTTCTTCCTGTTGTGTGCGGTCGCGTCCATCCTGGTCCTGCTCCTGTACACGGCGCTCGCCGGCAGGACGCCGCGCATGGCCTTCTGGGTTGGCAACGTGTCGGCATGGGCGGGCGCCTTGGCTGCGTCGGCCAATCGTTGGCTGATCCTGCCGCACATCGAGCGGATTGAACGCGCCATGGGCCCCGTCAGCCGCGCGCCGCAGGCGCAGCTGCGCCAGTTCGGGATGTGGCACGGGGTCTCCATGTCCCTCGACCTGCTCGGTATCGTGGCCGCCGCCCTCATCGCGCTGTGTTTGGCCATTCAGGCGGAACAACGCGATCACGGCCGCCTCTGGTAAACCACCTCATCCGCCAAGCAGGGTGTCCGGAACGACCGCCAAAGGGGGTCTCTGAGGTTGCCGCATGAAGTTCCACCGCATGCATTCACGAGCGTCCGCGTGCCGTCAGGTTGTTCTCTGTTGCGCAAGGAAGAGTATGAATACCGGACCGCGCACAACCGCTACCGCATCGAGCTGTTCCAAGAACAAAGCGGCGCTTGGTACGCGGTCGCCGTGCCCTTGGAAGGGGAGCGGCTCATCGTGTACGGATCGCCCGTCGTCGCTTCCGCCGCCGACGCCTTGCAAGCCGTCGTGGACAAGATCACCCGCGAATCGCCGCTGCTCGAGGGAATTGCCGGCGCGGGCGCCTTCCGAAAAGATGAAGAGCAACCCGGTACAGAAGCTGGCGAGCACAGAGATGAAGGTGCCGCCCGTTAGCGGGCGGCACCGCAAGCCCGGCCTCTCACCACCATTTCCCAAACAGCCAACCGATGATGATGCCGACCAACGCGCCGGCGACGACCTCCCTCGGTTCGTGCCCGAGGATCTCCTTGAGGCGTTCGCCTTCCTGGGTGACCGAGGTCTCGAAGCTCATGTTCGATTGTGCCATTTCGAGCGCAAGCCGGTTGAGCAACACCGCGTGCTCCCCGGCGTGCCGGCGGATGCCGCCCGCATCGTACATCACGATGGCCGCAAATACGACCGCCGTCGCAAACACCGGCGACTGCGGGCCGACGACGATGGCCAGCGCGCTCGTCAACGCCGCCACGCCGGCTGCGTGCGAACTGGGCATCCCCCCCGCATCGATGACCTTGTGGAAGTCCCAAGCTTTGTGCGTCAAATAATGGATAGGGACCTTCAGTGCCTGCGTGAAGAGGATGGCGGTGATGGCCGCCATCAACGGCGCGTTCCGCCACAACCCCCACAGAAACGCAAGGACATCCGTCCGCATGAACAAATCCACACTCCCTGCACCGCCCGCAAGCCTGCCTCGCGCATCCTTCCCACCAAAGAAGGATGTACGACCACCGGACTCGCCCACCGCCGGCGGTGTCCCTTCGTTCACCACCGCCACAACACGTTCAACTCCATGGTACCACATTCCCGCGCCAGCCCCAATCGGCTGTTCGCCGGTACATGGACATCGGCATCATCCAAGGTGCAACACGTGCGGCAGATGCCTGGGCGAGACAGGCTCGCGTTCCATATATTGAAGGAGGCCGAAGTGTGGCGATCCGACGTTTCGCTGCCACTGCACCGGGACCGCCGCACGCCATCGCGCGTGTGCACACGAGAAGGGAGAGCAGCGATGATCACGGTCTATCCCGTTCCGATGGAGAACTTCACAGCCATCGCCATCCACGTCCAACTGCCGAAAACCGACCTGTTGATCCTGCGGACAGAGGGCGGATATGTGATGTGCGGCGCCCTCGACATTGGCTTATTGCGCGATAAGCTGGCAGACAGAGGTATTGTCGCCGCACGGGCGGTCGGCGTCCGCACCATCGACGAACTCCTGCACGGCCATGTGGAATCCTGCACCCAGGCGGCCGAAGCCCTCGGCATCCGGGAGGGGATGCCTGTCCGGGAGGCCTTGGCGCGGATGCAGCGTGCTGCCTCCGCCACGGCGGCGCAGGCGTAACGGCCTGCGCCCGCCTGGCGCCCGCCTGGCCTCCAGGGTGGACAGCCGGAATCGCCTCCGAGCAGACACACCGAAAAGACCGGCTCACCTGCTGCGCAATTCATCCAACCGGATGGCCCGCTTGTGGACGGTGTGCACCCACGTCCGGTTGGTCCGGGTGAAATACGCCTGCAACACCACCGGCCCCCAGGTCCACAGGAAAAACGGCAGGATGAACAGCCCAAAGTACGCCCGCCAATTCACTCGTTCCAACAGCAGAGCCAAAGGGAGCTGAAGATACAGCAAGACGTTGACGACCACCCAAAACTCGGTCGGCAACAGGCGCGTCATGTCGTTGATGAAGGTGTGCGGCGTCGCCACCTGCAACACCATCATCAGCGAGGTCAGAAACAGGATGAGAAAACGCATCGGTTGAAACAGGTAAATCCCCGCGTCCAGTTTGGCCAGGTTGCGCTCGCGCAACCCCGCCAGGATGAGCGGCCACATATGGGTGCGCGCACAATGGAAATGCCCCTGCATCCAACGCAGGCGTTGACGCACCGACGCCCACAACCCGGTCGGCTTCTCGTCGTAGACCTTCGCGTCGTGCGCCCACACCGGATAGATGCCTCGCTCGACGCACCGGACCCCGAATTCGAGGTCTTCCGTGAGGCCGGTTGCCCCCCATCCCAGTTCCTTGAGCAACGCCATGTCGATGCACAACCCTGTCCCGCCCAAGGAGCAGGAGAGGCCTAAATTCTGCCGGGCGTTTTGCCACATCCTGTTGCTGTACCAATACGAGATGGCCATCGAGACACTGACCCAAGTGTCAAACGGGTTCTTCACCCCGAGGTAACCTTGGATGACGCGATGGCCTTCACACAAATAGTCGTTCATGATCCGCAGGAAGTCCGGTGCCACCAGGTTGTCGGCGTCGAACATCACCACCGCGTCATACGCCTTGCCGCTGCGCCACAGTTGTTCCAACATCCATTCGATGGCATATCCCTTCGCCCGCTTCGTCTCGTGGTAACGCTCATACACCACCGCCCCGTGCCGGCGGGCGACTTCAGCCGTATGGTCCGTACAGTTATCGGCGACCACGTAAATATCGTACAGGTCCCGCGGATAGTCCTGTCCCTGCAAGCTGTCGATGAGCGGTCCGATGACCCGCTGCTCGTCGTGCGCCGGGATGATGACCGCGAACCGCTTTTGGGGGGCAAACCGCAGGACGCGCTTGCGGTGCCATACCCCAAACAGCGAGAGCACGATTTGGTACACGCCGATGGCGCCCGTCAACAGTTGCATCACCGTGTAACACGCATTGACCAACACCTGCAACAGGGACACCAAACATCCCCTCAGCTTTCAGTCTGGCATCGCCGAACGGCCGGCGCGGAACCCGTCGCGTCCCGTGACAAAACCCATACGCCCCGCGGAGGGGAACCCATACGTCCCATTTTGCGGACAGCCTGGCACAATGTCAATGAATCCGCCCAGGACAAACTGGGACATTCGTTCACATTTTGTCCGTTATCCTGTACGATAACTCTGAAGCCGTGGGCCAGACCGCAAACCGCGTGTGCATGCCGTGGCGAACGAGCAGGGCCCCACCCGGTTTGTCCACCCATCTCAATCTCTATGCCAAGGAGGCTCCAGTGTGACCGCACACCTCAGCACATGGGTCGCCCATTACGGGATGGCGGCCGTGTTCATCCTGATGACCTTGGAGAGTGCATGCATCCCGATTCCGAGCGAAGCGGTCGTCCCCTACGCCGGTTATCTCGCGGCCGAACACACCTTGTCTCTGCCGGCCGTGATCCTCGTCACCACCGCCGCCAATGTGTTCGGCGGCCTCATCGCATACGCGGTAGGGTTGTACGGCGGCCGGCCTTTCATCCTTCGCTGCGGCCGCTACGTGCTCCTGCGTCCGTCCCACCTTGAACGGGCGGAAGCGTGGTTTGCGCGCTACGGCGAGATCACCGTGTTCGTTTGCCGACTGCTGCCGGCACTGCGCACGTTCATCTCGTTGCCTGCCGGCATGGCCAAGATGCGTTTATGGCGGTTTATCCTGTACTCCGCCCTCGGCTCCCTGCCTTGGAACTTCGCCCTGGCGGTGGCAGGGTATGAACTTGGGCGGCATTGGTCCCAGGTCGACACCTACGTGAAGCCGCTCGTCTACGTGGGCGCAGCCATCCTGGCGGCCGCCGTCGTCTGGTTCTGGCTGGGGCGCCGGGAACGGTCACACCCCGGGTCCTCCGACGCCGAGAATTGAACGGATGCGCGCTTGTTGCGGACCCCCTCCCGCCAACAGCTCCCTGGGGAAAAACAGCCGGTACTCGGAATCCGGCACCAAGGCGCGCACAATCTTCGACACACGGGAAAGCTCCGTCTTCTCACCGCTTGGCAACAGCAGCGTGATGCCCTCGCCGCGGTACACGTAACCGGAGAGGGCGGAGGTCCGCCCGCATATGTAGTAGTCGGGATGGAAACCCAACGCGCGCGCAGCCGTGCGCAGCGCCGCCCACTCCTCCGGCGATGGCTCGGGCCGCACCACGTACGTGAACAGCCGGCGGTGCAAAAATCGCCGCGCCAGGTCGGAGAGCACCGGATCGGCCGCTTGCGACCAACGGCGAAACGCGTACAACAAGGTCGACTCATCGACCGCCAGGTAGTCTTCGACCCGGACCCGTTCCGGGTCCTCCGTGAGCAGCACCGTGAGTTCTGCCGGCATCTCCGTGAGCGACCCGTCCTGCCAACACTCGCTGGCCCGCCGCAAGACTTGGGCCACGAGCACGTCGCTGCCGACCGTCACAGGGTGGAAATAGACCTGTGTATACATAAAATAACGAGCGAAGATGTATTGTTCGGCCGTGTGCATGCCGCTCGCCTTCAGCACCACCGCCCCGTCGGCGAGGGTGAGCGACCGGATGAGGCGCGTGAGCTCGAACCGGCCGTACGACACCCCGGTGTGCAGCGCATCCCGCAGCAAGTAGTCCATGCGGTCCACGTCGAGCTGGCTCGCGATGAGTTGCCGGATGTACGGGTTGCCTCCTTCTTTGCGCAGAATGGCGATGAGTTCGGCGGTGAAATCCTCTCCCATCTCGGCGAGGATGCCGTGCAATTCCTCGTCTTCCTCCAAAATCCGCCGCGTCCAGTGTTCATGGTGCACCGGGTGGATGGATTCAAACGTGTGCGAGAACGGGCCGTGGCCCACATCGTGCAACAACGCAGCGGCGAGCGCGAGGCGGCGATCCCGCTCATGTTCCGGCCATCCGCATTCCTTGCGCAGGTGATCCAGGACCCGCCGCATCGTCTCGTACGCGCCCAGCGAATGGGTGAAGCGGCTGTGCTCCGCGCCGTGAAACGTCAAGTACGAGGTGCCGAGTTGCCGGATCCGGCGCAGCCGCTGCACCGCCGCCGTGTTCACCAGGCGCCAGATCCACGGGTCGTCGACCCGGATCTCGTCGTGCACCGGGTCTTTCAGGACTTTTTCAAACACGGCCACCGCCCATCCTCCCTTCACCACACAAAAGAAGAGCCCCGGAGGAACCGTCTCCTCAGGGCTTGTGCGACCCCTGCAGGCTTGCGCGACGCCGCAGCCCGGATGGTTCCCCTGGGCTCCCTCAAGCGCAAGAACCAGGTTGCCCGGCGCGGGTGGCGGTGCGGAAGCTCGCGCCGCAACCGCACATCGACGTGGCATTCGGATTGTGGATCTTGAATCCTTGGCCGGTGATGTCGTCCACATAGTCGATCTCCGAGCCGTCGACGAGTTCGAGGCTCTCCGGGTCGACCACCACCTGTACGCCTTTCACGTCGAAAACCCGGTCGCCCTCCCGCGGGGCGTCCAAGGCCAGACCGTAGCTGAACCCCGAACAACCGCCCGGCTTCACATAGATACGCAATGCCCGCTCTTCCGGTCCCCGGTCCTCCGTGAGCGAACGGACCTTCTCCACCGCACTGTCTGTGAGCGTGACCATATCGCCTTCACACTCCTCCCTGCGTCAAGCTGCGGACAAACGCCAACACCGCTTCCGCGTGGCCATCGACCTTCACCTTCGGCCACACCTGCGCGACGCGTCCTTCCGCGTCGATCACGACCGTGGTCCGCTCAATCCCGACGGACGTTTTGCCATACATATTCTTTTCTTTGAGCACGCCGTACGCAGCGCACACCGAACCGTCCTCGTCCGACAACAAGGGTGCCTTCAGACCGTACTTGGCGGCAAACTTCTGGTGCGAGCTGAGCGAGTCCCGCGATACCCCGAACACACGCGCACCCAGGCGTTCAAACTCTGGGTAAAGGTCGCGGAACGCGCAGTTCTCCCGCGTACACCCAGGCGTGTCGTCCTTTGGATAGAAGAACAACACCACCACGTGCCCCCGCTGGTCATGGAGCGACACCGTCGTGCCGTCATGCGCCGGCAGCGTGAAATCCGGCGCCGGTTGTCCCACCGTCAATGCCCCCATCCACCATGCCTCCTTTTCGATCACCACGCCCGGCATCGTGCGCGCATGGCGTGCACAGCCTCACTCCCGCACCACCTTGACGTGCCGGATCTCCGGATCGTCCGTCCCTTGCACGGGCAAACCTGCCCGCAGGTTTTCCTCGATGTAGTCAATATTATCCTGCGTCACGACCTCACCTGGCAAGAGGATGGGGATGCCAGGCGGATAGACCATGATCATCTCGGCGATGATCCGCCCGACCGACGCGTGCAACGGCACCACCTCCGTCGGTGCGTAAAACGCCTTGCGCGGGCTCATCTTCAGCACCGGCATCGACGGGATCTTCACCTGCACCGGGCGCTTGCCGATCCGATCCCGGCACGACTCCGCGATGGCCGCCATCGCCGCGACCAAGCGGTCGACGTCTTGCTCGTCATCTCCCCACGAAATGATGCACAAGACGTTGTACAGGTCGCTCAACTCCACCTCGATGTTGAACTCTTCCCGCAGCATGCGCTCCACATCGTATCCGCGCAACCCCAGATCCTTGACCGAGATGGTCAGCTTCGTCGGGTCGAGCGCATACGTGGCGCTGTCGTGCAGGATCTCCTCACCCATGCAGGCGATGCCCGGAATCTGGTTCAAACGCGCCCGCGCTTCCTGCGCCAAGCGGATGGCGCGCTCGACCCGCTCCCTCCCGTGCAGCGCGAGCTCTTTGCGCGCCACGTCGAGGGAGGCGAGCAGCAAATACGATGTGGATGTCGTGGTCAACATGCTCATGACCACCTGGACGTGGCGAGGATCGACCAACCCGGCACGCACGTTGAGCACGCTCGACTGCGTGAGTGAACCGCCCAGCTTGTGCACGCTGGTGGCCGCCATGTCGGCGCCTGCCTGCATCGCCGACACAGGCAGCGCCTCGTGGAAGCCGATGTGCACGCCGTGCGCCTCGTCGACCAACACCGGTATCCCGCGGGCATGCGCCAAATCCACGATCCGCTTGAGGTCGTTGGCCACGCCAAAGTATGTCGGATTGATGACCAACAGCGCCTTGGCGTCCGGGTGTTCGGCAAGCGCCTTGGCCACCGTCTCCACCGAGAGGCCGTGGGCGATGCCCCACTGGTGATCCACCTCCGGGTGGAGAAACACCGGGTGCGCATCGGCCAACATGATGGCCGTCAGCACCGACTTGTGGACGTTGCGCGGGACGAGGATCTTGTCCCCCGGCCCGACGGTGGCGAGTACCATCGTCATGATGGCGGTGCTCGTCCCTTGCACGGAGAAATACGTGGCATCGGCGCCGAACGCCTCGGCGGCCAACTCCTGCGCCAACTTGATGGGCCCCGTCGGATGGTGCAGGTCGTCGAGCGGCGCGATGTTAATCAAGTCGATGGAACACGCGTTTTCGCCGATGAAGCGCAAGAACTCCGAATTCATCCCGCGGCCCCGCTTGTGGCCCGGGATGTGAAACTGAACCGGGTTGCGCGCCGCATGGCGCAACAAGGCGTCAAAGAGGGGTGTCTCCTCCTGATTCAACGGGTCTGGTCCTCCCTCACGGCTCCGTCCGCCAGGAACGCTTCGCGGAAACCGGGGGCCGCATGCTCCCACAGGTCAGGCCGAATCTGCTGCAAAAACGCTGCCACGCGGTGCCGGACGTCTGCCGGAACGGAGGATACATCCACCGTCCCGCGGATGGCCTTCTCCATCCCCTTGACCTGCTCCGCCAACGACTTATACCCCTTTTTCGCTTCGCTGTCTATCCACAGATGAAACGGCATGGCGCCGTAAAAGCCTTGCGTGCCTCCCTCGAATCGATGCAACGTGATCCAAAAACCGATGATGTGCCGTGGTTGCGGCACCAGAGCCCGGTCGTCGACGAACGCGATGCCCCGCTCCACGCGGCTTTTGGCATGTATGGCCCCGTTATCGACGAAGACCTCGTCACCGTCCACCAACACGGCGGACAATCCGCGCAGCGCGTCGTCCCCAGTATGCTTGGACGCGCCGGTCAATCCGAGCTTCTCCATCACATCGCCTCCCATCCCGCCTGTCGCATGCCCATCATTGTACATCCGCCCGCGTTCACTGTCACACCATCGCCGTTTTGTGTCCGGACACCCGCATGCACGATGCGGCTGCATGCCCTGCCTCGTTTTGGGAACCCTGTACCTAGCACGCCAACCGGCGTGTCCACCCCGTCGCGCCGACTGCAGTCTGGCACCTGCAAGGGGCCGGCGAAGTGGCTACCTGACGCGATCCGGCCACGAAGCGGAGGGAACGCGATGCATCGATTGCCCAAGGCGATCTTGACCGTGTTTGCGGCGTTCACCTGCCTTGCCAACACCACCGGTCGCGCACAAGCGCGCCAGCCGTGGACGGTGGACAACACGCCCGAACCGGCCGTGATCCGGGTCGCCATCCGGTCCGAGAACCCCAGCGGCGAGGCCGATCCGCGCGGGCGGATCATGTACGTCCAGACGGTGCCTTTCATCCAATATTGCGAAGACGTCCTGCCGAATGAATGGATGCCTTCATGGCACATCGAAGCGCTCAAGGCCGGCGCGATGGCGGTCAAAATGTTCGCTTGGTACCACCATCTTCATCCTATAACCATCGACGGCTTTACGTTCGATGTGGACAACACCGTAAACTTCCAGACATTCCGCTACCTCTCGCGCCAGCCGGACACCAACCGCGCAATCTTGGCCATCCGCCCGTACGCCTATGTCAAACCGGACGGCGAAATTGTCGAGCTCAATTACCGGGCGGGGATCCGCGACGACCCCAACTGGCAATACCGCAACGCCCAGAAGATGGCACAGTGGGGTTCACAGTACTGGGCGGAGCGCGGACGCAACTGGTTGCAGATCCTGCAGTTTTACTACGTGGACCGCATCCTGCGCCAATATCGGGTGCGTTGACGAGGAGCGTGATGAACGTGCCGCCATTCAGCCTGTGGTGCCCCATCCTCGCTGTCACCGCCGCCCTGGTGGTGGTCCAGCCGCCGGCACCTTCACCCGGACAGACGCCCATGCCGGTCCATCCTCACACCGCGCAGGGCGGCGCCAATGCGGGTACTGCCCGAGGGACCACGCCGAACGTCGCCACCCCGGGCCAGGCCGCGGCCGACCGTCCGCTGCCCGACCGCTTTGGCACCGGACGGCCGTTCTCGCCGTACGTACCTTGGCCCACCTCCCGTCTGCGCGTGCGCGTCATCGACGGGCGGACTCTTGAGCCGCTGCCAGGTGCGGAAGTCGTGTTGATTGAGACGGAACAGCGGCTCACCACCGGTCCGGACGGCTTCACCCCGTGGTTCGACGCACCGGTCATCCGCAATCCGCGCTACCGGCCGATGGTGGCCGAGCTCCATGGCCAACTTGGCGTGATTGCGTATAAAAACGGGTACCGGGACAGCATCCACCTCGGCATCCGGATGCACGAGGGGATCCCGACCGAGACCACCGTCTGGATGTACAAAATCGGCCCCCAGGACCGGCGCATCGAGCCGGTGCTCTACCAGGAGCCGTACCACCACATCTGGCTGGTCGAGCTCGCCGACAAGTTCCGCAGCCGCACCCAGCCCGGGGAAGGACCCGAGCGCCCGTGACGGCGGCGTGCGCACGGCGTGATCCCAGCCGATGGAGGTGCGCAAATCCGCTGTTCAGCGGCGGCTTTGCACCGCCTTCGCGATCCGCTCCGCCGCTTCGACCAAGCGCGCCTCCGGGGCGAGCAGGCCAACCCGGACGTACCCTTCCCCGCCGCGGCCAAAGCCAATCCCCGGGGCGACGCCCACATCGGCGTGATCGAGGAGGAAATCGGCGAACATAGCGGAAGACGAAAAGCCCGGCGGTACCGGCATCCAGGTGAAAAACGAACCAGGCTGCGGCGGGCAGGCCAACCCGTGCGCCGCGAGGGCCCCCACAAACGCGTCGCGCCGGGCTTGGTATACCGCCGCCAGCTCCCGCACACAGTCCTGCGGGCCGAGCAGTGCGGCACAAGCGGCGAGTTGCACCGCCGGGAACAGAGAGACATAGTAGTGGTCCTGGATCAGGTTGATGCCCGCGATGATGTCCGGATGGCCGACCGCAAACGCCACGCGCCATCCGGCCATGTTGTACGTCTTGCTGAGGGTGTAGATTTCGACGCCGAGTTCTTTTGCCCCGCTGACCTGCAGGAACGAAGGCGGCCGGAAACCGTCGAACGCGATGGCTGCGTACGCGAAATCATGCACCACCCACACGCCGTGGCGCCGGGCGTACGCGGCGAGTTCCTCGTAGAAGGAGAGATCCGCCACCGCACCGGTCGGGTTGTTGGGGTAGTTGACGAAGATGAGCTTGGCCCGCTGCCAGTCCGCTTCCGGCACACGCGCCAAATCCGGCAGGAACCCGCGTCCGGCTTCGAGCCGGTACGGGATCATCTCCGCTCCGGCCAGCGCGATGCCGCTCCAGTAGTCCGGGTACCCTGGGTCGGGGACCAGCGCGGCGTCCCCAGGGTTGAGGAACACCTCGCTCAACTCCACGAGCCCCGCCTTGCCGCCAAAGAGGATGGCCACCTCTTGCGTTGGGTCCACCTGCACGCCGTATTCCCGCTCGTAGAACGCCGCAACCGCCTCTTTCAACGCAGGCAAGCCGGTGAACGGCGAATAGCGGTGGGTGCGCGGATCGAGCACGGCGGCACGCAACGCCTCGACGATGTGCGGCGGGGTAGGCAGGTCCGGGTTGCCCTGTCCGAGGTTGATGACGTCGTGGCCGGCACGGACCTTCGCCTCAATCCGCGCGACCAGGTTGGCGAAAAACTGCTTCGGCAACCGGTGCATCCGGTCCGCCATCGGAATCGGCATCCCGCACTCCCCCTTGGACAAACTTGCCAGACAGCGCTGGTGAACAAGGTCTTCCGCAGACGCTGACCCCTGAGGCTGGCTCATCCCGTAAAGCGCAGCGCCTTGCGGCGCAGCGACACGCTCAAGGCGAGCCCCACCGCGACGTAGTTGATGATGAGTGAACTGCCTCCGTAGCTGATGAACGGCAGCGTGATGCCGGTGGAAGGGCTCAGGTACATGTTCATGCCGATGTTCTCAAAGACCTGAAACGCGAACATCGCCACGATGCCGACCACGATGTACGTGCCGAACGTGTCCTGGCTGCCGGCGGCGATGCGCACAAGCCGGTCGAAGAGCAACAAGAAGAACAAAATCAGCAGGCTCGAACCCACGAAACCGAACTCTTCCGCGACGGCGGTGAAGATGAAGTCGGTCCATTGGTTCGGGATCCAGTTGCCGCGCGTCTCGATGCCGTTGAGGAAGCCTTCGCCGAAAACCTGGCCCGATCCGACAGCAATCTGGGCCTGATGGACGTTGTAGCCGTACTGGGTCAGCGAGTAATTCGGATCGAGCCACGTCAGGATGCGCTGGGCTTGAAACCCTTGCAGCAGGTGGTGCTTGACCATCCATTGGATGACGACCACCGCTTGCTCCGAATACGCCAGCGCGACGGCGGTCAAGCCGGCGATGACCAACACGAACAAGCCGAACATGAGCAGGAAGTACGACCGCTTGGCGAACACCATGTACATGAAGAACGTGATGGCAAACATCACCAGAGCCTGGCCGAGCGCAGGCTCTTTGAGCGTCAGCGCAAACGGGACGAGGAACATACCGATGACCGGCAAGGCGGTCTTCCAGCCGTAGTCCGGGAATTCTGACTCGTCGACATCCGCCATGTACCCGGCAATGGCCACGATGAGCGCCAGCTTCGCCAATTCGGACGGCTGAAAGCTGAGCGGCCCCAGCGGAATCCATGCGTGCGCGCCGAAGCGCGACGGCATGAACATGACGACAACCAGCAGGAAGACGGAAACCGCGTACATCCACTTGTACACCTTGCGCAGGCTGCGGTAGTCCATCGAGGCGGTCAACGCCATCGCGCCTGTGCCCAATACTTCAAACATCACCTGTTTGGCAAATGCGTTGGCAGGGACGTTGGTGCCGCTTTTGCCATACGTGGAGGCCAGGATGGCCAGACACCCGAACACCGCCAGTCCGAGCAGCGCAAACAACAACAAATAGTCGATCCGCTTGACGTTCTTGCGCAGGCCTTCCATCCCCGCCCTCCTCTCTCCGACCGCCGTCAGCCTGTACCGGCCCTGGCGCTGCGGGGTGTCCGCGGCGTCACGCGCATGCCCATGTTCCCGCTCCATTATAGCGGACAAGACCACGGGTGCACAGGCCGGTCTGCGGCGGGTCCGGTGCCGAACCTCGCCTTTGTGCATTCGCCGCGCCCGGCCCGGCGGTTGCCCCATAGACTGGTGGCGAGCGAAGGAGGCGTTCACCCATGAGCATGTACAAATGGATCCGGAAGTTCCTCGGCCACCCCGTCGCGTGCCACACCCATTTCGGCACGTTCCGCGGCGTCCTGGTGCACTGCAACCGCACGCACCTCATCCTCGCGGTCCACCGCCTGCCCGCTGCACCGGCGCCAGGTTTGTCGTTCGGAATCACCCCCCTGGTCCGTTTCGGCCCTGGTCCGAGACCAAATCCAGGGCCGTGGGGACCAGGGCCAGGGCATGGGGGGCCGGGGCCGTGGGGACCAGGGCCAGGACCGTGGGGGCCCGGACCATGGGGGCCGCCCGGTGGACCGCCGCCGCGGCCTGTGAGTGGTTGGCACTTGGCCATCCCGTTGGCAGCCGTGATCGGGATCACCGCCATCGGCATGCACTGGTGGTGACACCGCCCGTTCGGAGGTCCGTGCGGCAGGGAACCGCGCCTCTTTGTCGAATGGCTTTTTTGTCGATCCACGATACGGGTTGAGCGCTTCACCGCGGTGCGGCAGCGGCCCGGTTTCCCGGCCGGCTGCCGCACCACGGTGCACCGAGCACAGGCGGAAGCCTCGGCGAAGAAGGTGGTGTGCATGGACGGACGCGCCGCATCTCATGCTCCAGACTATGTCCTGTACTTCACCGCCGTCATCCTGACCGCGGCGGGCGTCATCACCGTGTTCTCCGCCAGCACCGTCGAAGCGCTCCATCACGGTCTGCCGGCCGACTACTACGCCATCCGGCAGCTCATCTGGGCGGCCATCGGCGTGGCGGCGATGTCGGCGCTGATGTACGTACCCACCCGGTTCTGGTACCGTGTGGCAGCCCCGGCGGCACTGTTGTCGATCCCGCTTTTGATCCTGGTTTTGTTGATTGGCCAAAGCCAGTTCGGCGGCCGGCGCTGGATTGGCACCGGCGCGGTGCACCTGCAGCCGTCCGAGTTGGCCATCTTCGCGGTCATCTTGTATTTGGCGTACTTCTTCACGAAAAAGGCGATGTTGTTGCATCACTTCCGGCGGGGCGTGCTGCCTGCCGTCATCGTGGTCGGCGTGGTGTTCGCGCTCATCATGGCCGAGCCCGACATGGGCACAGGTTTGACGTTGTTGGCCGCCGCCGCGGTGGTGCTGTTCGTGTCCGGCGCCCGCCTGCGCCCGCTCCTTTTGCTCGCGGGGGCGGCCATTCCCGTCCTCGTCGCCATCGCCCTGGCCGCGCCGTACCGCAAGGGTCGTTTGACCGCGTTTCTTCATCCGTTTCAAAATCACGACGACGCAGCCTACCAGTTGCTGCAAGGCTGGACCGCCATTGCGTCCGGAGGATGGTTCGGCCGCGGTTTCGACATGAGTTTGGCCAAGACCGGCTACCTCCCGTTTCCGCAAACCGATTTCATTTTTCCGGTCATCGTGGAAGAGTGGGGGATTGTCGGCGGCGCCGCGCTGCTCATCGCCTTCGCCATGCTGATCTGGCGCGGCCTCCGCATCGCCCGGCACGCACCGGACCGGTTCAGCGCGCTGGCCGCCACGGGCATCACGAGCCTCATCGGGATCAAGGCGCTCATCAACCTGGGCGCCGTCTCCGGTTTGCTGCCGGTCACCGGGATCCCGTTGCCATTCATCAGCTACGGCGGCACGTCGCTCTTGGTGAACCTGGCGGCGCTCGGGGTGGTCCTCGGTATCTCGCGCCACACGCTCGAGGAAGAACCCGAAGCGGATGCGCTGGCCGAGGTGATCGACGTGCGCACCGTGCAAGCTGCGCGGCGTCCGGCGACCCGTCCCGCCTCCGGATCCTTGGTCCGGACAAGCCCGGGCGGTGTGCGGACACAACCTGCCGCCAGCTCTACCTGGCGCGCCCGGCAGGAAGCGGCGGCCGCCCGGGCGGCGAACCTGCGCGATCGCGACCGCAACGATCCGAACCGCCGCACACAGGGGAGCATCCTCTCCTGGCGCGAACGCAACCAACCCTCTCCCACGCGCAAAAAACCGCCACGCGGCGGAAAGGGGCGATGATGGATGGAGCCGCTTCCCGGACCGGTGCGGGTGGAACCGTACGGCCAAGGGGTGTACGGCATCGACCTGTACGAACAGGGGCAGCCGCACCGGACATGGGCTTACCTCATCCTCGACGAACGTCCGGCGCTGATTGAGACCGGCAGCGCGCGCGCCCACGACATCCTGTTGGCATCCTTGGCTGCCCTCGGTGTCCAACCTGCCGACCTGGCATACGTCATCGTCACCCACGTCCACCTCGACCACGCGGGCGGCGCCGGACAGTTCATGCGCCTGGCGCCGCAGGCGCGGTTGGTCGTCCATCCGCGCGGTGCCCGGCACATGCAGGACCCAAGCCGCCTGTGGGCCGGGGCCGAAGCGGTGTACGGCCCCGCTGCGACGGCCAGGCTGTTCGGCAGCATCCAGCCGGTCCCGGCGGACCAGGTGCTCGTGCGCCAGCACGGCGAAACCTTGCACCTGGGGGCAAGGACGCTCACGTTTTTCGACTCGCCAGGCCACGCACGCCACCACTTCACCATCCTCGACCCGGTGAGCGATGCGCTGTTCGCGGGCGATGCACTCGGCATCCGGTACCGGCGCGAATACACGGGATGGGCGTTCGACCTGACCCTGCCCTCCACGTCCCCGGTCGATTTTGATCCCGACCAAGTCAGCCAAACGGCCGCGATGCTTGCTGCGCAACCGTTCACTTGGGTCTTCCATACGCATGGCGGCCGCGCCGGCCGCGAGGAGGCACTGGCGGAGACGGAGCGGATTGCCTGGGCGTGGGCAGGTCTGGTCTCCCGGCAGGACGCAGGGATGTGGACCGAGGATGAGCTGGAGGATGCGTTGCGCGCGTGGATTCACGAGGATCTCGCGGCCCGCGGCCTGGCTGCCCATGACCTGGACCTCTCGCCGCTCGCGTTCGACCTGATGCTCAACGCAAAAGGGCTTCTCCACTATCTCCGCCGCCGTGAGACAGACCGGACAGCGGATACATCGCCACCACTGGGTAGGTGAGGCGGCCGCCCTCGCGGGTGGAAGCGAACAGGCAGAGGGCCGGCACGTCCATCGCCCAGGTTTGGGTGACGTCCGCCATCTTGTTCCATCCCCGTGCTTGGCGCGTCAACGCGGTGAAGTGCGCCACGTCCAACTGGCGCGCCAAGGTCATGTGCGCCCGGAACGGCCGCGGATCGACCGCCGCCACCCGGGCGTCCGCCACCCCGGCGCGTACCGCAACGTGCAACCGCTGCAACGCCGCCATGCCCTCGTCATCCGCCAATCCCAGCCACAGCACCCGGTTGTGTGCAAACGCCCCCACCTCTGCAAAGCGGAGGCGAAACGGCGCCACCTGGGCCGCCGCGCGCCGGCCAATGGCATCGAGTTGCGATATGGCCGCCGGGGGCAACTCACCGAGAAACAACACCGTCACGTGATACAAGTCGGGCCGCGACCAATTGGCTGCGCGAATGCCGAACGCCTGCAACGACCGCGTCCAGGCACCTATCTCGCGGGCCAGTTCCGCTGGCACGGGTACGCCGAAAAACAGCCTCACGACATCTCCCCCCTCACCGGCCGTGCCATCCGTCTGATTACACACCATCCGCACGCAACGCCATCCGGCTTTCTGCCGCCATCCGGTCCACCGCCGGCGAGTCTCAGGCAAGTATAGTATAATCCGGTTGAGACAGATTCCAGGTGATACATGCACCGGGCACAAGGTGAACGCACGTGGCACGCACGCGAACACACGGAGGATATCCCCTGGTGGCCACTTATTCCATCGCGGCCGCCGATCCCCTGCGCGGCGAGGTGGGTGTCGCGGTGTAATCGAAGTTTCTCGCGGTCGGCTCCGCGGTGCCGTGGGTGGCTGCCGACGCGGGCGCCGTGGCCACCCAGGCTTGGGCGAACACATCGTACGGCCCGCAGGGGCTCGCGCTGTTGCGCCAAGGTTTCTCTCCGGAGGAGGTTCTGGCCCGTCTGCTCGCGGAAGACCCGGACCGCGAACACCGGCAGGTGGGCATCGTGGACAGGGAGGGGAGAAGCGCCACGTACACCGGCAGCGCGTGTTTCCCGTGGGCGGGCGGGATCGCGGGAGAAGGATTCGCTTGCCAAGGAAACATCCTCGCCGGCGCGGCGGTCGTTGAGGAGATGGCGCGCGCTTTCCGAGCGAGTTCAGGCCCCTTGCCCGAACGCATGCTCGCCGCGCTCGCGGCCGGTCAACAGGCGGGCGGTGACCGGCGCGGCATGCAGTCGGCCGCCATCTATGTGGCGAAACCAAAAGGCGGCTATGGTGGCTTCAACGACCGCTACATCGACCTGCGCGTCGACGACCATCCGTCCCCCATTGAAGAACTGAGCCGGTTGCTCAGCCTCCACCGTCTGTATTTTGAACGGCCGCAAGCTGAAGACCTCATCCCGTTGCAAGGCGAGACGCTGGACGAGGTGCGCCGCCTGCTGCGCCGGGCGGGATACCAGGTCGGAGAAGGCCCCGCATACGATGCCGGCACGCGTGCTTCGCTTGCGGCGTACTTCCAAACGGAGAATTTCGAGGAGCGTTGGTCAGACCAGCCATTCATCGACCAGAAGGTTCTCGCTTACATGCGGGACCACCTGAGTCCGGAGGCCACCAAGTGAGGGAAGACGGTTGATTGGACTTTGGATAGGCAAATGTGTGCTCTGGCTCATGCAGCGCTTCGGACGGCGCGCGACCAGCTTACCGGGCAAGATGGCGCTTCGCATCTCCCCGCGCCTTTTCGCCCGGCTCGCCCGCCAGCTGAATTTCTGCGCTGTGGTGACCGGTACCAATGGCAAGACCACGACGACGGCCATGCTCTCGCGGATGTTCGCAGCAGGGGAGCCGGTCATTCACAACGCGGAAGGCGCCAACATGCAGCAGGGCATTCTGACCGCGTTGTTGCGCGCGGCGAGCTGGACGGGACGGCTGCGGGTGCGGACCGCGGTGTTCGAAGTGGACGAAGCGACCCTGCCGGTGGTGGCGCCGTATCTCCCCATCCGGGTGGCCGTGGTCACCAACCTGTTCCGCGATCAGCTCGACCGTTACGGAGAGCTGGACACGACGGTGCGCAAGGTGACCGAAGGACTCGCCCGGACGGCCGCCAGCCTCGTCCTCAACGGCGACGATCCGCTCGTGCGCCACGTCGGTCTTTCCTTGGGCACGCATCATGTCGTCTATTTTGGTATGCACCGCGGCCATCTGCATCCCCTCGAGCGCGAGGTGATGCGCGATGGCGCGTTCTGCCTGCGCTGCGGCCACCCCTTGCGCTACGACGGGTTCTTTTACGGCCAACTGGGCCAGTATGCTTGTACCCACTGCGATTTTGTCCAGCCCCATCCCACATTTTGCGGGCAGTATGAACCGGGACGGCTGCACGTCCATCAGGAAGGGCTTCCGGGCATGTCGTTCCCTCTGCCCACCCGCGGTCTGTTCAATGCGTACAACGCCCTGGCCGCCGTAGCTGCAGCCCGGGTCAGCGGCCTGTCCGCCGGGCAGATTGAACGCGGACTCCAGTCGTTTGTGCCGCCGCTCGGCCGGATGCAGCCGTTCGCGACCACCCCCGTTTCGGTATTGAATCTCATCAAGAACCCGGCGGGCTGTGACAGCGTGCTCGCCGCCATCGCGGCTGAGCCAGGCGACAAGGGGTTCTGCATCCTCATCAACGACCTGGCGGCCGACGGGCGGGACGTTTCCTGGCTGTGGGACGCGGACTTCGAATGGTTGCCGGACAGGATTCAACCCGCGTTTTGTGTCGCCGGCGGCCTGCGCGCTGAGGATATGGCGGTACGGCTGAAGTACGCCGGACTCCCCGCAGCCGCCATCGTCCCGGTGCCAGGCATCGAACCGGCCATCGACGCCGCGCTCGACCGCGCGGCCGCCCGCGGTGTTTCGCTGTACGTCCTTGCCACGTACACCGCGTTGTATCCTGCGGCACGTCATTTGACACGGCGCGCCGACACGACGTCCGGTACCGCCAGTTGGGACGCAGGGAGGAAAAACGATGAAACCCATCCGGATAGCCCACCTGTTTCCAGATCTCCTGAATCTGTACGCGGATAAAGGCAACATCCTAACCCTCCGCCGCCGTTTGGCGTGGCGAGGCATCCCGGTCGAGGTCGAACAGGTGCGGCGGGACGATCCGCTTCATCTCTCGCGGTACCATCTGGTACTCCTTGGCGGGGGATCCGACCGGGAGCAGGCCCTGGTCGGCGAGGTGTTGCGGAAACAGCGGGCAGAATGGGCTTCCGCCGTGGCGTCCGGATTACCTCTGCTCGCCATTTGCGGCGGGTATCAATTGTTGGGAGAGTATTACGAAACGGCGGAAGGGTTGAAGGTGCCCGGATTGGGCCTGCTCGATATGCGCACCACGGCAGGTTCCACCCGCCTCATCGGCAACATCGCCATCGAATCGCCTGAGTGCGGGCGGATTGTCGGTTTCGAGAATCACGCCGGCCGGACGGAACACCGCCATCTCCCGCTCGGCACCGTCCTCCACGGCCACGGCAACAACGGCCAGGACGGCAAGGAAGGCGTGCGTTATCAGAACGTGATCGGCACCTACATCCACGGGCCCCTGCTCCCGAAAAACCCGCGCCTCGCCGACTTCGTCCTTCAGCTTGCACTCGCGTACGCCGGTGCGCCGGCCGAACTTTCCCCGCTCGATGACGCGCTGGAACTTTTAGCGCACGAAGCGTTTTTCCAGCGGCGGATTGTGGTGGGACGTGGTCTCAGGCGGGGGGACGGCGCCGGTGCAAGTCGATGACCACGTCGCCACGTTGATTCACAGCCAGATACAGGACATCTTCCAATCCTTGGCCGCCGTGAGCACGGATCTGTTCCTCCACCCACGCTTCACTGCGGCCGGTTTCCGCCAACTTGTCGCGATCCAGTTCCCCATCCACCACCAGTTCGATGTAAGGCCCACCATCCTCCCCGGAGAGATCCGGCTTGCGCACCAGGTCGACCTTGGCGACCGATTGCGCGGCTTGCACCGGCAGAATGCTGAGATTGCCGGTCGGTTCGAGGATGCCGTACTCAATCTCGTCATAGCTGAAATACCCCTTTTCCCGCAGGAGCATCATCAACACATCGACGTTGACCTTGGTCCGGCGAAGGTTGTCGCGCACGAGTGCACCTTTGTGGATGAGTACAATCGGTTCTCCGGACGCCACTTGGCGGAACCGGCGGCTTTTGAGCGCGAGATACGCTGCCGCGATGGCGCACGCAGTGAACAAGACGAGCGCATACAGATTGTTTCGCCACGTCGCCATGTCGTGCGTCGCCATCATGTTGGCTGCCAGATTGCCCATGCTTGCTCCCGCGACCCAGTTGAAATAGGTCAACTGCGTCAACTGGGTGCTGCCAATCCAGCGGACGAGAATGAGCAGAACGGTGAACGTGATGAGCGTACTCAGGGTGGAAAAAACCAACTCTCCCCAGTGGATATGCATCATTCCGGCTCCGTTTCCTTGCGGCATGGCTCATGATTTGGTATGCCCACTTGCCCGGTTTGGAAACCGCACCTGCCATCATGTTTCCTGCCAGCTAAGACAAGCAGCGAAGCACACCGCGAAGGCGCGCGTGAATATCCTTACGCGGGGACATGCGCGCCCTGTTTTCGTTTGTAATATTTTTTAACATATTGTAGTGGCGGATGCGGGTGTTTTGTGTTATGATACATCGCAGATGATACGGATCCGGGCAGCGGTCACGCCGTGATGGGTACAATTTTTTATCGCATCTATGTTTCAACGCATTGTATGTGTAATGTTTCATTACGTTTTGGCCCAGGCCCGAAGCGAATGTGCCGCTCGCCTGTCCACAGCAGGCGTGGCACGCAGCAGAGGAGGTATGGAGATGGATCGTGCGAGCGTATTCGAGACCATCACGCTGCCTCGTTCTGTGTTGGTGGAATGGCCTTCCAAACTCAAGGAGATCCGCACCCTGATGGAACGTTCGGAGATCAAAATCGTCGACATTCGGAGGGAGCGCGACAACCTCGTCATCGTCTTCAGGCGGCTCTATGCTCCGTCCACCGTGGCCAGCCATCCATCGCGGGAAGTGGAGTGAGTGCCGATGCAGTTGCTGCGCGCGAGCCGGTTGCGCCCATCTCGCCGTGGCGATGCCAATCGTTTGCTGCGGCAGCCCGCCGTCAGGCCCGGCGGGCGCTACCCACGATGTCGCAGATCAAACGAACACCCTGTCACCCTCCATCCTGCACAGATGAACCCGAATGGTCGCGCCGCTCGACAATGGCTACCGTGCAGCGTGAGACACACACCAAGCGTCCATCCTCATCGCAGATGCGGATGTCCCAGACCATGATGGTGCGACCTTTGTGCAACGGCGTCGCCGTAGCCCGGATGACGCCTTCCCGTTTTGACCGCACATGATTGGCGTTGATCTCGATGCCGAACGCCGCTTGTCGCTCCAAGTCAATGTACTGCCAGGTGCCTATGCTCGCGGCCGTCTCCGCCAACGCCACGGATGCGCCGCCGTGCAGATAACCGAACGGCTGGCGCGTCCGGTCATCGACGGGCATCGTCATCACCACACAGTCCGGGTCGAGACGTTCTATCTTCATCCCGAGGACTTCCAACATGTTGCCGCTCACCAAAGTCGACGCGTCGCGCGCCGACATGCGCTCATCCGCCATGCGGTTCACCACACCTCCTCCCGCGCGGTTTCCCATGCTCCCCGTCCGCCGTACAGCGCGCTCACCAAGTATGGATCGTGGCGCGGCAGCCGGGCATACACAAGCCGGGGCCTCGCACCGGCGTACGCCGGCGCAGGCCCCGCTGTGAAGATGATACCAGATGGCCCCGCCTTCAGCGAATCCCGTTGGCTGCAATGACGTCCCGGTACCACAGCGCGCTCGCCTTGGGAATGCGCGTCTGGGTCGCGTAGTCGACGTAGACCAACCCGAACCGTTTCGAGTAACCGAACGCCCATTCGAAGTTGTCCATGAACGACCAGACAAAATACCCTTGCAGGTTCCCGCCTTCCTGGATAAACCGATGGGCCGCCGCGAAGTGGTCGCGCAGATACGCTATCCGCTCCGGATCGTCCACGCGGCCGTCCACGACCCGGTCCGGGTACGCCGCCCCGTTCTCCGTGATGTAGAGCGGCAATCCCGTGTATTCACGCCGCAGGCGCGTGAGGAGCCGGTACAGGGACTCGGGATGAACCTCCCAGCCCATATCCGTGACCGGTCCGGCGGGAGGGACCGGCTTCGGCATACCGTCTTCTCCAGCGCGGACGACGCTGCGGGTGTAATAGTTGACGCCGAGGAAGTCGATGGGCCGCCGGATGATATCCAGATCGTCCGCGTGCACGAAATCGAACGGGCCGGCCTGCTCGGTATAGATTTCCACCATATCCGCAGGGTACGACCCGCGGAAGATGGGATCAAGAAACCACCGGTTGGCGTTGCCGTCCGAAATCTGCGCAGCCCGCAGGTCCGCAGGATCTTCAGACGCTGCATCCACCACGGTGAGGTTGAGCGTGATCCCGATGCGTCCGGAGAGCCCCGCCTCCCGGTATGCCTGCACCGTTCTGCCGTGGGACAACAGCACATGATGAGCCACCTGCAAGGCCTCGCGCAGGTCCCGGTGACCGGGGGCATGCTGGCCCAACCAATGGCTGAGGAACGAAACACACCAGGGCTCGTTGTGCGTGATCCACAGCGGCACGACATCTCCCAGCTCACGGAACAGGGTGTTCGCGTATTCCACAAAGTAGTCCACGCTGCGCCGGTTCGCCCATCCGCCCTCGTCCTGAATCCACTGCGGCAGGTCCCAATGGTAGATGGTCGCAACGGGCAATATCCCATGCTGGTGCAGCGTGTCCACCAAACGCTTGTAAAAGTCTGTTCCTTTCGGGTTGTAACGGCCTTTCTCAGGGAAGATGCGCGGCCAGGCAATCGAGAAGCGATACGCCTGCATGCCGAGTTCCTTCATCAGGCGCACGTCCTCCGGATAGCGGTGGTAGTGGTCACACGCCACATCCCCGGTATCGCCGTTCAACACCTTGCCCGGGGTCTTCGCAAACGTGTCCCAGATGGACGGCCCGCGGCCGTCTTCCTGGGCGGCGCCTTCGACCTGGTACGCCGCGGTCGCGGTCCCCCACAGAAAGCCTTCCGGAAATCTGAGTTCGCCGTTCATGCATCCGCCTCCTGCCTGATCTCATCCTGACGGCTCGACGGCCGCACAGGGCGGCATCATGCGCGGGGCTCCGCCCGTGGCCGCCACGTCTGACCGAACTTTGCGGCCACGTGCGGCAGCGTCATGACGTCACATGATGACACGCCACCGTGTGTTCGGGTGTCACCGCGACGACCGGCGGCTCGACCTCGTGACACTCCGAGGTCGCGAGCGGACACCGTTCCGCGAACGGACACCCTTTGCGATCCGCCGCCAAGTTCGGCGCCCGGTTGCTCGTCTCCGGCAGCTTGCCGCGGTGCCCGCTGCCCGGCGTCGCCGCCAACAACAGCCGGGTGTACGGATGGGACGGGTTGCGGATCAGGTCGTCGGACGGCGCCGTCTCCATCACCCGCCCGCCGTACAACACCATGATCCGGTCGCCGAAGTAGCGTGCGGAAGCCAAATCGTGCGTGATGTACAGGTACGCTAAGTTGAACGCCGCGCGCAGGTCATCCATCAGCTTCAGCACACCGGCGCGGATCGATACGTCGAGCATCGAGATGGGCTCGTCGGCCACCAAGAACCGGGGGCTGACCGCCAACGCCCGCGCGATGGCCACGCGCTGCCGCTGGCCGCCGGACAACTCGTGCGGGTATTTCAACCGGATATCCTTCGTCGGCGTGAGCCCCACCCGCTCGAGCAGCTCGTCAATCCGGTCGCCGAGTTCCTTGCCGCGCAAGCGATGGTGCTTGCGCAGCGGGTACGACAGGTGCGCTTCAATCGTGCGCGCCGGATTGAGCGAGCTGAACGGGTCCTGAAAGACCATCTGCACGTTGCGGCGGTACTGGGCGAGCGCGCGCCCCTTGACGCGGGTGACGTCTTGGCCGTCAAACAAAATGCTGCCTGCACTCGGCGTGACAATCCGCAGCAGCGTCCTGGCAATGGTCGACTTGCCTGAACCCGATTCTCCCACGAGCGCCAAGACCTCGCCCGGCCGGATGCCGAACGACACATGGTCCACCGGTTGGATGACGGTCCGTTTCCCATGATCCCGAATGGGGAAGCGGACGACGAGATCGCGCACTTCAATCAGTTGGCTCGCCTCAGACATGTTGCGCCTCCCGTTGCGGCTTGAATAAATGGCACTCGATGAGTCCGTGCTCAGACGGATACTGCGGCGGCCGCGCCTGCCGGCACTCCTCGGTCGCGTACGGGCAACGCGGGTGGAATGCGCACCCGGACGGCAACTCCATGAGATTCGGCGGATTGCCCGGGATCCCTTCAATGACCACCTGCTCCGCCGTCAAGTGCGGAATGGCCCGGATCAAACCCTCTGTGTACGGGTGATGCCGATACCCGTCCGCCAGCGTCTCGCTGTCCGTGACCTCGACAATGCGCCCGGCGTACATGATGGCCACCCGTGACGCGAGCTCCGCCACCAAGCTGAAGTCGTGGCTGATGAAAAGGATGGCGAATTTCTCCCGCTGCTGGATCTCACGGATCTCATCCAGAATCGACCGCTGCACCACGACGTCGAGCGCGGTGGTCGGTTCGTCCATGATCACCAGGTCAGGTTGCAGCGCGATGGCGATGGCGATGACCACCCGCTGCCGCATCCCGCCCGAAAGCTCATGCGGATAGCTCTTGAGATGCTTCGCATCGATGCGCACCAGTTCCAGCAGTTCCCGCGCCCGCGCCAACGCCCGCTCCCGGCTCCAATCCGGCTGGTGGGCGAGCAGGGTGTCGACAATCTGCGTCTCCACCGTCATCACCGGATTGAGGGCGTTCATCGCGCTCTGAAAGACCATGGACATCTTCTTCCAACGAAACGATCGCAACTCCGCCGGGGTGAGGGCGTACACGTCTTGACCCGCGACGCGCACGCGTCCCTTCGTCACCACCGCATCCCCTTTGAGCAGCCGCATGACCGCAAACGCGAGCGTCGACTTGCCCGATCCCGACTCGCCCACGAGGCCGAGGATCTCCTGTTCATGCACCGTCAGGTTGACGTCGCTCACCGCGTGCACCAGGCTGTTTGGCGTTTCATACCCAACCGACAAATCCTCTATCTCCAAGACAGGACGGCGGAGGGCGTTATGATTGTGCGGCATGCTGCAGCCCTCCTTCCAGGACATGCGTTTTGCGCGCCCGGCGCTTCACACGCAGGCGCGGATTCGCGATCTGGTCGACCGCGAAGTTCATCAGGGTCAGGCTGGTGCAGACGAGGGCGATGGCCAAACCAGGCGGCACAAACCACCACCATGCGCCAATCATCAGCGCCGCACCGTTTTGCGCCCACATGAGGATGGTGCCCCAGCTGTCGGACGCCACGTCCTCGAAACCAAGGTAGGCCAACCCTGATTCCGCGAGGATGGCGCCCAGGCACGAGTAAATCAGGTTGCCGGCGATGATGGACACCATGTTCGGCAGGATCTCCGCGAACATGATCCGGAGCGACCCCGCCCCGGAGAGTTTGGCGGCGAGCACGAAATCACGGTTGGCAAGCGAGAGCGTGACCGACCGGAACACGCGCGCCCCCCATGCCCAACCGGTGAGGGCGATGATGAGGCCGTTGAGCACCGGCGTGGTGTTCTTCAAGTACGACTCAATCAGAATGAGCAGGGCCAAGCCAGGCAAAACCAAAAAGATGTTGCACAAGGCGTTGAGCACCGCGTCGACCCATCCGCCTTTGAGCCCGGCATACACCCCGATGAGAAACGCGATCAACGTCGAGACTACCGCCGCGCCGACACCGACGGACAGCGACGTCCGGGTACCCCAGACAAATTGGGAGAAGATGTCCTGCCCGGTGTTCGTCGTGCCGAACAGGTGCTGCCACGACGGCGGCTGTGACGGCATGAACGTCGACGCGTGCGGATCGTACGGCGCGATGAGCGGGGCAAAGATGCCGACAAGCACAAACACCGAAAAGATGATGAGGCCGGTCAGCGCCTTCGGATCGCGAATGAACGCAGAGAAGATGCTCCGCCGCCTCACCTTGTCCTGACGGTCCAGGGGACCTGCGGCTTCCTGTACCTTCGCAGCGATGCGGCTGCTCATGACGTCGCCCCCCTCCTTCTCGCCCGCGGGTCGAGGCGGCCGTAGATCATATCGACGATAAAGTTGATGACGAGCGTGGCCACCGCGATGATGAGGAACATCCCCTGGATCAGCGGATAGTCCTCACTGGTCACGGCATTGGTCAATTGATACCCGATACCCGGATAGGAGAAGACCTGTTCAATCAAGATCTGGCCGCCGATGATGGTCGACAGCGCAATGGCGATGGACGTCACCTGCGGCAAGAGAGCATTGCGCGCTGCGTACGCAAAGATGAGCCGCCGCGTCGGGATGCCTTTCGCTTCGGCAAACACCACGTAGTCCTCGCCGAGCGTCATGATCATGTTGTTGCGCATGCCGACAATCCAGCCGCTGACGCTGCCCAGGAACACGACGAGAAACGGCAGAAAGCCGTGATAGAGCACGCTGAGGATGAAACGCCCGTTGAACCCCGGCGTCACATCGTCGCCGTACGCGTGGGCTGTAGGAAACCAGTTATGCAGGAAGCCTGCGAAATACAAGAGAATCAGACCGAGCCAGAAACCTGGAATGGACTGGAAGAACATGGTGCCAATCGGCAGAATGGCATCCGCCTTGCTGCCGCGCCGCCACGCGATCCAGATGCCCGCCAGGGTGCCGAGCACCACCGCGACCAACCAAGCCACGCCGAGCAGGCCGATGGTCCAAGGCAGGCTCTGCCGGATGATGGCGGACACCGGCGTGGGATAAAACGTGTACGACAGCCCGAGATGGCCGGTCACCATGCTGCGCAGGTAGTCGAAATACTGGACAATCATCGGTTTGTCCGACGCCATCCCCATCTCGATTTCCAGGGCATGCAGGGCCTGCGGCGGCATGCGCCCCTGGAACTTCGCCATCATGATGGCGGCAGGATTCCCCGGCATCAGGCGCGGCAGGATGAAATTGAGCGTGATGGCCGCCCAGATGGAGACCACCAGAAACAACAGCCGGTTCAGTACATAACGCACGAAAGACCCTCCTCGACGACCGGCTTGATGGACCCGCAAGACAGGATGAACCCGCGGTTGGAACCAACCCCATCCGCGGATCAGACAAAGGGCGGGTGCGACCCCGCCCCGTTTTCCGCGCCGTTTGGTGCGCTCACTGCACAGGCTTCAGGTGCATGAGCACAATCGCCTGCGCGTAGTTCTGCCACGGTGCCGGGTTGATCCACGGGTTCTGCGGCGTCGGGAAGCCGGTGTACTTGGCGTCCCGGTATTCGAACCAAACCGGCCCGTAGAACAGCGGAATGCTCGGCAGGTTGTCCATCATGAAGCGCTCCAGCTTGTAGATATCCTTCTTCTGCTGGGCTTCGGAGCTGGTCTGCGAGAAGTCGGCCAAGATGGCGTCGACTTCCTTCGAGCTGAGCTGCTCGACGTTGTAGTTGCCGTGCGTGTCGAGCATGTTGTAGTACAGGAAGTACGGCGTCGGGCCCGTATTGGTCCAGGAGATAGCCAGGTCGTAGTTCTTCTTGGCGCCGCCCAGGTCGCTGTTGTACGCCCCGAGCTGCTGCTCCTGCACCGTCACCTGGATGCCGATCTTCTTGAGGTCCTGCTGGATGAGCTGTGCACATGTATCCCAGTCGGTCCAGCCTGCGACCACCTTGAGCGTGAACGACAGCGGCTTGCCGTTCTTCTCGTAGATCCCTTGCGCGTTCTTCTTGAAGCCCGCCTGCTGCAGGATCTTCTCCGCTTGCTGCGGGTTGTACTGCGGTTGCGTCTTGCTCTTCGGCAGGCTGGGATCAAGCCACGCAGCGTTGTTCGGCAGCACAAGGCCCGTCAGACTGGCCGGCTTCGTGTAGCCGTACTCCGCCTTGTTCGCCAAGGCGTTGCGGTCGATGGCGAGCGAGATGGCCTGGCGCACCGGCAACTGCGACAAGAGCGGGTTCTTGAGGTTGGTGTAGAGCATGATGACGTTGCCGGGCGGGAAGAAGTAATGGTTGTGCTTCGGGTCGCGGCTGACGAACAGCTTGTCGATCTGCGGGATGAACATGCCGTCCCAGTCGACCTTGCCCATCGCCAGCGCCATGTTGCCCGCGTCGTTGCCGGAGTAAGCCGGGAAGTCGACGACCGGCACCGGCGGCTTGCCTCCCCAGTAATTCGGGTTGGCGTTGTACTTGTAATCCTGCGGCGTGAACGACCCCAACGTGTACGGGCCCGTGCCGACCGGCTTGGTGACCGTCACCTTGGTCGGATCGCCCAGCTTGCTCCAAATGTGCTTCGGCACGATGAACTGCGACAATACATACGCCGCAAACGGAACATTGGCGGTCTTGAACTGGAACACGACCGCGTTCTTGCCCTTCGCCGTCACGGACGCCAACTGGGTCCAGATGCCCGCCGTATCGGCGGCAGGATACTTCTTCAACTCCTGGAAGGTGAAGACGACGTCATCCGAGGTAAACGGCTGCCCGTCGCTCCATTTGGCGTTGCTGCGCAACTGCACCGTCAAGGTCTTGTTGCCGTTGCTCCAGGTGTACTTGGTGCCGAGCAACGAGAAGGTTTTGCCGCTCACGTTGTCCAAGTAAAACAGCGGCTCGTAAATGAGGCCGAGTGTTCCGTAGTTGCCGCCGTTGTTGCTGGCGGTGAACGGATTGAAGTTGTACTGGAAGTTGCCGTTCGGCGACGGCACGACCACGAGCGGCTGCGGATTGGCCGCCGAAGCCACGGTCGGCAGCGCGGCGCCCGCCGCCAGCGTGGAAGCCGCGAGCGACGCCAACGTCGCCACGCGCCAGGTCATCTTTTTCACCACAATGCCATCCCCCTTCATCTTGTCACCTTCATGTCCAGACAAGTTTTCGTGGCGCGAACATGTTTCGCGAACCACGGAATTCCGGAACACGACGCTTCCCCGCACCTGCCGAGCGCGGCATGCCTTGTCGGTTGCAACCGCTTGCGCCCGGCCGACATCCCCCCTTTCCCGAACCTCCTTGGCCAGGTCAATACCCGCCTCCCGCCCACCGCACAAAATGAAACCGCTCACACGGGTGGTCACACGAGGGAGAGGTGAAATGACGCTGGCATCCATGCGCTGTCATCATGGGACCGTAAGCGCTTGACCGTGGTTTCCCCTCTCCGCTTGGGTCTTCTAAATTCGATCCATTCTACGCGTGCGGCGAATTTCCTGCCGGCCATCGCGAGGAGACAAAAATTTCGTTGAACCAGCTCACTTTCGAGTTCGCTTTCGGGGTGCAACCCGCGCATGCATTGCGCACGCATCCACGCGAAGCGAGGGTTTTCACGCACCCCTGACTCGCCGCCCATCCGGCGCTCCCTCCCCGCCAGCTTCGCACCTCATTTATCTGCGCCGTCACCGCTGCCCCATCTCACCCGCCGACCGGAGCCTTGCGGCACACCGCGACCGATTGGCGCACCACCAACTCCGTCGGAATCTGGAGCACCGGCGGGACAGCGTAAGGGTCCTGAATCATTTGGATGAGCGCTTGGGCTGCCATCTCGCCCAACTTCCGGCGCTCCTGGCGCACGGTCGTCAAAGGCGGTTGGGTGGCGGCGGCCACCGGCAGGTCGTCATACCCGATGACCGAAATGTCCTCCCCCACCGCCAGGCCTCGTTCGGCAATGGCCCGCATCGCGCCGATGGCCATCATGTCCCCGGCGCAGAAGATGGCCGTGATCTCGGTGTACTCCGCGAGCAGGCGGCGCGCCGACTCGTAACCGGAGTCCTCCGAAAAGTCGCCGTTGCACACCCACTCCGGTCGGAACGCCAGGCCGTGCCGCTGCAAGGTCTGCTGATAGCCGATGAGACGGTCATGACCCGGCTTGGTCGCGAACCGGTCGCCGATAAACGCGATATTGCGGTGCTGCATGGCGATGAGGTATTCGACCGCCTGCACGGCGCCCTCGACGTTTGTCGACGAAACATACCCGGCACGCGGCCCCAACAGGTCGAGATCGACAGACATGCAGGGGATACGGCTTGCCGCCAGCGCTTCCAAGTCCGGGCTCGTACGCCGGACGCCCATCAATGCCACGCCGTCAACCCCGCGCGCACGCGCCCGGTGTTCGTAACTCTGCACCAACGCGCGGCCGGGCGTGTTGGTGAACAACAGCACGTCGTAACCCTCCGCCGCGGCCACGCGCTTAAACCCGTACAGCACCTCTTGGAAAAACGGATGTGTCAGGTTGCCGTCCTCATCGACTTCGTAAAACACCCCGATGATGTATTAGCGCGTGCGCTGTCCGGCTCGCCGCGGCCCGTCATACCCTAACTCCGCCATAGCCCGGCGGACGCGCCTGCGCGTCTCGTCGCTGACGTCGGCGTAGCCGTTGAGCACCCGCGATACCGTCGCCGGCGAAACGCCCGCTCGCCGCGCGACGTCCGAAATGGTCGGCACCGAAACCTCTCCCCCCGTCGCGCCCGGCGGCGCCGAAACATTCGTAGATTGCAAAATGAATCAAGGTGTAGTATGAGATTTGTCACCCGCCCGCAAAATCCTTCTTTCATGATTCTGACATTTTACGGGTGTCCAGGTGATCTTTTGGATACGGAGATCCATGCATCTCCCGCGGAATGGCGGCCAAGCACCAAGCGAGAAGCCTATGCACCTGCATGCGCAAGTCAGGGGCAAAGATGAACGAGCGCCAACGGCCTTCGAAAGGTTTTAGGAGGTTCCTTGCCCGGAGTGTTCCATCAACCGCGGGGAACGACCGGGCGCACGGTCTCCCGGACCACGAGCTCGGTCGCGACCGTGATGACGGACGGCAACGCCGTCGGTTCCTCAATCATCCGCAATAACGCCTGGGCAGCGCGCCTTCCCAACTCCTCGCTGCGTTGGCGGATGGTTGTCAACCCTGGCGTCACCATGCTGGCCGGCCGGATGTCGTCAAAACCGATGACAGAGATGTCTTCCCCCACGCGCAGGCCGCGATCGCGAATGGCCCGCATGGCACCGATGGCCATCAGGTCGCTGGCGCAGAAGATGGCGGTGGGAAGTTCGGACATCTCCAGCAAACGCGATACCGCCTGGTAACCGCCAATTTCGGTGAAATCCCCGTCCAACACCCAATCCGGGCGAAACGGCAACCGAAATTCCTGCACCGCGCGTTGAAAACCAATGAGACGGTCGTGCCCCGGCTTGGTCGCGAACTTGTCGCCGATGAACGCGATGGCCCTGTGCCCATGCTGCACGAGAAACTCCACCGCTTGGATGGCACCGCCGACATTGTCGGAGGTTACATAGCCGGCGCGCGGGCCGATGAGGTCGAGATCGATGGACATACAGGGGATCCCGCACGTCGACAGGGCAATCACGCCGGGGTCTGTTCGCGGCATCCCGAGCACCAACAACCCATCCACATTGCGGTAGCGCGCCACGGCCTCGTAACCCTCGCGCTGCAATGCAGGGCCGTTTTGCGAAAAAAACAGGACATCATACCCTTTTTCGCCGACGACATGTTGAAACGCCGTCAACACTTCCTGAAACACCGGATGGCGAAGCCCGTCATCCGGCCCCACCTTTACAAACGCCCCGATGGTCATCGACCGCTTTGTCGCCAACCCGCGCGCCATCGCACTCGGCTGATAGCCAAGCTCCTGTGTGATCTTTTGCACCTTGGCGCGCGTCTTCAGGCTGACGTCGGGATACCCGTTCAAGACGCGCGAGACGGTGGCCGGCGAAACGCCAGCCCGTTTGGCAATATCGTAAATGGTGACCACGTGCGTCCGATTCCTCTCTGGTGATTTCTCCGACGATTTCACCGCGACCATCTCAACCTTGTCTCGTCTCCGGGATGCAAGCGCTGCACCCATCCCTGAACACTGCCGGCCGCTGGAACCGCTTTCGGCCCGGGACCTGTACATTCAAAAGCGTCGCATCCGTTGCATCCTATTATCGTTGCGTGGGCGCGTTCATGCAAGAGGGTTGCATCCTGCGCGGCGGGCCGAAGGGCACGTGTCCCCTTCGGCCCGCCGTTGCATCTGGATCGGATGGGATGAGCAAAAAGCAAGCTTACCTTCCCAGTAACCGGCTCACATAAGCGTAGCTCTGGCGCACGCTGTCGAGCGGGGGTTGCTGGCACACGTCCTGCTCGATGATCAACCACTCCACGCCCGTTTCGGCCGCGACCTCGAGGATGCCCGGCACATCCAACGACCCGCTCCCGACCTCCGCGAACGACCGCTGCTCGTCGGCGGCCATGTCTTTCACGTGCAAAAAGCGGCACCGGCCCGCGTACTTGCGCAAATACGCTTTGGCGCTCTCGCCCGCATACTCGACCCAGTACATATCGAGCTCCGCTCCGACGAAGGACGGCTGGGTCCATTGCAAGAGCAGGTCCAAACCGTACTCCCCGTCGAACGTATCGAACTCAAATGCGTGATTGTGGTAGCTGAACAAGATCCCTGCCTCATGGCAGGCGGTGCCGATACGATTCAGCGAGTCCGCCAGTGCTTGGTAGGCCGCGCGGCTGTTCCGCCGCTCCGGCGGCGACCACGGGCAGGCGATGTGGCGCAGACCCAGTTCTTTGGCGTACGCCAATGCCTCATCCAGCTTGGACTCCAGAACATCGAGCGGCACGTGACTGGAGACCGGCTCGAGGCCCAACTCGTCGCACAACGCCCGCAGCTGAGGCGCGGTATACCCCCCGTATCCTGCGAACTCCACCCCGTCAAAACCCATCTCTGCCACCTTGCGCAAGGTTCCGGCAAAATCATCCTGCAAGACGTCCCGCAAGGTGTACAACTGCACCCCGACTTTGGGCATGTTTCTCCTTCCTCCAATCCGCCGTGGCTCAATCCGGCGCGATGTCCAAGTCCATCCGTCCATCATGATGACGCGGTGTTCACACCGCCGCGAGGACCCGCCGCAGTCCGGCCAGCGCCCGCCGGGCGACCTCCAGGTCCGGCTCGGCGAACGGTTCCTTGCGCAACACCTCAATCGACACAGGCCCCGCATAGCCGATGTCGGCCAAGGCCGTGAAGAACGCGGCCAACGGAATGCGCCCTTCCCCGGGCAACAACCGTTCGTTGTCGACCGCTTCCGCCGGAGGGCGATCCGTGTCGTTCACGTGCACGTGGGCAATTCTGTGCACCGGTATGCGGCGGATGTCCTCCGCGGTTGCCTCCGTGGTGTACCAGTGATAGCTGTCGAGCAACAGCCCGATGTTTGGCGCACCGATGCCGTCGATGTACGCCAAAGTATCGGCCATGGTGTAGACGAACGGATACGCCCGGCCCCGCAGGTGGTGCGGGCCGACAAATTCCAGGCCGAGCCGCAGCCCGCAGGCGGCCAGGACCTCCGCACAACGGCGAAACCTCACCGCCAAGCGGCTGGCATACGGGACCGGCAACTCATCCACGCTCGGCCACAACCATGTGCACGCGCTGCGGGCACCCAACTCGGCTGCCACCGCCGCAGCCTCCGGCAGGCGTTCCAGCCCCGCTCGAAACACCGCTTCCTCCGCGTGCACATCGACCGGCAGGCCGAAGCTGCCCAATTCGATGCCGCGATCCCGAAACAGTTTGCGCACAGCCCGCATCCCTTGTGCGCGCACCAACGCGACCACCGCGCCCACGTCGGCCTCGACCGCCGTGTAACCCGCTTGGGCAGCGATGTCCAGGTACGCTTCCAAATCACGCGTTCTGACCAAGGACGGATTCAGGCATGGTTTCACCCAGCTTCCCCCTTTGCCGATGGGCCGTGGCAGTCGTTCCTGCCGCGGCACACTGCCATCCTACGGCTTTGCCCGCTGAAACACAACCGGATGCGCGGCCGGTTGCACCGTGACCGCGGTCAGAGAGTACGGTGGCAGGCTGAGCATGAGCGCACCCTGTCCAGTCACGCTGCGCGCGGATATGCCGCTGTACGATCCGCTGGCCCATGCGACATCCGCGCGCCACGCACCGGCAAGCGGCAGGTTGGCTTGCACCGTCACGGATTGCACAGGGTCCTCGTTCAAAAGCAAAAGCCCCCACCCGCCTTGGCGGCGCTTCACCGCGTGCGCGACCACCTGCGGCTGGGAAACGGTGGCCGGCACCATCGTATCGCCGGGCTCCGCGAACCGGTGCAACAGGACGAGCGCCCAATAGGTCGGGAACGGCGTGTCCGCCGGTGGTTCCTGCAGACTGCCGTACTTCGGGTCCCCGCCGCTCGTGGCGTTGGCGAGCACCCCGTAATCCCCGTAGTTCAGCTTGCCGTACAACGCCCGGCTCGTGTTGTTGCCGGTCGAAATGCCGTTGTGCAAGTCCCACCAATCGACGTTGGCCGCCCCGTTCTCGAGCCAGGTCATGTAGTCGTCCGCCAGGAAGAGCGCGTTCACCGGGCTCGTCGTCTGTTTGCCCGGGTTGTACGAGACCGAGTTGGTCTCCGTCAGCATGATCTGCACCTGCTTCGCCCGCTCACCGCAATATGCTCGGATCTGTGCCCGCAGCTGCGCCACCATGCCCGGGATGCTCGACGTGCTCGCCAACAGGCCGGGATCGGATTCATTGCCAGGGTTCTGCGCGTACCAGTGCACGTCGACGAAATCGAGATAGCGCCCGAGCGCCTTGAGCACCACGTCGTTCCAACTCGGTTGCAACCCGTCGGGCCAGTTGCCCGGTGCGGTCAGCACCACCCCGATGCGGATGGTCGGATCCACCGCCTTCATCTTGGTGATGAATTGCAAGGCGTACTTCGCATAGGCCGCAGGCCCTTTTTCCTTATGCAGGTCGACCTCCCACGCCGGGCCGTACGATCCGTTGCCGTACACCTCATTCCCAATTTCCCAGTACTTCACGCCATACCGCTTCGTGATGTTCGCGTAGCGGACCCAAGCGGCCGCTTCGGACGGATCCCCCCCGCCGGTTCCCGCAGCGTTCGATCCGTAGTTCACCGTCACCATCGCCTGCGCGCCGGCCTTCTTCACGACGCCCATGAATGCGTCGAACGTGTCGGCAGGGTTGGCATACCCGGTTTGCCCCGGCGTGATGGACTGCGTCTTCCAGTGGTAGACGTCCGACGTCGATCCGCCCGGAAACCTGAGGATGGTGATGCCCGCCTGCCGGAGCAAGGAAGGCACTTTGTCGTCGAGCAGGTTGGCGTCCCAGACCGCGGTGTTGATCCCAAACGCGGTTTTGGGGATGACACCGAGCGGTTGCTTGGTCTCAAGCCGCACTTTGGCAACCACCCCGTCCCGTGCCCGCCCGTGTGCGAACCCTGGCGGCGCCACGGCCAAAGCGGTGCAAGCGGCCGCACACAACCATCGCATCCCCCACGCGAAAATGTTCTTCACGGTCCCACCGCTCTCTCGCACATGCGCCCGCAAAACGGTTTGCAAGCGCTTGCGACATGTATTCGCCGCCCTGCGTCAACTTCCTGCGCCGTCAACTTCCTGCGCCCCCCGCAGCAGGAGTATCCATGCGCGGGAGCACCACGATGAACGACGTACCTTGTCCCGGCCGCGATACCACTTCAATCCGCCCGCGGTGCGCTTCGACGAATTCTTTCGCAATGGCCAACCCCAGCCCCATGCCGCCGCTCTCCCGGCTGCGCGCCTCCTCGACGCGATAGAACCGGTCGAAGATGTGCGGCAGGTGTTCCGCCGCAATCCCCGGACCTGTATCGGAGACGGTCACGCGCACGTCCTGCGGCGTCTCCTCGACACGGACCTTCACCTCTCCGCCCGCCGGTGTGTAGCGCAGGGCGTTGCCGACGAGGTTGACGAACACCTGCGTCATCCGGTGCGCGTCGACCCAGACGTACACCGCGGGCACCGCCGCTTCCATGAACAGGCGGATGGTGCGTTCCTCCGCTTCAATCTGGAAATTCTCCACCACCCGCCCGACCAAGGCCACGAGCTCGGTCGTCCGTTTCTCCAACGGCAACACACCCGCCTCGGCGAGCGACAGTTGATGTAAATCGTCGACGAGACGGGTGAGACGCATCACCTCGTCCTGGATGGGCAACAGTGCGGCCGGTTCCGGTTGGCGCACCCCCTGCTGGATCAACTCGAGCTGGCCCTGGATGATGGTGAGCGGCGTGCGCAACTCATGAGCCACGTCGGCCACCAGGTGCCGGCGCATCTGTTCCATCTTGGCCAGTTGGGCGGCCATATGATTGAACGCCATCGTCACCTGGCCGAGCTCATCGCGTGTCTCGGCCGCCAGCTTGATGCCGAGATCGCCTTCGGATATCCGCCGGATGGCGTGGATGAGCTGCTGCAGAGGATGCGTGATCCGACGCGTCAGCCAAAACGCGACGAGGAGCGCGACGAGCACCGTCGCCACCGCGCCGGCGAGCGTCGCGTCCGCCATCGAGTCGAGAATTCGCTGTTCAAGGTGGTACAAACGCTGCAGGTCGCGATCCGTCAGCGCGAGGATGCCGACGGTGCGCCCGTTGGCCTGGATGGGGACGACGATACCCTCGGCAAGAAACGTGCGCCGGTCGAGCTGGGGAGACGGTGTCGCAAAGATGACCTGCTTGCGGTCCGGGCTGAGGATCTCGAGGTGCTCCAGACCCGCCACCGCGCCGGAGGAGAGGCGCTGGTCCAGCACCTGGGCGACGTACCGATCGACGTTGTGCCATGAGTTGTGATTATTCACATAATAATACGACAGCAAGGTCGCCCACTGCTCGGCGTCGCCTTCGCGAGCGGCCAAGGCGTAATTCTTAAACAGGTGCGCCATGTAGCCGTGTGACAGGGCGAAGAACACCACGGTCATAAAGACGATCAAGCTGACCATGGCGGAAAACAGCTTGGTCCGCAGGCTCACGTTCGCGCCCCCACTTTGCGTCCGTCACCCGCCGCTCACTGCTCGCCGAAGCGGTACCCGATGCCGTACACCGTCTGAATGTACACCGGGTTGGCGGGATCGTCTTCCAGCTTCTTGCGCAGGTGGCTGATGTGGGTGTCGATGGTCCGCTCGTAGTTCAGATACGCCTCGCCGATGGCCGCTTGCAAGAGCTGCAGCCGGCTGTAGACCACGCCGGGATTGGCCGCCAGGGTGACCAGGATCTTGAACTCGGTCGGCGTGAGCTGGACCTCCTGGCCGCCTTTCCATACGCGGAACTTTTCCTCGTCGATGGTCAAATCGCCGCGGACCATCACCGACTCGTGCTCGCCTTCCTGCTGCCCGCCGGCCCGGCGCAGCACGGACCGGATGCGCGCCACCAGCTCGCGCAGGCTGAACGGTTTGGTGATGTAGTCGTCCGCGCCCACCTCGAGGCCGAGGATCTTGTCCACTTCGTCCGCCCGCGCGGTGAGCATGATGATCCCGATGGACGACTGGGCGCGGATGGCACGGCACACCTCGAGGCCGCTCATCTCCGGCAGCATCCAGTCGAGCACCACCAGGTCCGGCTTGTGCTGTTCCACCATGCGCAACGCCTGGGTCCCGTTGGCGGCGGTGAGCACGCGAAACCCTTCGCCCTCCAGGTACGGCTTCATCACGTCGAGCACTTTCGGTTCATCGTCGACCAAAAGGATGGTGGCCGCCATACGTGGTCCTTCTCCTCACCTTCCCACGCCTCGTCCCGCTGTCCGTGCGCGGCCGGCCGCATGGATCCCGGCCGCGCCGCGCCGCGGGCGTTTGCGGTGGATTGCGCGCGTCTGGGCGTCAGTGTACCGTGAACGGCGTGCTCCGTCAACGTGCCCGCCCTTGGCCGTCCGCCTGGACCTCCTCCTGCGCCGATTCGCCTGGAGGGGACGCGTCAGCGAGGGCGAGCCGGCGAACCAGGTCCGCGACCACCACGTCCACGCACTTCCCGATGTCCCATGCCGCCGTGTCCACCACCAGTTCCGGGTGGGCGGGCGGCTCGTACGGCGCGCTGATGCCCGTGAAGTTCGGAATGAGGCCGGCGCGCGCCTTTTTGTACAGCCCCTTGGGGTCCCGCTGTTCACACACCGGCAGCGGGCAGCGCACGTAGACCTCGATGAAACGCCCCGGTGCGAAGAGGGCCCGCGCCGCCTCGCGGTCCGCCCGGTACGGCGAGATGAGCGCCGTCAACACCACGACCCCGGCGTCCACGAACAGGCGCGCCACTTCCGCAACCCGGCGCACGTTTTCCGCGCGATCCCGCTCGCTGAACCCAAGGTCCCGGCTCAATCCGTGCCGGATGTTGTCCCCGTCCAGCAGGTACGTGCGCACCCCCATCTCATACAACCGGTATTCCACCGCGTTGGCCAACGTCGACTTGCCAGCGCCCGACATACCGGTCAGCCAGAGGCAAAGGCCGCGGTGACCCGCCAACCGTTCCCGCATCTCGCGCGACACCTTGGCCGCGTGCCAGTAGATGTCATCCGGCAACGTCTCTTCCCCCCACCTCAGGCCGTCGTCTCGGCTGTGGGCGATGCCTGGTGCAACCAATGCGCCAGCGAACGTCCCCACACCGCTTCGAGCGCCAAGATGTCCGCGCGGAACCGCTCGAGCAGCTGCGCCCGCACGTCTGCCGACAACGGCTCCTTGCGCAGCGTGAGGTTTTTCACTTGCGTGCGCAGCTTCTCGCGCCACCGCCCGGGCACGAACGGCTTCAACAACCGGGTGAGGGCGTTCGATTGCGTCGCCATCTGATATAAGCCCGCGACCGGGACGCCCGTCATGTTGTAGCGGATGGATGTGTCGACGCGGACGCGCTCGTCGACCCCAAGAAAATGAAACACCTGCGCCAGCGTGCGCTCGGGTTGCGCATTGAATTCCTCGTACTCAATCAGCAGGACGTGTTCCCTGCCGAACACCCGGAGCAGATGCTCGACCTGCCGTGCGTACAACCCCACGGATGTATAGTGCCACAACGGTTGATAGTTGGCAGCACGCCGTGCCGGCTCCGCCGCCAAAGCCTCCAAGAAGGGCAGTGTCTCTCGTCCGTCGCGGACCAGGTGCATGTACGCACTGTACGCCCGGTCGACCGGGTTGCGCAACACCGCGATCACCTTGGGATGGTCGACGGTGCGGGCAATCCGTTCCAACGACTTCGGAAAGTACAGATAATACACCGACGACTCTCCTCGCACGCGCGCACCCTGCGCCGCTGCGAACATGCTTTGGTATTCGTCCAGCGACCGGATCAGGTTCTCGGTGAACGCCTCATCGCCCGGGCCCTCATACCGTGCCGGCATATCCGGGGAAGCAAAGAAGTGGGTCTCCTTGCGAGGCGCCATGTAGATGTCCGGGTGCTGGTTCAAGTAGCGGTCGAGCGACGTCGTCCCGCACTTGGCCGCGCCGACGATGAAACAGGTGGGCATCGCCGCTTGCCGCATGGCCCTGCACGCTCCTCTCGCACCAAATCAGGCCGCGCCGGCGCGGGCGCCGTGCGGCCTGCCTTGGTGCGGGCTTGTCTCCATCCATGTTAAATCACCACTATGGAACCTGTATGACGATGGTATGAAGAAGTTATGGGAACGGCGTGCAGGGGGGAAGCAACGGCGCGCACCCGGTGTCAGGCCATGAACCGGTATTGGGTCAGGACGAGATGATGATAATAGCCTTTGTTCCGCATCAGGACACCGTGCGTTCCGCGCTCCACAATCCGTCCGTCCTGGAAAACGAGGATCTGGTCGGCCTCGCGGATGGTCGAAAGGCGGTGCGCGACCACGAACGACGTCCGCCCGCGGAGCAGCGCCCGCAGCCCCAGTTGAATCAGGTGCTCCGTGTGCGTGTCGATGCTCGCCGTGGCCTCGTCGAGGATGAGGATCTTCGGATTGGCGAGGATGGCCCGGGCGAAGGAAAGCAGCTGGCGCTGACCCATGGACAGGCGGCTGCCCCGCTCGCGCACCTCCGTGAAATACCCGTGTTCAAGCTGGCGGATGAACTCGTCCGCGTGCACCGCCTTCGCCGCGGCGATGACTTCTTCATCCGTCGCGTCCGGCCGGCCGTAGCGGATGTTGTCCATGATGGTCCCGGAGAAGATGAACGTGTCCTGCAGCACAATCCCAATCTGCGACCGGAGCGTGGCGAGGTCCACATCCCGGATGTCTTTGCCGTCAATCAGAATGCGGCCGCTGGTGACATCGTAAAACCGCGCCAACAGGTTGATGACAGTGCTCTTGCCCGCCCCGGTGTGGCCGACGAGTGCCACCGTCTCGCCGGGTTGCACCCGGAACGACACACCGTGCAACGCCCGCTTGCCCGGCGCGTAGTCGAACACCACCTGGTCGAACACCACCTCGCCCCGGATGGGCGGCAACGCCGGAGCTTGCGGGCGGCTGGTGATGGTCGGACGCGTGTCGAGGTATTCAAAGATCCGCTCGGACGACGCCATCGCCACCAGCAGTTGGTTGTACAACTGCCCCAGCTGCGAGATGGGCGTCCAAAAATTGCCCAGGTAATTCGCAAACGCGACCAAAAGCCCGACCGTGACCTCACCGGCGGTCAACAGGTGCACCCCGTACCAGAACAACAAGACCGTACCTACCGATCCAGTGATGTCCACGATGGGCCAGAACACCGCGCTCAGCCCTGTGGCACGGCGGAACTTCTCCACATACTCTGCGTTCATGCGCTCGAAGAAGCGCTGGTTCTCCTCCTGGCGCACGTACGCTTCCGTCACGCGCATGCCTTGGATGGCCTCGTTCAGGTGGGCGTTGATGCGCGACATACGCACCCGGACCACCTGCCACGAACGCCGAATCAACACCCGAAGCCGCGTCGAGAGCAAAAACATGAACGGCACGACCACCATCGTCACGAGCGCCAACCGCACGTTCAGCGAGAGCATGATGACGACGATGCCAAAGAGCGTGATCAAATTCGTCAAACTGTTGATGATGCCGTTGGTGAACAAATCCTGCAGTGCGTTCACGTCGTTCATGATCCGCACCAGGACCGACCCAGCCGGCCGCTTGTCGAAAAAGTCGAAGGACAGTGACTGCACGTGGGAGAACAGGTCTTGCCGCAAACGCAGGATCACGTTTTGCCCCAGCTTGTTCGTCAGGTAGATGCGCACGCGTGCGGCGGCGAAGTTGCAGACGTACAGCGCCAACAGCGCCAGGGTGAGCGCCGCGAGCAACCCGGTCCGCTTGCCCGCGATGGCCACGTCGATGGTTCGCCCGATGAGGTACGGGGTGACGAGCGCCACTGCGATGCCGCCCGCCGTCGCGGCGAACGCCCCCCAAATCAACTTTGGGAACGGGGCCATGTACCTGAGCAACCGCTTGAACTGGGCGTACTGAAACGGCTTATCCAGCGTGTCGTCGTCCCGGTAGATGAACGGCGCACGCAGTTCGTCGTCCAAACGCCGGTCTTCCGCCATCACCACTGCACCCCTCTTTGCTCGTTGACGGCAGCCCGCAGCCAGTCATCCGAAAATTCGTCGCGATCGCGGAATTGCATCTCGAAGATCTCCCGGTACAAGCCGTCCTGCCGCACCAATTCGTCGTGCGTGCCCCGCTCGACAATCCGCCCGCCGTCGATGACCAGGATCTGGTCTGCCCGTTTCAGCGTCGAGATGCGGTGGGCAATCACAAACGTGGTCCGCCCGCGCATCACTTCCTGGAGGGCCTGTTGGATGGTGTACTCGGTTTCCATGTCGACGGCGCTGGTTGCATCGTCAAGGATGAGGATGGCCGGGTCTGCCAGGATGGCCCGCGCGAGCGCAATCCGCTGCTTCTGCCCGCCCGAGAGCCCCAGCCCGCGCTCGCCGACGATGGTCCGGTACCCATCCGGCAGCTGTTCGATGAACTCGGCCGCGTCGGCGATGCGGGCGGCCCGCGCCACCTCTTCCATGGTCGCGTCCGGCTTCCCGTAGGCGATGTTGGCGAAGATGGTGGTGGAAAACAAAAACGATTCCTGAAACACCACCGCCACCTGACGGCGCAACGCATCCAGGTCCCAGTCGCGCACGTCAATCCCGTCGACGAGGACACTGCCTTCCGTCACGTCGTAAAACCGCGGGATGAGGTTCACGATGCTCGACTTGCCCGCGCCGGTCTTCCCCAACAGCGCGATGGTCTGGCCAGGCTCCACCGTGAAGTCGATGTCGCGCAACACCTCCTGGCCGTCCTGCACGAGCCGGACGCCGCGGAATTCGACGCGCCCGCGCATCTTGCCACGGTAACTTGCGACGGGAGAGGTGATGGGATTCTCCGCCTCGAGGATCTCCAGCAGGCGCTCGCCCGCCGCGACCGACTGCGTCCAGTTGTTCAACAGATACCCCAATTGGGACATCGGGAAGGTGATGTACCACAGGATGCTGAAAAAGGCCACGAGATCCCCGAGGTCCATGTCACCCCGGATCACCAGCCAACCGCCCACAAAGAGGACGATGCAGACCTCCAGGTTCCCGATGAGTTCCATGTACGGAAAAAAGCGCTTCCACAAATCGGCCGCCGCAAGGTTGGATGCGTAGTACGCTTCGTTGCGCCCGTCGAACTTGCCAAGTTCATACCCTTCGCGCGCAAACGACTTGACGGTGCGCATCCCCATGATGTTCTCTTGCACCGCGGTGTTGAGCGCGCCGAGGGTCTTCCGCACCCGCTTGTACGCCGGCCACAGCAGGCTGTCGAAACGCACCGCAATCCAACCCAACACCGGCAACAGGACCAGGATGGCCGCCGTGAGCCATGCGTTGAGCGAGCACATCAGCGCCAGCCCGAACGACGTCAGGAGCACGAAATTCACCAAGTTGTTGAACCCAAACGCCAAAAACTGCCGGAAGGCGTCGAGGTCCGCGGTCATCCGGGACATCAGGTCGCCTGTGTGCACGCGGTCGTAATATGAAAACGGTTGCCGGTTGAGCTTCTTGTACAGCGCATTGCGCAGGTCATACGCCGCATGCATGCCAAAGACCTGGCCCAAGTACTGCTGGCCGAAGTTGAACGCGCCTTTGACCACGGCCGCCGCGAGGATGAGCCCGAGATACGGGAGCAAAAGGCGGTATTCCCTGCCGATGATGACGCGGTCGACAATCTGTTTCAATAAATAGGGATAGACCAGGCCGAGTGCGGTGGTCAGGACCAGCATGACGATGCTCAACACCAAGTACCGCATGTACGGCAGATAAAACCCGCGCAGCCGCCTGAAGACGTCCATCTTCGTCTTGCACCCCGCATTCCCCAGGGGCGAACCCTGTGTTCATGCTTGTTTCGCCGCGGTACACCCGCCGTGCCATCGCGTTATAATGATGGCAACCCGCCAAACCTTCCGGCGGCGACCGCGTCACGCTGAACATGTTAGCGTGGCAGCGGCGAGTTCTCACCCCATAAACTTGCTCTTTCTTGGGAAGATCTTGCGAGGATGTGCCTGTCCATGGCCGATGCCTGCCGATGTTATTACCGGACATATCACCATACACCGAGCGATCTCGCGCGGCGCATGTGGTTTTACGTGCACGCCGTGGGATGGTTTCGCTGCAGTCCGGCGTACGATGTCTACCGGAAATCGTTTTTCGGCTACCTCCTGATGTACGTCCGCAGCGGCCGGGGTGTTGTGGTCCAGGACAGCAAATCGTTCCCTGTCGATCCAGGCTGCATCGTGTTTTTGGACCTCACGCGGGAACACCGCTACTACGCCGCGGCCAATGACCCCTGGGAAATCCTGTGGGTGCATTTCGGAGGACAGCAGTGCGGAGAATACCTGCGGTTGTTGGAAGCCGACCTGTGCCCGGTCTTACCCGGCACGCCGCACAGCGAAGTTTTGTTCATGCGCCTGTTCGATTTGTTCCGATGCCGGCCGGCAGGCGCCGAGGCGCGGGCGGGATCGCTCATCACCCGCATCCTCACCGATTTGGTCGGACAGCGCCTGGAAGCAGGGGCACTGCCGGACGTGCCGTACGAGGCAGGGTACCCGGAAAGCATCCGCGCTTCCATCGCCTACATGGAACGCAACTTCGCGCGGCCCCTGAAGCTCGAGGAATTGGCCCAACAGGCGTCGCTGAGCCCCTTTCACTTCGCGCGCCTGTTCAAGCGCGTCACCGGGATGTCGGTGATGGAGTACCTTTTGCACTACCGGATCCAGCAAGCGAAGCACCTTTTGCGCGAGACCCGTTTGTCGGTGCGGGAAATCGCGGATATGGTCGGGTTTTCCGATCAAAGCTATTTCAGCAAGCTGTTCAAGCGCTACGAACACATGACGCCGACCGCGTACCGAATGACCGTCCACGCCCCGCATCCGTCGCCGGGACGCCGGTGAGCACGGAGGTCGCCGCTCAGGTGACGCCGCCGTCCGCCGCCGGCTCCACCGGCATCACACAATGGACCTCGTGCACCGCCGCCAGGCTGCGCAGCGCCGCCGCCACCCGCTCCACCTGGCCGTACGGAACCTCGTGCGTGAGGATGACAATCTCGGCGCGCCCCTCGTACGCCCGCTTCTGCAGCACGCTCTCCATGCTCACCTCGGCATCTCCGAACGCCGCCGCGATGCGCGCCAGCACCCCGGGCCGGTCGTCGACCGACAGGCGCATGTAGTAACGCACCGGGTCGAACCCGTCGGGCAACACGCGCTTATCCGGACGGCAGAGCAGCGCCGCTTGGCCGGTGACGCCCAGCTTCAGATTGCGCAACACCTCAATCACATCGCCCACGACCGCGCTCGCCGTCGGCATCGAACCGGCGCCGCGTCCGAAGAACATCAGGTCGCCGGCGGCATCCCCGCGCATCAACAGGGCGTTGTACGAGCCGTTCACGTGCGCAAGCGGATGGTCTTTCGGCACCAAGGCAGGTCCGACGCGCAACGACAACAGCCCGTCCCGGTCGGCGCCGACCGCCAGCAGCTTGATGACCATGCCGAGCTCATCGGCGTACGCCACGTCGGCCGCGGTGATGTGGCGGATCCCCGTGACCCGGATGTCTTCCAGCCGCACCTTCGCGTGAAACGCGATGGACGCGAGGATGGCCAGTTTGCGGGCGGCGTCAAGCCCGTCCACGTCGCTCGACGGATCCGCTTCGGCATATCCCAGCGCTTGCGCCTCCGCGAGCGCTTCGGCAAAGCCGGCGCCGGTGGCGGTCATCTTGGACAAAATGTAGTTCGTGGTGCCGTTGATGATCCCTTTGATGTCGGTGATCTCGTTGGCGGTCAGGCACTCCTTGAGCGGGCGGATGAGCGGAATGGCACCGCCGACCGCCGCCTCGTACCACACATCGACCCCGTGGCGCTCGGCCGCCTCCAGAATTTCCGGCCCGTGCGCCGCGATGAGGTCTTTGTTCGCGGTCACCACGTGCTTGCCCGCGGCCAGAGCGCGCAAGATCAGGGTGCGCGCCGGTTCAATCCCGCCGATGGTTTCAATCACCACCCGGATGTCCGCATCGCCGAGGATGTCCTCCGGATCGGCGGTCAACCGCTCATCCGCCAGGGCAACTTGGCGCGGCTTCTGCAGATTGCGCACCAACACCTTGGTGATCTTGGGCCGAAGCCCCGTCAGTTCAAAAATCTTCTCCCGGCGCCGCCGCGTCAGCTCGATGACGCCGGAGCCGACCGTCCCGCACCCGAGCAAGCCCAAACACACGTCCATCGCTGTCACCACTTTCTGCCATAATCCCTGTACTGCCCGACCGCCCACCGCCGTCCCGCCGGTTGTCACGTCCGGTGACACCCGCGCGTTAGCCGCGCACCTGGCCGGTACCGCGGACCACGTACTTGTAGGTCGTCAGCTCCGCCAGGCCCATCGGCCCGCGGGCATGGAGCTTCTGCGTCGAGATGCCGATCTCGGCGCCAAACCCGAACTCAAATCCGTCGGTGAAACGGGTCGACGCGTTGTGGTACACCGCCGCGGCGTCGATCCGCTTGAGAAACGTCTCGGCCGCCTGCGCGTTCTGCGTCACGATGGCTTCCGAGTGCCGCGTGCCGTACCGGTCGATGTGGCCGATGGCGTCCTCCAGCCCGTCGACCAGCTTGAGCGCCAGGATGGGCGCGAGAAATTCGGTGGCAAAGTCCTCTTCGGTCGCCGCCCGCAACCGCTCGTGCACGACCCCCGCTGCCCGCAGCACGGCGAGGCTTTCCGGGCATGCCCGCACCTCGGCGCCGTGATGAAGCAACGCGCCGACCAAGCGCGGCAGCCAACCCGACAGCGCCCGGTCGACCAGCACCGTCTCGATGGCATTGCACACCGAAGGGCGCTGCAGTTTGGCGTTGAGCACAATCCGCTCCGCCATCGCCAAATCCGCGTCCGCGTGGACGTAGACGTGGCAGTTGCCGACCCCCGTCTCGATGACCGGGACGCGGGCGTTCTCCACCACCCGCTGGATGAGGCCCGCACCACCGCGCGGGATGGCGAGATCGACCAGGCCGCGGGCCTGAATCAGGATATCCACCGACCCCCGATCCACGTGCTCGATGAGTTGAACCGCATCCGCCGGCAGACCGGTGCGTTGCAGGCCATCCCGCATCGCCGCGGCCAGCGCGCGGTTGGTGCAAAGGGCCTCACGACCGCCCCGCAGCACCGCCGCATTGCCCGTCTTCACCGCCAGCACCGCCGCGTCCACCGTCACGTTGGGCCGCGCCTCGTACACCATGGCGATGACGCCGAACGGCACCCGCACCTTCTCAATCCGCAACCCGTTGGGCCGCGTGTACGCCGCTTCGACCGTCCCGACCGGATCCGGCAGGGACGCCACCTGGTTCACGCCGGCGAGCGTGTCCTCGAGGCGCCGCTCGGTCAGGCGCAAACGGTCGATTCTCGCCGGTGTGTCCCCGGCCGCTTCCGCCGCCGCCACGTCCTGCGCGTTGGCCGCCAACACCTCGTCCCGCCGCGCCCAGATGGCGTCCGCCATCGCAACGAGCGCCCGGTTTTTCTCTTCCGTCCCGGCGGCCGCCAACGCCCGCGCCGCCCGCTGCGCAACCCGCAACTGGGCATAGATCGCTTCTTTCAGGCCTGCCTCTGCTCCTGCCACCCGCATCGCTCCCTTGCCAGATTGTCATGCTGCCATCCGCCCGCCGCCGGCCCGCCGAACGGGTCCTTCCCATCAGGAGGGTTCCGCCGACCGCGACACGAGGATGACCAGGTCATTCCGGTGGACGACCTCCTGGAGGTGGGTCAGCACCTCGCCCCGGGCGCGCCGCTCCAGCAGCATGCGCAGGTCGCGATCGGAAAAATTGACGACGCCTTTGCCGAACACGCGGCCGTCCGGACCGGCGATTTCGACCACTGCCCCCTCCTGAAACGTGCCGATGACGCCGGTGACCCCCGGCAAGAGCAGACTGACCGACCGGTTGCACAACGCCTCCACCGCGCCGGCGTCCACCAGGATCCGCCCGCTCGCGCGCGACCCGTACGCCACCCACGACTTCTTGCCGCGCACCGGGTGCGGCCGGGCGTGAAACCAGGTGCCGACCGGCTCCCCGGCGGCGATCCGCAACAGCACATCCTCCGCCTCGCTCGAGGCGACGACGGTGTCGATGCCGGATTCCATCGCGATGCGCGCCGCCGCCAGCTTGGTGCGCATGCCGCCCGTCCCGACCTTGCTGCCGCGGCCGCCCGCCGCCCGCTCCATCTCCGGTGTCAGCTCCCACACGTCGGTGATGCGCCGGGCGGATGGGTCCCGGCGCGGATCGGCCGTGTACAGCCCGTCGATGTCGGTCAAGAGCACCAAGAGCTGCGCCTCGGCCACCAACGCGACCAGGCTCGCCAGCGTGTCGTTGTCGCCGAAGCGAATCTCTTCCACGGCGACGGTGTCGTTCTCGTTGACCACCGGGATGACCCCGTGCTGCAGCAGTGTCTCCATCGTATTGCGGATGTGGAGGAACCGCTTGCGGTCCGCGATGTCCGCGCGCGTTAAGAGGAGCTGGGCGATGAGGAGGCCGTGCTCCGCGAACCGGCGCTCGTACTCTGCCATCAGCAGCCCTTGCCCCACGGCGGCGGCCGCTTGCTTCTCCGGCAGGGTGATGGACGCCCGCTGCCATCCCAGACGCTCCGTCCCCGCCGCGACAGCGCCGGAGGAAACCAGGACCACTTGCCACCCGTGCTCAAAGCGCAAGCGGACCATCTGCTCAGTCAGGCGCGACACCTTCCGGGCGCACAAGCCGCCATCCGGGCTGGTCAGACTGCTCGAACCCACCTTGATGACCGCGCGCCGAACCTTCACGGTGTCACCCCTCCCCTCCGCGCAGGCGGGCGGATTGCCCCCTTTTTGCCTCGCTGTACCTCGAACCGGACTTGGCAGCTCCTGTGCGACACATACCAAGATGATACTGCAAAACGAGGCTTGGCGGAATGTGCCGCCGTCCCTGCCTTGGCCGCGGCGAACACGGCCGCGTGCGCCTCCTCACTTCAACCGCAACAGGCGCCACGGATACGGTGGACTGGCGATGGGCGCGGTGGTCACGAGCGGTACGGAGATGGTCTGCCGGCCCGCGGTCACCCGCAGCACGCCGAGGCTGGCGCCGCCTGGCACGGGCGCGTGGACCTCGCCCGGCACGACGCGCGCTTCCATCCACATGCCGGGCCAAGCGATGACGGTTGCACCCGACCGAGCCACCACCTGCGTTTCGTCTCCCCACGGTGCCCGGATGGTGCCGACGACCTGGCCAGGCTGGGCCACGTGCATCAACCTCAGCTGCCGCCGTGCGTCGTTCGCCAGCGTGCGGGCCTCCGTGAGCGCCGCGTCCAACATGTGCATACCGCCCTGACCGAGCACCACGCCCATCACCGTCACCGGCTGGTTCTCAATCATGCCTTCCGCCGCGAAGGCAAAGCACCCGCCCGCCTCCAGCGAGCTGCCGGTCTTGATGCCGATGATCCCGTCACGCCCGAGCGCAGCGTCCACGTTGTAGACCGTTCCAGCCACCGGGAGGGTGGCCTGCGGCATCCGCACAATCTCCCGCAACACCGGATTCTGCATCACCAACTCGGCGACGCGGTACTGGTCCAGCGCCGTGCTCACCGTCTGCGGATTGGCGCCGCTGGCGTCCGCGTACGTCGTATGCACCATGCCGAGTGCCCGCGCTTTCTGGTTCATCATGCGCACGAACGACGCTTCATCCCCCGCCACCCAGTTGGCGAGCATGGTCGCGATGTTGTTCGCGGAAGGGAGCAGCAGGCCCTCCAACAACTGGCGCTCCGTCAGGCGCTCGCCTGCCACCACCTTCATCACCGATTCGCCGGCCTTCTTATCCCGCTCGTACACCGCCACGTCGGCCGGCGTCACGGTCAGGACGGGCCCTTCCTCACCCGGTTGCAGCGGATGCTTCTCCAAAACCAACAGGGCGGTCATCATCTTGGTGAGGCTGGCGATGGGCACCGGCGTCTCCGGGCCGTACTGGCCCATGAGGCCGACCCCTTCGATGCCGACCACCGCTTGTCCGGTCGTCGGCCAGTGGAACGACACCGTCCCTGGCACCGCCTGGACCGCCGCGACCGCCGGCTGAATCTTGAGCATCGGCAGCGGGCGAAACACCTGGACCACCGCCAGGATGAGGATCAGCAACAACACGCCGAGGATGGTCAGACCAGTCTTGCGCACGTTCGTCCTCCTCGTCTATCGCACCGGCTTCGGTACGGAGATAGCGTCAAAAGGTTTTCGGCGGTTGAAACAGCGCCAGCCGTTCGTCCGGCCCGGAGAAGACAGCACGATTGTACATCAGTTTTTTGTTCGACGCAGGGAAAGCCGCATCCTGCTCGCTGCATGTGGAAGAATCTTACTCACCTGCCACGGCAGGCCCCTTGACCGCGGTGGGTCCGCGCGCTGCACCCTGACGGCATGGTTCACCATGCCGCGCGTCATCACGCCGCCTGCCCATCCGCAGAGCAGCCAAGCGCCCACCCCGGGCGGGATGAGACATGCGGCGAGGTAGGACGACGAGAACCCATGCCAAACGCCGGGCGGCACCATGCGCAGCCACGTCGAAAACGGGTGCACCCAAAGCTGAAACACGCCGTTGCACCACTCGTTGCCGCCGTCCTGAGCGGCGAGTGCCAGCGAGGCGCCGGCCAATACCCATCCGGGCGCCTGCGCCGCCCACGCCGCCTGCACCACCCAACGCCCCCGCCAGCCCCGCCACCCTGCGTGCGCGCCACACCCCAGCGCGAACATCAACCACGCGGCACTCAAGGCGGCGGCCACCTGGTCGCACGCGGTGGCGGCCAACGTGGTGAACACCAGCACGACGTAGCTGTCGAAGAGACGGCGTGCCAACCGCTCATCCCTCCTTTGGCCCGGCGGCACCATCGCCCGCCGGACCGCCTGCCTTGGCGACGACCTGCAGCAAGCGGCTCTGGTACAAGTCGTCCGGAACAATCCACGCCTTCGGCGGGCACAACGTCACCCCGGCCCGCCGGTACGCGGTCCATACCAACTTGCTGCAGTACTGCCGCCGGTCGTCGGACAGGGGGGCGAACGGGTCGTACATGCGCCCTACGTACGCCTGCGCGATGCGCGCGCTCTGCCGCCGGACCGCCGCAGGCACCGCCGGGCGCAGCAGCGCGGCCTTTTCATAGTACTGAAAGACGGAGAGGGGGCGAAGCGTCGTCCCGCGCACGAAGTCGGTGGCATCGATCACCCATCCGCCGCCGGCGTACAGCACGGCGTGTGACCAATAACCATAGGCGCAGTGCGGATTGTGAAAGACGAGGACGTCGCCCGGCTCCGCCAAACGCTGCCAAGCGGAGATCTGAATCCGAGGTACGGCAGGCACGGCGCCGTTCAAGCGCCCCATCGTCATGCCGCGCAACACCGTGCGGGCAAACGCGATGTCGCTGCCCGGCGGCATCGGCACCGGAAGCCACGCGAAGAGAAGGATGACGGCCAAAAGCGCCGCCAATCCTGCACACTCCATCCAGTACGGATGGCAAACACGGCGCACCCGCATCTCCCTCCTTTGTCCGCAGGAGTATGGCGCAACCCCCGCCACGGCATACTACCGCCACCGCAAAAAGCCTCGTCTCACCCTGGGAAGGAGGGATGGCACGTGCCGGGCCGACAACACCCCACCCGTCGTTTCGCCCCTCGCCCCTGGTGGATGTCCGCCGGTTGGCGAGCGTTGGCGCACGCCATATTGGCCATGTTGATCGGCGAGGAGTGGGAGCCAAGCGCACCCCCGCCGGCGCATGAAGAGCGCCTGTCGCGAACACACTGATCCAGGCATCTCACACAGAGGAGGATCTTGGGTGTTCTACACGGTGCAGTGTGCGGCTGATTCGCCGCGGACGCGGTGGCTGCTCACGGGGCTCGCCCGCCGGTGCGAGGCCATGGGATACAAGCGGATCGCCGCCGGCGAAGCGGAGGCAGCGGACGTGCGCTTGGTGTTCAACTTCATCGATCCGTCGCAACCCCGCCCCTACCGGCGCCGGGCTCAGGCCACGTTCGTCGTCTCGATTGCCGAAGCCGATCCACCGCCTGCCAACGTGTTGTACGCGGGCTATCCCCTTTTGGTGCGTTCGCTTGCGAACCTCTTGATCTACTTAGTGCACGGGCGCGACGGGATCGACACGTACTTCATCACCTTGGAACAAGGCTGCTATCCGGTGCCCTGCCGGCCGGGGGAGGACGAGGCGTACTTCGACGCCTTATGGGAGCGCATTCGCCCGTTGGCGACGTCCAACCTCGTCATCGACAACGAGTTCCACCCCGACCTGCCCCAGGCGCTCTGGGAAGGAGACGAGGTCACGGAACGGGTGCGCTGGGCGGCGCGGAAGATCGACGAAATGAACCTCTGGCCGGCGCCGTTCCCCATCCAAGAGATCCTGCCGCCGGAAGACTTGCGCCATGTCAAACGGCTGTACGGCATCGGCGGCCTCAGCTACGGCAACCTGAGCGCCCGCAAGGACGGGGAACGCTTCTGGATGAGCGCCAGCGGCGTCAACAAAGCGAACCTGCATAAAATCGGCGAGGACATCCTGATGGTGACCGGATTCAACCCCGGCCGGCGGGCGATGCGCCTCAGCGTCCCTCCGCACGTGCAACCGCGCCGGGTGTCGGTCGATGCCATCGAACACTGGATGATCTACCGCGAACACCCGCAGGTCGGCGCCATCGTCCACATCCACGCCTGGATGGAAGGCGTCCAATCGACCCAGGTCAATTACCCGTGCGGAACGGTCGAACTGGCCAAAGCTGTGGCGGAGCTGGTGCGGCAAGCGGACGATCCCGCCCGCGCCATCATCGGGCTGAAAAACCACGGCTTGACCATCACCGGGCCGGATCTCGATGACATCTTCGAGCGGATCGACGGCAAGATCATCCCTCAGGTCCCCATGAGCTGAACCGGGCAGCGATTTCCGCGAGGCGCTGCCGCCAGCCGCGGACGGTGAGATGGTAGTACCGCTCCACCAGCCGCGGAAAGGCGTAGCCGACCGGCGCGATGGCCTGAAGGCGGCGCGGCACCACCATCTCGTCGCGCCGGTTCACCACAGCCCGGACGACGGCCTCCCCCGCCCGTTCCGCGGTCAGCACCGGGATGCCCGGCGGCAGCGGGAACCACTCGCCGTGGAGCTTCCCGGCGACGAGCGGCGTGTCCACCGGCCCGGGGGAAACCAGACCGACGTGGAAGCCAAGCGGCCGCAGCTCCTGCCGCAGGCTGAGGGCGAACCCGCGCAACGCATGCTTCGGCGCGGCGTAGGCGGCGAAGAACGGCGGTGTGCACGGGACCGACAGCGAGGAGAGGTAGACGATGGAGCGGCGCGCCCCCCGGGCCAACTGCGGCAGCAGCGCCTGCGTGACCATGACGGCCCCCCAGTAGAGGACGTCCATCGCCCGGCGCGCCCGCTCGAGATCGAGGCCCGCCACCGGTGCCAACTCGAGTTCTCCGGCACCGTACACCAACGCCCCCAGCTCGCCGAGGTCCGCGACGGCACGCGCCAACGCATTTATCTCCGCCGGATGGGTGACGTCGGCCGGGAACGCCACCGCATCTCCCCCCTGCTCGCGAATGGCGGTTGCAGCCGCCGCCAAGCGATCCGCTCCCCGCGCGACGAGCACCACCCGCGCGCCCCGGCGCGCGAACCCGGCAGCCGCCGCGCGGCCGATGCCGCTCGAACCGCCGACGACGACCACCGTCTCGCCTGCGAACGAACCCTTGCGCCTGTGCCACCTCAAGGCACGCCCCCTCCTTGCATCTGCTTATCGGCACGTTTCTCGTCAATACGTTCCTCGTCGGCACGTTCCTCGTCGGCGCGCGCCTTGGTTGCACGCGGAACGAGGTCCGGCACGGCCGCGAGCAAGCGCACGCCGCCTTGCATCACCTCGGCCCGGAGCCCGTCTGCCACCAAGGATTCACCGTCCGTGTGACCTGGCCAAGCGGCCGCCGCCTGCACGCACACCCGCTGGCCGCGCAGCACGGTGACGTACGGATGGTGCCGGACGTGCCGGCCCGAAAAGACGAGCGGGAACAGGCGCACAAACCGCCCCACGTCCAGGTCGGCGACCACGCACACGTCGAGCAGGCCGTCGTGCCAGCGTGCATCCGGGCAGATGCGCATTCCGCCGGCGTAATACGGGCAATTGGCGATGGTGATCATCCATGCCCGCGGCACAAAGAGCGACGTGTCGTCCACGGTGATGCGGGCCGGTTGCGGCCGAAAGGCGAAGAGTGCAGCGCAGGCTCCGGCCGCGTACCCGAACTTGCCAAGCCGCTGGATGCCGGGGTGTTGCCGGATGCGCGCCACCACGTCGCCGTCGAAACCCACACCGGCCGCCATCAGGCAACGCCGGCCGTTGACCAAAGCGAGATCGAGCGAAACCGTCCGATTGTCTGCCAGCATCTCGAACAGCGCGTCGGCGCGGCGGGGCAGGCCGAGCGAACGGGCCACGTCGTTGCCGGTGCCAAACGGCAACACCCCGACGACCCCTTGGCCCACGGCCACACCGTTGACCACCTCGTGGAGCGTCCCGTCGCCCCCCACCGCGACAATGCGCTCGAATCCTGCGCGCTGCGCCTGACGGGCCACCTCGCTGGCCTCGCCCGGACGCGTGGTCGCGTGCACTTCGAACGCGAACCGCGCGCCGGCGAGCTGCGGGAGAAACGCCCGCCACCTGTGGCCGCACCGGCCGCGCCCGGCCGCCGGATTGACGATGAACATCGTTTTCACGCATCCCACCTCGCGCGATGGCCTGTCCCTGCATGCGGCCGTGCAGGGACGTGTGCGGCCGCAGAGGAACCTAACGCCCCGCCAAGGCCTGAGGACGCATCGGCGCCCGGTGCATCGCCAGGACCGCCTCGTAGTGGCGGACGAGGTCTTCCGTCGTCCGCCGCCAGTCGAGCCGCTGCACGACGGCCTGCGCATAGGCGCACAGCGTTTCCCGGACCGCATCGTCGTACAAGATGGTCCGCATCGCCCGCGCGGTGTCGTCCGGATCGTCCGGATGGAACAGCACCCCGGCGCGACCGCGGTGGAGCACTTCCCGCGACGCGGGTGCATCGGCCGCCATGACGGGCAGGCCGCTCGCCATCGCCTCCAACAACACCAAGCCCAGGGTCTCGGTGGTCGACGGGAAGACGAATCCGTCCGCCGAGGCATATGCGGCCGCCAGCTCCTCGCCGAACAGGTAACCGAGAAACGTCACGCGCCGCCCGGCGAGCGCGCGTTCCACCGCCGCCTTGTGCGGGCCGTCGCCGACGAGCGCCAGATGGACCTCGTCCGGCAGGCGGTCGAGCGCGGCGGCGAGCTTTGCCAACCCCTTTTCCGCGGCAATCCGCCCGACGTACAACAACACCTTGCCGGACGCCGCGCCGCCAAGCAACCGCCGGCGCATCGCCATGCTGCGTTTGGCCGGAGAGAACAGGCGGGTGTCCAACCCCCGTTCCCACAGGGCAAGCCGCTCGAAGCCGCGCGCCTCGAGGTCAGCCATCGTGGCGCGCGACGGGCACAGGTTCACGGCCGCTTGGTTGTGAATGGCGCGAAACGCCCGCCACAGCCACGGTTCGAGCCACGGCAGGCGATAGAAGCGGGCGTAGGCAGGGATGTGGGTATGGTACGACATCACCAGCGGGCGACGCAGGCGCCGGGCGTAATAGATGGCCGCGAAACTGAGAAACCCCGGATTGACCGCGTGGATGACATCCGGGTCAAACGCCTGCAGCCGCCGGCCGACCCACGGCCACGGTCGGGCGAAGCGCTTGCCCGGATAGAGAGGGAAAGAGAACGGCGGCACGCCCACCACCGCCGCACCGGCGTACGCTTGCGGCCCGCCTGCCGGCGCCACCAGCAGGACATCGTGGCCCAATTCGGCGAGGTGGCAGAGCGTGGCGCACAACCGGGTGACCACGCCGTCGGTGTTGGGGAGGAAGGTCTCAGAAAAGATGGCAATCCGCACGCGCGACAACCGCCTTCATCCGGGATATCGATGTCCCCGGGTGTCCATGTTGGCCACCCTTTCCTTAGATTCCCTCAGGCCCGTACCGTCATACCCGGCATGCTGCGGCGCCGCGGCACGAAAAATGCTGTAGAAAAGCCCTTCGCTTCGACACCCGGGTTCCGACACGATTCGCGCACCACGTCTCGTATCGTGATCTGTGGGGGTGAAACCATGGCCATTCAGCAGGCACCCAAATCGCGATGGGCCTACCTTGGCCTCGGGGTGGGCGCGGTGGTGGTCGTCGCGGTTTTCCACCACGGCCTGCCGTGGCGTGTCCCCGCACCGCCGTCGCGCTTCCTCGCGCAAAAGGCCGCCTATCCTGCCGTCCTCCACCCGGGTGCGGCGGAGACGACGCAGATCCGGCAGATCGACGCGGTCATCCGGCTCATCCCGGGAGCGCGTCCTGCGCCCGCCCGTCTCCGCGCAGACCACCCCTTGCCCAACGGCCCGCAACCTGTCGTGTGGCGGGAGGCCGGACGCGTCTACCGCGCCATCCACTGCCTCGCGGTCCAAGATGCGCGATCGCGCCGCTTTGTCCCCATCTCCCCTGACCTCACCAACGCCTACCTCCCCGGTTCATCCGGCTTTGGCGTGGATGGCATCACCGCCGTCGCGCGCACCGGCGACGGCTGGGTGGTGGGCACGCTCACCGGCCGCCTTGCCGTCAGCCGCGACGGACACCGCTGGCTGTTGATCACCGGCCTGCCGCAGCGTTCAATCACCGCCATCGCCGCCCTGACCGGAACCCCCGGCGCCGTGGTGGTGGGGTACGGCGGATACGGCACCGCGACCCCGGAGGTCCCGGGCCACATCTACGCCACGTTCGACGCAGGCCGGCACTGGGTGGATTGGACCGGCGGGCTGCCCGACGCCCCGGTACAGGCCATCCGCGCGTCCGTACCGCGCCACGGGACACGGGCATACGACCTGCGGGCCGAGGTGGACGGCAGGTGGTACGAGATGGTCACCCCGGGCCATTGGCTTTTTGCTGCGGTCAATCCCGGGGCAGGACGAGCGACACCGCCTGCCGCTCTTCCGCGAAGTGTTCGCGCAACCGTTCGTTCGCGTCCTCCCAGCGCAGCGATAAAAGCACGTCCAACGTCGCGAACAGGTCGGCCTGCCGCAGGTGGTAGGCCGTGAAATGGCGCGCGACGTACCCCAATGCGTCCAAGCCCGAGAGAAAGCGCCCGATGTGCTTGCGCCGGCTGCGCTCGAACACATCTTTCGGGATGCCCTCCTGGCGCGCCCGCGCCACCGCCGCCGTCGCCCGCGCGATGAACGCCTCCGGCCGGCTGACGTTGCCGCCGACGAGCGAGTATCCGTACGACGGCGCCAGCTCGTACTCCCACGTGAAGCTCGGATCGATCACGCCCTCGTCCAGCAGCTCATGGTACAGGTCGGCGCTGCGCCCGAACAGGGCGTCGAGCACCATCCCGGTCAAAAGCTCCTGCCGGAGCAGATCCAATCCCGCCAAGCCGACCCGGACTTCCTTCCATCCGATGAGGCAGCGCGGCTGGCTGACCGCGAGACGGGTTTCCTGGCGCGCGGCCGCCGCATCCGCCGGTTCGTCCGGCAATACGCGGGTGATGCGGGGCGGCGGCCCGAACGACTTCTTGGCCTGGTTGTCGCGGATGAGATCCATCAGCGCATGCGGATCCAACCCGCCGACGGCGAAAAATACCATGTTGCTCGGATGGTAAAAAGTGGAATAACACTCGTACAGCAAGTCCTTGGTGATTTGCCCGATGCTCTCCACCGTCCCCGCGATCTCCGTCCGCACCGGATGCGCGTGGTACAGGGCTTTGAGCAGGCCGTAGAAGCTGCGCGCCTCCGGATGGTCCTCGTACATGCGGATCTCCTGGGCGATGATGCCCTTCTCCTTCTCCACGTTCTCGTCGGTGAAGTACGGTTCCTGGACGAAATCGAGCAGGATGCGGATGTTTTCCGCCACGTCTTCCGTGCAGGAGAACAGGTACGTCGTCTGGTCAAACGAGGTGAACGCGTTGGCCGACGCGCCGTGGGCGGCGAACTGGTTGAACACATCCCCGGCGGGCGATTCGAACATCTTGTGTTCGAGGAAGTGGGCGATGCCGTCCGGGACCGTCCGCACCGGCCCGCCGTCGCGGGCAAACGCGCTGTCCACCGAGCCGTAATGCGCGGTGAACGTCGCGTACACCTGCCGGTAGCCCGGCCGCGGCAACAAGTACACCTGCAGGCCGTTGGCCAACTGCTCGTGGTACAACGTCAACCCCAGCTGCTCATACGGGATCTCCCGCATGCACCCCCACCTCCTCGCTGCGCAGGAAGTAAATGGTGTCGAGCGCCAACGACTGGGCCACCCTGGTCACATCCGCGCGCGTCACCGCCTCCAACGCCTGCAACAGGTCGTCGACCTCGCGGTGCACACCGGCCAAAGCGCCTGAGAAGTGGATGTCCGCGAGCGACAACGGCTGATCCCCCAACTGCAGGAACTGATTGCGCAGCCCCCGCTTGGCGAACGCCAGCTCCTGCTCCGACACCTCGCCCGCCTTGAGCGCCTCCACCTGCGCGCAGATGATCGCCAATGCCTGGTCGTATTTCCCAGCGTCAATCCCGGTCTGCACCATCAGCACGCCGGACAACCCGTCCAGACGGCTCGAGGCGTAATAGGCGAGGCTCGCCTTCTCGCGGACGTTGACGAACAGCTTCGACGTCGGAGACCCCCCCAATACCGCATTGGCGACCAACAGCGCCGGATAATCCGGGCTTGCGTACGACACCCCGGTGCGAAACCCCAGGTTCAGCTTGCCTTGCTGCACAGGCTGGTGTTCGACCACGTGCCGCACCTCGCTCCCGCGCGGCGACAATGCGGTGACCGGAGGCGCTGCATGGGCGCGAACCTCTGCGGCAAAGGGCGAAAACGCAGACAGCAACCGGCCGAGCAGCGCCTCGGCCATCCGCCCTTCGTCCGCGAACGCGCCGATGGCGTACACGTGCACGTCCGCCGACGCCAGCAATGCGCGGTGTTCCTGCCACAACGTGGATCCCGAGAGGTGAGCCAGGTCCTCCAGGTAGCCGAGGCGCGGCAGGCCGTGCGGATGGCCGCTGCACACCGACTCCAGGCACCGCTCCATGGCGTATTGGATCTTGTCGTCGCGGATGCTCTCGATCCGCTTACGGTGCAGAACCTTCTCTTTCTCCACGTGTTCGGGAACGAATCCGTCCCCCGCGATCGCCGGGGCGGTGATGACCTCCGTCAAGAGGGCCGCCGCCGCGTCGAACAGCCCGTCCGCTCCTCTGAGCGCACGCTCCTCCGGTACGCTCGCGTACGCCTCGATGACTTGGCGATCTCCTTTCTTCCCGGCGCCCGTGCGCACCATGGCGCCGTACAGGTCGTCCGCGCGCCGCATCAACGCCCGCATGTTGGGAAGGCTGGCGGTGCCCTCCAGCCACAGGTAGGGCAAAAGCGCCGTCGCCGTGACGTGATGGCGGGCGAGCGGGCGCGCCAGCTTGACGTCGAGGTACCGGGTGCGAAACTGGCTCGTCGCCAAGACGTGCAGATGGAACCGGCCGCGGCGGTGGGTCACAAACCCGGGCATGCCCGGCACCTCCTTCGTCATGACGGTTTGACCTGACGAGGTTATGTAAAGAAAGAGGGGTTATCCCCCTCCGTCACCGTCAGTATGGCTGATTCCATGTCCGGTTATCAAGGCGGCGGGCTCACGTCCTGCCGTGCCTCACCGCCTGTGCAGGTGGTAGCCGAGCGCCTGCGGAACGTCGAAGTCGGCGCGCCGGATCACCTGCGCCTCCTGGATCCAGCGCTGGATCTCGCGCGTCAAGCGCGGGGCGATGTACCGCGGCGGCCCGTACCTTGCCACCACCTCCCGCTTCGCCAGCTGGTGGCGGGTCATGCAGTGCGCGTTGGTCAGGGCTTCGACCAACTCGCCACACACCGGGCAGAGAAACATGGAACCCCTTCCTTTCCCGAGTCTTCAGACACCGCAGTGGTTCATGCATATGGCGCGCCCTGCACCGGTATGCCTGACCCGCTCTGCACCGCAGGCTGTGCTATCATAGATGCGTGACGCGCGATGCACGATGCGACGAAAGACGGAGATGACATCATGCGACACGGGAGCGGCCCGAAGAGACGTAGCATGTGGGCGTGTACATGGTATGCGTGCGAGCTGTACGAACTGATGGGCGCGTGCGCCCTGGCTGCGGTCGCTGGGGTGTTTTTCACCCACGCCCGCCTGTTCGCCGCCATCACTGGCATGGACGGCCATCCGCTTTGGATCGCGGCGCTGGCCGGGGTACTGCGGTCCCCGCAGGCCTGGGTGCTCGTCTTCGCACCGCTGGCCCTGGCGGGCGCGCACCTGGCGGCGCGGCGCAGCCCGCGCTTACGATGGCGCCGGGCGGCGTACCCGCTCAGGGCGCTCTTCTCTTTTTCCATTGTGCTCTTGGTTTACCGCTGCGTCAATGCGTACGTCGCCGTGTTCCAGCCGTGGGACCGGGACGAGGTGTTGGCCGCCCTCGACGCCCGGCTGTGGCTCGGCCACACGCCGGCGCAGTGGTTGGACGGCATTGTTTCACCCCCTCTGACCTGGCTGATGTGCGGCGCCTACGCCTCGTGGTTCGTGCTGGTGTACGCCACGGTGTGGGTGATGCTGCAGCACAGCCAACAAGCCGCGGCAGAGTATGTCAATACCGCCGTGCTGGCATTCTACCTGGGCTACTTGACTTATTTGTTGGTGCCGGCCATCGGGCCGGCGTACACCTTGCCTTTCCGGCATCCGCTCTCCGGCCTCGTCGGGCTGTTCACCCAAGGCCAAGCCCGCTTGGCGCGGGACTGCTTTCCGAGCCTGCACACGGGCCTGGCGGTCGTCATGGCCACCTCGGTGTGGCGTTACCGGCGCCGGTGGTTTCCTTGGTACGCTGCGCTCACGGCCGCCATCATCCTGTCGACCATGTACCTGCGCTTCCACTACGGGATCGACGTCGTCGCCGGCGCGGCCCTCGGCTGTGTCACGGCGTACATCGGCCCCGTCCTGACGCGGGCGTGGCGGCAACGCCAACTCCTTGCCGCCGCGGCCCGCGCGTGGCCGCGCGCCGGCCGCGTCGCCACCGTCGCGACGACGGCCGTGCCGGGATCGAACTATTGAAAAGGACAGGGGCGTATTATATGATGAACCTAGTGTCTGGCACATCCGCTGCTCGAGGAGGAATCGCGCGTGGCATTCGTCATCACATCGCCGTGCATCGGAGAAAAAGCGGCTGATTGCGTCGAAGCCTGCCCGGTGGATTGCATCCACGAAGGGCCAGATCAGTACTACATCGATCCGGACACCTGCATCGACTGCGGCGCATGCGAGGCCGTATGCCCGGTGAACGCCATCTACCAGGAGGACTTCGTCCCCGAGGAAGAGAAGGAGTTCATCGAGAAGAACCGCGCGTTCTTCCGCAATCGGTGAGGTCACGGTCTGTGGCGCAGTTCTGCGTGACGTCCGCGTAACCGGCCTGCGGCGGCCGGTTCAGACCCCATGGCGTTTGAACCGGCTCGGCCGGGTCTCCGTGGTGTTGTTTCCGCTTTCTTGCCTCTTCCCGCCCACACCATGACCCAGGTCCCGAGTTGAACAAAACCGAGTCCGGTTGCAAGTTGCGCGATGATCCGCGCGTGCGGCCGGGTGGATACCATCATCAGGAACAAGGCGATGCCGAGCACACGGCCCGCGTTTTGAAACGCTTCCCGGACGACGATGTGGACGGCTGCGTCGCGCCCTGTGGGACAAAGGCGATCCATTCCGTCCGCCACCATGCCCTGCAGCGGAATGATGAACATCGGCAACACCACCGCGAGGATACAGCCGTACGCCACCATCACGGCAGGCGTGACAGGCAGTTGAAACAACAGGGCGGCCGCCGCCATGGCCGCCGCGCCGACGCCCATGAACCCCAGGCGACGGTGCGGCTTGATCAGGCGGCCAAAAGCATAAAAGGCGGCGAACATCAGCCCGTTTTGCAGGAGAAGGAAACGTCCGAGCCGCGCCTCGCTGCCGGTGGTCACATACAGAAGCAACCCAATGAGAAACAGAAACACGCCCTCGCGCAACCCGTAGATGAGGCAGCCGGCCATCACCATCCGCCAAGGGCGGCGCGCCAGCGCGCCGGCCGCCACCTCCCATGCGAAACGCGCCGCGGCGGGCTCCGGGCGGATCTGAAAACTGAGGAACGCCGCCAGCGCGAACATGCCCAAGGAGAGGGCGAAGATGACATGATACCCGGCCAGCCCGCCGAGGCGGTCCTCGGCGGTGATGAGCCAGCCTGCCACGGGCGGGGCAATCATCCCGGCGGCCGCCGTCACCACGCCGTGGTAGCCGTAAAACGCCTCCCGTTCACCGTGGCGGGTCAAGGTGAGGCCGAGCAGGTTGAACGCAAACCAGTAAAACCCGCCCGCCGTGCCCATGAGCGCCCCGAGCAACACCGGCCACGACGCCACCTGCGTGCCGCCCGCCAGCGCGACAGCGTAAAACAGCGCGTGCAAGGCCAGCCCGATGCGCAGCGGCCAACCGGCGTGCCACCGGATGGACAGCTGTCCGGCGGCCACAAAGGTGATGGGCAACAGCGTGTACACCGCCAGGTTGTACCACCCGATGGCCGCGTAGGTACGGTCGACCTTCCACAAATACACGTTCACGAACGTATTCGACAAGCCCACCGCCAAGCCGAACACGCCGCTGATGCCGATGAGCCACCACGCCTGCTTGCGCATCGCCGCACCGTCACCCCCAGCCGATGGCCCGTTCGCGATGTCCCCCAGACCGAGCCGCGCGTACGCCGACCCAGTTCTCCCCGCGCGCCTCATCCCGCGCACCCCACGCGCCTGTGCAACCGGGTGCAAAGTCTGGTATCCTGGAGGCGCTTGTATCTGAAAGAGGAGGGGAAGCGGATGACGGCGCCAGACTTCACCGCGCCCAAGGCGGCGTACGAGCGGTACGACGGCATCCTGCTCGGCGCCAACGTCTCCGTGGCCAAGACGGGTTTGTTGGCTGCGGTCGAAGAGACCATCCGTTACGATGCCAACACGTTCATGATCTATACGCGCAGCAACCGGGGCGGCAAAGCACGGCCCATCACCGAGTTTCACCGCGACGAAGGGTGGGCGTTGATGCGCCAGCACGCCATCGCCGATCCGGTGGTGCATCTGTCCTACCTGGTCAACTTGGCGAGCCCGAAACCGGACACGTGGGCGTACGGGGTGAGCGTTCTGCGCGAGGAGATTGAGCGCGTCGCGTACCTCGGCTTTCGGTACATCGTCATGCATCCCGGCAGCCACGTCGGCGAAGGCCCCGCGTACGCCATCGAGCGGATCGCAGAGGGGCTCAACGAGGTCCTCACGGGGGAAGAACCGCTGACGGTGTGCCTGGAGACCATGGCCGGAGACGGTTCAAAAGTGGGCAATTCCCTGGAGGAGATTGCGGCCATCATCGAGCGGGTGCACCATGGGGACAAGCTCGGGGTCTGCATCGACACCTGCCACAACCACAGCTACGGCTACGACATCGTCTCCGACTTCGACGGCTTTCTCGAGTTGTTCGACCGCATCCTCGGACTGGACCGGCTCAAGGTGGTGCACATCAACGATTCGAAGACGCCGTTTGGCTCGCGCAAAGACCGCCACGCCAACATCGGGGAAGGCTCCATTGGCCTCGCGGCTTTGAAACGGATTGTCCATCACGAGCAACTGCGCGGCATCCCGCTCATCCTGGAAACACCTGGCGGTAAGTATCGTGCCGAGATGGACCTGTTGCTCGACCGCCCGCGCGGGCCGGAGGAGCTGTACGTACCGCTCGGCGGCAGCGGGGAGCCGGCCTGACGGGCACAGGTCAGACGTTGTCCCAGCCCCCGCCCCCGTCCCCGTCCCAGCCGTCGTCCGGGTCCCCGAAGCCGCCGCCGTCGTCATCCGGGGCGTTCCCGGCAGACCAGAAACCCGGCGGATCGTCGTCCGGCGGATCGTCGTCCGGCGGATCGTCGTGCCAGGAAGCGTCCGCGCCCTCCCATCCGTTCGATCCGCCGCCCCAGCCGGGGCCGCCCCAACCGGGGCCGTGCTCGTGCAGCAGGTCGCTCAGCATCCACCACTCGGCAGCCGTGGCGACCGCCTGCGCCAGCATCCACCAGGGCCCGGTATCGTACGGCCCGGCCGCCGGGACCGCCCAACCGCCGTCCGGCCATCCGGCCTGCCATCCCTGGTGGCGAGCCGCAAGTTCATCCGCGCGCCTGCGCAACGTCTCTTCCTCCTCCCGATGGGAGAGGAGCGCCGCCACGACGCGCAATTCTTCGGACAGCCACCGTTCGTACCGGCTGAGCTCCTCCTCATCCGCCACCGACCACAGCCGCTCTTGCCACGCGGAGAGCTTCTGGTACTCAGCCGAATCCGCAAGCCCCGCGGCGGCCAACTGCGCCAACGCGTCGGCCAACCGGCGCTGCAGCGCGTCCCGCCGCGCGCCGAGTTCGGCCTCCTCGCTGCGGAACGCCGCAGCCTCATGCTCCAGTTCGCTGCGCAGTTCGGAGAGGGTGCCGCGCACCGCGAGCAGGCGGTCCACGTCCTCCGCCCGCACCGCCGGGCTGCCGGACGCGCCGGCATGTTCAGCCGCGCCTGCGCCGGCCAGGGCCGCATCCGCCTCCGCCAACGCAGCGTCGCAGCGGGCGCGAAACGCAGCATACCGGCTCGCATCCTGCCGCCGCCAGTGCTCCGCGAGCGTCTTTGCTTCCGGGGAACGAAGCCAGGCGGCAAGGGTTTGCACCTGGTCGGCAGCACGTGCGGCGGCCACCCGGAGGGCGTGCGGATCCGGCGTTTGGGCCAACGCCACCACCTGCGAAGCGCGGCGCAGCACCTCGGGCGTCGCCCGGCGCAGCCAGGCGCACGACCACGCCGCGTCGGGGCTCGCCGCTTGCTCGGCCGACATGGCGGCGAGATCGGACGCCTCCTGCTTCAGACGGCGGACGTCCTCCGCCGCCCGGCTGTGCGCAAGCTGCAGGGACGCCAGCTTGGCCAGGCAGGCGTCGAGGATGGGCATGCGGCTGGCTGCTTCCTGCCGCCACTCCGCCCAGACCGCCAACTGCTCCGCCGCCCGCTCCCACTTGGCGATCTCCATCTTCACCTGCGCGAGCCCTGCCCGCCGCGCGGCCTCGTCCGGTTCGGCGGCAAGGCGGGCCAGACGTTGGTCAAGGTCCTGCCATGCACGCTGCCAAGCGGCCGGCAGTTCCCCGCAGAGCTTGGTGATCTGCTCCCGGATGGCGCGCCATGTGTTCGACCAGCGCTCCACCTGGGCGCGCGCCCCCTCCAGCCGCCGGCGGAACGCGTCCAACTGGCGCTCCCACGCCGTCAGCCGCTCCCGCAGCGCCGCCACGTCGTCCTGGAGCCGCGCGACGGCGACGCGGTCGTCGAAACGGACCCAAAAGCTGCGCACCCGGGCGAGGCGTTCGAATTGTTCGTGCAGGCGCGCATACGCATCGCTCAACGCCACGCCTGTTTCTTGAAGGGTTTTCACTTCCTCCGCCCACTCACCGTGGCGGTACACATCGAGAAACGGCAACTCGGCGGTGAGCCGCGGCAGCCGTTCAGCCACTTGCTGTAAATCCGCACGCGCCGCATCGAGCATCCGGCGGAACTCTCCGACCCGTTGCATGGCGGACACCCCTCCCAGACAGGCGACGAGCAGCATACCCGTCCACAGCCAAAACGCCACCGTGCTGCCCCCCTCTTCACGGCTTGCGGTCGTGCACGCGCTCCTTTTGCCACGTCCGCCACTGCCAGACCGCAAAGCTCCCCAGCCAAGAGAGCATCACGTACAGCAACAGCCAAGGCCAGAAGTGCAGGGTGAAGCGGAAGTACATCGCCGCGCCGGTGCCGAAAAGCACGATGGCGCTCGGCAACAGAACCCGGCGCCACCAGGCGTAAAGCATGGCTCCGGCCGCGAACGACAGCAGGGGAAACCAACCGGCCACAAAGGTCATGACGTCGTCGGGTACCACGGCGCCCACCTCGTTGCTTTCGGCGGCGCAGCATGCCATGCCAACGTGCCTGCCCACGCCCGCGCCGCTTGATGGCAAAGTCAAGGCTGCTGGCCCTATCTTAGCACAACGCCTGCGCGCTGTGGCGGCCGCCGCCGCAGACACGTGTGGCGCAAAGGGTGGCGCGAAGCACCGCGCTGCATCACGCGAAATACCCGCCTGCCGCCAAGATGCGCCCGGCAATCTCACGTTTCATCCGCTTGCCGTTCACCGGTTCGTAGCGCGTCCACTTGCGCCAGACCGCAAGATGGGTGCGCAGGGCGTCGCCCTCCTCCATCGCCGCCAGCGCATCGCGGGACCGGGCGGCGATGCGGTCGAACGCCTCGCGGACGTACACCCGCACCATGTCCGCCTGGTGTTCCGCGCGGCCGCCGCCCCGCTCTGCCGCCTTCTCGGCGCGAAGCAAGGCGCTCTCTGCCGCGTACACCTCGATGGCGAGATCGGCCAAGGCGGCGAGGATCTCCTGCTCCCCTTCCAGCGCCTGCCCAAAGCGCTGGACCGCCAACCCTCCCGTGTAGAGAAACAACCGTTTGCCCACGGTGAGCAAGCGCCGCTCTGCGGCGAACACCCCCTGCGCCTCGTCGGGGCTTGGGTTGAACACCTCGCGCTCCACATCTTTCGCCGCCTGAAGAAGCGGCAACTCCCCTTTCATGGCTCGCCGCAGCAACATCTCCGGGATCAGCAGGCGGTTGATCTCGTTCGTGCCCTCGAAGATCCGGTTGATCCGCGCGTCGCGGTACATGCGTTCCACCGGATAGTCCTCGATATACCCATAGCCGCCGTGGATCTGGACCGCCTCATCGACGACGAACCCGAGCGCTTCCGAGGCGTACACCTTGTTGATGGAGCACTCGAGGGCGTACTCCGCAATCCGCCGCGCCGCATCCCGGCCATCCGCCGGTCCGCCGTCTGCCGACAGCTCACGGTCGATGTCGCCGGTAGTCCGATAGCACATGCTTTCCGTGACGAATGCCCGGATGGCCATATCGGCCAGCTTCTGCTGGATGAGCGGAAACTCGGCGATGGCCCTGCCGAACTGCCTGCGGGTCTGCGCGTAGCGGACCGCTTCCGCGATGGCTTCCTTCATGCCGCCGACACAGCCGACCGCCAGCTTGTGGCGGCCGATGTTCAGGATGTTGAACGCAATCACGTGACCGCGCCCCGGTTCTCCGAGCAGGTTCTCAACCGGAACCGGCACGTCCTGCAAGATGAGCGGGCGGGTGGACGACGCCTTGATCCCCATCTTGTGTTCCTCGGGCCCCGTGGCCACGCCGGGGAAATCCCGCTCCACGATGAACGCGGAGAACCGCTCGCCGTCGATCTTGGCGTAGACGATGAACACGTCGGCAAACGCCGCATTGGTGATGAACTGCTTGCTGCCGTTCAGGATGTAATGCCGCCCGTCCGGCGCGAGGCGGGCGGTGGTACGGGCGCTGAGCGCGTCCGATCCCGACTCGGGTTCGGTGAGCGCGTACGCGGCGAACTTGTCCCCTGCGGCAAGTGCCGGCAGGTAGCGGGTCTTCTGGTCCTCACTGCCGAAGAAGACGATGGGCAGGGTGCCGATGCCCACATGCGCACCGTGGCTGAGTGCGAACGATCCGCCCTGCGCCAGCGCCTCGCTGATGAGCGCCGCCGACACCTTATCCAGCCCCAGCCCCCCGTACGCCTCCGGCACCTCGGCCGCGAGCAGTCCTTGCTGGCCAGCCTTGCGCAGCAGGCGCACCGTCAGGTCCCAGTCCTGCCGCTCCAACGCGGCCAGGTGGGGCCGCACCTCCCGCTCGACGAACGACCGCGCCGCCTCATGGATGAGGCGGTGCTCCGCGGTGAAATCCTCCGGCGTGAAGACCGCCTCCGCCGGGGTATCGGCGATCAAAAACGCCCCGCCGCGCATCCACGGTGCCCGTTCCATCACACCCAACCTCCCGTCTCAAGGATCACGCCTGTTCGGACATGTCCGCCCGTTTGGCCACCATCACGCCTGCGATCACGCCCGTTCGAACACGCCCGCTGCCCCCATGCCGCCGCCGACGCACATGGTGACCAACCCGTAGCGTCCGCCGCGGCGGACCAGCTCGTAGAGGAGCGAAACCACGAGGCGCGCGCCCGTACACCCGAGCGGATGCCCGAGCGCGATGGCGCCCCCGTTGACGTTGACGCGGGATGGGTCGAGCTCGAGCGCCCGGATGACCTGCACCGCCTGGGCCGCGAACGCCTCGTTCAACTCGATGAGGTCCACGTCCGCCAAGGAAATCCCCGCGCGTAAAAGCGCTTTGGGCACCGCCGCCACCGGGCCGATGCCCATCACATCCGGATCGACCCCCGCGACGGCGAACGCGCGAAAGACGCCGAGCGGCTTGACGCCGAGTTCCTTCGCCTTTTCCGGCGACACGACGAGCACCGCCGCGGCGCCGTCGCTCATCTGCGACGCATTGCCCGCCGTCACCGTCCCGCCCTCGCGAAACACCGGCTTGAGGCGGGCCAACGCCTCGAGGGAGGTGTCGGGCCGCACCCCCTCGTCCACAGTCAGCGTCCGCTCCACGGTCTCCACGCGGCCTTCCGGGCCAAGCCGCCGCTCCTTGACCGTCACCGGCACCGTCTCCTCGGCGAACCGGCCCGCCGCGATGGCGGCGGCAGCCCGCTGGTGGCTTTGGAGCGCGAACGCGTCCTGCGCTTCCCGGGTGACGCCGAAGCGGCGCGCCACCTCCTCCGCCGTCTGGCCCATCGCCATGTACGCCGCAGGATAGTGCGCAACGAGGTACGGGTTCGGGCTGAAGGCCGTGCCGCCCATCGGGATGAGGCTCATCGACTCGACGCCGCCGGCGATGAGACAGTCTGCCATCCCGGTCATCACCTGCTGGGCCGCCAAGGCGATGCTCTGCAACCCCGACGCGCAAAACCGGTTGACGGTCACGCCGGCCACGCTCGCCGGCAACCCGGCGCGCAAGCCGATGACGCGGGCCACGTTCATCCCCTGCTCTGCTTCCGGAAAGGCGCACCCCATCCAGATGTCCTCGATCTCGTCGGGCGCAAGCGCCGGCACGCGCGCCAACAGCGCCTGCACCACGATGGCGCCCAGCTCATCCGGCCGCACGGTCCGCAGCGCCCCGCGCCCCGCTTTGCCGATGGGCGTCCGCACCGCTGCGGCGATCACCGCCTCTCGCACCATTCTCCCCCCTTTGCGCGCGATGCGCAGCATGCTGTCAGTTGCGCAGCGGCTTGCCGGTCGCCAACATGTGGCGCATCCGCTGCCGGGTCTTCTCCTCGCCGATGAGGCTGAGAAACGCCTCGCGCTCCAGGTCGAGCAGGTAGCTTTCCGGCACCTCCGTCCCGCGCGGCAGATCACCACCGGTCATCACCCGGATGAGATGGTGCGCGATCTTCACGTCGTGATCGGTGATGCGGCCGGCCAGGCGCATATCGGCCACACCCACCTTGAGCGCGGCGGCGGCCGGTTCTCCGCCCACCGGGATGCGTGCCGGGCGCGGCGGCCGGTAACCGGACCGGGCGAGTCCGAGCGCCGCCTGCTTGGCGTCGTACAGCAGCCGGTCGCGGTCGAACGTCACGCCGTCTTCCGCGCGCAGGTAGCCGAGGCGCTTGGCATCCTGGGCGCTCGTCGACACCTTGGCCAGCGCGACCGTCTCGAACGCAAAGCGAAGGAACGGATCGAGCCGGACCTCGACGCCGGGCGGTATGCGGCTCGCCGCGCGCAGGGCCATCTCCTTCGTGCCGCCTCCCGCCGGGATCAGTCCGACACCCGTCTCGACCAACCCGAGGTACGCTTCCGCCGCCGCCTGCACCCGGGCGGCGGCGAAGCACACCTCCAGGCCGCCGCCGAGGGTCATCCCGAACGGGGCCGCGACCACCGGTTTCCGCAGATACTTCAGGCGCAGGACAGCCTGTTGAAAACGGCGGACCATGGCGTCAATCTCGTCCCAGTTCTCGTCCTCCGCCTCCATCAACATCAGCATCAGGTTGGCGCCCACGCAGAAGTGGCGGCCTTCGTGGCCGATGACGAGCGCCTCCCAGCGCGCCTCCACCTCGTCCGCCGCCTGCTCCATCATCGCGATGACGTCCGGACCGATGGCCTGTTTGGGCGCGTGCAACTCGAGGCACAACACGCCGTCGCCGAGATCGACGAGGCTTGCCCCCGGATTGCCTGCGACCAGGTGCCCGGCCTCCTTGAGCTGCACGAGCGAGATGCGCTCCGGCGGCTGCTCGACGCCGCGGTACACGCCCGCGGCGGTATAGCAACGCAAGACGCCGCCTGTGCCGCGCTCGTAAAACACCGCCGGTTGGCGGCTTGCCACGTGCGCGACCGCCTGCGGCAAGCGCTCCCCTTCCGCTTCCATGCGGCGCGCCAGGGCCGTCACGCCGAGCGCGTCCCACATTTCAAACGGGCCGAGCTCCCAACGGAACCCCCACTTCATCGCCTGGTCGACGGCAGCCACGTCGTCCGCAATCTCCGGCAGCTTCTCCGCCGCGTAGAGGAGCACCTTTTTCAAGACGAACCAAGCGAAGTCCGCCGCGCGGTCGCCTCCCTGCAGCAACGCCCGCAGCCTGTCCGCAGCGGACGGCAGCGCGCGCGCCGCCTCGATGACCGGGGAAGACAGGCGCCGCCGCGGACGGTACGACCACGTGGCCAGGTCGAGCACTTCCAGCTCGCCCGTCTCCCGGTTGCGGCGGTAAAAACCGCCCCCCGCCTTCTCGCCGGTCCAGCCGCGCGCCACCATCTCCTCGATGAACGCCGGGACGGCGAACACCGCCCGCTCCGCCGGGTCCGGCAGGGCTTGCTGCATGTGGCGCGCCACGTGGACATACGTGTCGATCCCGACCAGGTCCAGGGTGCGGAACGTGGCGCTCTGCGGCCGGCCCATGACCGGACCGGTCAGGTCGTCCACCTCGTCCGGCGCCAGCCCGAACGCCGCCATGGCGTCGAGCGTGATCGCCAAGGCGTACGTGCCGATGCGGTTGGCGATGAAATTGGGCGTGTCCTTGGCAATCACGACCCCCTTGCCGAGCACCTGCGCCGAAAACGCCTGCATCCTCGCCACGACCGCCGGGTCGGTGTCGGGTCCGGGGATGATTTCCAGGAGTTTCATGTAGCGCGGCGGATTGAAGAAGTGGGTGCCGAGGAAACGGCGCCTCACCTCGGGCGGACAGCCCTCTGCGATGGCGGCGATGGACAGGCCGGAGGTGTTGGTGCTCAATACCGCTTCCGGCTTCAGGTGCAGCGCGGCGCGCGCGACGACATCCTGCTTGACGTCGAGGCGCTCCACGACCGCCTCGATGACCCAGTCGCACGCCGCCAGCCGCGGCAGGTCGTCCTCCAGGTTGCCGACCTCAATCCACGTGAGGTCGGACGGATCGAAACAGGGCGGAGGCTGCTGCTGCCGCAGTTGCTCGAGGGCACGGGCGGCGATGCGGTTGCGCACCTCGCGCGAAGCCAGCGTCAACCCGCGCGCCGCCTCCTCCGGCGTCAGGCGGTCGGGCACGATGTCCAGCAACAGGACGTCCAAACCGGCACCCGCCAACAGCGCCGCGATGGCGGAACCCATCACGCCGGCTCCCAGCACGGCGACCCTGCGGATATGCGGATTCACCTCGTCATCCCCTTTCCGGCGCGGCAGCGTTCACCCCATGGTGCGGCGCGCCGCGAACGCCTCCTGCAGCCTCCCGGTCACCGGCCCGGGACCCTTGGCCTGCCACAAGGTGACGAGCGGCCCGTCGCGCCCGACCAATCCGCGCGGGCGTTCCTCCCCGAGCTGGTGCAACGACGGAAGATCCGCTTCATACGCGAGAATCCTGTCGACCGCCAACACCTCGGTCGTCGTCCCGGTGAGGAACACCTCGTCGGCAGCGGCGAGTTCAGCCAGCGGCCAAGCGACCTCGCGGACAGGGATGCCCAGATCATGCGCCAGACCGAGCACGAAACGGCGGGTGATACCCGCAAGGATGTAGCGGTTGGCCGGATGGGTGTAGAGCACCCCTTGGTGCACGACGAACAGGTTGCTGGCCGCCCCTTCCGTGATGGCGCCGGACCGCACCAAGAGCGCCTCGTCCGCCCCCGCCCGCCGGGCGTTCTCTTTCGCGATCACGTTGGGCAACAGGTTGATGCTCTTCACCCAGGCGTTGGCCCACCGCTCATCCGGCAGGCACAAGAGCGTCGCCGCGCGGGGCGCGGGCGGCGCTGTCCACGGCCGCACCACCATCGTCACGGCAGGTTGAACATCCGGGAACGTGTGCGCGCGCGGCGCCGTCCCGCGCGTCACCTGCCAGTACACCGTCGCCTCCGCCGCACCGCTTTGTGCCACCGCCTGTTCGATGAGCGACGTCCACTCCGCATCGGAGTGGGGATTCGCCAGTCCGATGGCGGCAAGGCTGTGCGCCAAGCGCTCGAGGTGCCACGCGAGCAAAAACGGCCTGCCGCCGTACACGCGCACCACTTCGTAGACCCCGTCGCCGAACAGGTGCCCCCGGTCCTCCAGCGGCACCACGGCGCCATCCGCGTCCGCCGCGACGAACACCCCGTTGACGTACGCGACGCTGGGCATCCTCGCTTCCCCTCGCTTTATCCACGTTGTATGATAAGTGGAAACCGTTCATGCGCGGAGGTGAGACGATTGAGCGATTGCATCTTCTGCAAAATCGTCCAGGGAGAGCTGCCGGCGGACAAAGTCGCCGAGACCGACGACCTGCTTGCGTTCAGGGACATCCGGCCCCAGGCCCCGGTGCACGTGCTGATCATCCCGAAAAAGCACATCCCGTCGGCCCACGCGGTGACGGAAGAGGACGCCCCGCTCATCGGGCGCCTGCACCGGTTGGCGCAACAGGTGGCGGAGCAGACCGGCGTCGCCGCAACCGGGTACCGGCTCGTAACCAACGTCGGCACCCACGGCCAACAGACCGTCCACCACCTGCACTACCACCTGTTGGGAGGCCGGCAACTCACCTGGCCGCCCGGCTGATGCCCGGCGGCCCAGATGCCCGGCGCTTCGGATGCCCGGCTGATGCCCGGCGGCCGTTTCTCGGCTTCTCCTTGTCCAGCCGCATCCCATCTCCTCTGCACCTCATTCTGCCGGCTGTTCCGCCGGGCGCGTCACCTCGACGCCGTTGAGGAGAAGGCGGGGCACAATCCGCGCCTTGAGCGACGCGGATGCGGAGCAGTACTTCTCTTCGCTCAATTGGATGGCCCGCCACGCCTTCTCCGGCTGCACATCCCCTGTCACCTTGTACGTGAGGGTGATCTCGGTGAACGCTTGCGGATGCTCCTCCCGCCGCTTGCCCTCGGCTTCAATCTCCAGGCTCTGCAGCGGTTGGCGCATCCGCTCCAGGATCATCGCCACGTCAATCCCGGTACATCCGGTCAACCCCATCAGGAGCAGCTCCATCGGCCGGTGCCCCTTGCCTTCACCGCCCGCTTCCGCGCTGGCATCCATGCTGACGGTGTATCCCGAAGGTCCGGTGGACACAAAATGACGCTTCCCTTGCCATGTGGTGGTGACGCGCATCGGCTGTCTCCTCTCTTCGTGCGTGACCTTGCGCCACGATGCGGGCGATGGCTGGCGGCGCCAGTCATCGCCCGCGCTGGAGCCGGTCATGGAACTCGCCAGTGCATGGTGCGCTTCCTGGCGTTGCCTCTATTGTACGTTGGCCGCATCCGCAGGCTCAAGCGAGAGGCGGGATCAGCCACAACGCGGCGAGCCCCATCACCGCACCGTGCCATGCCCCGGCGATGACATCGCTTGGGTAATGGAGGCCATGGTACACGCGCGAGACGCAAAGCAGGATGGCGAGGCCCACAAGCAGCACCCGGTAGCCCGGAACCGGCCAAAACGCGACGGCCAGCGCGAACGCGCCTGCCGCGTGGTTGCTCGGGAACGAATCGCCGCGGCCGTGGGCGAGGAGCGGAACAAACGCCTTCTGTTCGAACGGCCGCGGCCGGTGCACCAGGCGGGCGGCGATCTCGTTGGCGACACGGACAGCGACCGCTGCGGCCACGGCACACAGGCCGCACCCAAGCGCGCGCGGCACACCGGTGGCGGCAGCCCAGCCCATGGTGAACACCATCGCCAAGGGGGCCCAGCGGCCGAGGACGACGCTCGCCGCATCCAGCGTCGGCCAGCGGTGCCACAGCCGCCGCGCCCAGGCCACCGCGCGTTCATCCCATACGTTCGCACGCGCGCAGGCGGCCGCCAGGCGCCGCTTGGGATATGACATGAAAACCGTGTGCGCCACGCGCGTCACCCCGCATCCTGGAACACTCGATGGCGAACGGGATAATCGGTCCCGCGGCCGACCTGGACGGTCAGGTCGTCCGTCAGCGCTCGGTCGAACGCCGGCACGTCGTACAGTTCGATGTCGCCTTCGTGGTTCACGTCGTACGCTTGGCGGCTGAAGTTGGCGCTGCCGATGATGAACACCCTGCCGGCGTCGACGTCGAGGATCTTGGCGTGCATCAACTCATCCCCGTACGGGCGGTAGAACCGCACCGCCGCACCGGCGTCCCGCAGTCGGTTGGCGGTGCGCCGGTTCTGCGACTGCGTCGGATCGAGCAGGACCTCGACGGCGACACCACGCCGGCATGCGGCGACGAGCGCGTCGATGACCTGCCAGTCGGAGAGCACAAACGCCTCCATGCGGATGGAGGTGCGGGCTGCCTCAATGGCCTGCACGACGTGTCGGCGCACCGCGCGGTCGTAGAGGAGCGGATGTTGCGCTGCGGGCGCCTGGGCGGGTTCGCCGTGCGCCCGTGCCCAGTCCCAGCGGAAGAGGGCCAAAAACGACGGATTGGCCTTCGCCAGATAGACGGACGCGTCGTTGTTGTGCCAACTGTAGGTCCCGAAATTCATGCCGCCGAGGAGGACGCCGCGGTCGGTGACCATCATTTTGATATGGGAGATCCCGCGCGGGATGCGCAATGACTGCACCGCGACCCCGGCGTGGCGCAAATACGGAAACCCCTTCGACTGAGATGCCCGTTCGTTCGCATCGACCACGACGCGCACGTCCACGCCGGCGCGACGGGCATCCACCAAGGCCTGTAAAATGTCCGGGTCCGACAGCTCATACATGTCGAGATACACGTAGCGTTGGCTGTGGTGAATCAGGGATAAGGCCTCGCGCTTGACATCCTCACCCCAGACGAGCGTCATCCCGTCTTCCGTCACCGGTTTGGGCAATGGCGGGGTCGTCCGCGGCGCAATCCCGATGCCGCCGATGCCGCAGCCTGTGCACAGCCCGGCGAGAAGCACGGCGATGCCCGTCCACTTCCACCGCATGAGTCTCCGTCTCGTCATGCACAGTCTCGTCATGCACCGCTCTCCCTTCACACGTTTTCTCTAGGGTTCTCCTCTGCGGCGCCAGCTCCTGTTTGCAATACGCTCAACCGCTGCTGATATTGGCCGAACACACGTTTGGATTTTCGGCTCGGCATGCCGTATACTCATAAGTGCCATGAGAACATACGTTCGGGGTGAGACGATGCGCGTCACAGCCATTCTGCGCGAACTGTTGATCTTGGAATGGTTCGAACACCGCTTGCAGCGGCGGCGCCGTGAACTCACCCGACAGCTCGCCGCGGCAGGTGTGCGCATCGTGGATCGCATGGACAGCGAGCTGGACGTGACCATCCGCTACACCGAGCGCGACTGGGAACGGCAAGCCGTGTACATGCGCCCGATGCTGGAGGCCGAGGCGGCCGGCCGGCTGCGCAAGGCGGGGATACAACCATGAGCGAATGGAGCGAATGGATCGTGGGCCACATCGATATGCAGAGCTTTTATGCTTCCGTCGAGATCGCCGCCGACCCGCGGTGGGCGGAGCGGCGGCAGCTGGAGGACGACCTCACCGATCCGCCGCTCGCCGTGACGGGTGACCCCAAACGCCGCAGCGGGATTGTGCTCGCCGCATCGCCCACCGCCAAACGCGCCGGCGTGGATACCGCCATGCGCCTGGGCGAGGCGTTGCAGGCTTGTCCGCGGCTGGTGACCGTCCGCCCGCGCATGCAATTGTATCTCGACATCTCCGTGCGCGTCCACGACATGGTGCGCATGGCGTTCCCGCTGTACGAACCGTTCAGCGTGGACGAGTGCTTCTTCGCCTTCCCCTGGCCGAGCGACCTGTTCCCGGACCCTGTCGCGGCCGCTCGCCGACTCAGGGAACAGATATGGGACCAATTCCGCATCCGCTGCCGGATTGGTCTCGCCCCCAACAAATGGTGCGCCAAAATGGCGAACAAACGCGCCAAGAAGACGCCGGGCGGAGTGGTCTGGTGGCCGAGGGAACGGGTGTTGGCCGAGCTCCATCCGCTGCCCGTCGAGGAGATGTGGGGGCTCCGCCGGCGCGCGGAGGTGCTCAAGGCGCAATTCGGCTGCCGGACCATCGGCGATGTTGCCCGCATCCCCGTCGGCCGCCTGCGGGATGCGTTCGGCGTCTGGGGCGAGGTCATCCACCGCTGGGCCCACGGGATGGACCCATCCGGCATGCACCCCGGCACGATGCGCGTCCCGCACCAGGGGTTCTCGAACCGGACCACGTTGCCGCGCGATTACGTGGAGCGGGCGGACATCTGCGTCGTCGTGCTGGAACTGCTGGATGAAGTATGCGAACGCGCCCGGCAGGCCGGTCAAGCCGGGCGGCGGATCGGGCTTGGCTTGACGTACGAAGGTTTGACGGGTGGATTCTACCGCGCCAAAACCCTCCCTTGGCCCACCAACCGGCCGGAAGAACTGTACCCCACGTTGCTGGCCTTGCTGGATCGCCACTGGGACGGGCGCGGGGTACGGGCGGTGTCCGTATCGCTCGACATGCTGACATGGGAGAACTCGCTGCAGTTATCGCTGTTTGCGGACGTGCCGCGGCGAACAAGGTACTGGCGGACCGTGGACGAAATTCGCGCGCGCTTTGGCGAGACGGCGGTGATGCGCGCAAGCAGCCTGCTGCCGGCCGGCCAGATCCGCGAACGCGCGCGCAAGATTGGGGGGCACTGGGCGTGACGTCCATCCGCGACGGCAATATCTTCGCAGCGATGCGGCTTTTGCTTCCGGAACACCGGGCGACAGCAGAAACGTACCGGCAACAACGGGAACGCCGACAACCGCCGGAACTCTCCGAGGATGCGCTGACGGAGATGCAGTTCATCCTGCAGAAAGCGGCAGCACGGCGGAAACCCGTGCGGCTGACGCTGTTTGACCAGGCACAAGATGAGATGCTCCTCGGTATCCCGGAAATCCGCGACGGACGGATTTGGATACACACAGAGGACGGCCGTCGCCTGCCCTTGGACGGGCGGCGGGTGCTGCGGGTGGAGCCCGGATAACCCGCCGCATCCATGCGGCCTACCGGTTCCGGCTCGAACGCACCTTCCGTACGCGATGCACCGTCGGCGTGTGATGAGGGATGACCGAAATGGTCCCGTCCATCTCCAAGATGGCCGTATCGACCTCTTCGATTCGCTCTATGCCATGTTCGCGTAATGCAGCCATCAGCTCATCCAACAAAATCCCTTCGCGCCGGAGATGCTCCTCCATCACGCGGCCGCGGGTGATGAGCACAACGGGAGCACCCTCGACAAAGCGGCGAAGCCGGGTTCGGTGACTGACGAGCCCGTTGAGGAGAAGGAGCACCACCGCCCCCGCCAAACCGCCCAGCAAGGAATTGTCAGGGCCAATCATGGCGTTCTGCACCACGTTCGACAAGAGCAACAGCGTGAGCAAATCAAACGGCGTCATCTGTCCGAGCATCCGGCGCCCCACCATGCGGAGGGCGATGAGCAGCACCGCGTAGACCACAACCACCCGAGCCGCCGTAAACAAGATCGTCCAGCCCTGCCCGAGTGCTTCGTCGACATGGGACATGAACGGCGCCATGCCATCTCACCTGCCCACGATGGATTCAAGACCCTGGCTTCTATGATACACCTCCATGTCTTCTCGACATCTCAAACACAATTTCTTAAACTCTTTTCAGCAGCGTCCCGCTGCCTCGCAGCGTGATCGCTTTCCGTTGCCCCCAGGAAACGACGACATCTCGCCAAAGGAGATCTCTATGTGCGGTCTGTGCGGAATGATAGGGAAGATGGGCCGGCCGGCGGACGAAGGGATCCTGAGAAGGATGAATGATGCCATGCTGCACCGCGGCCCCGACGACGAAGGGTATTTCTTGCAAGACCACATCGGCATGGGGTTCCGGCGGCTCTCCATCATCGATGTGCAGGGAGGTCATCAGCCGCTTGGCAACGAAGACCAAACGGTGTGGCTCGTCTTCAACGGGGAGATCTACAACCACCGTGCGCTGCGCAACATGCTGCGCGCCCGCGGTCACCGGTTTGCGACCCACTCGGACGGCGAGGTGATTTTGCACCTTTACGAAGACATGGGTATGGACTGTGTGCGCGAACTGAGAGGCATGTTCGCGTTTGCCTTATACGATGTACGGCAAGGCGACGTCTTTCTTGTCCGCGATCCGTTTGGCATCAAGCCGTTGTACTACGCGGACTTGCCCGGTTTCTTCCTGTTCGCTTCGGAGGCCAAGAGCCTGTTGGCCAGCGGCCTGATTCGGCCAGAGGTTCATCCGGCGGCGTTATGGAACTATTTCACGTTCCAATACGTACCTGATCCCCAAACCATGTGGAAGGCCATTCAAAAGCTGCCCCCTGCACACTATCTGCACTGGAAAGCGGACAGATGGACGCTCCACAGGTACTGGCGCGCGGAGTTTCGCCCGGATGAAACGCGCCCGTTGTCGTATTTTGTCGAAGGGGTGCGGCAAAGACTGCGGGAATCCGTGCAATTGCACATGCAAGCCGACGTCCCCGTCGGAGCCCTGCTGTCCAGTGGCGTGGACTCCAGCGCCATCGTCGCGTGGATGCGCGAGTTGGGTCCGGTGCATACGTTCAGCGTGGGATTTTCCGGAGCGCATCCGGCGCACGATGAACTGGCGATGGCCCGCGCGACGGCCCGCCACCTGGGGACCATGCACCATGAGGTCCGCGTCCGTGCGCAGGAATACCGGGATGTGCTGCCGAGACTCGTGTATTATCAAGACGATCCCGTGGCCGATCCAAGCGCCATCGGCTTGTACTTTGTCTCGGAACTCGCCGGCCAATACGTGACCGTCATTTTGTCGGGAGAAGGCGCCGATGAGATATTTGCCGGTTACCCCATTTATCATGAACCCTATTCCCTGCGCATCTTTTCTTATATCCCGGAACGCCTCCGCCGACACCTGCGCGATTTCGCGGCCAAATTACCAGTCGGCATGAAGGGCAAGAGTTTTCTGGAACGCGGAACGTTGCCTCTGGAACGGCGGTTTGTCGGGAATGCGTTTATCTTGAATGAGGAGGCAAAGCGCGAGCTTTTGCAAGGGATCGACGCGTCACAGATTGTACAGACGCCCTATGACATCACGCAAACCTATTACGCCGAAACAACCCATCTGGATGACATCACGCGCATGCAATACCTCGATATCCATACCTGGTTGCCGGGAAACATTTTGATGAAAGCGGACAAGATGACCATGGCCAATTCGGTGGAGTTGCGCGTGCCGTTCTTAGACAAAGAGTTGTTTGCGTTCGCCGCGACCATACCCACCAAGTACCGGATTGTGGGACGAACCACGAAATACGTGTTGAGAAAGGCCGTGGCCGACCTGCTTCCCAAGGCGGTGTCCACACGTCCGAAGCTTGGTTTTCCCGTACCGATTCGCCAATGGCTGCGCGCTGAACTGCGGGATTTCGCGTACGACGTCCTGCAATCGGACGCGGTCGATCCGTTTCTCAACCGCAAGCACATGCTCGAGATGTTTCGCGCACACTGCGCCGGCGAGCGGGATTTTGCACGCCCGCTTTGGACCATCCTGACGTTCCTGTTGTGGTTCGACATCCATATTCGGCAGCGGCGCACGTTTCAACCATCCATTCCGCCGACCGTCCGCATCCGCCGGACATCGTCGCCCGCCACCTGACGCAAGGAGGAGACTTCGTGAAAGCACAGGCATCGTTCATCTCCCGCGGATGCGGCACCATCCTCAGCATCGGATGCGCGTGCCTGCTCCTCCTCTCGGCCAGCGAGGACCATGTGATTGCGGCGAGTCCCCGGCACACAGAGAACCATCCATCGACCCCGCGCAGGGTCGTTGCCTTCACCAAGCATCCATTGCCCACGGCCGCTTTGATCCCCGTGCCAGGTCAATCGCAACTGCCTGAACTCCCCAACGGTTGCGAGGTGACCACGCTATCCATGCTGCTCGCCGCGATGGCCCATCCCGTGGACAAGTTGACGCTGGCCAAAGAAGAGCCGACGGATCCTACGCCCGTTGTGTATGACGCGCATCATCGCATTGTCTATTGGGGTGACCCGAACCGAGGATTCGTAGGCAAAGTGGACGGTCATCCAGGATATGGTATATATCACCGGCCCATTGTCGCGCTGCTGAACCGGATCCTCCCCGGCAAGGCCATCGATCTCACCGGCCGTCCGTTCACAGACCTTCTGGCCATGGTGGCCCACCATACCCCGGTCATGGTCTGGACAACGACCAGCTTCCGCCCCACGTCCGACTGGATCACATGGAAAAGTCCGGATGGGCCCGTTCGCGCGACGTTTTTGGAGCATGCCGTTCTGCTCGTGGGTTACAATCGCACGAAACTGTTTATCAATGACCCCCTCGACGGTTCCGTGGCCAAAGCGGTGGACCGAGCCCCGTTCATCGCGGCGTGGCGGCAGCTTGGCCGCCAAGCGGTGACCGTTTCCCGGTGAGAGGCCATATTCGTGCAAGAACAACAAAGGCCGCCCCACCCCCTGGAGCGACCTTGCGCGTTGCAAGCAAGTTGTCATTGGCCAGAAGTCTGGGCCGTCACCGTCAGCGTCACGCTCTCCGAGACACCGCCCTGGGTGAACGTCACCGTGTAGGTACCCGGCGTCGCACCCGGCTGCACCGTCACCGTGCCGGTCACCGGATCGATGCTTACGCCCTGCGCGCCTTCCGGCCCCGACAAGCTGTACACGCCGCTTACCGCCAGCGTGTTCCCCGCCGCGTCTTTCACCGTCGGTTGCACCGCGACCACATCGGTCACAGCGGCTGCACCAGACGCCGGGATCACGATGCTCGACGTGGCGTAGGCCAATCCCGTGACGCTCGCCGGAACGCCGGACGCTGAACCGGACGCCGAAGAACCTGATGTCGTCGAACCGGACGACGTGGCCGACGGCGCCTTCGCCAGCTGGATCCACAGCTTCGTGTACCGGATGGCCGACGCCTGCAGGTCGAGGATGGTTTTCTGCAGCTCGCGCAACGCGCCATCGAGCGGCTGTTTCCATCCGCCTTTCCTTTGCGAGTCGGCCTCCTTGATCCGCAGGTCCACCTCGTCCTCCAGCATGGCGATCTCTTTGTACCGCAACTCATCCAGCCGCAGTTGCACCGGCTTCTTCTCCCTGCGGTCCTTCGCAATCTGGCTCTGCGCCGCCTTGGCCTGCGCCTTCAGTTTCGCCCGCTGCTGCAACAGAGGCTGTCCCCCGCCAACGTCCGCCGGGATGTTCGCCTCCGCATTCGCCAGCGTCTGCTCCGCCGCATATAACGCCGCAATCTGTTGATTGAGCGTGTCCACGGTCGCCTTCAACTGTGCGACGGTCTGATTGGCAGATTGGAGCGACGCCGCCTGCTGCAAAAGCTGCGCCTCCAACTGTTGGTTCTGCTGATACCGCGCGGCAAACTGTGCCTGCAACTGAGAAGAAGCGTCCTTCGCCAAGACGGCCGGCGTCGCCAGCGCGCTGGTCAGGACGCACGCCGCCACGGCACCCATTGTTTGCGTTTTGCGCAACACCATTCACAGCACCTCCGGTGAATTGGGCTTGCTCTGAATGTACCGCCATCACCTTAAAACTTTCTTAACAAAGCGGAGGACCACCGTCTCCGGAATTCATCGTGTCACACTGGAAACGGTGGCGTTTGCCAAAAGCACAAGCCAAAACGTGATCGCGCTGTTCATCGGGTTTGACGATGAGTCCATTCATAAAATGGAAGAAAAATGGGAACGGTGGGGGGCGCCCTGCCGCTTGGTGACCATCAAGAGCGAGTACCGCTCTCTGCTTGGCCCTTTATCCCGCTTCGTCCGCCGGCTCGAATTCTGGGAAGGCGGGAAACCCGATCATATTCAGATTTTGATTGCTCAGTTCGTGCCGAGAAAATGGTGGCATCACCTGTTGCACAACCAGACATCGTTTCTGTTGCGCATGTGGATGATTCGGCATAAGGACGTGGTCGTGACCACGGTACCGTATCACCTGCACAAGTGAACCCTGGACTTCCACCGCCACAGGCCGAATCCGCGGCGGTCGCATCCGCAGCGGTCCGTCTTCGTCACGGATGCGCCGCGCCATCCTGTCCCGCCGACTCCGGCGCGCTTCCCCTCCAGCGCAAGAGCGAACGGGCGGCCGCCTGTCCGCTGCGGACGGCGCCCTCGAGACAGGCGGGCCAACCCGTATCGGTCCAATCGCCGGCCAAAAACAACCCCGCGATGGGAGATACAGGAGAAGGGCGAAGCCCCCACGTGCCCGGGGCCGCAAGGAAGGTGGCACGCGGCTGCCAAACGGGAAACGCGTGCAACAACCGGACATCGGCCATCTCCCGCGGGTGAGCTTGGCGCAGTTCCTGGTCGACCTGGCGGACGATCTCATCGCCCTGTATGCCCCGGAGCGCGTCGGCGGCGCTCAGGGAAACCGAGAGCAGCCGGCCGTCCAGATCAGGGTTGCCCAACAGGCGGCCGCGATTGAACACAAACTGCAACATTCCTCCGCAGTACGCCGCCACTTCCCGGCGAAAGACCGGCCGGTCGTACAGGAGATACACGTTCAGGATGGGGCTCCAACTCAGCCGAGCCAGCCCTGAAAACGTTGCATGACCCTGCCATCCGGACGGCAGGAGCCGGTACAAGGCGTCATGGGGGACGGCGGCCACGACGGCTTCCGCAGGAATGAACATGCCTTTGCGGACGCGAACCCCGCACACGCGGCCGGACTCCACCACAATCTCCTCCACCGCTTGGTGGAATCCCACGTTTGCCCCCCGTCGTGTCAACGCCTGGACAGCCCCTTGGGCGACGTCACCCAAAGGGATGGTAAAGTACCCAAGGCGGGCGGCCTGCCACCCCGACAACACGCCCATGCGAAACGACGTCAACGCCAACGCAGCACTCACCCGCTCCGCATGTCCGTTCAATACCGCCACGCCCACCAAGTCCCACAAGCGCTCCACGGCTCGATCGCTCTGCCGGTGCAAGGCCAACCAATCGGCGAACGAAAGGTGATCCCAACGCCTGAAATCCAGTCGGGTCAAATGCCGCACCATCCCCACGAGGCGGGCGCGATCCATCCGCGAAAGATGACGGTAACGGACGAGCGTCCGCGCCAGGTGAAGCGGCCCAGGCAGCCGCACGCTCGACAGGTCAGCCCAGCATCCGCCGGCGTACACCGGGATGTGCAGCAGGTCCTGAAAGCGAACGGCATCGCCCAATCCGAGCGCCGTGAGCAACTGCACCATCGCTGCACAGCATCCAAGCAGGACGTGCTGGCCATTGTCCAACTCCAAGCCGAACGAGCGATCGCGGAACGAGAACGCACGTCCGCCGGGGTGCGGTGCACGTTCCAAGACCCAGACCTCGCGCAGGCGCGCTTGCCCCCCGCGTGCGTCTTTTGCACAGAGGAGCTCCCAAGCTGCCGCCATCCCGGCCCAGCCCGCACCGATGACGACCACCCGGCCGCTCCCGTCGCGGTCGCCGAATGACCGCCGGGATGGCACAGGCCAAACCATGTCCGTATCCTTCAAACCGTTTGCTTCTGCCATAGGGCTCCCCAGAAAAGCTGCATTTTGCGTGGCGTGGATACCCGGATGCGCACATCAAATACGTGAAACCGGTTCGCCTCAATCTGCTGCAACAATTCGTAGTAGACAGCATACAGCAAATGCAAGCAGCGCAACGAGTCCTCCTCGATGAGCGGGAACAACCTCTGCGCCCGCTCGTAATACTGGCGTGCCCGCGCCACCTGGCGTTGCATCAGGACTTCAAACGCCGGCGTGTAGCGTAGGTTGCGCAGGTCTTCGAGCGCGTAGCCCGCTTCCGCCAACTCTTCGAGCGGCAGGTAAACACGTCCGCGCTCCACGTCCTCCCGCAAATCGCGCAGGATGTTCGTCAGCTGCAGCGCGATGCCCATGTCCACCGCGAGCTTGAGGGCGTCCGGGTGCTTGTAGCCGAAGATGTGCACACACAGCCGGCCGACCGTCCCCGCCACGCACTCACAGTAGTGCTGCAACTCCGCGTACGTGCGAAAGCGGACCAGTTGCATATCCATCTGCATGCCTTCCATCATGGAAGCGAACGGTTCCTCGGGGAGGTGAAAGCGCCGGATGGTGTCCCCCAAGGCCTGAACGAGCGGATGCGGATCCGACGCATAGCCGCTTCCTGCCGCGCGTTGATACATCTCCCAGACACGCTGCAGACGTTCACGCGCGTCCTGTCCTTGATGCTCGTCCACGGCGTCGTCGCACGCGCGACTCCACGCGTACACCGCGTAGATGGCGGATCGCTTCGCGGGAGGAAGCAGACGCATGCCGTAGTAAAAGCTGCTGCCGGCCTTGCGCACCACCCGTTCACAGGCTTTGTACGCTTGCGTCAACCGCACACCCTCACCTCCTCGGCGCAATCGTGAACAAGGCCCGACAGGCAAGCCAAGCCTTGGCTGCAGGGCCGACGGTCGGCCGGCGCAGGAACGGATCGTACCCTTGGCGGCGCAACGCCTGCAGCACAGCCTGGCCACCCAGGCGATACAACCGAAGCTGCAGAGAGAGGCGAAACGGGACCATGCGTTCCAGGCGGGCACCGCTGCGGAACAGCGCCTCCGCCCGTTCACATTCAAACGCGATGCACCGGCGCAGCCGCGGATTCATACGGCCGCGCCGGTAGTCGTGCAGGAGCTCCTCCACGCTGGTGCCAAACTGCGCCAAGTCCGACAAGGGCAGATAGATCCGCCCCATTTCCAGGTCGCGCCCCACGTCTTGGAGAAAGTTCACCAGTTGCAAGGCGGTGCAGATGTCGTCCGATAACCGTTGGCGCTCCTCGTCCCGGTAGCCGAACAGGGCAAGCACCAGGCGTCCCACCGGATCGGCCGAGCAGCGGCAGTAGTCGCGCAGTTCCTCCCAGGTGTGATACCGGTGAACCGTTTGATCCCTGCGATTGGCCTCGATGAGACGAAGAAACGGCTCTTCCGGCAGGTCGAAGCGACGAATGGTATCCTGCAGGGCGACGAATACCAGCGCATCCGGCTGACCCGTAAAGCAAAGCCGGAGCTGCCGCTCCCATTCGGCGAGCGCCTGCAACCGGTCTCCTTGCCACTCGTCTCCGAGATCGTCCACACCCCGGCAGTACGCATACAGTGCACAGAAGTGCGGGCGCAACGCCCGGGGCACAAAGCGGGATACGACCTGAAAGTTTTCATAGTGCCGGGTGACCTGGGCGCAGTATTGGTACGCCTCCTCCAGGCGAGTCAGCAAAGCCCCTTCCTTGTGCACCGCCCACGCCCACACCATGGCGATTACCCCTCATCCTGCCGGATGGCCGCGCGCCATCGGCCGAGTGCCAAAACCGGAAAGACGTTTCGGTACATGTGATAGCCAATGTAAAAATCACGCGGAAATCCGGTCCCGGTATAATGAACCTCGTCCCAGCCCCCGTCCGTACGCTGCGTGTGGAGCAGATAGGCGACCCCGCGGCGGGCGGATTCGCTCCCCGCGCGCCCGCCGGCCACCAAGGCCAGGAGCGCCCATCCGGTCTGTGACGGTGTGCTCTCGCCCCGGCCTGCGTATCGTGCATCGTCATAGGAACGGCAATCCTCACCCCAACCGCCGTCCTCGTTCTGGTGCGCCTCGAGCCAGTCGAGGGCGCGTTGAATCCATGGCTCCGTGACATCCATCCCCACGGCCGCCAGGCCGGGAACCACCGCGCCGATGCCGTAGATATAGTTGACGCCCCACCGCCCGAACCACGATCCGTCCGGCTGCTGCGCCCGTTTCAGATAGTCGATGCCGCGGCGGACGACCGACCACGCGTCGTCGTAACCAAAGCTCCCGAAGCATTCCAGGACATGGCCGGTGACATCCTCGGACGGCGGATCGATCACCTCACCGAAGTCACAGAACGGGATGCGGTTGACCAATTCGCGGGTATTGTCCACATCGTACGCACCCCAACCGCCGTTTCGGCTCTGCATGCCGACCAACCAGCGGAAGCCGGCTGTGAGCGCCCGCCGCCTCCGCATCTCGTCGGGAAGCTGCAGGCTGTTGAGGGCCAGCAAGACCATGGCGGTGTCGTCGATGTCCGGATAGTGGACATTGTCGAACTCGAACGCCCATCCCCCCGGTTCCAACTGCGGACGGCGCACCTGCCAATCGCCGGGGACAAACACCTGCCGGTCGCACAACCACAACCCCGCGCGCACCAGCGCGGGATGATCCGGGGGCAGACCGGCGGCCCGAAGCGCCAGCACCGCCAGCGCAGTGTCCCACACCGGCGATACGGAGGCTTGGAACCACCATCCGCCGTCCGGAGTGTTCACGCCGTACGACTCAAGCCCTGCCACACCCTTCTGGTACACGGGATGATCCGTTTTCCCGAGCACCTTGAGCGCCAACAGAGCGTAAAACCACGGGGGTTGGATGCCGCCCCAACTGCCGTCCCCCGCCTGGTGTTCGAGGATCCATGCCAACGCCTTTTGCTCGGCTGCGGCTCTGCCAGGATGCACGGATAGGTTCTGATACCAGTGCAGCGCGCGGTCGAGCGCAAGGAACAGGCGGTGCTCGCCACCCTTGGGCGGCGGCGCAGCCTGTCCGGCCGGCAGATAAAGTTCCGGGATGCCTGCCCCGTCCGGAAGCGGGAACACGGGACGGCGGCTCATCAGGATGCTGATGGGGACGACCGTCGCGCGCGCCCAACTCGCAAAATCGTAGATGTTGAGCGGGAACCACTTGGGCAAAAACATGATCTCCGGCGGCACGACAGGCAATTTGGACCACGGGTACTGGCCGACCAAGGCCAGCCACAGGCGTGTAAACACCCGCGTGGCGTCCACGCCCCCGTTTGCCAGGATGAAATCGCGTGCGCGCGCCATACGTGGATCGGTTTCCGGGACGCCGATGAGCTTGAGCGCTTGGTACGCTTCCACGGTGGCATTGAGATCGCCCGGTCCGCCCGGGTAGATGGCCCACGTACCGTCTGCGCGCTGCTGGCTGAACAGATAGCGCTGAATCTGTTGTTCGCGATCCCGGTTGCGGCAGTCCAAACAATGGCACAACAGCACGTATTCGGCTTCCATGCACACATTGGACGCGAGCGGCCCCCACCAGTAACCGTCCGCATACTGCAGGGAGAGCAGGTGGTCGACGCCGGCAGCCAACGCCTCGTCGATCGTGGTTCGCGACAAAGATACGCTCACGCAGCACTCACCCCTTTCCGCCGGCGGGCGGGATCGCATGTTCTGTCACATCCCCCGCCGCACCGTGCATCCGAAACGTGCGGAACCAGGCGACCGCTTCCGCCAACGCCTGACGGACCGGCGTCTGCGGAAGCCCCAGCTCGCGAACCGCCTTCTCCGCAGTGAAATACATCGGCTGTTTGGCGAGTTGCACGCCCGCGAGCGGGATACGGGCAGGCCCGCCGCGCACCGGCGTGACGACGAATTCGTCGACCACGGCGGCGCACCATGCGACCCAAAACGGAATGCGCAGCTTGGGTGGACGGCGGCCGGCCAACTCCGCCACGACCTGAAGGATCTCGCTCAAATGCATGTTCTGATGGCCGAGGATGTAGCGTTCACCGCTTTGGCCGTGCCGCCACGCCAAGAGGTGACCGGCGGCCACGTCTCCGACGGACACCACATTCAAACCCGTCTCGACATACCCGGGTATGCGCCCCTTCATCGCATCGAGCACGATCCGTCCGGTCGGCGTCGGCTTGACATCCCCCCATCCCACAGGGGCCGACGGGTTGACGATCACGATGTCCATGCCTTCGCGGCAGGCGTCCAACACGAGGTTTTCGGCGAGGATCTTGCTGCGTTTGTAGGCGCTGCGGACGCTGGCGGGATCGACAAAGCGTGACTCATCGGCCGGGCCGCCGTCCGCGCGCAAGCCGATGGTCGCAGTGCTGCTGGTGTACACCATCCGCGGACCGCCCGCCCGCCGCACCGCCGCCAACACACGGCGCGTGCCTTCGACGTTGACGGCATACATGCGCGGTCCGTCGCGCCGATCGAGCGAATAGTGGGCTGCGACGTGGAACACCGCATCACACCCAGCTACCGCCGTCCCAATCCCCTCGCCGGTGGCGAGGTCTCCCATCACCACTTCGACCCCGAGCGGCTCCAGGCGGCGCGCGGCCTCCCGCGATCGGACCAGGACCCGAACGCTGTGTCCTGCGGACAGCAGGGTGCGGACGACATGAAAACCGATAAAGCCGCTGCCCCCCGTTACAAGTGCGCGCACAACAACCGCCTCCCCGCTTCCGCAAGCGCCCGCCGGGCCGCCAACGCCCGCGCCGGGAGCCGCACGGCACTCCGCCAACTCCGTCCATTGCGCCAATCCGGCAGGTATTCCTCAGCCGCATCCAGCACGACGCGCAGGCAAAAGAACGGAATGCCTGCCTCCAAAGCCGCCTGGCACCAAGCATACGTCTCTTGATCGACCCACCGGGCCCGGTGACGCACCGCCAGCGCCGTTTTCTCTTCCGGTGTCCGCGCGGGCCTCTCGACAGACACCATGCGGCCGCTGGTCACGACGGGTAACGTGCCCCCGCGCCAGTCGTCCAGGGCCTTGGGTTGCCACGTCCGCCGCAACACCGGTTGACCCGGGGCATCCGCCGCGAATTCATCCGGCATGACCACGCACCCGGCCCTGTCCCCAGGCAGCAAGCCGCCGCATACGCCCGCGCCGATGACCAAATGCGGCCGTATCTTCTCCAACCACGCCGCAGCCGCCCGCCTGGCCCGCTCCGGGCCCATCCCGGTCACCGCCACGCACCACGCCTCACCCCTGCCCGGGATGCCGCGCCACGCAGCCGCTTCAAACGAGAGCGCCGTCAAAACCAACACCATGTCCGCCACCCCGTCATGAGGCGAACATCCAGCGCACCATGCGCCACGCGTCCCGCAGCGACATCTGCGCCACGGCGGACGCCTCGTAGCCGCTGTGCATCATGCAGCTGGCGCAGCGGGGGTTTTCTCCATACCCAAATTCCTCCCAGCGGGTATCCGCCATCATCTCCGCAAACGAGTCATAATGACGGTCGGTCAACAAGTAACAAGGTCCCTTCCACCCTTTTGGATCGCGCGTGGGATTGCCCCACGGGGTGCAGCGCAATTCCTTCTTCCCCATTAAGAAGTCGAGAAAGATAGGCGTGTTATAAAAGCGCACGCGCGGTCCCGCTTCCGCGACGATTTCCCGCACCATCCTGCGCGCCTCGTTCCTTCTGAGGAAAATCCCCCGGTTGGCCGGATCCACCTCCTCATATGTAAACGCGGGTGACAGGATGCAGTTGTCGACACCCATGTCGCACAGTTCCCGCAGCAGTTGTCCAATCGCCTTGGTGTCCGCCCCTTTGTACAAGGTGGTGTTCGTGGCAACACGGAATCCCCGCTCCTTGGCCGCGCGAATGCCTTTCATCACGATGTCGAACACGCCCGGGCGCTCCACCATGCGGTCATGGTGCTCGCGCGGTCCGTCGAGGTGGAAGACGAAGGTGAAGCGCGGGTCGGGGTCCAATTTATCGAGCACACGGCCGAGCAGAATGCCGTTGGTGCACAGCAACGTCAATTTGCGCCGCGCCAAAATGCCTTTGACAATCTCGACAATCTCGGGATGCACCAGCGGCTCCCCGCCCGCGATGGACACGGCCGGCGCACCGCACTCATCCACCGCGGCCAAGCACTCCTCCACGGTCAGCCGCTTGTTCAGCACCTCCGGACTCTGGCGGATCTTCCCGCATCCGGTGCAGGTGAGGTTGCACATTTCCGTGGGTTCGAGCATCAGGACCATGGGAAACCGGCGCCTGCCGCGCAACTTCTGCATCACGACATACTTGGCCATGTCCACGGTGAGACCCAACGGCTGCCTGGACACGTTCATCACCTCTCTATTCAGAAAAATTTAATCGCGATCGCGGCCGTTCCGGCGCATGGTTTAACGGTCGGCCCCCTGTGCCGTTCGTTCCAAGAAACCCGCATGACCACGCGCCAGCAACCATTCGCGCAAAAGACCGGTGATGACCAATGGCCGCCGCCTGAGTTCCTGCCAACTCCGGCAACCCGTGAGGACCAACAGCGCGCGCAGCGTCCAGTGCAACTCCTCCAGATAGCGGTCCAACGCAGCGTCTCCGTCCGGGTGATCCAAGAGGCGAAGCAACGCGCCAGCGATCCCGACGGCGGAAGCGCCCAATGCCATCGCCTTGGCGACATCGTGCCCCGTCCGGATGCCGCCGGACGCCACCACATCCACCCTGCCCCGGACAGCATCCACCACTTCGCAAACCGCGGCTGCAGTGGAAATACCCCACGCCTGCCACGCGTCGGCAAGCTCCCAGCCTCGCCGCCACGCCTCGACCGCGACGAAATTCGTCCCTCCGCGCCCGCCCACGTCAATGCCGCGCACACCCGTCTGCACCAAACGTTCCGCCTCCAAGGACGTGACGCCTTGGCCGACCTCTTTGGCAATGACAGGCACGCCCACCCGTTCCACGATGTGACGGAGGGCTGTGAGCGCGCCGCGAAAATCCCGGTCACCTTCCGCCATGAACAACTCCTGCGCCGCGTTGAAATGGACCTGAAGCATCTGAGCGCGGATGAGATCGACCGCGAACTGCGCGACGGAAACATCGGTGCCCATGCCCACATTGGCAATCAGCACACCATCCGGGTACACCTCACGCACCACTTGATAGGTGTACCTCATGTCGGGATCCCGCAGCGCTGCCGTCTCGGAACCCACTGCCATCGCCAGACCGTGCCGCCTGGCCGCCGACGCCAAACGGCGGTTCACCTCGTACGATTGCTCCGTGCCGCCCGTCATGGCGTTGATGATGACAGGCGACGCCAAACGGATACCGCACAGCTCAGTTTCCAAGCTCACCTCCTGCCAGCTCACTTCCGGGGCACAGTTCGGGAGAAGTGAGACGAACTCGAACCAAGAGGTCGCCAGCGGATTGTCGCTGAGGGTCCGCACCGCCTCCAAGTGTTCTGCCTTTCGACGCCTGCTGACGTGCGTCGCCTGGTCCAACCATGCATCAGCGGTTTGCAGGCGGCCGGGCTCGTTCGTAGCCAACCGTCACTCCCCCAAACATAGCCAACACAGAGTATTTCGAGATCCTTTTAGACGCATTATAGCAAAACGACAGACCTGTGAGCACGGACATGGGGTTGTATTGCGGCAGGCAGGACGAGCATCTCACCGGGTTGGACGATTACCCAGTGGTGAGGTCAGGAAAGCACTCGTGGCGGACGCCCACCACTGCTTTGCCGCCAGCAATTCGAAAGAGGAAAGCGACACCGTGATGAAGAAGGTTTTTTATGAGAAACCGAAGCATCGTCGAAGGAGCATCGACCCAACATGGCCACCATCTACGACATCGCAAAACGTGCCGGTGTGTCTCCGGCAACCGTCTCCCGGGTTTTGAACAGCTATCCGGATGTCAGTCCCAAAACGCGCGCCAAGGTGCAACGCGTGATTCAAGACCTTGACTATCAGCCGAGTTCGTTGGCGCGCGGCTTGGCGACCAAACGTTCCATGACCATCGGGGCGTTTGTCAAAGAAGGTCCCAACGATGGATTGCGACACCCGCTGCTTTCGGATGTCTTGGCCACTTTTCAAGATGTCGCCGGAGAAAAGGGCTATGACATCTTGTTCTTTTCCCTGAATGAAGCCAACCCGCAACCGGACAAATACGAAGCGATAGCAAGATACCGCCATGTCGACGGACTCTTGGTGCTCGGTTTGCCGCGGACCGACCCTGCGGTGATCGCGCTTTCTACATGCGGCATCCCCTGTATATCGATTGATCTCGATCTGATTGGTCCTCGTGCCGGTTACGTCATGTCGGACAACGTCGGCGGCGCCATGCAAGCCGTCGAGTTTTTGGTCCGGCACGGTCATCGGGCCATCGCGTTCATTGGCGACCAATTCGCAACCAAACCGGGGCATGATCGACTGATCGGGTTCCAACGTGCCATCCAGGCGTTCCATCTGCCCTTTCGCCCCGAGTGGGTGCAAGAAGGGGATTTCACGGATGCCAGCGGATATCAAGCCATGCAACGACTTTTCGAACTGCCCGACATACCGACCGCCGTGTTTTGCGCGAGCGACTTGATGGCCATCGGTGCCATGCGCGCCATCCAGGAGCGGGGGCTGAACGTCGGTGCGGACATTTCCGTCATCGGATTTGACGATATTCGCTGGGCCAGCATGGTCACGCCCGCATTGACCACCATTCGGCAACGCAAGGACGAATTGGGCAGACAGGCGGCATACGCCTTGCTGCGCATGATGGAGGAACCCTCCGCGCTCCCGCCCGTCATCACCGTCCCGACGGAATTGGTTGTGCGCGATACAGTCGGTGTTTGTCAAGTGAAAAGTTGGCCAGGGTGAGCACGGCGCCCCCCAATAAAACCAAGTATGTACATCCGGCGGCGTCCAAACATATCCGCCAAGCGTGCAAAAGGTACAACAAGACCAGCCAAAGTCAACAAATATGCCAAGCTGACCCACTCAATGATGTGCATGCGGACGTCAAAGTGGCGTTTGAGCACGGGCAAGGCGATGTTCATAATACTGGCATCGAGTGCGGCCATGAACGCACCCACGCACACGGTCCCGACCACCAACCACGGGTAGCCTGGACAGTCCTGGACTTCGGCATCGTCACCCGCCTGGCAGCGATTCAATTCGAATCCCCCCATACCCTGCTTGCATCAACATGGTTATCGCGACCCAAACGCCTGTGCAACGCACAAACCCAAGTCATGCCTCACGGCCAAATTTCGCCGCATTTAGGCGATGAAATTCTGCACTACGACGTCTATTTCCTCCATGTGAGCATGTTGCGTTCCGGCATTTCATCGGGCCATTCATGGATAGGTACATGCCGCCTCACGAAGGATTGTCCTCCCATACACTACATTGACCTTTCGTTCACGAGGAGGTGACTCCGCATGTACGACGGCGGATGCTTTGGCTGTAACCGCTCACGCTGTTTGGCGGAAGACGAGCGGTTTTTTGCTGCGTTCGTTGACGGAGGGTTTTCCGGGTGATTGTCGTATGACAATTCGTATCGTACCGACAATCATCGACAGGAGGGATAAAAGAAGAAGAGAGACCTTCAAGGTTTACCGGCCTCGGTCTCTCTTCTGCGGGGTCACGGTTCTCACCGTGCCCTGATTCAGGTATGTCTCAATCTTACACCATCCCCTTTCCCGACGTCGAGTCCTACCTGCAATTTTGTGTGGATCCGGATCTGGACCGGCTTCGCCCGCCCAGATGTGGTCATTGCGCACATCCTGTCTTGCATGGCCACGGCAGGTATAAGCGCAACGTGTGGGCAAAGGAGCGGTCGTGGCGTATCCCGGTGTTCCGGTTCCTTTGTGCGAATCCGGAGTGTAAGCGAACCTGCAGTGTGTTGCCTAGTTTCGTGGGACGGTACGAGCGGTTTGTGTGGGACGTCCAGGAGCAGGTGTGCACAAATGTGGATACACAGCACTCCATGGAGGAGGCGGGCAGGATAGTCCCCGCCCCGGTCGGCCCCATTTGTACCCGTACAGTGTGGCGGTGGTTCAGGCGTTGGCGGGCGTACATGGAGGAGTTGGAGAGCCAGTTCTGGCAGTACGTGATTTCGCTCCATCCCACGTTGCATATGCCAAGAGGGCGGGACCGGCCCACCCGCCGTCTGCAATACTGGCAGAAGGTTTGGATGCAGCTGGTGCCAAAGAAAGTGAACGTTCGACTCTTCCATGGCCTGTACCGTCTTCGCCAGTCGTGTGCAGCCCTC
>NZ_BMOY01000005.1 GCF_014647315.1 Paenalicyclobacillus cellulosilyticus
AGTAGACACGCACGGTGGCTTCGTCGTCAAATGTGGACGACGGATTTTACACCACTACTTGAGACTTTAACACCCGGACGGAGACGGGAAAAAGGATACGTTCGGACTGTCGGTCAGCACGAACATCGGCAGTTCGGACCCTGTGCCGTATTGGTGCGTGGAGTTTGGCGGCCCGAACAACTGGGAGATTAAAAACGGCAACTTTGTCAAAGATGTTTTGACGCCGCAGTATGTCCAGGCATTGAATTTTGTCCGTAAGCTGTATACGGAAGGATTGATCAACCAAGATTTTGCCGTGATCCAGCGCCCTGACTGGGAAGGGAACTTCACGAGCGGCAAGGCGGGCGCCATTACAAACACCTCGAACACCGCGTTGACCTATTTGCAGCGGCTGCAGCAGACGAATCCGAAATGGCAAGAGGGCGTGGTCGGGGTTCTGCAAGGACCAAAAGGTTATCGTATTGCCTCAGGCCCTGGCTACAACGGCATCTTGCTCTTCCCGAAGTCTTCGGTAAAGACGGTTCAACAGCTGAAGCAGATCCTCAGCTTCTTTGAGAAGTTATGCGACAAGCCCATGGCCAATCTGTTGGCATACGGCATCCAAGGAAAGCATTACACCATCAAAAATGGCGTGGTGATCCGCAATCCGAATGCGGATTACGACGATGAGGTCGGCTTCCCGTACCGGTGGCCGCTCTGCGTGGTGGATCCGACGCACTTCGCCACGCCGGCAAAGTTGACGCCGATTGAACAACAGACGAATCAGGTTGTTGCGTTGAACAATAAGTATGCCGTCCAGGATCCGACGCTGACACTCGTCTCGCCGACTTACCAGACAAAGGGTGCGCAACTCAACCAAATCATCACAGACGCCGACACGCAATACATCATGGGTAAGATCACCATCGGCCAGTGGCGGCAAAAGATTGCGCAGTGGGAGGCCCAGGGCGGCGACCAGATTGCGAAGGAGTACGAGCAGGCCTGGAAGGCGCAGCACAAGAAATGAGGGGCCAGCACACAGAAGATACGCTCGCACCACGGATGTGCACGATGCGGCAGGCTCCGGGTGGTTACGCCGCATCCAGGCCCCTCTGCGAATCATGGTAGCACATACAGGAGGAAAGAGAACCATCGGCCGGCGGGCAACGGGTTACCCGTTGCCCGCCGTATTGCCATGGACCGCGACAGGAGGGACCTTTCGTGTTGAACGTCGCCATCATCGGCGCAGGTGCCATCTGCCCGAGCCATGTACAAGGGTATCTGGCGTTTCCTCAGCGCTGCCAGATCCGGGCGGTCGTCGACATCTATCCAGAGAAGGCAGAAGCCGTTATCGCCAAGTTTGGCCTTGCGGCCCGGGCGCTCGCGGACTATCGCGCCATCCTCGACGATCCCGGCATCCATCTCGTGTCCGTCTGCACGCCGCCCTCGACCCATGCGCAGATTGCCATCGACTGTCTGCGCGCCGGGAAGCACGTCCTCGTCGAGAAGCCGATGGCCGCTTCCCTCGCGGAGTGCGACGAGATGATCCGCGCCGCTGCGGAGAGCGGCAAGGTGCTCTCCGTCGTGGCTCAAAACCGGTTTCGCACACCGGTGATGAAGCTGAAACAGGTGTTGGAGGCCGGCCTCGCCGGGCGCATCGTGCACGCTCAGGTTGATTCCCACTGGTGGCGCGGCTACATGTACTACGACCTGTGGTGGCGCGGGACGTGGGAAAGCGAGGGTGGCGGCTGCACCTTGAACCACGCCGTCCACCACATCGACATGCTGCTGTGGATGTTGGGGTCGCCGAGCGAGGTGACGGCGGTGATGGCCAACGTCGCCCACGACAACGCGGAGGTCGAAGACCTCTCCATTGCGGTCCTGCGGTACCCGGACCGGTGCCTCGCCCAGATCACCAGCTCGGTGGTGCACCACGGCGAGGATCAGCAGGTCATCTTCCAGGGCGAGCGGGCCAGAGTGTCCATGCCGTGGAAGCTGTACGCCTCCAGGCCGCGCGAGAACGGCTTCCCCATCCGCGACGAGGCGGCGGAGCAAGCCATGCAAGCGTTCTACGACCAACTGCCGGACGTGCGCTACGAAGGACACACCGGTCAGATTGACGACGTGCTCACCGCCCTGGAGACGGGTCGTCCGGTGCTCATCGACGGTCACGCCGGGCGGCGGACGTTGGAGCTGATTGTTTCCATCTACAAGTCCGCCACGCTGCGCGAGACGGTGTCGTTGCCGCTTTTGCCGGGCGATCCGTTCTATACCAAAGAAGGGTTATTGCAACGAGCGCCGAAATTCTTTGAAAAGAAGCGCACCGTCACCGGGTTCGCGGACAACGTCATCACGACGTGAAGCCGTCTGCGGACGTGGCATGGTCTGCGGCAGAGACGCTTCCTGTGGACGAGCCATCGTCTGCGGACGTGGCGCGCGCCGGCTGGCGGGACTGCGCAGCCATTCGCATCCGGTCCCGTGGCCAAGGCGGGATCGGAGCCAATCCGACGAAGCGGAGGGACGCGAGGGTGTCGAGACAAGACGGCATGAACTACGCACCGCAGGGCAAACCGGCCCCGGTGTGCGAGCCGGGCGAGTTTGTGTTCGCCGCCATCGGCCTCGACCACGGCCACATTTACGGGATGTGCAACGGCCTGCTCGAGGCGGGCGGGCAGCTCAAATGGGTGTACGATCCAGACCCCGCCAAGGTGGAGCGCTTCCTGGAACGGTATCCCGGCGTGCGCGCGGCCCGCTCGGAACAGGAGGTGCTGCAGGACAAAGAGGTGCATCTGGTGGCTTCGGCGTGCGTCCCGGTGGACCGGGAACCGCTCGGCGTCCGGGTGATGCGCCACGGCAAGGACTACTTCACCGACAAGCCGCCGCTGACCACCTTGGCGCAATTGGAGGAAGCGAAACGGGTGGTGGCGGAGACCGGCCGCAAGTACGCCGTCTACTACAGCGAGCGGCTGCATGTGGAAAGCGCGGTCCACGCCGGTGACCTCATTGCGGACGGGGCCATCGGCGAGGTGGTGCAGGTGATGGGGATGGGTCCGCACCGCATGAGCCCGCAGAGCCGCCCGGCCTGGTTTTTCGATCCCGCCAAGTTCGGCGGCATCCTCTGCGACATCGGCAGCCACCAGGTGGAGCAGATCCTCTACTACGCCGGGGCCAAGGACGCCAAGGTGCTCGCCAGCCGCGTCGGCAACTACGCCCACCCGGAGTACCCGGACTTCCAGGACTTCGGCGACGCCAGCATCCTCTGCGACAACGGGGTCTCCGGCTACTTCCGCGTCGACTGGTTCACGCCGGACGGCCTCGGGACGTGGGGCGACGGCCGCACCTTCATCCTCGGCACGAAAGGATACATCGAACTGCGTAAATACATCGATGTCGCGCGGGATCCGGAGGGCGACAAGGTCTACCTGGTCAACGGCGAGGGAGAGTTTCTCATCGACGTGCGCGGCAAGGTCGGCTATCCGTACTTCGGGCGTCTCATCCGGGACGTCCTGGAGCGTACGGAGACGGCGATGACCCAGGAACACGCATTCAAGGCGGCGGAGGTGTGCCTGCGGGCGCAGGCCGAGGCCGTCCGCATCGAGACCCGGGGAGGGAAGGCACGGTGACCCAGGCGGGGACACAAGAAGCATTGGCGCAAGAAGCTTTGGCGCAGCGGGTGCGGCGCATTGTCGATGCGACACCGGTCGTGGACATGCATACCCATCTCTATGCCCCGGCGCTCAAGGAACTGCTTTTGTGCGGGGCGGACGAATTGATGTGCTTCCACTACCTCATCTCCGAGAGTTTTCGCGTGCACCGCTTGCCGTACGACGTGTTTTGGGGGATGTCCAAGCGGGAGCAGGCGGAGGTCGTCTGGCGCGCGCTGTTTGAGCAATCCACCCCGCTCAGCGAGGCGGCTTCCGGGGTGATTGAGATCGCGCAGGCGTTCGGGATGCAGCCCGGCCGTTTCACCCTCCATGACCTGCGCGCGGTGCTGTCCGACACCCCGACGGCCGCTTACATCGACAAGGTATTCCAACTGGCGGGCGTGGACCTGGTGGTGATGACGAACGACCCGTTCGATCGCGCCGAGCGGGCCTACTGGGCGCAGGGCGTCGAGATCGATCCGAAATTCCGCGCCTCGCTGCGCCTGGATACGTTGGTGAATCAGTTCGCGGATGCGTGCCAGGACCTGCAGGCGCAGGGCTTCGACGTGGCGCCGGATTTGTCCGGGCGGACGTTCGCGGAGCTTGAACGGTGGCTCGAATCGTGGGTGGAGCGGACGCAGCCGGTGTACGTCGCGTTCTCGGCAGCAGACGACCTGGTCTACCCGGACGATGGGGTGCGCGGGCAACTGCTGGACAAGGTGCTGCTCCCGGTATGCCGGCGGCACAAGCTGCCGCTCTCGCTCATGATTGGCGCCAGGCGGCGCGTGAATCCGGACTTGCGCCTGGCGGGCGACAGCGTGACGCAGGCCTCGTTGCGCCCGGTGGAGCGGCTGTGCGCGGACAACCCGGACAACAAGTTCCTCATCACCATGCTCGCCAGGGAAAACCAGCATGAGCTGGTCGTGACGGCGCGCAAGTTCCACAACCTGATGCCGTTCGGCTGCTGGTGGTTTGTGAACACCGACACCTTGGTGGAAGAGATCACACGGCTGCGCCTGGAGTTGTTGGGACCCACCTTTATCCCGCAGCACTCGGACGCCCGCGTGCTCGAGCACCTCATCTACAAGTGGCAGCGGGCGCGCGACGTGGTGGCGCGGGTCCTCACCGACAAGTACGGCGCGCTCGTCCGGCGCGGCTGGGCCGTGGAGGACGCCGACATCGAGCGGGACGTGCGGCGTTTGTTCCGGGATAACTTTTGGGACTTCGTGCAGGCGTGATCCACGCCGCCCACGCCAACGGGCCTCCCCGCTCGCTTGCCGCGAGGGGGAGGCCCGTTCTGTGTGCGCTGCGGTGGCCAGCCGGGCCTGCACGGCCGGGGTCTCGCCGGTCAGGGGAGCGAGACGGGCTGGATGGGGCGCAACCCTGCGGGCTTACGGGTGAATGAGCCGCCCGTGTTCGTCCGGGATGCCGGATTTCCGGTAGAAATACGTGTTGATGACGTCTCGCCACTCTTTGGCGTGTTCCGCTTGTTCCGTGAGCCGCTCCAGGACGACATGGTACCGCACGTCGTCGATCCGCCGGGCGAGGGATTCCCACCGCTGTTTGAGCCACTCGGCACGCTCGGCGCCTTCGAAATGGCTGTCGTAGATGTGTTGGATGACCGTCTTGCCGGAGTGGAGGCGATGGGTGTACGGCACGTGATGGAAGAACAACAGCAGCTCGTCCGGACACGTCGCCAGCGACTCGTACACATCGCAGTGGGGCGGATGGTACTGGCCGGTGTAGCCGGTGCCCGTCCTGCGTGTGCGATCGACGCCGACGCCCTGGTGGTCGGCGTAGTGGTACGTCCCCCACTTGGAGTACTCATAGCCGTCCGGGTTGGGCCCGTAGTGGTGGCCCGGGTTGACCATCCACCCCACGCCCAAGGGCGCCGTGTAACTCTCGTAGATGGACCATGAAGCCATCAGCATCTCGGTGATGGTCGTCACGACGAGCGGATCGTCCCCGAAGGTCAGCCGCACCCATTCCTCGGCGATGGCTGCAGCCGATAGCTCCGGATTCCAGGCCAACCGCCCGAAGCCGTACAGGTTGGCCTGGGCCAGGACATGCCCCGTCCAGAACACGTCGTCGCCGACGTTGCTCACCCCGGCGACGCCGCCCTGCGGCCGCCGGAAGAGCTCGCCGGAGGCGATGCGGGCCACCGTCGATCCGGGACCTCGTGCGTACGTGTCAAACGCCACGACCTCCTGCCACTGCGGGACGAGGTAACACAGGTGGCGCTGCTGGCCCGTGTACTCCTGCGTGATCTGCAGTTCCAGCATTTGGTTGGTGCGGGTGAGACCGCCGAACAGGGGCGACACCGGTTCCCGGACTTGAAAGTCCATCGGCCCGTTCTTAATCTGGAGGATGACGTTGTCGCGGAACATGCCGTCGAGCGGCACAAAGTGGTCGTACGCCGCCCGGGCGCGGTCCGTCTTGCGATCCCGCCAGTCCTGCAGGCAGTTGTAGACGAAGCAGCGCCAGATGACGATGCCGCCGAACGGCGCGAGCGCATCCGCCAGCATGTTGGCGCCCTGGGCGTGATCGCGCCCGTAGGTGAACGGCCCGGGCCGGAACTCGGAGTCGGCCTTGACGAGAAAGCCGCCGAAGTCGGGGATGTACTGGTAGATGGTGCGAGCGGTCTCCCGCCACCACCGGGCGACGTCCGGATGGAGCGGGTCGGCGGTCGGCAGGCCGCCCACCTCGATGGGACTGGCGAAGTTCACGGACAGGAACACGCGGATGCCGTACGCGCGGAACACGTCCGCGATCCGAGCCAGGTCGGGCAGGTATTCTTCCGTGATGAACCGCGTTTCCGTGGCGTGGACGTTGACGTTGTTCAGCGCCACCGCGTTGATGCCGACGGAGGCGAGCAGCCGCGCGTACGCGCGGATACGCGGGTTGTCGGCGAGGACGCGCCCCTCGCGGAAGAAGATGGAACGGCCCGCGTAGCCGCGCTCCACCGATCCGTCGGCGTTGTCCCAGTGGTTGAGCATGCGCAGGGGGTTGACCGGATGTTCGCACGCGGCCAAACCAGAAAGCGGCGTCCCCAGCGTCAGCCCGCGCAACAGGTGAAAGACCCCGTACAGCACGCCGGCCTCATCGCCGCCGACGACGAAGATGGCGGGTGCTGCGCCTTGGGGAGATCGGTCATCCGGCGTCTCCATCACATGGAGGAGAAATCCTTCCCGCCCAAGTTCAGCCAGGCGTGCCGCCGGGAGCAGCGTCGCCCACGGGGCGCGCAAGGCGGCCGCGCGCGTGGCGACAATGACACCGGCTGCCCGCCAGTCCGCGGCTTCTGTGACCGTCCTCCCCGTGAGGGAAGATAGCCCCTGCCGCAGTTCCGCACGGGCGGTCGCGAGCAGCGGGTGCAGCGGGCCGGCGACGTGGACAGCAGTCAGCCGCGCGAACAGGCGCGTGAGATCGCCGCGGCTTGGCGGGATGAACCGCAACCAGCATGGATCGGCGGCCGCTTGACGCGCAGCGTCGTCGGCCGGGGTACGTGACGGATGCAGACCGGGTGTCTCGGACATGGCATGGCCGACCTCCTGCAGTTAAATGTACCCGTTGGCGAGCCAGCCGCCGTCCACGACCAGCGTCGTCCCGGTCACATACCGGCTGTCCTCGCTGGCGAGAAACAAGGCGGGGCCGACCAAGTCTTCCGGCTTGCCGAGCCGGCCAAGCGGGATGCGCGCCTCCAGCTTCTCCGGCTGGTGGACGCCGCGCTTGACGTACTGATCGAAGATTTCGGTCCAAATGAACCCAGGCGTGATGTTGTTGACGCGGATGCCGTGCCGGGCCCATTCCACCGCCAGGTTTTGCGTCAACTGCATCACGCCGCCCTTGCTGGCCGCGTACGCCGCCCGGCGCGGGATGGCGGCGTGGGCGGTAATGGAGGTGATGTTGATGATGCTGCCGCCGCGGCCTTGCTGAATCATCCGGGCGCCGGCGTGCTTGCAGAAGTAGAACGTGCCGTACAGGTTGATCCGGAGGCAGCGGTCCCAATCGTCGTCCGTCAATTGGTGGCTGTCGGCCGCGATCGAGACACCCGCGCAGTTGACCAGGATGTCGATCCCGCCGAAATGCTGTACCACCTTTGCGATGGCCGCGATGGCGTCGTCCTCACGGCTGACGTCGCCGACGATGGGCAGGACTTCGGCGCCGGTCTCCTCCTGGATGCGGCGCGCGCGGGCCAAGAGTTCCGCCTCCGTCCGCGCCAGGACGGCGACGCGGGCCCCCTCCGCCGCAAACCCGCGGGCGATGGCGGCGCCGATGCCGCGGCCGCCGCCGGTGACGAGGGCGATTTTACCTTGAAGGCGCATGGACTTCGTCTCCTTCCGCTTCGGGGTTCGGGCGTTCCGCCTGCACAGGCGCGGACGGGCCGGATGGTGCGGATGCTGCGGCGCGGCTTGACGCAGCTTCGGCCGCCGCACCCGAGGCGGCCACGTCAGGGTCGGCCCAGTCTTGGTTCGGTACCAGGGCGAACCAGTGCGGTCGGGCGGGATCGCGGTCGTACGGATAGCCGCCGTCCCGCAAATATGCTTCGTGGTAGACGGCCACCTTGTCCCGGTCGAGCTTCACGCCCAAACCGGGGCCCTCCGGCACGCGGATGGCGCCACCTTCGTACTTCATCTTGCCGCCGGCGATGATGTCGTCCCGCAGGTGGTGGTAGTGGGCGTCCGCCGCGAACGTGAGGTTCGGCAGTACGGCGCCGAGATGGAGCATGGTCGCCAGTTGAATGCCGAGTTCGCCGGACGAGTGCACCGCCACGCCGAGCTGGAACGTTTCGCAGACGCCGGCCGCTTTGACGCACGGCCGGATGCCGCCCCAGAACGTGGTGTCGAGCAGGATGACGTCCACGGCCGGGTTGAGGACATTGGCGGCCAACTGTTCAAAGTTGACGACCACGGTATTGGTGGCGATGGGGATGGGCAAGAGGCTGCGCAGGCGGCGCAGGCCGTTCATCCCCCACACAGGATCCTCGAAGTAGTCGTTGTTGAGGCCGAGGATGGCGCGGCCGAAGTGAAGCGCTTCCTCGACGGAGAGGACGCCGTTCGGGTCGTAGCGCAGCCGGTCTGTCGGAAACTCGGCTGCCAGCGCCTGGTAGCATTCCAGCTCGTATTTCGGCGGAAAGACTCCGCCTTTGAGCTTGTGGGTGGTGAAACCGCACTCCGCTTTCAGTGCACGGGTATAGGCGATGAGCTGATCCACGGTGCGGATCTCATCCGCCCCCGCGTTGTCGGGCAATCGGAAAAACAGGTAGCTGGCAAAGGGCACGCGGTCGCGCAACTTCCCGCCGAGCAGTTGGTAGACCGGCACGTTCAAGTACTGGCCGATGATGTCCAGGCACGCGAATTCGAGGGCGGCATGGATCTGCGTCCGGTTGTTGTACAGGCTCGCGGTCGGATTGCAGATCTTGAAGCGCATCGCCTCGAGTTGGAACGGATCGTGGCCGAGGAGATACGACTTGAGCGCGGTGACGGCCGCTTCCGCGCTCTCCCCGCCGCCCCCCAACTCGCCGAGGCCGACGAGTCCTTCGTCCGTCTCGACCTCGACAATCGTGCGGATGAACCGGCCCCAGTGCGCGCCGTTGCTGTGACGGAGTTGACCGTACAAAGGCACGGCGACGGTGGTGGCGCGTATATCGGTGATGCGCATCGGACAACCCTCCAGTGGTCGATGTCCCCCGCCCGTCCGCAAGGGATCTAAGGCAGGAAATAATCCGGAAACTGCCGTTTCAAAAGCGGGAGCTCTGCGCCCAATTTGCCGAGATGCTCACGCAAGACCTGCTCGGTACGCGCTTCGTCCCCCGAGATGACGGCAGCAAAAATGCGGTGGTGGTCGTCGAGCACCGGTTGGCTTTTCCCGAGCGCCTTCAGGGTGAGGTAGCGCACGCGGTTCAGGTGGCTGCGCATCTCGGCGATGATCTGAATGAGGGTCTGGTTTTCGGCGAACTGAAGAAACTGGTTGTGAAAGTCCTCATCCAGTCGCAGGAACAACGCCTCGTCCCCGGCTTCCACCGCAGCCGCCTGACGGCGCAAAATCTCCGCAATCTCGCTCTCGACCATCTGGCAGACCGGATGGTTTCGGTCCCATCGGCGGGCGACGAGGCGGAAGGCGCTCACCTCCAGGCTCTCGCGGACAAACCGGGTCTCTTCCACCTTGGTCTCCGAGATTTTCGCCACGCGCAGGCCGCGCTGCGGCAGGACTTCCACCAGCCCTTCCCGGTGCAACAGCTTGATGGCCTCCCGCACCGGAGTCCGGCTCATCTGCAGGCGCTCCGCCAGTTCCGGTTCGTAGATCATCTGCCCTGGCAGCAATTGCAGGGAAATGATCAACTCCCGGATGAAGTCGTACGCTTTTTCTGCTAAACTCATGACCATCGCGCTCCCCGTCGCTCTACTTACACGTGCCGTTCCATCCACCGCGCGAGGCGATTGGAGTCATGCGTTCCATTTTAGGGAAGCGCGCGCCAAAATGCAGCTTTCGGCTGGTGCGCCGTGTCGAACAACAGCGGCCAATCCTTGCGGCCACGGACCGGGAAGTCGTCCCGCCACGTCCAGTCGTCCGCCACGCCCCACAGCGTCACGCCGGTGATGACGTCTTTGTATTCGCGGAAGATGGCGAAGATCTCGCCATACCGTTCCGCCTGGCGCTCCAGCCATTCCGGCGGCGGGGTGCGCAGGTCGGTGCGCCGGTCCTGCCAGTCGTAGAGCGTGATGTCGAGTTCCGTGATTTGGATCTGCACGCCCAGGCTGGCGAAGCGTTCGATGGTGCGGCGGATGTCGTCGGCAGCGGGACGCACGAGACCCCAGTGTCCCTGCATCCCGATGCCGTGCACAGGGACATCCTGCGCCCGCAGATCGCGGACCAGCCGGTAGATCTTCTCGCGCTTTTCTTCCTCGCATTCGTTATAATCGTTGTAGAACAACAAGGCGTCCGGATCCGCCTCGTGCGCGAAGATATACGCGTCCCGCAGATAGTCGGGCCCGAGGATGGCGTGCCACTTCGAATCACGCAACCATGCCTCGCCGCTGTCGGCCACCGCTTCATTCACCACGTCCCAGCAGTAGACGCGCCCGCGGTACCGGGACATGACCGTGTGAATGTGTTCGCGCATCCGGGCGCGTAAATCCGCCGGTTTCACGGGGGACCCGTCCGAACCTTCGAACACCCAGGACGGTGTCTGGTTGTGCCAGACCAAGGTGTGTCCCCGCACCTTCATGTGGTTGGCTTGTGCGAACGCCACGATGTCGTCCGCCGCGGCGAAATCGTAGCGGTCCGGCTCCGGGTGCACGAGCGCGAACTTCATGTGGTTTTCTGCCGTGACGCTGGAGAAGTGGCGCGTCAGCACATCGCGGTGGGAACGTATGACCTCGGGTGAAACGGCGGCGCCAATCGGGAAATACGCAGCATACGCGGCCGCCAGCGACGGGATGTTGCCATCTTGGTTCATGGTGCATGCCTCCACAACGGACAGAATACGATCGCAATCTAGTATACTAGTATTTCACGCGTGGTGCAATGCTTCGTGTACGACAAATGAAACAGGATTTCATTGGTTTGAAACAGACTATCTAGTAGGCCGAAGATTGAATCCTATCGGGTTTGGAGATTGTATTTCATAGGTTTTCCCGGTTGGTGCGCAAGGTGCGCTGTCGCGTGATGAACTTAGATTGTCTTTTTTTATCCTTTTTTAACGTATCTTTTATCGAGCTGGCTGGGTGGAACTTTGCACCGCTTGACAGAATTCGGACGATCGTCGTAATAGTATACGAATCAAACAGGAAGCACTGCGGATGGTGGGGACAGTCCTGCGTGAAAGCGGTCTCGCCGTCCAGGAAGCTTGAAAGAGGTCCTGATGGAAGGGGGCGGTGTTCAGGTTCAGGCGCCGGCACGTTGAACGTGATTCGTGGACGTATTTTAGGTGATTGGCTAAACGAATGCATAGGTTGAAGACGGGTTTATCTCACTGTAAGGTGAGATAAGTCGGTGCTGTGCGCTTCGGAACCGATTTCGAAACGCTCGGGGTACTTCTCTTGTGGTTCGGGGTCGAATGGGATGGCGAACTTCATGGGGTAGGTTCGTTGCGTGTTTGGGGTCATGGTTTTTACAAGAATCGGTATATGATGCACGTGTGACGATTCCGTCGCAGGACATGAAAAGAAGGGTGAGGGATTCGATGTCCAAACGTACTTGGCGCGCTTTGAAGAAACCGCTTGCGGTGCTGGCGCTCGGCGGAACTGCGGTCGGCACGGCGGTGATGGGGTTGGCCTCTCAGGCGTCCGCTGCCGCGGCGCAAAGCGTGGTGACCATCCCCAATCCGGGTATGACGAGCCTGGATCCTTCCGCTTGGGCAGGTCAAATCTTGATTGACCAAGGCACCGTGCTTGAAGGCCTGTACGGATATGACCAGAACAACCATGTGGTGCCGAAGATTGCGGAGAGCGCGACCTCGTCGCAAGGCGGCTTGGTCTGGACATTCAAGTTGCGCAAGGACGCGCGCTGGTCGAACGGTGCCCCGGTGACGGCGCACGACTTCTACTATGCGTGGATGCGCGTCCTTGATCCGAAAAATGCGAACAGCGCGGTGTGGGCGAGCGTTGTGTCGTTGGTCAAGAACGGATGGCAGTATCATGGCGGTGCGGCCAAAGCGAGCGATGTCGGGATCAAGGTCCTCGACGATTACACCATCCAACTCACTCTGAATCAGCCGGCAGACCCGCGGCCGTTCCTCGCCATTGCCGGATCGATGCCGCTTTACCAGAAATCGGTGGAAGCCCATCCGAATGACTGGTGGATGCCACAGAACTTCGTCGGCAACGGCCCGTACATCGTCAAGTCGTTTACGCCGAACGGCAAGGTGGTGCTCGTTCGCAACCCGAAGTACGTCGGCCGCAAGGGCACGGTCAATGTGGGGAATGTCCAGGAGATCGATATCGTCCCGGCGCCTTCTGTGCCGGTGGAGGATTACATTGCCGGCAAAATTGATGTTGCGCTCATCTCCAACCCGGCGGACTACCACTATGTGTTGACGCATCCGAATTTGAAGTCGCAGTTGCATACCGCGCCGGAGATCAACATCACTTATCTGCAGTACGACAAGTCGGTACAGCCGTCGGCGCTGGACAACGTGAAGGTCCGTCAGGCCATCGCGATGGTCATCAACCGCCAGCCGATTGTCGACAAGGTGTTGAACGGGATGGCGCAGGCGGTCAATGTCTTCGGTCCGTCCTGGTGGTCGGCGGCCAAGCTGGAGAAACCGATACCTTACAACGTGGCGAAGGCGCGCCAGTTGTTGAAGGAAGCCGGTTATCCGAACGGCAAGGGCATTGGCACTTTGTATTTGTATTGTGAAGCGGGGAACCAGCAGCAGCTCAGTGTGGCTCAAGCGCTGCAACAAGAGATCCGTCAAGCGTTGAATATCAACTTCCAGATCGTTCCTCTTCCAACCACCCAACACAACAACATCATTTGGGGTGGATTGAACCAAGGTATCAAGCCAGGGTATAACATCGCGACCGGCGTGGCCAACTGGGCGAGCGTGAACTATCAGGATATGCAGGCCGGTCAGTGCCTGTACTTCCCGGGTAGCTACGGGTTTACCGCACAACAGCGCCAGTATATCTCGCAGTGGTATTTCAACAAGTACAATCCGGCCGAGGTTCAGCGCTACGGCAATCCGGACGATCCGAAGATCGGTGTGTCGTGGAACGACTGGAAGCTGCTTGACGCCGACGCGAAGAAGGACATCAAGTTCCTCGACAACTTCATCAACAAGCTGCCTGAACCGTATCGTACAATCGAGAAGGGTCATGGCCTGTCCTTGACCGAGCAGTGGAATACCCTGGTCAACAATTGGAAGAATGCGAAGACGGACGCCGATAAGCACAACGCGTGGGTGGAAGCATTCAAGACTCTCAGTTCGTATCCGACAGGTAACGCCAATGTAAACGTAGGTTGGAACGAACAAGTTTGGCTCTATCAGCATGAGTCGAAGCAGACGCTGCAATGGGTCTTGTGGAAACATGCTCTTGATAACTCCTTGAGTGAGGCGGATGCTGCCAAGTACGCTTCGCAAGTGGTCAACGCGTTGATGTCGCAAGGGTATGTCGAACCGCTGTACCTGAACGAAGCCATCTATCTCGTGAAGCCGAATGTCGGGAATGTGCAAGTGAACCCGTGGTCATGGAACAACTTCTATCAGCTGCAGTACCTGACCGTGAAATAAGAAGCAGGTTTCAAGGCCAAGTATCCGAGCCTCAGCATGCCGGGCCGCGCGGTGCGGCCCGGCTGCTCTAAAAGGAGCGTTTTTGGATGGCGATTGTGCGCTTTTTAATCAAACGCATTGTAGCCATTATTTTGACCATGTCCGGCGTCATTGCCGTCGCGTACGTGATGATGTATTACGCCCCTGGTTCGTTTTTCAGTTCTTCACAAATAGCTTCGGCGTTGGGACAGCTGGCGGTACAGGATCCGCATGCGTATCAAGTCACCCTCAAGATGTTTGAGGAACGGTATGGTCTCGATAAACCGTTGTGGGAACAGGTTTTGAAGTACATTTGGTATTCATTGACCTTTAACTTTGGCAACTCGTACGAAAATCCGAATGTATCGATCATCAGTCAGTTGAAGGTCGCGCTGCCTATCAGTTTAGAACTTGCCTTTGGGTCCGTGGTGGTCGCTCTGATCATCGGTTTACCGCTTGGCATCATCGCCGCCCTTAAACGCAACAGTTGGCTGGATTACACGCTCTCCACGTTGTCGATGACCGGTCAAGCCATCCCGGCTTTCGTGTTGGCGGTGTTGTTTATTTTGCTGTTTGGCGTGGTCTGGCCTGGTACACTTCCGATTAACGGCTGGGGCACGTTTGGCAACGTCGTCCTGCCCGTATTATCGTTGGCTGCACCGAACATCGGTACCTTCGCGCGGTTTGTGCGCGGAAGCCTCATCGAGGTGCTGCGCCAGGACTACATTCGTACCGCGCAGGCGAAAGGTGTTCCGTATTGGCGGATGATCTTTCGGCATGCCATCCGGAATTCGCTCACGGCGCTCATCACCGTCGTGGGCCCGACGTTCGCCTTCACCGTGGTCGGCACGGTCTGGGTGGAGGACATTTTCGGCATCCCTGGGCTCGGGAAAATGTTGGCGAGCGCGTTTGGCAACTTAGATTATCCGTTGGCCATCACCTCGGTGTACTTGCTCTGCATGTTGGTCATGGTCACGAATCTCATCGTCGACCTGTGCTATGCGTGGCTCGACCCGCGCGTCAAACTGGAGTAGTGCCAGGTCGGAAGCGGAGGGTAGACACTGATGGCGGTTGTGTTGGAACAATCTCCCGCTGTTCGGCCTCGGCCACAGTCGCGTTGGTTGCAGGCCTGGCGGCGATACAGCCGAAACTACTTTGCTGTGGCTGGGTTGATCTGGGTCATTCTCTTTTTGTTGACCGGCATCATCGGTCCGTGGATTGCGCCATACGGATACGCGGATACAGATTTCCTGAACGTGTATCAGGGTCCGTCCTGGCAACACATCATGGGCACGGACAACCTGGGCCACGATATGTTCAGCCAAATCTTGTGGAGCACGCGGTTCGCCATCGAGATCGCGTTCGGGGCGACGCTCGTCAGCTTCGTCATCGGCGTGATCCTCGGCCTGTGGGCCGGGCTGGCCGGCGGCATCACCGACATGCTGATCATGCGTCTCGTCGACTTTATGTACGCGTTTCCGTCCTACTTTCTCAACTTGATTTTGGTTGTGAAATTCGGGCGCGGGCTGTTGCCGATCTTGTTTGCCATCGGCATCACCGGTTGGGCAGGCTATGCACGCTTGATTCGGAGCTTGGTGTTGTCGCTGCGCAACAGCGACATGGTGGAAGCTGCCCGGGCGCTCGGTGCTTCCCCGGTGCACATTGCGCGCAAATACGTGTTCCCGAACGTGATGACCAATATGGTCGTGGCGCTGGCGTTCGGCATCCCGTATGACCTGACGGCGCAAGCGGCGCTGAGTGTCGTCGGGCTGGGCCCGGCACCGCCGATGCCGAGCTTCGGCAACTTGGTCGCGAATGCGAATGCGAATATTCTCGGCTATCCATGGCTGCTTTACTTCCCGGCCGGCATTTTTGCGTTGACCCTGTTGTCGTTCCAGTTTGTGGCGGACGGTCTGCAAGAAGCGCTCAACCCGAAGGGGGGAAACTAAGTGGCGGACGCACTGCTGACGGTCGAGAACCTCGCCGTCGAATTTCAGCGGAACCGGGATCGGATTTACGCAGTCAATGGCGTCAGTTTTTCCATCGCACCGGGCGAGGCCCTGGGTATCGTCGGCGAAAGCGGCTCCGGCAAGTCGGTCACCCTCCTGTCGGTCTTGGGGCTGATTGCGGAAAACGGGCGCATCACCTCAGGTTCGGCCGTTTTTCAGGGACGTGATTTGCTCAAGCTGCGGCGCCGGGAACTCGAGGAGATTCGCGGCCGGGACATCGGCATGATCTTCCAGAACCCGATGACCAGCCTCAATCCGGTCATGCGGGTGGGCGACCAGATCATGGAGGTCATGTTGACGCACCATGTCGCGTCGCCGAAAGAGGCGTACCGGCGCACCATCGAGCTGCTGGAGGAGATGGGGATTCCGGAGCCGGAGGTGCGTTTCCGCAACTACCCGCACGAGTTTTCCGGCGGGATGCGGCAACGGATCATGATTGCCATCGCCATCGCCTGCAACCCGCAGTTGCTCATCGCGGATGAACCGACGACCGCGCTCGACGTGACGGTGCAGATGCAGATTCTCAGCCTGCTGCGCGACCTGCGGCAAACCAAAGGAATGGCCGTCGCCCTCATCACCCACGACTTCGGCGTTGCGGCGAATTTCTGCGATCGGCTGATTGTGATGTATGCGGGTTCGGTGGTCGAGGTGGCTTCGCGGGCGGAGTTCATCCGTCGTCCGATGCATCCGTACACCTTGGCGCTCAAGGAGTCCATCATCGAAGTGGGACACCGCCATCGGGAAGTGCGCGCCATCCCCGGCATGGCCCCGGTGCTTACTTCGCCGCCGAATTTCTGCGCGTTTGCGGATCGCTGTCCGTTTGCGATTGACCGCTGCCGGAACGAGCGGCCGCAACTGCGTTCGTTCGGAAACGGGCACGGTGTGGCATGTCACCGGGCGGAGGAGGTGCTCGAACTTGTCCATTGAACCATTGGTGAAAGCGACCGAGGTGTCCAAGCGGTTCCATGTCCAGGGGAAGGTGTTGCGGGCGGTGGAGCGTGTCTCGTTTGAGCTCCATCCCGGCAAGACGCTCGGCGTCGTGGGCGAAAGCGGATCGGGCAAATCGACGCTGGGACGCGTGGTGCTCAAGCTGTTGGAGGCGGACGGAGGGTCGGTGACGTTTGAAGGAACCGATCTGTCCAAGGTACCGCGCAAGACGCTGCGTCAGATGCGGCGCCATATGCAGATGGTGTTTCAGGACCCGATGGCGTCGCTCAACCCGCGGATGACGGTGTTCGATGCCATTGAGGACGGCCTGAAAATCCACGGCATCGGCAAGTCGGCGGCCGAACGGCGCATGCGCGTGGAAGAGGTGCTCGAGCGCGTGGGATTGCCGCGTTCCGCCGGGGTGGCGTACCCGCACGAGCTCTCCGGCGGACAGTTGCAGCGGGTCGGCATCGCGCGGGCGTTGGCACTGCGGCCGAAGTTTGTGGTGTTGGACGAGCCCGTGTCCGCGCTCGACGTGTCGATTCAGGCGCAGGTCATCCAGCTGTTGCGCGAACTCCGGGATGAAATGCAGCTGGCGTATATGTTCATTTCGCACAACCTGGCGGTGGTGGAGTATTTGAGCGACGAGGTGTTGGTCCTCTACCTGGGCGAGGTGGTGGAACAGGCGCCGGTGGAGGAGTTGTTCGCCAAACCGTCGCACCCGTACACGCAGGCGCTGATGCGCTCCGTCTTAAAGGTGCCCACCTCGCCGGACGAGGTGCAGGATTTGACACCCATCAGCGGAGAGATCCCGTCTCCGTTCGCGCCGCCGCCGGGTTGCCCGTTCCATCCGCGCTGTCCGGTGGCGCAGGAGGTGTGCCGGCAAAAGAAGCCGGAGATCCGGGAGATTTCTCCTGGCCATCGCGTTTCCTGTCATCTGGCTTGAATCATGCATCACGCCCCTCCAGCCCGGGTACCGATGGGTACGCCGGGCTGTGGTGTTTTATGATTGAATGGGTGTCGGTCTTCTGATAATATAAACCTTACGTCTACCGAGTTTTTTATGTACTAAATCATGAAAGGGGTTGCAGCACCGCGGTTCGGACCCATCGCATCATTGGCCTCAGTCAAGGATCGAGGTGAGCGGACCATGGTCAAACTGTTGCGTTTTCTCCATCCTTATCGCTTTCTCATCCCGGTCGAGTTGACGATGATCTTCCTCCAATCGCTCGCCAACCTGTACTTGCCCACGCTGATGTCGGACATCGTCGATTTCGGCATTGTCAAGGGGAACGTGCCGTACATCTTCCGCATGGGAACATGGATGTTGCTCGTCACCGTGGGCGGGGCCGCGTGTTCCGTGCTCGGGAGCCTGTTGGCCTCGCGCATTTCCGCGGGCTTCGGACACCGTTTGCGCGCCGAGGTGTTCGCGCACGTCACGCGGTTTTCCTTGCAGGAGTTCGATCACGTCGGGACCGCGTCGCTCATCACCCGCACCACCAACGACGTCACCCAGGTGCAGCAGATGGTGAACATGATGCTGCGCATGATGGTCATGGCGCCGCTCAGTTGCATCGGCGGCATCATCATGGCGGTCGTCACCAACGCCAAACTGTCGGTGATCATCGTCATCGTCGTCCCGGTGTTGGCGTTCACCGTGGCGGTGATCTTCCGCCGCGGCATGGCGTGGTTCCGGCAGATGCAGGCAAAGATTGACCAACTCAACCGGGTGTTGCGGGAGAATTTGACCGGGATCCGTGTCATCCGCGCCTTCAACCGCATTGAGCACGAACGCCGCCGCTTTGATGCGGCGAGCCGCGATTTGACGGAGACCGCCGTCACGGTGAACAAGATCATGGCCGCGCTGTGGCCGGTGATGATGCTCATCATCAACTTCGCGACCATTGCCATTCTCTGGTTTGGCGCGGTGCGCATCGATCACGGTGCGATGCAGGTCGGCAACCTGATGGCGTTTCTGCAATACGTGATGCAGATCTTCTTCGCCATTATGATGGTCTCGATGATGTCGTTCATGATCCCGCGGGCGTCCGCTTCGGCGGCGCGCATCCAAGAGGTCTTGGCGCTGCGCCCGGCCGTGGCGGACCCGCCGCAGGCGGCAGAACCGGTGCCCGCCGTGGCGACGCGCCCGTCCGCTCCAGACGCGGTTCGGCTGGCGGCGCCGTATGCGGCAGAAGTGCCGGCACGGCTGGCGGCGCCGCACGCGGCGGAGGTGCCGGCCCGGCACGGTGTGGTGACCTTCGAGGGAGTGACGTTTCGCTACCCAGGCGCGGAAGCGCCAGCCTTGGCCGGCATCACCTTCACCGCGTCGCCGGGTGAGGTGACGGCCATCATCGGCAGCACAGGGGCTGGCAAGACGACCCTCGTCCACCTGTTGCTCCGCTTCTACGACGCAGAGCGAGGCAGCATCCGCATCGACGGCGTGGATGTGCGCGACATGAAGCAGGCGGACCTGCGGCGCCGGATTGCGTACGTCCCGCAGCGGACCGTGCTCTTCTCCGGCAGTGTGGCCGACAACGTCCGCTACGGCAAAGAGGACGCGACGGACGACGAGGTGCGCGCGGCACTGGCCATGGCGCAGGCCATCGACTTCGTGGAGGCGATGGAGGGCGGCATCCATGCCGAGGTGGCGCAGGCCGGGACGAACCTCTCCGGAGGCCAGAAACAGCGGATCGCGATTGCACGCGCGTTGGTGCGAAACGCGGACATCTACGTGTTCGACGACAGCTTTTCTGCCCTCGATTACAAGACGGACGCCCGGTTGCGGCAGGCCATCCGGCAGGCGCTGCGCGGCGCGACCGTGATCATCGTCGCCCAGCGCGTGGCCACGGTGATGGACGCCGACCAAATCATCGTCCTGGATGAAGGGCGGATGGCGGGTATCGGCCGTCACGCCGAGCTGTTGGCCACCTGTCCGGTGTACCGGGAAATCGTCGCGTCGCAGTTGGCAGGGGAGGGAATCGCGTGAATCCGGGAGGACGGAACGCGGGCCGGATGGGGCCGGGCGCACGCGGTCCGGGATGGGGCGGCGGCCCGCCGCTCGCCCGCCCGGTGGAGAAGCCGCGTGACTTTCGGGGCACGCTGTGGCGGCTCATGAAGTACTTCCGGCCGCACACCGGCCGCTTGCTGTTTGTGTTCGTCACGTCGGTGGTGAGCACGGTGTTTGGCATCGTCAGCCCGCGCCTGATTGGCAACGCGACCACGCTCATCTTTCAAGGCATGATGGCGCGTCTCCACGGTTTGCCGGGCGGCGTCGATTTCGCGGGACTGCTCCGGATTCTCGCTTGGTTGTTGGGGCTCTATCTCCTGAGCTCCGCCTTCGGTTACGTGCAGCAGTACGTCATGGCGGGCGTGGCGCAGGAGACGGTGTACGCGCTGCGCAAAGAGGTGTACGAGAAACTCGGCCGTCTGCCGCTGCGCTTTTACGATGCACGTCCCCACGGCGACATCTTGAGCCGGTTCGTCAACGATTTCGACAACATCGCCAACACCCTGCAGCAAAGCATCACCCAGTTCATCGGATCGGCCATCACGTTCGTCGGCGTCGTCGTGATGATGCTCTCCATCAGTGTGTGGATGACCTTGGCGACGGTGCTCACGCTGCCGCTGAGCCTGCTCGTGGTGCGGTCCATCGCGGCGAGATCGCAGCGGTACTTCGTCGCGCAGCAACGGACGCTCGGGGCGTTGAACGCGCACGTCGAAGAGATGTACACCGGCCATCCCATCGTGAAGGCGTTCGGCCACGAAGAGGCGTCCATCGCCCGTTTCAAGGAGATCAACGACGAACTGTACGAAGCCGGGTGGAAGGCGCAGTTCGTCTCCGGCATCATCATGCCGTTGATGAACTCCATCGGCAACCTCGGATACGTGTTGGTCAGCGTGATCGGCGGCATCCTCGTGACCAAGCGCGCCATCCAAATCGGCGACGTCCAGGCGTTCATCCAGTACGCCCGCCAGTTCACGCAGCCCATCACCCAGATCTCGAGCATCGCCAACATCATTCAGTCGACCATCGCTTCGGCGGAGCGGGTGTTTGAGCTGCTCGACGAACCGGAGGAGACGCCCGATCCGGCGGCGGGTCCCGCCCTGCGTCCGGTGCGGGGAGAGGTGCGGTTCGAACATGTCCATTTCAGTTATCACCCGGACGTGCCGCTCATCCGCGACCTGAATCTCGTGGCCGAACCTGGGCAGACCATCGCCATCGTCGGTCCGACGGGCGCCGGCAAGACGACGCTCATCAACCTGTTGATGCGCTTCTACGAGGTGGACAGCGGCCGCATCACCATCGACGGGATCGACATCCGCCAGGTGCCGCGGGGGGAGTTGCGCAGCCTGTTCGGCATGGTGCTGCAGGACACGTGGCTGTTCCACGCCACCATCCGCGAGAACATCGCCTACGGCCGTCCCGGCGCGCGCGAGGAGGAGATCATCGCCGCGGCGGTGGCGGCGCACGCGGACCACTTCATCCGGACGCTGCCGGACGGGTACGACACGGTGCTCAATGAAGAAGCGTCGAACATCTCGCAGGGGCAGAAGCAGCTCTTGACCATCGCGCGGGCGTTCCTCGCGGATCCGGCCATCCTCATCCTCGACGAAGCGACGAGCAACGTCGACTCGCGGACGGAGGTGCACATCCAACGGGCGATGAAGCGGCTGATGCAAGGGCGCACCAGCTTCATCATCGCGCACCGGTTGTCGACCATCCAGGATGCCGACCTCATCCTCGTCATGAACCACGGCATGGTGGTGGAACAGGGGACACACCAGGAACTGCTGCAACGCGGCGGGTTCTACGCCGAGCTGTACCAGAGCCAGTTCGCGGGCGCGGCGGTGTAAGCGCACGCGGACATGAGCGGCTGCGCTGCTGTGCGCGCGTCCGTGTGAACAGGTGTGTGCGCGCGCGACGGCGTGCGCGCGGCGCGGCGGGGACCCGGTCAAGAAGCGCGGATCACCCGGCGCGCCAGCCACGGACCGAGCAGGATGATGCTGAACAGGCGCACGGTCTGCAGCGAGACGACGAGGGCGATGTTGGCGCCGCCGCTGAGCGCCGTGAGCGAGACCGAATCGAGGCCGCCCGGGCTGGTCGCCAGCAGACAGGTAAGCAGCCCGTCACCGGTGAGGCGGTCCAAAGCCCACCCCAGCCAGCCGCACACCGCAATCAGCGCCAGGGTGGACGCGGCCATGCGCGGCAGCAGCATGCCGGCGTGCCGCAGCGATGCCCTGTCGAACAAGAGCCCCACATACATGCCAATCACGATGTACGCCGCGGCCGCCATGAAGCTTGGCGTCGTCACGGGCAAGCCGAGGGCATGGGCAACGGTGCTGCCGACGATGCTGCCAAGGAGCGCTCCGGCCGGGATGCGCAGCCGGATGCCGGCGTACGAGCCGATGGCGCCTGCGGTGAGGGAAAGCAGCGCATCGTACCACGGGATGCGGGAGGCGGCGGCAGGCCACAGGACGTGTGCGTGCGAGACAGGCGCGAGCAGACGGGTGGTGAGGGAGGCCGAGAGGACCACCAAGATCAGCCGCACGTACTGCATCACGGCCACCAGTTTCGCGTCCGCACCCAGGTCGGCGCCCATCGCCACCATGCCGGACGCGCCGCCCGGCAACGCGCCAAGGACGGCGGTGGCGCGATCGATCCCGGCGGCGCGGCTGAACCAAACGCCGATGAGCAGGCTCACCGTGAGGGTACCCAAGCTGACCATCAGCGCGGCGTACCAGTGGTGCAGCAGCAAGGGCAGGTCGGACGGACGAAACATCCCGGAAATCACGACGCCCACCACGGACTGGGCCGCGGCGAACACCGGGCGCGGCATCCGCAACCGCCACGAGCTCGACACCGCGAAGGCGATGGATATCCACATCGGACCCACCATCCACCCGGCCGGCACGCCGGCGTGGTCCGCCAACCAACCTCCGGCGAAGGAAAGGCCCGACACCAAGCCCCACCGCGTCAAGCGGCGGATGCGGATGTCGGGCGTGTGTCGGGCCACGGACGATGGTTGCCCAGGGTCAGGCAAGGTGCCTGTGGATGCGTGGTCTTGCGGTTTGCGTGGGTTCACTTGGCTGCCCTCCCTGTGCCCGCGGCAGGTGGTTCCAACCTGCCGCGGTCCACAGGGACCTCTATACGCCAATTCGGGCGGGAAGTCAAGGTGGTGCATATACCCTATGTGGTATATCATGATTTCCATCGCGCAGGTTTGATGGTATGATGCCATCGGCGCCCTGCGGGCGTGCCGCCGGTGCGCGGATGCGGGGGAGTCCGCGCTGGCAAGGTGACATCGTAGGAGTGACATCATGCGTCCAGCTCCCAAGGTGGTTCGTGCGCTCACAGGGTTGGCGTGGGCAGCGCTCTTTCTTGTCTACGTGTGGGTATCCAGTGCCCTCTTTCTCTTTCAAGGGCCTTTTCCGAATCTGCGCGAGTTTGTCATCGATTCTCTGACGACATCGCGGCACGGGTATCTGTTGCGCCCGCTGTCGCTCTATACACTGTCGTGGGCGGAGATCCGCCGCCACGACCCGAACCTGATGAACTTCAACGCCGGGATCTCGTCGGCGGAACAGGCAGCCCGGGACTTTCGCAGCGTGTCCGATCCGACCATCCGGCTGGAGACGGTGAAGGAAGCGACGTTCACCGCCGATGTGATGCTCGTGCGCGATCCGAAGCGGGTCCGGGTGGCGGTGACGAAGTATCTCGGCCGCGTGGGCCAGACGGTCAGTGAGATGGTGGCGGAGTACCATGCGGTCGCCGGGGTCAACGGCGGCGCATTCCGCGACGTCGGCTGGCAGGGAACGGGCGGGATCCCGCTCGGGATCACCATCATGAACGGCAAGGTGATCCAGGCGGTGCCGAACGCGCGTCAACCGGTCATCGCGCTCACACGGCGGGGGGCGCTCATCGCCGGGGCGTATACCTTGCCGCAGTTGGAGCGGTTGGGTGTGACGCAGGCCATTTCGTTCGGTCCGGTGTTGGTGCAAAACGGCGTCGGCCTCATCCGCGGGAACGGCGGCTGGGGATACGCGCCGCGGACCGCCATCGGCCAGCGCGCCGACGGGACCATCATTTTCATCGTCACCGACGGGCGCTTCATCCACGGGCCGGACAACGTGGGGGCGTCCCTGCACGACATCATGGACCTGATGCTCCGCTACGGAGCGGTGGTTGCAGCCAACCTCGACGGCGGATCGTCCACCACGATGGTGTACCGCGGCCGGTTGGTGAACCAGCCGACCGACATCCTCGGCGAGCGCAAGGTCGCGACCGCGTTCATCGTCATGCCGGAAACGACACGGCCTGGTGCATGACGCCGCGGCGGGCAAAGGACGGAGGCGAGAGGAATGAGGCGAGGGCTCGGGATATTTCTCGCCGCGTGCGCGGTGGTGACCGGTACGGAATGGATCACGTTTCGCTATTACGACCATCTGCTCGGAGGCGCCGCGGTGTCGGCCGCGGCTCCGGCGCGGCCCGCCTTCAGCGTGCGCCCGGTCCACGGGGTGTTGCCGGCCGGAGGGAATCCGAACCTGGTTGCGGTGACCGCAGACGGCACGCAGTTGGCGTACGTCGGCCAGGATGCGGTGTTGCGCGTGGTGGATGTCGCGACCGGCCGCGTCACGTTCACGCGTGCACTGCAGGCTCCGGCCGACTATGTCGAATGGATCAGCGGGACGAACCTGTTTGTCGGTACCGTCAAGGACCACGCACAGACGCGTGACCTGGAGTTAAACACCATCGACACTTCCCTGCAAGATTTCCGCGAGGTGCAGACGTTCTCGTATCTGGGCAAGTCTTCCGATTTCCTCCACATCGCGTTCAGCCCGTTCACCAACGACATCTACGTCGTCATCGGCAACGCGGTGTCGACGGTGGTGTACCACTTTGACACCAACGGGGCGTTGTCCGAGGTGCCGCTCGGGTTTCCCCGCGTGGACGCCGTGGGGGTTGCCCAGACGACCGGGGTGATGTACTTCGCGGTCACGACGGGATCGGGTCCGGCCGTCTATGCGTACCAACACGGCCAGAGCACCCTCCTTGTCCGCGGCGCGGTGCTGCTCGGGGTGGTGGGCGACGCGGTGTATTGCGGCGTCCTCGACGCCCAGGGGCGCGTCACAGAGGTGTTGCGTTTCCCGGCCGGAGCAGGCAAAGCGCAACCGGCGGCCAAGTTGCCTGATCCTGTGCCACCCGCGGCGGTGGGGGTGGATGACGAGGGCCACGTGTTCGTCGTCGCGGGTACGGTGTGCCGGGACGTGACGGCACACGTGTCGATCCCGTTGCCCGCCTACGACCGTGCGTCCATCGTCGGGGGTGCGTTGCTCCTGTTTCGGCACGGGGCGCTCATCGGCGTCGGTGCTTAACGTCCTTGGCGCATTTCGGCGCCTGTGCATGTGCAAAAGATACATGCGTGCCTTCCCGGCGTGTGGTTTCCCGCGCGGGTGCTCCCTGCGCAGACGAGGCGTATATCCCGGCAGGACGGCGATGGCGCAGCCTGTCCTGCCGGAAGGTTTTGGGTTTGGTTCACGATGCCTGCGAGGGTGAGTGCTGCGGATCTTCTTTACCGTCTGCATGGATAGCGCTTACACCGAGGCAATACGACACCGTACTGAGGTCGGTTTGGCAATACGGGCAGATCCACTTGCGGATGCTGTACGAGCCGTAAGAGACCTTCTTGCAAGACGGGCATTCCTTCGCGACCATGCATCTTGCCTCCCCGGATTTGCTTGCCCATCAGCATCATACCAGAGCGGACGGCCGATGATATATGTTGCGAAAATTACGTGTTTGCTTCCGTTTGACATGTCTCGTCCCCCCTTATATCATGGTACCGTCGAGCATCAGGAATCGATGCTTTTCAGGTGCTCCGTGTCCGCAGCCGCGGCCGGAGAGAATAGGGAAACCGGTGCAAATCCGGTGCGGTCCCGCCACTGTGATCAGCGCGATGGGCGCCGCCGCCACTGTGTGCCTTGGCCGGTGCATGGGAAGGCGTGCGGCAACGATGCCCGCTGAGAGCCAGGAGACCTGCCTGAAAAGCTTGCACGGCGAACCTTCGAGGAGAGGTTTCCGCCGGGACACCCATGGGGCGTGCGCCGTTTGTGCAAGGATGAACGCACGGTGCAGGCATGGCGCCCTTGTTCAGGCGTGATCCGCGGAAACCCTTGCCCGGTGCCGGGCAAGGGATTCTTTTTGAAGGGGAGCCGCACACCATACCAAGGGGGTTCCCAAGGATGCCACGTCGCAAATGGATGGTTGCCGCGGTGGTGTTGGCCGGGGTGATGAGTCTCGCGCCTGTGGTGAGCGCGCACAATCAGCAGCCCGCGGGGCGCGTGACCCAAAAGACTCAACAGCGGGCGGCTTTGTTTCCCGTGACGTTGAAGGATGACGCCGGGCACACGGTGACCGTGCGCAAGATGCCACACCACATCGCCTCGGTGACCGAGGGGACGGACGAGATCTTATCCGCCTTGGTGCCCAAACAAGACATCGCCTTGGTGACGACCGCCGCGAGCGATCCCGCCTATTCGAACGTCGTGTCGTGGGCCAAAGGGTTGCCGGCGATTGCGGAGGCGGACGCAGAGCGGATCTTGGCGGTCCATCCCGACTTGGTTCTCTTGGCTTCGTACACCAAGCCGGGCGTGGTGGATCAAATTGAACAGACGGGGGTGCCTGCGTACGAGTTCGCCAACTTCAATTCCATCGCCGACATCGAACGGAACATCCAAGTCGTCGGCAAGCTCACCGGCCATGAAGACAAGGCGAGCGCGGTCGTCGCGCGGATGAACAACCTGTTGGCGCAGATTGCGCGCGCCGTGCAACAAGTGAGCAAGGGTAAGCCGAAGCCGCGGGTGCTCGACTACAGTTCATGGGGATATGTCGCCGGCGCGGGCACCACGGTGGACGACATCATCACCCACGCCGGAGCTGTTAACGCGGCCGCCGGGATCAAAGGTTGGCAAAAGGTGACCGAGGAAGAGATCGTCAAGCTCAACCCGGACGTGATCATCGTCTCCAGCGACGAAAAAGGGTTTGTGGCCAAGCTCTTGAACGATGATGCGCTGAGCGGTGTGCGTGCCATTGCCCACGGGCGCGTGTACTACATCAAGAGCGCGGACCTCAGCAGCGTCTCGCAATACATCGTGGACGGTGTGCGGGATGTGGCGCACCGCCTCTATCCGGCTGCCAAGTTGCCGCAACCGTGGTGACCTTGGCCCTGGCCGTACCGGGGATGACGGCCAGGGCTTTCGCATGTCCGCCGATGGTTCAGCGGTGGGGATAAAAGACGAAATAGTAAGTCTATATTTACATAATCTTTACGTGCTTTGGGTGTAACGTTTACAGAGTTGGCTTATGCTGAGCCTGTATCGCAACCGGACACGAGGAAGGGGATTGGTGTGGCGAAACGCAGCCAGCAATTGTTCGACTACCTGCGGCAGATTGCGGCCAACGTGAAGGTGGCTGCCGAGGTGTTTCACGAAGGGCTCGCCGATCTGTCGTACCCTGAGCGGCTCGCGGCGAAGATCAAAGACTTGGAACACCGCGGCGATGAACTGACGACCGACCTGATGAACCTGCTCAACGCCACGTACATCACGCCGTTGGAGCGGGAGGACTTCCTCGCGCTCGCCGTCAAGCTGGACGACATCGTCGACGGCCTGGAGGCCTGCTCGGTCCGTTTCGATCTGTACAATGTGCGGGAGGCGACGCCGGCCATGCGGGCGTTCGCGGCGCACATCCTCGCCAGCGTCGGCGAGATCGCGGCGGCCATTGAAAAACTGAATGCGCGCAGGTTGACGGACATCCGCGAGCACACCCTGCGCATCAACCGCCTGGAGAAGGAGGCGGACGAGACCCTGCGCGCTTCCCTGCGTGAGCTGTTCCAGCACGCGTCCGATCCGGTCGCTTTGATCAAGCTCAAAGAGGTGTATGAAATCCTCGAGTCGGTGACCGACAAGTGTGAGGACGTGGGCGATGTGCTGGATTCGGTGATCGTGAAAAATGCGTGAGGAAGGTGCCCGATGCTCACCGTCATCATCCTGATTGTCATTCTGGCATTGGTCTTCGACTTCACCAACGGGTTTCACGATACGGCGAATGCCATTGCCACCACCGTGTCCACACGTGCGCTCTCGCCTCGCACCGCGGTGCTGATGGCAGGTGCACTCAACCTCGTCGGCGCGCTCACCTTCACAGGGGTCGCCAAGACCATCGGAGGCAAGATTGCCGATCCGCTGCACGTTCCGCACGGCACCCTCGCGGTGTTGGGTGCGCTCATCGCAGCCATCTCGTGGAATCTCATCACATGGTACTTTGGCTTGCCGAGTTCTTCGTCCCACGCGCTCATCGGTTCGCTCACGGGCGCGGTCATCGGTGCAGCTGGGTTTGGCGCCGTGAATGCGGCGGGGTTTTCCAGCATCGTGCAGGCGCTCATCATTTCCCCGTTCAGCGCATTCATCGTCGGGTACTTGTTCATGTGGGTGCTCAGGCTTCTGTTCGGCAATCTGTCGCCGCACAAGGTGAACCGCGGCTTCCGGTTCCTGCAGATTTTTGCCGCTGCGTTCCAGTCGTTCACCCACGGCACGAACGACGCCCAGAAGACGATGGGCATCATCACGTTCGCACTCATCGCGGGCGGATATCAGACGACGATGGACATCCCGCTGTGGGTGAAGGTGGTATGCGCCATCGCGATGGGCGTTGGCACAGCTTCGGGTGGTTGGCGGATCATCAAGACGGTGGGTTCCAAGATCATCAAACTTGAGCCTATCAATGGCTTCGCGTCCGACCTGACCTCGGCCAGCGTCATCCTCACGGCGACCCTGCTCAAGGCGCCGGTCAGTTCGACGCACGTCATCTCGTCCGCCATTATGGGGACGGGCGCCGCCAAGCGGTTCCACCAGGTCAAGTGGGGTGTCGCCGGCAACATCGTCCTGGCATGGCTCATCACCATCCCCATCAGCGGCACCATCGCCTGCTTGCTCACCAAGCTGCTGGTCTGGGCGGTCGCATGACCCTCGTCACCCACACAACAAGGGGATGAGCCCGGCGGCAATCCGCCGGTGTCCGCGGTCGTTCGGGTGCACCGGAGCGTATCCGGTGCACCACACGTCTTCCAATCGCCCGCGCCGGTACCCGGCGATGAGCTCGGCTTCTTGTCCGGCAAACCAAGCGTCAACCGGAGCCACCACGCAACCCGTCCTGGCTGCCACCTCGCGGGTGGCGCGGTTGAGTGCGGCGACGGCCGCACTCGCCGCCGGCGAACGCGGAAACGGGTTGTACTGGGTACAGAGCACGACGCGGGCGGCGGAGTGCTGACGGATGAAGGCGGCAAGCGCCGTCAAACGGGCAGCGTACTGCGCGATGGTACGTGCCGTCCATGCAGGCAGCGCCCGGACAGGATGGGGGGACGCCGCGGCGCGCAGGCCAGCCTGCACCAAGTCATCCCCGCCGACCCACACCGTGATGGCCGTGCTCGCCGCGAGCGGTCCGGGCCCAAAGCGGATCACGGTGGCGAGCAGGTCGCCGCTTGTCCACCCAGGCTCCGCCAGCACGAAGCCGCGCCAGGTGTGCGCGGGTGGCAGCCCGCAGGTCACCAGGTCCGGATACGCCCGCCCGGGAGCGCTTGCTCCCGCGCCCGCGGTGATGGAATCGCCCAGCGCTGTGTAGGTATGCATCGCCCTCACGCTCCCTTTCCTTTATCCCTGCATGCGTTCTCTTTGTGCATCTTGCATCTCGAAGTCGTATCCGAGAGACCGTACCCGACATCGGATGCGCTCGCCGCGGCGGACGTGCCGGCCAAAGGCATGGCGCGCCTGTCCCGGCGGGCCGCCAACCGGGTTGCGTCCGCCGGTCGCTTCATACACTCGGAAAGGGAGGTGGCGCCGATGCCGATGGCTCCAGAGCATGTGTACCTGTACGCGGCGGTGCCGGGGGATTACGAAAAGGCGTTGGCAGCGGCGGATGTGGCCGGGATCCCCAGGAAGAACGTGATTGGAAACTTTCAAAGGGCATGGTCTCTTGTGGGTACCGGGACGGACTTGGTGATTGCGGTCGGCGGGGCGGCGCTGTTCGCCCTCTACTACAATCCGTGCGGATGGCCCAATCCTGCCGGACAGCCCGGGGGGCATACCCCGTTTGAGACGTTTCCGGCCGGGCAAGGGGTGGATGCCGCGAAGGCCGGGTTTTTCGTGAATGCTGCCGGGTATACCGCGCTCGACAGCCTGAAGCTGTGCGTGATGTTGGCGTATTACGCGGTGCACGGGGTGTTTCCGCACCAGTGGACCGGCTTGCCCCGGCAGGAGGTGCCGCAGCAGCGGTGCGTCGCGGGCAGCGTGCCGAATCTGGTCTACCGTGTGGACGCGTCTCTTGTTCCCACGGTGCGCAGCGACGGACCCCAGGTCGGCATCTATGCGTCGTTTTGCGACGCGGAGGCCGTCCGCCGCGCCCTGCAGCTTGGTTGGCCCGGGGTCGCTGCCACCGGGGGGCTCGGGATCCGGGAACGGCCGTACACGCATGTGCTGCCTGGGTCTCCGGATAAGACCATCGCCAGTGTCCTGAGCCAAACCGGCGGCGCGTGGTGGTTGTCGTTCTGGACGGTGAGCTGGCCGACGGCCGGGGACGCCTACCGTGAAGGAGGTTACGTGGCCGGGCAGTACGTGGCCAAGCAATTCAACGGATTTCCCGGGCAAGTTCTCCCCAACTACGTCATTCTCGATCCAGAAGGGTACAACGTACCCGCGTCATCGTTTCAGGACTGGCAGACGTGGGTGACCGGTTGGGCAGAGGGTGTCCGGTCGGTGCACCCTGACCTCACGCCGGCACTGTACTGCAACCAGTCCCAGTACGTCCGATTCGGACTGGAAAAGCTCGATCTGCCGGTGTTTGTCGCTGTCTCCCCCATCCGCGGCCAGGCGCCGGCGGTCAAAGGAGGCAACATCCGAGGGTACTGTGCGTTTTACGCCGCTTGTCCCGCCGCGGCAGACGTGGCGACGGTCCGGTCGTGGGGCGGGGTGTTCAACACCGTGCAGTTCCGCGACAGCGGCGTGGACTGCGGGCCGGCGGTATAGGCGGATCAAATCCGGTTGGGTTCCCAACATTTCTGCAGTGACGAAGGCACGCGGTGCATGATAAGCTCCACGTGTTGGGACGGACCGAGGGAGTTTTGCTGGGTTGGCGTACAGGGAGGCTGCGGAATGCTGTTTCGCGTCGGTCAAGTGCGGTGGTCCACAGGGGTTTTGACCCATCCGGGCATCCTTCCTGCCGATCTCGTCGCGGCGTTCGCCCGGTACATACGGGGTGATTGGGGCGAGGTGGGCGCCGAGCGGGGCTTGCGCAACGACGTCGCCCTCGTCAACGGCGACGCCGTCTTCGGACTCTACCGCACTGCGCACGGCGATTGGGTCTGCATGCGTACCGACGGCCGGGGGACGTACGTCTATTTGCCGGAGGAGCACGTGCCGGAAGAGAACGTGCCGGCGCATGGCTCCCCTCTGTCCGCGCGGGGGCGGCAGCCGCTGTCGTCGCAAGCGCCGGCCGCCGGCACGCCCTGCTCAGGTACGTCGTGCACAGAATGATCCAACGCCAGGCTCACCGGGCAGAACACCGCGGCCGCTTCCGCGAGCAGGCGCGGTTCATCCTCTGCATCGTAGCGGGGGCTGATGTGCGTCAGGACGAGGTTCATGGCACCGGCGGCGCGTGCGATCAACGCGGCTTGGCGCGCGGTCGAGTGGCCGTACCGGTGCGCCAAGTCGGCGTGCGCATCGGCGAAGGTCGCCTCATGCACCAAGAGATCGGCGCCGCGTGCGAGGTCCATGCTCGCGGTGCACGGACGGGTGTCGCCCAATACGGCAACCGCCCGCCCGGGCCGGGGCGGGTCGACCAGGTCGCGTCCGTCGAGCGTGCGGCCGTCCGGGAGTTCGATGCGCTCACCGCGCTTGAGGCGGCCGTAGACGGGACCGGGCGGCACGCCGAGGCGGGCCAGGTCCTCCACGCGCAGCCGCCCTGGCCGTTCCTGCTCCGTGATCCGATAGCCAAAACACGGAACCCCATGGTCGAGGCGGGCGGCCTCGACCCGGTATGACGCGTCTTGGCAGACCATCCCCTCTTTGATCTCCATGACCTCCATCGGATAAGCCAGCCATGTGCCGCTCGCCGCGAGCGCATCGCGCACGAATGCGCACAAACCGGGCGGGCCGTAGAGCGTGAGCGGCGCGTCGGTCTGGGAGCTGCGGGTCGCTAACAGGCCGGGCAACCCGAAGATGTGATCGCCGTGCAGGTGCGTGATGAACACCTTCTCCAAACGGCTGAGTTTCAGCGGGGACGCCAACACCTGGTGCTGCGTGCCTTCCCCGCAGTCGAAGAGCCAAATGCCCCCGCGCGGGCCATCCAGCCGCAGGGCCAGGGCGCTCACGTTGCGCCGCGGCGACGGCACGCCTGCGCCCGTGCCGAGAAAGTACACGTCCAACGCCTTCCGCCTCCTCTTCCCTTTCAGTGTACCAGCGCGCGCCGCGCGGCACCACGCCGCAGTCCAAGATGCCCAATATGCGGTATGATAGGCATGCCGAGAGGAGGCGAGACAAGTGGGGTATCGCGTGTACGTGACGCGCAAGCTGCCCGAGGCGGCGCTTTCCATCCTGCGTACAGCGGCGGACGTGACCGTCTATCCGGAAGAGGACGAACCGGTGCCGCGCGCGCGATTGCTGGCGGATGTGGCGGGCACGGACGCCATCGTCAGCCTGCTCACCGACCGCATGGACGCCGAGGTGATGGATGCCGCAGGTCCGAATCTGAAGGTCATCGCCAACGTCGCGGTCGGATACGACAACATCGACGTGGCGGCGGCTGCGGCGCGCGGCATCACGGTGACCAACACCCCCGGGGTGCTGACGGAGACGACGGCCGATTTGGCGTTCGCGCTCCTGCTCGCCGCCGCTCGCCGTCTGACCGAGGCCGAGCGGTATCTGCGCGCCGGGCGCTGGCGGACGTGGAGCCCGATGCTGCTCACCGGCCAAGACGTGTACGGCGCGACACTGGGAATTGTCGGGATGGGGCGGATTGGTGAAGCCGTGGCCAAACGGGCCTCCGGTTTCGACATGCGCATTTTGTACACCAGCCGATCCCGGCACCCGGAGGCGGAGACCCGCTACGGGTGTGTGTACCGTCCGCTCGACGCGTTGCTCGCGGAAGCGGATTTCGTCGTCGTGCTCACACCGCTCACGCCCGAGACGCGCGGACTCATCGGGCGCCGCGAATTGGCGCTCATGAAGCAAAGCGCGGTGCTCGTGAACGTCGCGCGCGGTCCGGTGGTGGACGAAACGGCCCTGGTCGAAGCCCTGGCATCCCGCCGCATCTTCGCCGCCGGGCTCGACGTGTACCATCAAGAGCCGCTGCCGATGGACCACCCGCTGTTGCAACTCGACAACGCGGTGCTGTTGCCGCACATCGGATCGGCATCGATTCGCACGCGGACGCGCATGGCGGAGATGGCGGCGGCGGACGTGGTGGCGGTGCTGCGCGGCGAGGAGCCTGCCCACCCGGTGGTGCGCGGGTGGCGGCACGCGCCTCAGCAGCCGTAACGGCGCTGGCTTGGACCACCGTCTTGATCCGGCGCTGCTGACCGCGCGTTGGGTGCGGATGGTACGCTTGCGGTGGCGCCAGGGTCGAACATCGCCCGTCCGCGTCCGCTGTCCACGCGGCCGCTGTCGCGGCTTGCCGGCGCGGACGGGACGAGCGCGGCGTTCTCATACGTCCCGAACACCAGCGGCTCCCCGTCGCGCACCATCCACCTGCCGTGCGCAAACACGTGACGGATTTGGAATTGTGCGTCCGTCAACAGCAGGTCGGCGTCCCCGCCCTCGCGCACCATCCCTTTCTGCCGGAGCTTGAGGACGCGCGCCACGTGGCTGGTCACCATGCCCACCGCGGTCGCGACGGGCACCTCCTCCTGCACGATGGCGTCGCGCGTCTCCTCCCACAAGGTGGAGATGGAACCGATGCCCATGGCGATGAGCCGGCCCTGGTCGTCGAAGATGGGGGAACTGCCGTTGCTGTCCGAGCTCATGGTGATGTGTTCCGGCGGGACGCCGGCGTCGAGGAGGCGGCGGATGGCGCGGGACGGCTTGACGGAGACGTGATCGTGCGGGTCGGGACGGATCCCGGACGTGACGTCGACCAAGCCGCCCGCTTTGCCGTAGCGGATGGCGTCCGCAAGCAGGTCCGGGTTGCGGTTGAGGTGGGTCGGGGTGAACATCTCGATGGGCAGCTCCGTCTGCCGGACGAGATGAAACAGGATGGACAACCGGGTGTCGTCATCGCCCACATGCAGGTGGAGCACGCCCGCCTTGCCGGCCAGGAGGCCGCCGACGTGCGCCTCGCTGGCCAGCTCCGCCAACTCCCGCTCGCTCGGGTGGCTGGAGCGCGTGTCGGAGATGGCGATTTCCCCGACTCCTATCACTTTGTCGATGTGGACCAGGTCCGAACGGGGGCTGCCGGTCAGCGTCCGCGTCGGAACCTGGTAGGCGCCGCAATAGATGTACGTGGTGATGCCTTCCGCTTCCAGCCCGCGGGCTTTGGCCAAAAGCTCCGCGGTCGATCTCGTCACGCCGTCCGTCCCCAGCACCCCGACGACGGTGGTCACGCCGGCGGTGGTGATGTGGCTGAGCGAGATCTCAGGCGTCCGGAAGTGAAAGCCGCCTTCGCCGCCGCCGCCGGCGATGTGGACGTGCTGATCGATGAGGCCGGGGAACAAGTACATCCCGCGCGCGTCAATCTCCTCAACGAGCGGTATGCTGCCATGGAGCGACAGGTCGTCGCCCACCGCCAACACCTGGCCGCCGCCGATGAGCACGTCCTTGCGGCCAAGGGGCATGGGCGCGTAGACGTCCGCGCCTTTGATCAAGGTGAGCCGGGCCATGCGGTTCCGCCTCCTTTCGTGTTCCACCGGAGACGGACCTTAGTTTGGCCATAGACGCAGGATGCATGCCGGCTGCTGTTCAGTTGACGGCGAGTGCGCCTGCGCGCGCCTCCTCGCGCCGCGCACGCCGGTGCAAGAGCTCGTACATCACCGGGACGATGCAAAGGGTCAGCACGGTCGAGCTGACCAATCCGCCGATGACGACCACCGCCAGACCTTGCGAGATGAGCACGCCTTCCGACGCCCCGAACGCGAGCGGCAGGAGGGCGCAGATGGTGGCGATGGCGGTCATCAGGATGGGACGCAGGCGGACCGTGCTCGCTTCGAGCAGCGCCTGGCGCACGCCGAGGCCGCGCTGGCGCAACTGTTCGACGCGGCTGACGAGGACGATGGCGTTCGTGACGACGATGCCCATCAGCATCAGGATGCCGATGAGCGACGAGACGCTGACGGGTTGGCGGGCCAACACGGTGCCGAAGAACGCGCCGATGAGCGCCACCGGCATCGCGAACAGAATGGCGAACGGCGCCGACCATTCGCCGAACGAGAGCAGCATCACGAAGTACACCATGGCCGCGGCGACGAGGATGGCCTCGACGAGCTGACGGAAGCTGTCGCGCTGTTGCTGGTTGGCGGCCGACGGTCCGACGTGGACGCCCGGCGGCAGCGCGAGACGGTGGATGGCTGCTATGGCGACGCGGGCGACGCGCGCGGTATCGGCCACCGTGTAGTCGGCCGTGACTTCGGCGTACGGTTCTCCGTCCAGGTGCAGGACCGAAGTCGGAGTGGGCAGCGAGCTTACCCTGGCCACGTCGGCCAAGCGCACCGTGGTGCCATCGGGAGCCTGGAGGGTCAGGTCGCGCAGACTGGCGAGGCGCGAAGGGCCGTCTGGCGGCGGCAGGACGACGACGTCGTACGCAGAACCGCGGATGGTGAGCGAAGCGACGTCCTGCGCTGCCACAGCGTCCCGCACCGCGAGATAGATCTGCTGCGCGGTCAGTTGGTGGCGTGCCGCCGCGGACAAATCGGGCACCACCTCGATCTGCGGCTGGGTCTGCGACAGGTTGCTCGCCACGTTGGCCAAACCCGGGACGGTGCGCAAGCGGGTGACGACGCGATCTGCCGCCTGCCGCACCGCGTCCGGGTTGTCGCCGGTGACGACCCAATCCAGGTTGGTGTCCGCACCTCCGGTCGCCATCGTCCGCACCTGGATGTCCGCGCCCCCCTTTGTGAGCGGCTGCAACCGCTGGCGCAACCGGGCTGCGTACACGGACGGATCGGTCCGGTCGTCGAGGCGGACGCTCACGGTGGCCTGGTTGGTGGCAGCGAGCATGTTGAAGCGGTTCACGCCTTGGCCGACGGCGGTGTTGACCAGCGTGACGCCGTGCGCGGCGACCGCCGCCTGTTCCACCTGCCGCGCCAGCCGCTCCGTTTCGGCGAGCGGTGTCCCGGCAGGCAAGCGGACGGAGATGACGGCGAACCGCTCCGCGGAATTGGGCAGGAACGTGCTGCCCACCAGCGGCAACACCGCAATGGAAGCCACGAGCGCCACGGCGGCGATGGCGAGGACCGCCGCTTTGTGGTCGAGGCACCAGGCGAGCGCCCGCTGATAGCGGATGGCCCACGGCCGCAGGGTGGTTTGCGGCTCAACCTGCGATCCGCGCGGCCCGCGGCCGACCATGAGCCACACCGCCAGCATCGGCACCACCGTCAAGGCCACCAGGAGCGAGGAGAGCAGGGCGCAGACCACCGTGATGGCGAACGGGAAAAAGATCTTTCCCACCATGCCGCTCACCAGCCCAAGAGGCAGGAACACCGCCACGGTCGTCAGCGTGGAGCTGATGATGGCCGTGCCCACCTCGTGCGTGGCGCGCAACACCAGCTCCTGCCCCCCGCCTTCTCCTCGCCGCCATGTCCGGTAGATGTTTTCGATCACGACGATGCTGTCGTCCACCACCCGGCCGGTGGCGACGGCGAGGCCCCCCAGCGTCATGATATTCAGGGTGATGCCGAGGCGGTGGATCAGGATGAGCGACGTCAGGATGGACAGCGGGATGGAGACCACCGCGATGAGGGTGGTCAAGCCGTGGCGCAAAAACAGCAGGATGACCATCACGGCGAACACCGCTCCGAGCGCCGCCTCCCGCAGCAATCCGTGCACCGAAGCCTGGATCATCTGGGACGCGTCGAACAGCGGCAAGACCTGCACGCCGTGAACGCCGCGCACGAGTTGCGCGACCTTTGCCTGGACAGCGCGCGCGACGTCGACCGTATTGGCGTCCTCCGCTTTGGTGACGGTGACGAGGATGCTGGGACGTCCGTCGGTGCGGTTGATGGACGCTTGCGGCGGCGGCCCGATGGTCACGTCCGCCACATCGGCGAGCCGGATGAAGCGCGGCGCGGACGGTGCGCCATCCGGGGTTCCGGATGCGGTTGCGCGCGTGCCGTGGGACCCCGCTCGGCCACCCGCCGCACCGCCTAAGTCCGCCGTCTCTGCGGACAGACGGTCGAGTTGCGCACCGATCTGTGCTTCCGCCTGGCGCAGCGCCGCCACCTGCTGCCGCAGCTTGGCGATGGCCTGCGGATCCTGGGGTCCGGCGGGTGAACCCTCCGCCTCTGCGAGCGCGATCTCGGCGCCGAGGCGTTGTCCTTGCACCGCGAGGAGCTGGCGCACGAGCTTGTTCTCGGCGGCGAGGATGGCGACCGCCTGGCCCGTCCGGCGCACGGCGTCGGCTTCGGACGACAAAGCGGCCGACAACGCGGCGGCCGGGTTGGCGGGCAGCGGGATCGGCAGGTTCCGCACATCCGCGAGGCTGTGCAGTTGGGTCGCCACCTGCACGGGCTGCACCTTCCCGTCGATGGTGGCGCTGCCGGCAGGCAGGTCGGTCTCTGCCGCGGTGACGGCCTGCAGCACCTGCTCCTCGGACAGGTGGTACTTCGCAAGGTCTGCCGGCCGGAACGCGATGCGGATGACGTCGGGATCGGCACCCATCGCTGAGGCGTTCGCGACACCAGAGACCCCTTGCAAAGCCGGGAGCAGGGTATCGTTCACGAACCGCTTGGGCGCCCCGTCGCCCATCTTGCCGGCGACGACCGCGTATTCGAGGACCGGCTGGCTGTTGAACGAGAAGGACTGGACATTCGGGTGACCGGCGTTGTCCGGCAGCCGCACTTGGTCCAGCCGTTCCCTGACCTTCGCCTCCACCGCCGTGAGGTCGGCGTCCATATTGAGCGCAAGCTCTATCTGGGAGACGTTGGCCAAGGAGGTGGACGAGATGCTGTCGACGCCCGGAACACCGCGCAAGGCCTGCTCCAGGGGCGAGGTGACGTCAGCGGCCACCTGACGGGGGGAAGCGCCAGGATAGGTGGTCGTGATGGACAGGACAGGTACGGAGATGTCCGGCATCAGCTCCTCTTTGAGCTGGAAGGCGGAGAGGATGCCGGCGATGCAGGTGATGGCCGCCAGGATGGAGACGGCGACGGGATTGCGGAGGGCAAAGCGGGTCAACCATGGCACGGGTGGTTTCCTCCTCCCGGGGCAGCACGGCTGCCGTGGTGACGGTGGTGCACGGCGCCGTGCAGGGTAGCGTTGGGCCGACGCGCGCAAGCGATTCGTTTAGTTGATAAAGTATAGACGGAAACCATTCTAGCGAAACGGCTGCGGGTGTGCAATGGGCGTGCGGCGACCGCAGCGCATGCCGCGGCGGTATGCTACACTTTCGCCGAGGACGTCGAGGAGCGTGGGTGCATTGCAGAGTGTGTTCTTCGCGTTGTTGCACAGGCTGCGGTCGACACCGCGCTGGAGCGGCATGATGGCGCTGCAGGCGGAGGATGTGGCGCAGCACAGTTACAGCGTGGCCGTGATTGCGCATGCGCTGTGCGTGATTGACCGCGAGTTGTTCGGCAAGCAACCGGACGAAGCGCGGGTGGTGGCTGCGGCGCTCCTGCACGACGCATCGGAGTGCCTGCTGACCGATGTGATCTCGCCGGTGAAAAAGTACAGCCCGGAGGTCGAGGCGGCGTTCAACCATTTGGAGAAGGTGGCGGAGCGCCAGCTGCTCAAGACGCTGCCCGAACCGCTGCAACCAGCCTACCAAGTCCTGTTTGACCGCAGCGATCCCGATGTCTTTGCGTATGTTCACGCGGCGGACAAGCTGGACGCCTTGTGCAAGTGCAAGATGGAGGTGCGGCGCGGGAACCAGGATTTCGCCATCGCGCTCGGTCAAATCGCCGCCGGGTTGGAGCAAAAGGCAGCGGAAATGCCGTGTGTGCGTTATTTCCTCGATACGTTCATCCCGGCGTTTGAGCGCAGTGTGGACGAGTACCGCTATTTGTCGTGAACGAGCAGCGGGCAGGACGGGGGCTGCGCGCTCCCTCCTGCCCGCTGCGCGGCTTCATGCTCCCTTCGCGGCTTCGTAACGGCGGGCGACCTCCGGCCAGTTGACGATGTTCCAGAACGCGGCGATGTACTCGGGCCGCCGGTTCTGGTACTTGAGGTAGTACGCATGCTCCCACACGTCGAGGCCGAGGATGGGGATCTTGCCTTCCATGTACGGGCTGTCCTGGTTCGGCGTGCTGTAGATCTCCAGCTTGCCGTTGTTCAGGACCAGCCAAGCCCAACCGCTGCCGAAACGGCCTGCCGCCGCCTTGGAGAACTCGTCTTTGAATTGCTCGAAGCTGCCGAACGTGCTTTGGATGGCGTCCGCCAACGCGCCTGTCGGCTGTCCGCCGCCGTTGGGGCTGAGGATCTCCCAGAACAGGCTGTGGTTGGCGTGTCCGCCGCCGTTGTTGCGTACCGCGGTCCGGATGGACTCCGGCACGGAATCGATGCCGCGCAGCAGGTCCTCGATGCTCTTGGCCTGCAGGTCCGGGTGACCTTCCAGCGCGGCGTTGAGGTTGTTGACGTAGGTGCCGTGGTGGCGCTGATGGTGAATCTGCATCGTCTGCTCGTCGATGTACGGTTCGAGCGCGTTATACGCATACGGAAGTGCCGGCAGTTGATGAGCCACGTGGATCCCTCCTGGTCAGGGTGTCAAAAGATTGTTACCCCTTTATCTTAGCGAAGGGGACCGAGCTTTTCCAGTTCGCGCGCCGAGGTGCCTCCAGGGCCTTCACCCGGCGCGGCGGTCCGGCTCTTGGCCGTGTCCCTGCCGACGGCGTCGGCGAGGCTTGGCAAGCCGTCCGCAGCCAGGCGCTGTGCCAGCCCGTGCACCAGCTGCCGCACCAGTTGCGGTCCCTCGTAGATGAACGAGGTGTACACCTGCACCAGGCTTGCGCCGGCGCGGATCTTTTCATATGCGTCGTCTGCGGTGAACACTCCGCCGCAGCCGATGATAGGCACCCGGCCGCCGGTCGCCGCATACAACCAACGGATGACTTGCGTCGACCGGTCCTTGAGCGGACGGCCGCTCAGGCCGCCCGGTTCATCCCGGTGCACCGATTTCAGCGGTGGCCGCGCAACCGTCGTGTTGGTCGCGATGAACCCGTCCACGCCCGCGGCCATCAGTTGCCGCGCCAGGGACGATACAGATACCTCATCCAAATCCGGCGCCAGCTTGACCAGCACCGGCGGGCGGTGGGGCATCACCCGGCTCTTCGACGCCTCGTACAGCTCGTCGCGGCGGGCGATGACCGCGCGGACGAGCGGGATCAGCACCGCCTCGTCCTGCAGGTCGCGCAGACCTGGCGTGTTGGGGGAACTGACGTTGATGGCCACGTAATCGGCCAAGTGAAACACCGCCTCCAGGCAGGCGAGGTAATCTTGTGCCGCCTGGTCGTTCGGGGTGTCTTTGTTTTTCCCGATGTTGACGCCCACCACACCTGCGCGCCGCCGTCGCATCAGGTTGCGGCAGACCTGGGCGACGCCCGCGTTGTTGAACCCCATGCGGTTGATGATGGCCTGGTCCTCAAGCAGGCGGAACAGCCGCGGGCGCGGGTTGCCCGGCTGTGGCCGCGGCGTGACGGTTCCGACCTCCACGAAGGAGAACCCGCAGTCGAACAGGCCGTTGACCGCAATCCCGTCCTTGTCCAGCCCGGCGGCCAACCCGAGGGGGTGCGGGAAACGGCGCCCGAACACCGTCTGCTGCAGGGAAGCGGGCGGCGACACCGGCGGGGCCAACAACCGGACGGCGCCGGGCACCGCCGCCAGCGCATGCAGCACGAGGCGGTGGGCGAGTTCCGGATCGAGGCGAAACAAGGCAGAGCGAACCAGCGGGTACATGTCATCCCTCCGTTCCCAGTGTACCACGCGGGCGCCGGCACGTTTCAACTTCCCCAGGCACCGGTACGGCGCGGGACCTCGCGCCGGATACGGACGGGCCATGGTGGGCCATGGATGTGACGGGTGTCACGCCGGACGCGGGCGTGCGGGTGTTATCATAAAAACCAATGGGATGCTCCCGGAACAAGCGTGTGGGCAGGAGGCAAGGGGTGTGACGACGAGATTCAGTTTGGCGGAATTGGCGGAGATGCTGCGCGTGCCGGTCGATGTGGTGCGCGCGGCGGTCGATGACCTGGCGGCCCGCGGCGAGCTCACGGCCGAGTCGTTTACGTTCGCCGGGAGGAACTGGCGTATTGCCCCGAGCGATGTGAAGCGGATTCAAGACCACATCGCCGAAGGCGTGCGGCGCGGCGTCATTCAGATCACGCCGCCGAAGCGCCGGGTCCTGCGCAAGGTGGTGGTCGGGCGGGAAGACCCGCCTTCGCAAGCGTAGTGCGCGCGTTCGCTGATGCTTTCCGCCGCCTTGGCACACAATGAGGATGAAGCGTCTTCCTGCATGAACGAGGCGCGGGGAAGGGGATGGGTCCTGTGGTCATCGGGGTGCCCAAGGAACGGAAAGACAGCGAGCACAGGGTGGCCCTCACGCCGGCAGGCGTCCATCAATTGGTGCAAGCCGGCCATCGGGTCGTGTTGGAGGCGGGCGCGGGCCAAGGCAGCGGCTTTGCGGATGCGGATTACGCGGCTGCCGGCGGCGAGGTGGTTGCCAGCGCGGACGAGGTCTGGCAACGCGCGACGATGGTGATGAAGGTCAAGGAGCCGGAGCCGGAAGAGTACGGGTATTTTCGGCCAGGGTTGGTGTTGTTCACGTACTTGCACCTGGCGGCGGTGCCCGCCCTCGCCAAGGCGCTCCTCGCTGCCGGGGTGACCGCCATCGCGTACGAGACGGTGCAACTCGCCGACGGCAGCCTGCCGCTGTTGTCGCCGATGAGCGAGATCGCGGGACGGATGTCCATCCAGATTGCGGCGCACTTTTTGGAGAAGGCGCACGGCGGCCGCGGCGAACTCTTGGGCGGGGTGCCGGGCGTGCCGCCGGCCCGGGTCGTGGTGGTCGGCGGCGGCATGGTGGGGATGAACGCCGCCCGCATCGCCGTCGGCCTCGGGGCGCAGGTGACGGTGCTGGACACGAACCTCGCCCGCCTGCGAGAATTGGATCAGATGTTCGGCGGCCGCGTGCGCACCGTCATGTCCAACCCGTACAACCTCCGGGCGGAGATCGCGGGGTGCGACGTGCTGGTGGGCGCCGTGCTCGTGCCCGGGGCGCGGGCGCCGAAGATCGTCACCACCGACATGGTGGCCGGCATGAACCCGGGCGGCGTCGTGGTGGACGTGGCCATCGACCAGGGCGGGTCCATCGAGACCATCGATCACGTCACGACCCACTCCCGCCCGGTGTATGAGCGGTGCGGCGTGCTGCACTACGCGGTGGCGAACATCCCGGGCGCTGTACCGCGGACGGCGACGTTGGCCCTCACCCACGTCACGGTGCCGTACGCGCTTTGTTTGGCGAACCTCGGGGTGGAAGCGGCCGCGCGGCGCGATCCGGCGCTCGCCAAAGGGATCAACACCATGCGCGGCCGGGTGACCAACGAAGCGGTGGCCCGTTCGCTCGGCCTGCCGTACACACCGTGGACGGAGGTCGTCGACGCGGGCTGACGGGAGAGGGAGGAGAAACCAGGATGCCAAGGGGAGGTACGTGGCTCGCGCTCGCCGGGGCGGCCGTCCTGTCGGCAGGATGCGGCGCCCAGGGCGGGGGCGGGACACCCGCGGACCAGGTGCCGAAAGACGCGCAGGTGGTGCACGTGACCGCGACCGATTGGAAATGGCAACTCGACCGCACCTCGGTTCAGGCTGGCCGGCCGGTCGATTTTGTCGTACAGTCGAAGGAGGGGACCCACGGGTTCTCCATCGTCGGGACCAACATCAGCCAAGCGGTGACGGCGGGCGACGCCCCGGTGCACGTGGTGTGGACACCGGAGCATCCTGGCCGTTACGTCATCCGCTGCGACATTTTCTGCGGTGCCGGCCACGACGATATGTTTACGTCCATCACCGTCACGCCGTAATGTCCAAGGTCATGTCCAGGGTGCCGAAAGGAGGCGTCGTGCCATGGTGACGGAAGAGCAAGTCCGCGCTGTATTGACCGATGTCCTGGACCCGGAGATCCAGATTGACATCGTCAACCTGGGGATGGTGTACGGAATCGACATCTCCGAGGACGGCAAAAAGGTCAAGGTCACGATGACGTTGACCACGATGGGTTGTCCGGCGTACGATTTTTTGCGGGACCAGATCGTCGAAAAGGTGAAGCAGCTCGGGGTCGAGGACGTCGAGGTCGAATTGACCTTCGATCCCCCGTGGAACAAGGACATGATGTCGGAAGAGGCCAAACTGGTCTTCCGCTACCTGTTCTGAACGAGATTTCCGTCATGGCGCGCGGCTTGGCGGGTCAGCCTGAGGGCAGGCGGTCTGTCCGGGATGCGTTGGACGCGTCCGGGATTCCGCCTTTCGGCTGCACCGCGGGCCGCGTTTGCATTTTCCACAGAGTGTGGTAATGTTATACCTGAAAACATGACTCCAAAAGTCAACTTTACCGGTGGCCGGCGACGGCCCTGGGTGCGGCCGGACAGAGAACTTCCGGACACCGTACCGTACGAGCGCATCCGGACAGGGAACGGAGAGGTTGATGCCGATATGTCATCCCCGGTGTTGAAGATTGAAGACCTGCACGTCAGCGTGGACGGGAAAGAGATTGTCCGCGGGCTGGACCTCACGGTCAAGGGTGGCGAGATCCATGCCATCATGGGGCCGAACGGGACAGGCAAGAGCACCCTCGCGGCGGCGTTGATGGGTCATCCCCGCTACGAAGTGACGGGGGGCCGCGTCACCCTGGACGGCGAGGACATCCTCGCCATGTCGGTGGATGAGCGGGCGCGCGCCGGTTTGTTTTTGGCGATGCAGTATCCGGCGGAGGTGCCGGGCGTTTCGAACGCCAATTTCCTGCGCACCGCGCTCAACGCCCGGTTGGGCGAGGGCAACGAGATCCCGGTCATCAAGTTCCACCGCATGCTGCAGGAGAAGATGAAACAGCTGGGCATCGACCCGTCGTTCGCCGAGCGGTACTTGAACGAAGGGTTTTCCGGCGGCGAAAAGAAGCGCAACGAGATCCTGCAGTTGGCGATGCTCAATCCCCGCATCGCCATCCTCGACGAGATCGACTCGGGACTGGACATCGACGCATTGCGGATTGTGGCCGATGCGGTCAACGCGGTGCGGTCGCCGGAACGCGGGTTCCTCATCATCACCCACTATCAGCGGCTGTTGGAATACATCGTGCCGGACCACGTGCACGTGATGATGCAAGGCAGGATTGTCAAATCGGGGGATCGCGAACTGGCGCGTGAGCTTGAGCGCAAAGGGTACGACTGGCTCAAGCAGGAACTGGGCATCGTCGACGAGACGGTCGGCGCCGAGGTTTGAGGGGAGGGATGGGCCGTGGCAGAACAAGCAGCAACCGTTTCTCTGTCGTTGGTCGACGGCCTCTGCGACCGCTACCAGGAGCCGGAGTGGTTGCGGAGCGCGCGCCAGGCGGCGTTTGCGCGCTTCGTCGCCCTCCCGTCCCCGCGGCTCGAGAAGACGGACCTCACGCGCCGGGTGTGGAACGCGGGGCCGTTCCCGGCGGCGGTGGGGACGGACGGGCTGGACGAAGTGGCCGGCCTCCTCAGCGCCCTGGGCGATGCTCCGGCGGTGGTGGTCCGCGACGGCGTGGTGCTTCGCGCGCACCTGCCCGCGGACTTGGCGCGCCGGGGGGTCATCTTCACCGATCTGCACACCGCGGTGCGCGACCATGAGAACCTGGTGCAGGCCGCGCTGTTTCAGGCGGTGGATGCGGAAGAGAGCAAGTGGGCGGCGTTCAACGCCGCGCTGTGGCACGGCGGCGTCTTCTTGTACGTGCCGCGGCATGTCGAGATCGACGCGGTGTTCCAATTTGTGTACATCCACACCGCCGTGGGTCAGGGTGCGCTGCCGCGGGCGCTCGTGGTGGCGGAGGACAACGCCAAGTTCGCGTACAGCGAGCTGTACGTTGCCGCGGGCGACGTGCCGGGGGACGTGGTGCACAGCGGCGTGACCGAGGTCATCGCCAGACCGGGGGCTCGGGTGACGGCGGCGGTGTTGAGCCACTTGCGCAAGGGACCGACCCACTTCATCACGCGGCGGGCCAAGGTGGATAAGGATGCCCACGTCGATTGGGTGTTCGGCGACGTGGGGGACGGCTTCACGGTGGCGTTGATTGAAAGCCGGCTCCTCGGCGACGGGTCCCGCTCGACGCTCACCGGTGTGGGGTTGGGCTTCGGCCGCCAGCACCTCGATCTCACCGCGAGCATGGTGCACAGCGGGCGGTACTCGGAGAGCGACATGAACCTGCGCGGCGTGGTGCGCGAGCGGGCGAACGCCGTGTACCGGACGCGCACCCACATCGTCAAAGGGGCACGGGGAGCCGGCGCGGAACAGGCGGACCGCATGCTGGTGCTCGATCCGACGGCCCGTGCGGACGCCATCCCGATGCTGCTCATCGATGAAAACAACGTGCAGCGCTGCGGTCATGCGGCGAGCGTGGGCAAGATTGACGAGAACCAGGTCTATTACCTGATGTCGCGCGGCATCCCGCGAGCAGCGGCGCAGCGGATGATCCTGTGGGGTTACTTGGAGCCGGCGGTGAATGCCATCCCGTCGCCGGCCATGCGCGAGCACTTCCGGGCTCTGCTCGACAAGGAGTTGGTCTGACATGGACGTCGCGGCGGTGCGCCGAGACTTTCCGATCTTGCAGCAGACGGTCAACGGCCACCCTCTGGTCTACCTGGACAACGCGGCGACGTCCCAGAAGCCGCGCCCGGTCATCGAGGCCATCCGCCACTACTATGAGACGTACAACGCCAACGTCCACCGCGGCGTGCACACCCTCGGCACGAAGGCGACCGAGGCGTACGAGTTGGCGCGCGAGAAAGTGGCGCGGTTCATCCATGCGCCGTCGGCGGAGCAGGTGATCTTCACGCGCGGGACGACCGAATCCATCAACATGATTGCCTACGGCTTCGCCAGGCCGCGGCTCGGCCCGGGCGACGAGATTGTGACCACGGCGGCGGAGCACCACAGCAACCTGGTGCCCTGGCAGCAGGTGGCGCGCGCCACGGGTGCGGCGCTCAAGTTCATCCCGCTGCAGCCGGACGGCACCATCTCCCTCGACGACGTGCGGCGGACGGTGACGCCGGCGACAAAGCTGGTGGCCATCGCGCACGTGTCGAACGTGCTCGGCACCATCCATCCGGTGCGGGAGATCGCCGAGATCGCGCATGCGGCGGGTGCCGTGGTGGTGGTGGACGGCGCGCAGAGCGTGCCGCACCTGCCGACCGACGTGCAGGCGATGGACTGCGACTTCCTCGCCTTTTCCGGGCACAAGATGTGCGGCCCGACCGGGATTGGCGTCCTGTACGGCAAGCGCAAGTGGCTGGACGAGATGGAACCGACGTATTTCGGCGGCGAGATGATTGACGTCGTCGAATTGCATCAATCGACGTGGAAGGAGACACCGTGGAAGTTTGAAGGCGGTACGCCCATCATCGCCGGGGCCATCGCCCTCGGGGTGGCGGTCGATTACCTGACCGGCATCGGGATGGAGGCCATCCGTCAACACGACCGCGCCTTGACGGCCTACGCCTTGGAGCGCCTCCGGCGTGTGGAGGGGATCACCGTCTACGGCCCGGCGCGGGCCGAACAGCGCGGCGGTCTGGTGACGTTTAACCTGGAAGGCGTCCACCCGCACGACCTGGCGACGGTGCTCGACGCGGAAGGCATCGCCATCCGCGCCGGACACCACTGCTGCCAGCCGCTGATGCGCTGGCTCGGCGTGCCGGCGACGGCACGGGCCAGCTTTTACCTGTACAACACCGAGCAAGACATCGACGCGCTTGTCAACGCCTTGCAGACGGCAAAGGAGTTTTTCCACCATGCAATTGGATGACCTGTACCGGCAGGTGATTATGGACCATTACCAACACCCGCGGAACGTGGGTGAGCTGGCGGCGGACGCCATCACCGTCGACCTGCGCAATCCCAGTTGCGGCGACGAGATCAAGCTGCAGCTGCAGGTCAAGGACGGCGTCGTCACGGACGCCCGTTTCCGCGGCAGCGGCTGCTCCATTTCGATGGCGTCCGCCTCGATGATGACGGAAGCCGTCAAGGGATTGCCCATCGCCGAGGCGTTGGCGCTTTCCCGGTCGTTTCGCGCCATGATGCGCGGGGAGGAGCCGGATCGCGATTTGGGGGACTTGGAGGCGCTGCAGGGGGTCTCCAAATTCCCGGCGCGCATCAAGTGCGCCACGCTGGCGTGGCAGGCGTTGGAGAAGGCAGTGCGGCCGCAACCGGCGGAGTGACGGTGCGGCCGACATGTGAGGCCAAAAGGGGGTCTTTTCGATGGCGAAGACGTTGCCTGAACTGGGTGAGTACCAGTATGGGTTTCGCGATAAGGACATCTCGGTCGTCAAGCTGGAAAAGGGTCTTTCGCGCAAAGTCGTCGAGCAGATCTCGATGATGAAAAACGAGCCGGGTTGGATGACCGATTTCCGCCTGCGCGCCCTGGAGATCTTCTACCAGAAGCCGATGCCGACCTGGGGCGGTGACCTGTCGGAGCTCAACTTCGACGACATCACGTACTATGTCAAGCCGACGGAGCGCAAGGGCCGTTCCTGGGACGAGGTGCCGGAGGAGATCAAGCGGACGTTCGACCGCCTGGGCATTCCGGAGGCGGAGCAGAAGTTCCTGGCGGGCGTCTCGGCGCAGTACGAGTCGGAGGTCGTCTACCACAACATGCGCAAAGACCTGGAGGAGATGGGCGTCCTCTTCTGTGACACCGACACGGCCCTGCGCGAGTATCCTGAGATCTTCAAGGAGTACTTCGGCACGGTGGTGCCGCCGGAGGACAACAAGTTCGCGGCCCTCAACTCGGCGGTGTGGTCGGGCGGCAGCTTCATCTACGTGCCGAAGGGCGTCAAGTGCGAGATCCCGCTGCAGGCGTACTTCCGCATCAACTCGGAGAACATGGGCCAGTTCGAACGGACGCTCATCATCTGCGACGAGGACAGCTTCGTCCACTATGTCGAGGGCTGCACCGCGCCCATCTACAGCACGAACTCGTTGCACAGCGCGGTGGTCGAGATCATTGTCAAAGACCGGGCGCGTTGCCGCTACACGACCATCCAGAACTGGGCGCCCAACATTTACAACCTGGTGACCAAGCGCGCCGTGGCGTACAAGGACGCCACCATGGAGTGGGTGGACGGGAACATCGGGTCGAAGCTGACGATGAAGTACCCGAGCGTGTACATGGTGGGCGAGGGCGCCAAGGCGATGGTGTTGTCCATTGCGGTCGGCGGACGCGGCCAGCACCAGGATGCGGGCGCGAAGGTCGTCCACCTGGCGCCGAACACGACGTCGACCATCGTCTCCAAGTCCATCAGCAAGCAGGGCGGGAAGACGACCTACCGCGGTCTGGCCAGCTTTGGTCCCAACGCCCGCGGCGCCAAGGCGAACATCAAGTGCGACACGCTCATCCTCGACGAGAACTCGACGTCGGACACCATTCCGTACAACGAGATCATGAACGACGACGTGACGCTGGAGCACGAGGCGTCGGTGTCGAAGGTCAGCGAGGAGCAGCTGTTCTACCTGATGAGCCGCGGCATTCCCGAAGAGGAAGCGACGCGGATGATTGTCATGGGGTTCATCGAGCCGTTCACCCGTGAGCTGCCGATGGAATACGCGGTGGAGATGAACCGCCTCATCAAGTTCGAGATGGAAGGGTCGGTCGGCTGATGGCCTGGGTGCGCGTGGCGGCGCTCGCCGAACTTCCGGTCGGCGGCATGAAACGGGTGACGGTGGACGGCGAGGAGATCGCCATCTACCGCCTTCCGGACGGCTTGTACGCGACCTCCGACGTGTGCACCCATGCCGGGGAGTCGCTGACGGCCGGCCGTCTGGACGGCCATGTGGTGGCGTGTCCGAAACACGGCGGCAAGTTCGACGTCCGCACCGGGGCAGCGGTGGCTTTGCCATGCGTGATCCCGCTTGCGACCTACGCTGTCGAGGTGCGCGGCGAGGACATCTACCTGGATGTCTGATGCGCGGCCGGCTGACCCGTTCCGTCCGCAGGCGGTTTTGCCTGCCATCCGGTGCCGGGAGAGCGGGATGGTCCCGGTCGCGTGGCCCCGGCGCATGCGCCGGAGTGGAGGGATGACCATGAAGGTGTCGCAACGGACCGAATACGGCCTGCGGGCGATGGTGGCCATCGCGGCGGCGGCCGGGACGGACCACCCGGTGCCGCTGCGGGCCATCGCCGAAGCCGAAGGGATCCCGGAACAGTTTCTCGACCAGATTGTTGCGCAGCTGCGGCGCGCCGGTTTCGTCAAGAGCGTGCGCGGGGTCAACGGCGGCTATATGCTGAGCCGCCCTGCGGCGGACATCTCGGTCGGCGACCTGGTGCGGGTGTTGGAAGGGTCGCTTGCGCCCATCGGCTGTATCCGGGAGGAGGTGGCGGCAGAGGAGTTCTGCGGCCGTATTCGCAAGTGCCACACGCGCAACGTGTGGTTGCGGGTGATGCAAGCGGTGACGCGCGCGCTCGACTCCATTTCCCTCGCGGACGTGATGATGGACGAGGTGGCGGTACAGGAAGTGGGCGGTTCGTGAGCGGCAGGGCGACAGCCCGCGCGGACAAACCGGCGGATAGCCGGCCGGCGCGGGCTGCCTTTTTTACTGAAACCCGAGATCCACTTTCGGGAGCTCCTGAATCTGGCGTAACGCGGCGTCGCGCAAGCGGCAGTAAGAAACGTATTCCTGGTACGCTGCCTCGACTTCCGGGTGGCGGCGCCGGAGTTCCGGATCGACCACGATATGCTGTTCGTCCTGGTCATAGGAGATGTGGAGGCTGGGGTTGTAACCCAGGTCACGCAGCGTGTTCAACAACCTCGACAGACAGTCGTTGACGGCCAGGTGCGCGTTGCTCCATTCATCGGATCGGATCACGTGCATGAGGAATCCATCCTTTCGCAAGGCACTTTCGCCTCAGACTGCGCGAAGTGTTGCGCCTGTCATGGCGGGAATGTTTTTCCCGCTGTTATGATCAGTATAATCTACGGTGCGACCGGCTGCCAGTATGTCACAGGCGCGGCGCCGGGAAGGGGCGTGTGGCGTGAACATCCTGGTGTGCGTCAAACAGACGTTCGACACAGAGGAGCGGATTGTGATTGAAGACGGCATCATCCAAGAAGAGGGTGTCCGGTTCGTCGTCAACCCATACGACGAGTACGCCATCGAAGAAGCCATCCGGCTCAAGGAAGCGCACGGGGGCGAGGTGACGGTGGTTTCCGTCGGCCCGGAGCGGGCGGAGGAGGCGCTGCGCACGGCGTTGGCGATGGGCGCGGACGAGGCCATCCTCGTCGACGACCCGCGCGCGCGCGCCGACGAAGCGGCGGTCGCCACGGTGTTGGCGGCGGTGGCGCGGCAAAAGCCGTACGACCTCATCCTGGCGGGAAATTACGCGGTGGACGACGGGTCCGGCCAGGTGGCCATCCGCCTGGCGGAGTTGCTCGGTTGGCCGTATGTGGCGACGGTCATCCGGCTCATGGTCGCGGACGGCCGCGCCACGGCCCATCGGGACGCCGAAGGGGATATCGAGGTGGTGGCGGCGCCGCTGCCGCTCGTCATCACGGCGCAACAAGGATTGAATGAACCGCGCTATCCATCGCTCCTCGGCATTCGCCGGGCGGCGAAGAAGCCCATCGCCCGCCTCAGGCTGTCCGACCTGGGGTTGGCGGCGACGGATGTGGCTCCGTACACCGAGGTCGTCGCGACGTTCGCCCCGCCTGCCAAACAACCTGGCCGCATCTTGTCGGGCACGCTCGACGAGCAGGTCGCGGCGCTGGTCGACGCCCTCTGCCGTGTGGAACGCGTCGTGTCCTGAGAGAATGCCGGGAGAGGAGGACCTGACGATGGCGCGCAACGTGTGGGTGGTGGCGGACATCCGCCAGCAGAAGTTGCGCCAGGTGACCTTTGACATGCTGGGCGCGGCCCAGCGCATGGCGGAAGGCGGCCGCGTCACCGCCATGCTCATCGGCCACGGCGTGGCGGAACTGGCGGCAGGTCTTGGCGATCACGGTGCAGACGAGGTGTGGGTGGCCGACGCGCCACAGCTCGCGTCGTTCGTTCCGCGGGCGTATCTGCGTGTGCTGGCGGAGGCCGCTTCGCGCCAGACTCCGGACGTGGTGCTGTTCGCTCATTCTGCCGTCGGTAAGAGCTTGGCGCCTGCGTTCGCTGTGCGCATCGGCGCCGGCCAGGTGTCGGACGTGACGAGCATCGACACAGAGGACGGCCGGCTGGTGTTCACCCGGCCCATCTACGCCGGCAAGGCGCTGACGAAGGTGGTGTTCATCCGCGGGCCGATGGTGGTGACGGTGCGGCCCAACAACCTGCCGGCGTCCACGGGGGGAGCCGGCAAACCAGGCCGCATCGTACCGCTCGCGGTGCCGCTGCAACCGGACGACCTGGTGACCCTGGTGCAGGAGGTGGTCCAAAAGACGCGCGCCGGGGCCGACCTGACCGAAGCGAGGGTCATCGTCTCCGGCGGGCGCGGGGTGCAGAGCGCGGAAGGGTTTCAGCCGCTCTATGAGCTGGCCGAGGTGCTCGGGGGCGCCGTCGGCGCATCGCGCGGTGCTTGTGACGCCGGGTACTGCGACTACGCGCTGCAGATTGGCCAGACGGGAAAGACGGTGACGCCCGACCTGTACATCGCATGCGGCATCTCCGGCGCCATTCAGCACATCGCGGGCATGTCGGGCAGCAAGGTGATTGTCGCCATCAACAAGGACCCGGAGGCGCCCATCTTTCAGATTGCGGACTATGGGATTGTCGGCGACCTGTTCGAGGTGGTGCCGCGTCTGACCCAGGCGTTCCGCCAGGTGTTGGGGCGGTAACCTGTTCGCGCACGGGCGAAGGCGTCACCGCCCGCCCACCCATGCGGTCAGTGCTGCGGCTGCCTGCGGGGCCCCGGGCACCGCGGGGAACGGCGGTTGTGGCCGAAACGTCTCGATGGCCACGATGATGAGCGCAATCACGAACACGGCCCACATGACTTTCTTCAAACCGAATGCCCTCCTTTTCATCCGCATCTCATCCGTGCGGCGGACAGCGTTCGCCGGCGGCCGCGGCCGCATCGCGCGGCCGCACCGCTCCCGCGGACGCCGCCGGATGGATGTACGTGCTGTTTGTTATTGTAACAAACCTGCCGCCAGGGCATAAAACCGGCGGCTTTGCGAGGCGATGGCGATGGATCCGCTCGATTGGGTCCACCAGTGGGACGACTACGAGATGGTGATGTATGCCCGGGCGGACGGAGAGGATCCGGGCATCTACATGCAGGTGTCGCAGCGGCGCCAGGTGGACGGGGCCGAGGAGTGGGAGGTGCTCTACGAACGCAAGCTTGCCGACCTCTATCCAGACCTCCCGGAAGCTCCGGGTTCAGAGGCGTGGGAAGAGGCGCAGCTGCGCACTCACCTGCACCGCCGCCCGCAACTCGTGGCGGAAGAAAAGGCGTATCTGGCCGCATGGCTGGCGCAAGGCGGGGTGGGATCATGAGCAAGCGCAAGCGGCCTGCCCGTCGGAGGGATGATGCCGGTCTGGACAAGCCCGCCTATGCGGCGGACGGGGTGGCGTCGCGGGCGCAGGCGGACAACCCGGCGGGCATCACCTTCCATGACTTGGTGGGCGAGAGGGTCGCCAAGCAGCTGGAGGATCTGCGGCGGCAAATGGAAGCCGAGGCCACGCCGCGCGGCCCCGCGCAGGCAAGGCACCGGGACCGGCCTGCCGGACTGCCCGAGCAACAAGCGGCAAAAGGCCGGCCCGCTGCGGCCGGGGCGGACGACGAGCCGTCCTTCGCCGAGCTGTTCGATCCGAACGACGATGAGGAAGCCTCGTTCGCCGATTTGTTGGCCAACACCAACCTGGACTGGCGCAAGTTCAAGTGACGGGGACACGGTGCTGCGATGCAGCGCAAAGCGGCCGTCTCCGCCCGCACGGGACGCTCGTGCGCAGCATCCGTGCGACTCACGTGCGACTCAGTCGGCCGGTTCGGCGCCTACGCTTGGCGCCAGGGTTCGCGGCACCACCCTGGAGAGGGCGTCGACGTCCAGCACGCGGTCGGCGACGGCGGCATCGATGCCGAGCGCCAAACACGCGTCGCGCAGGCTCGTGCCGTCGGCGAGCGCGCGTTTGACCACCTGCGCGGCCTGGTCGTAACCGATGGTGGTGTTGAGCGCGGTCGCAAGCGCCAACGAGCGCTCCGCGTACGCCCGGCAGCGCGCCGCGTCGGCGCGGATACCCAGCACGCACCGTTCGGTGAAGGCGTCCACGGCGGTGGTGAGGATGGTGATCTCGTGCAGGAAGTTCGCGGCCATCACGGGCATCATCACGTTCAGTTCCAGCTGTCCCGCGCCGCCCGCCAAGGCGATGGTGGTGTCGCAGCCCTGGACTTGGTAGGCGACCATGTTCAACATCTCCGCCATCACCGGGTTCACTTTCCCCGGCATGATGGATGACCCAGGCTGCACCGCCGGCAGCTCGATTTCCGCCAGCCCTGTCCGCGGCCCGGAGGCGAGCAACCGCACATCGTTCGCGATCCGCTGCAACGCCAGGGCCAGGTTGCGCAGCGCGCCGCTGACATAAACCACTTCATCCGGATTTTGGTTGAATGCGAACGGGTCCTCCGCCAGGCGGAAGGCAAAACCGGTCTTTTCCGCGACCTTGCGGACCGCCACCTCCGCAAACCCGGGCGGTGCGTTGATGCCCGTCCCCACCGCGTTGCCACCGAAGCCGAGCCAAAGCAGGTTCGCGGCGGCCTGTTCAATCCAGGCCCGGTGGCGTTCGACATTGTGCGCCCATGCTCCGAATTCGTCGCCGAGCCGAAGCGGCACGGCGTCCTGCAGGTGGGTGCGCCCGGCCTTCACGATATGGGAGAATTCGGCCGCTTTGCCGCGCAGCGCCGCCGCCAGGCGGCGCAAGGCGGGATCGAGCCCGTGCGCAAGCAATTCCAATCCGGCGATGTTCATGGCGATATGGAACGTGTCGTTGGTCGACTGCGAGCGGTTGACGTCGTCGTTCGGATGGACCAGCCGCACGTCACCGCGCTCACCGCCGAGCAACTCCGCGGCCCGGGCCGCGATGACCTCGTTGGCGTTCATGTTCTGCGACGTCCCGGCGCCCGCTTGGTACACGTCGACCACAAACCAATCGTCGAGACGCCCGTCCATCACCTCGTCGGCCGCGCGGCAGATGGCGTCCGCTTTGGCGGGTTCCATCACCCCGAGCTCTTTGTGCGCGGCTGCCGCGGCCCACTTGACGATGCCTTGGGCGCGGATGAACGACCGTGGCAACCTCAGGTGGCTGATGGGGAAGTTATGCAGGGCGCGCGCGGTCTGCGCCCCGTAATACGCGTCCGCCGGTATGGAGATCTCACCCAAAGCATCCCGGACAATCCGCTGTGGTCGTTCCATCTTCCACATCGCCCCTCTTGACCGCCCCGACGTGCGGGGTGTGGTGATGTCTTCCAAATCATGATGAGCCTTCGCGTACCATCTCATACCCATGCGGCATCGGTTGCGCACCGGCGCTGGCGGCGCTACAGTGGGAAGGGATGTTGGCGAATACGGACCGATGGGGTCGAACACGGGCCAGGGGGGTGACGCCATGCCATCGCGCTGGACCATTCAAGACCTGCTCAAGATCAAGCTGCCCACCGGGGTGAGCGTGGCGCCGGACGGCAGCGAGTGCGTCTTTGCGCTGCGGACCCTGGATGAAGACAAAGGGGAGTACCGGACCAAGCTGTGGCGCCTGCCCCTTGTCCCGGATGCGGAACCGGTCCAACTGACGTTTGGCCCTTGGAACGACACGGATCCGCTCTTCGCGCCGACCGGCAAGGTGATTGCGTTTCTGAGCGACCGGCCCTTGGACGGCTCCGGCGAAGACGAAGACGAAGACGCGCCGTCGCAGCGGCTGTTCATCCTGCCGCTTGGCGGCGGGGAGGCGCGTCCCGCGTCCGACAAGCTCGGATTGGTGTACGATTTTGCTTTCGCGCCGGACGGGGAGAGCATCTTCGTCATCACCGACGCCGAGCGGAGCGAGTTTGAAAAACAGTGGGACAAGGCGCGGTTGGAGCAAAAGCGCGACGAGGTGCACGAAGAGCGGGTACAAAAGCCCCGCCGCATCTGCCGCGTGTGGTGGGACGAAGGGCGGATCGAGACCGTCTATGCGCGCGACTTTGGTCTCTGCGAACTGGACGTCTCCCCGGACGGGCGCCGCATTGTGTTCTCCAGCAACCGTACCGGCTTCGCGAATGACTGGGATCGGATGAACTTGTGGTATCTGGAGGCGCCGCCGGAGGACGCGGGGGAGCCGGAGCGGGAAGAGGAGCGAGCGCGGTCATGGGTGTGCCGGCCCTTGGTCGAACGACGGGGCGCCTGCCAACACCCCAGGTTTTCGCCCGACGGCCGCATGGTCGCGTACATCGCGCCGCGCCTCCATCAGGCGGAACTGTCGCAGAGCGACCTGTGGCTGGTCGAGATCCCTTCGAACGGTGCGGATACGGGCAAAGCGCGAACATGGAACGCCTCGGCGGGCACAGGGTTTGCGGGCGACTTTGCGACGTTCTCCTGGCTGGACCCGGACACGGTGTTGGCGCAGGCGGAGCTTGGGCTCGCGGCACCGCTCGTCCTCTGTACCGGGTTGCGCCAGGGATATCAGGCATCCCAACCGGCCGCCATCCGCGTCACAGGCTCGGACGAGGCGGTTGTCCGCCTGTTGGCGGTGAGCCGGGAGGGGAAGGTCGCGGTGTTCGCCGCGGAGGACGCGTACACGCCGTTCGAGCTCTTTTGTTGGCGGGCGGACGGAGAGGCGGTGGAGCAGGTCACGCACCTGCAGGAAGAGTGGCGCGACAAGCTCCGGGGCAAGGTGGAAGTCGTCCGCTGGCGCGCGAGCGACGGGCTTGCGTTGGAAGGGGTGCTCGTGTTGCCGCCCGATGCCGGCGAGGCAGGCGGGCCATTGCCGCTCCTCGTCGACATTCACGGGGGTCCGGCGTGGCACGTGACCAAAGCGTTCCATCAGTACCTGAACTGGCACTGGCTGGCCGGGCTCGGCTACGCTGTGTTCGCGCCCAACTACCGGGGCGGTGTGGGCTATGGCCAAGCGTTTATCTCCGCCAGCCGGTTCGACCTGGGCGGAGGTGACTACCGCGACATCATGGCCGGACTGGACGCGCTGCTCGCGACCGGCCGCTTCGATCCCGGCCGCCTCGGCATCACCGGGGCCAGCTACGGCGGTTACATGACCAACTGGATCATCAGCCAGGACAGCCGCTTCCGTGCCGCCGTGTCGGAGTTTGGCATCTGGAATCTGTTCACCGATTTCGGCTGCTCGACGACCCGCGGCTGGGAGGTGATGTACCTCGGGCGGTATTGGGAGAACGAGGCGCTCTACTGGCAGCGTTCGCCTGCGCGGTACGTGGCCCGCATCGTGACGCCGGTGCTCATCATCCATGGCGACGCGGACGACAACACCTTCATCGCCAACGCCAAAGAGATGTACAACGCGTTGCTCGAGGCCGGCAAGACGGTCGAGTTCATCCACTATCCGCGGGAAGGGCACGGCATTGAAGAGCCGCGGCACCGCGAGGACGAGCTGCGGCGGATTGCCCGCTGGTTCCAACACCACATTCCGACCCACCGCACGCCGCGGCCTGTACCGCCCGGGGTGTGGCATGAATTGGAAGGGCACGGCGCGCGCTTGCGGGTGGTGCGCGCCGAATGGACCGATGCGTACAAAGCGCACAGCGAGCAGCTGCAGGGCGCCATCGCCGTGGAGTTGGAGTGGACGGAGGGTGCATCCGCACCCGAACCGTTCGCCGTCCGGTTCGGCGCGCCGGCTGACAACAATGTCTTCTTGATCTGGGCAGGTCCAGACCCGCATCCTCGCCCGTCGGTTCTCGCCGACACCGCCGTACCCCCCGTGGGGTGTGCATGGCCAAAGACCGGTGCGGTGGCCACGGGCACATTGACCATCAAGGCGGTGGGACGGGGCCGCATCGTGCTCTTGTTCCCCGACACGCTGCGGGCGTTGGGCGACTGGGCAGCCTGCCGCCTGCGCGTGGGCGAGGCGGTGTTTCTCCTGCCTGAGCCGGACGGGACATCTTTTTCTGCCGAACCGGGCGCGTGCTCCCCGACGGTGCAGCCGGAGGACGGGGGCGGGCAAACCTGAGGAAAGGGAGGATGGCATTGCAATCCATCGATCGCGACGTATGGGTGCCTGTCGTCGCCGTGCGGGCGGCGCTCGCCGCCGGCGATTACTTTCGATCCCGCTTGGACACAAAGCTCGAAGTGAAGACCAAGTCATCGCCTTCCGACCTCGTGACCGACGTCGATCCGGAGTGCGAGCGGCGGATCCGCGCGACCATCCACGCGTGTTTTCCGGATGACGAGGTGCTCGGTGAGGAATCGACCGCCCCGGGCATGGAGGCGTCGCTCGCCGCTGCGCAAGCGGTGGCGGATGCCCCCCGTTTGTGGGTGGTCGATCCGCTCGACGGCACCACCAACTTTGTCTACGGCATGCCGCTCTCCGCGGTCTCCATCGCCTACGCCGAGCACGGCGAGGTACAATGCGGGGTGGTGTACGACCCGTACCGTGGTGAGGTGTTCTTGGCGCAGCGCGGCACCGGCGCCTGGCGCCTGACAGCGGGTGAGGCGGCGCAGTGGTGTGCGGCAGAGACGCCCGTATCGCTCGCGGAAGCGGCCGCGCGTTGGCTGCGCTTGCGCGCAAGCACAGAGGCGTCGCTCGCGGGCGCCATCGTCGCGACCGGTTTTCCCTCACGCCAGGCGGCGCGGGATCAGACGCTCACCGCCGGCATGCGGCTCACCGGACGGGTGAAGAACCTGCGCGCCCTGGGCAGCGCGGCGCTGCACCTGGCGTATGTCGCGGCGGGACGTTTGGACGCGTTCTGGGAATACGACCTCAATGCGTGGGACCTGGCCGCCGGGGTTTGTTTGGTGACGGAGGCAGGGGGCCATGTGCAACAGATTGGGGGCGGGACGTATCACCTTGCCGCACGTGATATTCTAGTCTGTGGAAGGCCCGAGCTCGCACAGGCATTGGATGCCGCCCTCCGCGGCGAAGAAGACGGTCGTCCCGGGGCGTGGTGAACGCCTGGGGCGTGGTGAACGCCTGATGCCGCGGCGCGGCAAGCGCGGCGGGCGAGCGGAAGGATTGGGAAGGGGCGTTCATGGCGTTGCGACATGCGAGGGGAGCCGAGGAAGAGATCAAGGCGCGCGCGCAGGCGCGCATCGAGGAGATATCCGCCCTGCCCGTCTACCGAGGCAGGTCGGTGCCGCTCTTGACGGATCTTTACCAATTGACCATGATGTACGGCCACTTCCGTGCGGGCAAGCACCGCCAACGGGTGGTGTTCGACTTGTTCTATCGCGCCAACCCGTGCGGCAACGGCTTCGTCATCGCCGCCGGATTGGAACAGGTGGTCTGGTACCTCTATCACCTCCGGTTCGGTCCGGAGGAGATTGCGTACCTGCGCAGCTTGCGGCAGTTTCCGGAAGATTTTCTCACTTGGCTTGCTGAGTTCCGCTTCACAGGGGACCTGTACGCGGTGCCGGAAGGCACGGTCGTCTTCCCCAACGAGCCCATCCTGCGCTTTGAGGGGCCGCTGGCCGAAGTGCAGTTGGTCGAATCGGCGGTGCTCACGTTCATCAACCATCAGAGCCTCATCGCGACGAAGGCGCGGCGGATTGTGGAGGCGGCGCGCAGCGACCCGCGCCACCCGGACGCGCCCGTGCTCGAGATGGGGCTGCGCCGGGCGCAGAACATGGATGCGGCGGTGTTCGGGGCGCGCGCCGCGTACATCGCCGGTTGTGCAGGCACCAGCAACCTGTTGGCCGGTCAGTCGTTCGGGATCCCGGTGGTCGGCACGCAGGGGCACAGCTGGATCCAGAGCTTCCCAAGCGAGATCGATGCGTTCCGGGCTTACGCGGACGCGTTCCCGGACGCGACCACGCTCCTGGTGGACACGTACGACGTCCTGCGCAGCGGCATCCCCAACGCCATCACCGTCGCCAAGGAGCTGGAGGCGCGCGGGTACCGGCTGCGCGCGGTGCGCATCGACAGCGGCGACTTGGCGTATTTGTCGAAACGGGCGCGCGCCATGCTGGACGCCGCCGGGTTGTCGTACGTCGGGATCATCGCCTCGAGCGATCTCGATGAGCGCACCATCCGCGACCTCATCCTGCAGGGTGCGGAGATCAACGCGTGGGGCGTGGGCACCCACCTCATCACCAGCTACGATTGCCCGGCGCTCGGCGGTGTGTTCAAGCTGGCCGCCAAGGAGGAGGACGGGGTCCTGCAGCCGTGCATCAAGGTGTCGGAAAATGCGGCGAAGGTGACCAATCCCGGAAAAAAGAAGGTGTTGCGCCTGTACGTGGACGGCCAGGCTTCCGCCGACCTCATCGCCCTTGACGATGAGCCGGACCTCAACCCTGCCGAGCCGCTGGAACTGTTCGATCCGGTTCACACATACAAGCGCAAGGTGATTCAGGATTATCAGGTGGAACCGCTGTTGGTCCCTGTGTTCCTCGGCGGCCAGTTGGTCTACGAGTTGCCGGACATCGCGGCCATCCGCCGGCGGGTGGAGGAGAGCCTGGCCAAGTTCTCGTCCGAGGTGCGCCGCCCCATCAATCCGCACATCTACCACGTGGATTTGTCGCTGCCGCTGTGGGAGTTGAAACAGCGCCTGCTTCATCAGATGCGGCCGGTGCGGCCGCAAACGTGAAGCAGGACGACGAAAGGCGGGATGACGGATGGAGGTCATCAAGATCACCCCGCGCGGGTACTGCTACGGTGTCGTCGACGCGATGGTGTTGGCGCGGCGGGCTGCGGAAGACCCGGCGCTGCCGAGGCCGATTTACATCCTCGGCATGCTCGTCCACAACCAGCACGTGGTCGACGCGTTTGCCCGGGAAGGCATCATCACCCTGGACGGGCCCAACCGTCTGGCCTTGTTGGAACAGGTGCAAGAAGGCACGGTCATCTTCACGGCGCACGGGGTGTCGCCGGAAGTGAAACGCAGGGCCGCGGAACGGGGGCTGCACATCATCGACGCCACCTGCCCGGACGTCACCCGCACCCACGACCTCATCCGGGAGAAAGTGGCGGCAGGTTACGAGATCGTGTATATCGGGCGCAAGGGCCACCCGGAACCGGAAGGGGCGTTGGGGGTCGCGCCGGGCCACGTCCACCTGGTGGAGAACCTGGATGATGTCGAGGCCTTGCACCTCGACGGCGCGAAGATCGCCGTCACCAACCAGACCACGATGAGCCAGTGGGACACCGCCGAGTTGATGGCAGCCGTTCGCCGCAAGTACCCGCAGGCGGAAGTCTACAACGAGATCTGCCTCGCCACCCAGATGCGTCAGCAGGCGGTGGCGGAGCAGGCGCGCGGGGCCGACTTGTGCATCGTCGTCGGCGATCCGCGCAGCAACAACTCCAACCGCCTGGCGCAGGTGGCGGAGGAGATCGCGGGGACGAAAGCGTACCGCGTGGCGGACGTCACCGAGATCCGGCCGGAGTGGCTGCGCGGCGTGCGCAAGGTGGCGGTGACGGCCGGCGCGTCGACACCCACGCCCATCACGAACGAGGTCATCCGGTACCTGGAGCAGTTCGACGAGAACAATCCGGCCACGTGGACGCCCGTACGCACGGTGGACCCGGCGAAACTGCTCCCCGCCGCGCGCCGGCGTTGAAGCTGCTGGTGAAGCCGCTGGGCGTTGAAACCGCGGGCGCCCGGTTGAGCAACTCACGGCGAACGGGCGCGGGGTGCGCGGTAGATGGCGGCAAACCGTGCGGCGGTCCGGGTCCAGGTGAACGCCTGCGCGCGCGCCCGCGCCGCCTGCTGGAGCCGGCGCAGTTGGTCCGGGCGCCGCGCGAGCCGGATCAACGCGGCGGCGAACGCCTCGGGCTGCCGAAACTTGGCGACGAGCACGCCCGCGTCCCCCACCGCCTCGCGGATGCCGCCCTGTCGGCTCGCCACCACCGCAAGGCCGGCCGCCATCGCCTCGACGTTCACCAGCCCGAACGCCTCCGGGCCTTGGGACGGGCAGACGAGCACGTCGTGTTGCCAGAGGTACGGGGGCAGGCGCGCAGGCGGCACAAAGCCGATCCAGCGGGCCGGCAGGCCGCGCAGCAACCGACGGATACGCGCGGCGTAGGCCCGCTCCCAGGGCGGGGCGCGCCCGATGATGGTTGCATGCACGGGGATGCCCAGGCGGTGGAGGCGGCGGACGGCCGTCAACAGCACATGCACCCCTTTTTGGCGGACGACCCGGCCAACGTAGACGATGCGCAGCCGCGTGCGCCGCTTCGCAACATGGGCGTCCGGCGGCGCAAACCGGACGAGGTCCACCCCAGGGTGGATTACGACCGGGTGCCATGCGGCGGTCCGGAGCCGGAAGCGGCGCGTCACCGCGCGCAGGAGAAACCGGCTGTTGAGCACCACAGCATCCGCGCTGCACAAGGCTTGCCGGGCAGCCATGGGATGGATGTGGCGCGGGCCGAGAAAGGTCAGAGAGTGCAGATTGAGCAGGATGCGTGCGCGGGGAGCGAGCGCACGCAACGTGTTGACCCAGGCCGGCCGGTTCTCCACCTGGATCCAATCCGGTTCCCAGGCAGCGAGATAAGCTGCGGCGGCCGAAAGAAACGGAGCCCCGCCCGGCAGGTGCACCAACCGCCGCCCGTATTCCCCGCCGTGTTCAGGCGGGGCGTCCGCACCGCTTGCGGCCGGGCGGGGTGCGAGCAGTGTCACTTCGAGCCCCGGCATGGCCGCGAGCGCCCGGGTCAGGGCGTCCGCGTAGATCTGGACCGATCCGCCCCGCACGGGCGGCACCGGCAAGTCTTCCGGGGCCATCACGGCGATGCGCATGGTGACCCTCCTTTCCGGTTGGCCATCTTTCTTTGCTCTACCTTACGCGTTCCGGCCGGCCGCGGTGCGGCGAAACGGTGCGGCAGTGAGGCGAACCGGTTCATGCGAACCGGTTCATGTGAACCGGTTCATCCGTGGCGATGGCGAGGCGATGGCCGCCTTGTCTGCATACGCTGAAGGGATCCATGGATCTCGCAGCGTGGGAGGGCCTTCTGTGATTGTCGCCATCACGGGGCAGGCGCCGGATGCCGGCCATCCGCGGCGCCGGCGGGCGTTTATGGCCTTGGCCGAAGCGTGTGTGCGCATCGGATTGCCGCTCTGGGTCACCACCCCGGAGCGGATCGCATGGCGGGTGCGGCAATTTTCCGGTTGGCATTACCAACCTGGCGCGGGTTGGCGAACGGGCGTGGCAGCGCTGCAGCGCGCCGTGGTCTACGACGGCATGTACCTGGCGGATCTGCGCGCCTGCGCCGGCCGCTACCGGACTTTGTTGCGGCGCCTGGATGCTGACCGCATTCCATGCTTCAATCCTGTGCTGCCCGCGAAGGACGTGTTGTACGCTTGGCTTGCCGCCGCGCAGGCGGACAGCACATTCTCCGTGCCGCGCACCTGGCCGGCGACCGGGCCGGGATCAGTGTTGCGGGCGCTCGCGCACGCACCTTGCGTCTGGTTCAAACCGACCGTCGGTTCCGGCGGCCGCAACATCGCCAGGGTGGAGCGCGTCGGTCCGGGACAGTACCGGGTGGTGGCACCGCGGTTTTTCGGCCATGCGCTGCACACGACATGGACGCGGGCGGGCATCATATCGTGGTCGGCGCGGGCATGCACAAGGCGGCGGTTCATGTTGCAAGAGGACTTGCCCCTCGTCTCCACCCGCGACGGAAGAAAGGTCGACTTCCGGGTGACGCTGCAGCGCGACGCGACGGGAGACTGGACGCTGACGGCGGTGACCGCGCGCGTCGCGGCCCGGGGTTCGGTGCTGACCAACCTCCACGCAGGCGGCACCGCGGTATCGCTCACCGGCGGCGCTGCGGGGGATTGGCTGCAAGACACAGGTCTTGTGGTCGATCTCGCTCGCGTGGAGCGCGCGGCGTCGGCGGCGTGCCGGGCGCTGGCAGACCGCGTGCCGCGACTCGGTCTGCTCGGCGTGGATGTCGGCGTGACCCTGGATGGCACGGCGTACGTCTACGATTGCAACGGCCGGCCGGGAAGGGATATCCTGACCGATGCGGAGTTGGACGCATTCATGCACAAGCTGGCTGGGTTTGCTTCCTACCTGTGGCGTACGGCGTACGAGATACCGAGCCGGGCAGACGGCGAGGAATGCAGGGAGTGAACGGCATGCAGGAACGAGATCGCGTCACAGCGGAAAGGAAAGACGCGAGGTCCTTCGCGGTGCGGCGGTCGCGTGTCCAGGCGGCGTTGGACGCGCGCGGCTGGGCGGCTGCCATCGTCACCTCGCCCGCGCACATCTACGGGCTCACCGGCGTCTGGTTGGAGAGCGGAGAGCGCCTCTCCGCCCTTGTCCTCAGTGCGCGCGGGGCTGCGTGGGCGGTGCACGCGATGTTTCAAGCGGAGGCTTCACCCGCAGCGGCGGAGGGGATTGCGCTCGTCATGTGGCGCGACGGGGACGACCCGTACGCCGCGCTCGACGCGGCGTGGGTTGCAGCCTGCACCGGCAGGCTTCCTGCGGATGGTGCGCCGGCCGGGGCGGGTCGTGGCGAGGACAGCGCCGCGCCTCTGTGTTCCGGGGAGCAGTCGGAAGCTTGGGCGGAAAAACGGTCGGAAGCATGGGCGGAAACGTCTCAGACCGTCGCGGTGGACGGGCAATGGCCTTCCCGCCACCTGCTCGCGTGGCTTGGCCGCAAGGAGCGAGCGCCGCGCGTGGTGGTGGCGGACGACTTGCTCTACGGGCTGCGGGCGGTCAAGGAAGCGGACGAGATTGCGCGCGTGCGTTACGCCTCGGCCCTCGCCGACCGCGTGATGGCACGCGTCCGCGAGGTGCTGTGTCCGGGGCGCAGCGAGCGGGACATCGCCCGCTGGTTGGCCGCGGTGTGGGAGGAAGAGGGGGCGGAAGGGTTGTCGTTTACGCCTATCGTCGCGGCGGGTCCGCACAGCGCCATGCCGCATCACGAACCGGACGCTTCCGTGCTCCCCGCAGGGCCGGCGGCGGTCATCGTCGATACGGGCGGCGTATGGCGGCGGTATTGCAGCGACATCACCCGCACCTTTTTCCTCGGCGAGCCGACGCGGGAGATGGTGGACGTTTACGAGTGTGTGCTGCGGGCGCAAGCGGCAGGCATCGCCGCCGCCCGTCCCGGCGTACCTGCCGAAGAAGTGGATGACGCAGTGCGGCAGGTGATTGAACGGGCGGGGTACGGTGCGTATTTCACGCACCGGACCGGACATGGCGTCGGCTTGGAGATTCACGAGCCTCCGTTTGTGGCCGCCGGGAACCAGGAACGGCTCATGCCCGGTATGGTGATGAGCATCGAACCGGGGATCTACCTGCCGGGACAGTTCGGTGTACGTGTCGAGGACTTGGTGCTCATCACCGACGAAGGAGCCGAAGTCCTCAACCGGGCGCCGAAGGCATTGGCGGACGTCATCCTGCGCTGACTTTACGGCGTGCATCCTGTTTTTACGGCATCAAACCTGCTTCGCCTCGTGGACGGAGACGCGGACGAACAGCGTCTCGGCAATGACGATGGCTTGCACACGGACTTGGTACGGTGTGTCGTCCACGCGAAACGGCAATCCGTCGACCAGTTGATAGAGGATGGTGGCGTCGAGGGACTTGACCGGGTATCCGATGAGGAACGCCAGCCGGTGTTTGACCGACTGGATGGCGTGCACCTCGGCGAACGTGTCGGGGGCGCTCGCCTCGACTCGAATCCCTTGGACCCGCAATTCCTGCGCCGGCTGGTCCATGATGCCGATGAGATTGTGGTATTCGCGCAACAGGCCGTCGTACTGCATGGTCAGCTCCGTCAGGTCGAGGGACAAGCGATTGAGCCGCTGGCTTGCGACGGTGTTCATCGCCGCCGCGCCGGTGAGACCACCGACGGCGAACAGGGCCGCCGCTTTCGTCCACCTCACTTCCCTTCACCGCCCGCCAGCCATGTGACCAGGATGAATCCGGTTTGACACCCGAAGAACGCTGCGATGATGTACATGAGCTGCTTGCCGACAGGCAGCCACGCCCGGCCGAGCACCCCCGTTTCGATGACGTGCAAGGTGTCCATCGTGCCGCCGAGGGTGCTGACCAAGGCCCAGAGTTTCAGTTGTTCCGCCAGTCTGACCATCATGGTCGCCGGGGGCAGTGACACCAGCACGGCGGCGATACCCCCGACCATTGCCCCACCGATGACCGATCCCATGGCCACAAAAAAGTACACTGTGAGGTTCGCCCAAAACGACATGGCCGAGCCACCGTCCTGTACCGGAGCGTTCACTCCAACGTATGAGACAGGCCGGTGAATGATGCTGCGCACGCTGCTGTGCGGGCTTCGGCAGCCCCGCAACGTCAATCTTCCGTGCGGGGATGGGCGGGATTGCAGGGAGGAGCGGGCAAGGTCCCGGCCCTTGCCAGTTGATGCAGGTAATAGCACTCCTCGCGGGCCATGTGGTCAGGCATGATGGCGTCCAGGGAAGCCAGCAGGGCGTCGGAGAGTTCGAGATCGCGGATCTCATCGAGAAAGGCTCGAAACAAGCCGATTTCTAACGCAGCCTGGTGGTTGAGCCGCGCAAGGGCAGGGAACGTTTGCAGTTGTGTGCGCAGATACCCGGCGGTTTCGACAGCCTTCAAATAGTATGTCTCAAAGTGGGACGTGAATTGCCGAGCTTTGGCGATGAGGTCCTTCTCCGTGCCATCGAACAGGTTGGCAAGCGTGGCGGCGTGACCGGCGGCGTCGAGCAACCACAGCAGGTGGTGGTGCACTGGGTGCGCCGGCGGGGGTTCCTGTCCTTGGGTGAGGTGCGCCAGGATGCGCAGGTACTCTTCGTTCTCGTTGACCATATGGTTGAGGAACGTCGGTGGCAACTGCATGTGGATCTCGTCTTGCAGGTGACGGCGCAGCAGGTGAAGCTTGAATGCACAGAGGTGCTGGGCTACCGTCAGCGCCTGGCGCGACAGGTCGAGCGGGTCTGAACCGCCGGGTGCACGGGCTTGTGAGAGCAAACTGTCGAACGTGTCGATGAACTGCCTGGCTCGCGCGATTTCGGCTGTCTCCCTGGGGGACAGTGCGTCATAGATGAAACGGGCGTGATCGCCAAGGACTTGGAGCCAGAACGCGTGCTCAGCGAGGGCGACCGCCCTGAAGTTCGACTGGGTCATGCCATGACACCTCTCTCTCGTGACAGCTTATGTCGTCGGCGCAAAGAGGGTGTCTGCCTAAAAAATCGAGCAGAACTGTGGGCTGCGCGTCACCGCGGTCCCGGTTGTGCGTACATCCCATCCGCTTGGCTGGACATGGTCTCGCATCCACCTGTGCCGTGGATCGTTCTCGATGTGATATGATCAGGATATCTCAGCCAGGGGTGTCATCCACAGCCAATCCCATGCCCAATGGAGGGGTGCACGATGCCGAAGAAGGTCCTTCTCATCACCGGGGACGCGGTCGAGGCGCTGGAGGTGTACTATCCGTATTATCGGTTGCTGGAAGAAGGGGTCGAGGCCGTGATCGCGGCGCCGTCCGTGAAGAAGTTGCACACAGTGGTGCATGATTTTACAGGCTGGGACACGTACACGGAAAAACCGGGATATCTTATCGAGGCGCATGCAGCGTTCGAGCAGGTCCAGCCGGAGGTGTTCGACGGGCTCATCATTCCGGGCGGACGGGCGCCGGAGTATATCCGTTTGCATCCCGAGGTCCCGCGGATTGTCCGGCATTTCTTCGCAGCCGGCAAGCCGGTGGGGGCCATCTGTCATGCCGCACAGGTGCTGGAAGTGGTGCGCGACCTGTTGCAAGGCCGTGAAATGACGGCGTATATCGCCTGCAAACCGTCGGTGGAGGGTATGGGTGCCAGATACGTGGAGAAGACGCTGCACGTGGACGGCAACCTGGTCTCTGGTCACGCTTGGCCCGATCTGCCAGGGTTCATGCGGGAGTTTCTGCGCTTGCTCAATCACCGTTGATGTGAGCCTTGATGGGAGACCTGCCAAAGGTCACACCATGTCGACGGGAAGTTGGCTTCTGTCGTCGGGCGGCCCTGACCAACCGGAGCGGGCCGCCTGTTGTTTTCTGCCTCTTGCATTCCAAAACGTTTTCAGGTACATTCAAGGCAAATAGAAAGAGAGATGTGCTAGGGAGAGGGGAGACAACATGCCCGTCACCATCCGCGACGTCGCCAGGGCTGCGGGCGTGTCTATCACCACGGTCTCCAGGGCGCTCAACGGACATAAGGATGTCGGCGAGAAGACGCGCCAGCGCATTCTCCGGATTGCGGAAGAGCTGAACTACCGCCCGAGCGCCGTCGCGCGCAGCCTTGTGACACAAAAGACGCGGACCATCGGATTCCTGGTTTCCGATTTGTCGAAAGGGCGGATCTGGCACTATTTCATGTTGCAAATTCTCTACGGGATCCAGGATCGGCTCGCGGAACTCGGATACGACCTCATCCTGGTCAATACCACGACCACCCGGCAGCGCGAGATTTCCTATTTGGATTTTTGCACCGAGCGGCGGTTGGACGGCGTGATTGTGATCAATCTCCGCTTGGACGATCCGTATCTGCACGAGGTTGTCGAGTCGCCGCTGCCGAGCGTCGTGATCGATATTCCATTGGTCAGCGCGACGTGTGGGTACGTCACCTCCGATAACGTTTACGGAGCCAAGCTGGCGGTGCGGCATCTCATCGGCAAAGGGCACCGTACCATCGGTTTCGTGAACGGGCACAGCCAGGCGGCGGTGAGCCATGACCGGTTGCGCGGGTACCGCGAGGCGCTGGAGAGCCATGGCATTCCGTTTCGGCCCGAGCTGGTCTATGAAGCGGACTACACGGTGGAAGGCGGACGCAAAGGCTGTGAGTTGCTGCGAACCGCGCATCCTGAGATGACCGCCGTCTTTTTTGCAAGTGATCTGATGGCCATCGGAGGTTTGCACCATTTGCGGGAAGCGGGCGTCAAGGTCCCGGAGGAGTGTGCGGTGGTTGGATTCGACGACATCGAGCTCGCGGAAATCGTATCCCCGCAATTGACGACCATCCGGCAGAAACGGTACGAGATGGGGGCGACCGCTGCCGAGATGTTGGTCGGCATGATGGAAGGAAAGACGATGCCCGAGGGGCGAACGTTGTTGCCGGAACTCGTGGTGCGGCAGACCTCGTGAGGATGACCACGCACCGTTCGCAATATTTTCCATGGCCAGAGGTGGCTGCCAAAACGAAAACGTTTTGGATACGGCGGCAGATCCAGACGGACGGATCTTGGGCGCACCGCATGTTCCACCGCATGTTACGCCGTGCGTTGATTCGTCAGGAAGAACAGGAAGGAATGAACCAGATGCATTTTCACGTCATCAAGGAAGACGACTTGTTTCTCGTGTGCCGCCCGGACGGCGAAGTGCCTGATCCGGTGGAGGATTCATTTGGATACGGCCTGTACACGCGCGATACACGTATGCTCTCCCGCTTGACGTTCTCCGTGCGCGATGTGTCCTGGCGGCTCCTTCATGCCGATACATCGGCCAATTATCAGGCAGTCTACCGTTACAGCAGCGGCGGCTGCGGGAATCAGGCGGACCTTTCGCAACAGACGCTTTTTTTGACGCGGCGCCGGTTTGTGACTGGAAACGATTTGGTTGAAGAGGGGATCATCGAGAACTTCTCCAACGAGCGCATCACGTTGGACATGGTCTATCAGGTGGCGGCCGATTTTCGCGATCTGTTCGAAGTGAGGGGTTATTCGCCTGCAGACTTGCACCGCACCATCTCATGCGCGCAATCTTCTGTTTCCTTGGTCTTTTCCTACGTGGCGTTGGACGGTGTGGCGTGCAAGACGACCCTTGATCTGCACGTCTTGCCGGAGGAAGAAGACGTACAGGATGAAAGCGGCGTCAACGCCCAGCGCGATGCGCATCAGGATGCGCGGGAGGAACGAAAAGTCTCCACATCCGTCGATCACGCTGCCGGCCAACTGTCGTTTGGCATCGCGGTCCCGGCACGCGGGAAACGGAGGTGGTTCTTGCGTGTGCGTCCTGAGGTCGCCGGCCGCCTGCACCCGAACCTCCCGAACGGCGCTGTGCATGCGTCACAGGAACATACGTCGCACCGGGCGTGGGTCAGCGGCAGCCCGGAGCGTATGGCGCAGCAATACGCGGACTGGATGGACAGCGTCCCGCGCGTGGATGGTGACGAAGGTTTCGCATCCTGGTATGAGCGGGGCATGCGGGACGTGCGCATGCTGTTGACCCATCTCGGCTATGGTCCGTTCCCGGTCGCGGGTGTGCCTTGGTACGCTGTGCCGTTTGGACGCGACAGTTTGATCACGGCGTTGGAAATCCTCATCTGCCGGGCGGACATCGCGCGCGGTACGCTGGCCACCCTGGCCGCGTTGCAAGGCGTGACGCGGGATGCACGGCGGGATGAGCAACCCGGAAAGATCATCCATGAGTTGCGCGTCGGTGAGCTCACGCGTATCGGAGAGCTGCCTTTTGGACCGTATTACGGGTCTGTGGACGCGACGCCGCTCTTTCTGTGCCTGGCGGCGGAATATCTGGCTTGGACCGGAGACTTGGCATTTATCCGTGCCTTGCTTCCGGTGGTGGAACGCGCGTTTCACTGGATGGATCACGACGGCGATCGCGACGGGGACGGATGGATTGAATACTTCCGGGAAGCGGAACGAGGGATTGCCAACCAAGGATGGAAGGACTCCGGCGACGCGGTCTCCCACGTCGACGGGCGTCTGGCCGAGCCTCCCGTCGCCCTGTGCGAGGTGCAGGCGTACGCTCACCGCGCCCACGCAGCGTGGGCACGCATCTACCGTCTGCTCGGGGCCCCTGACCGCGCCGAGGCGCATCACCGGCGCGCCCGGCAGTTGGCTGCCCGCTTTCTGGAAACGTTTTGGTTGGCAAGCGAGGGGCTGGTCGCGTTCGGTTTGGATGCCGAGAAGCGGCCCATCGGCACGGCGGCTTCCAACATGGGTCACTGCCTGTGGGGGGGTGTGTTACCGGCGGACGTGGCGCGCCAAGTGGCGGATCGCCTGTTGCAACCGGACATGTTCAGCGGCTACGGCATTCGCACCTTGTCGACACGCGAAGTCCGCTACAATCCGCTCAGTTATCACAACGGCACCGTCTGGCCGCATGACAACGCCATCATCCTCGCCGGATTTGCTCAATACGGCCTGTCCGGTGCAGTGGCGAAACTGGCGGGGGCGCTGTTGCGCGTCTCGGCTCAGTTCGAGATGCGCCGTTTACCGGAGTTGTTCGGCGGGCTTTCGGCCAGCGAAGCGCCGCACCCGGTCCCGTATCCCGTCTCATGTTCTCCGCAGGCATGGGCGGCGGCGACACCGGCCATGGTGCTCCAATCGGTACTCGGCATGCAACCGGACGTCCCGCAAGGCCGTGTCTTCATTCACCCTGTGTTGCCTGAGGGATGCGACCGCTTGCTGGTGCAACGCATCCGGCTTGGAGAAGGCAACCTCTCGCTCGACCTGCGGCGCGATCCGTTCGGCCGCACCCAAGTGAAGGTGCTCGAAAACACGACCGGTTGCCGGGTGGAACAGGGCGTGAAAGGGGGGATGCCCTGGCTGGCCGAAGCGGGTATCTGATCACACGCTCACTTCGCAGCATGCAGTGCGGGTCAATGTCGGTGCTCATCTCGTGGAGACACACAGGTCCATCACTTCGGGCCGCACATCGCCAAAGGAGGAAGGGACATGTTGACGAAGAAACGCTTGCTGGCCATCAGCTCGCTGCTGTCTGTCAGCGCGATCGCGCTGCTGGGCGGAGAGGCTGCCGCATCCCAAGCGAAAACGGTACATCGCACCCACGACCCTGTGGTCAATCTCACGCTCGGGATGTGGTCGTCCAGCCCGGCGGAGACGAAGTTGGTCCAAGATCAATTGAAGGCATTTCAAAAGATCCATCCCAACATCCACGTCTCCATCCGGGTCATCACCGGGAACTATTTGCAAGCCTTGCAGCCGATGTTGGCCGCCCACACGGCGCCAGACATCTTCTACGTGGATTCGTCGTACGCGCAACAGCTTGAAGCGGCAGGCGTCGTCATGCCGCTCGACAGCCTGATCAAAAAGTACCATGTGGACTTGTCTGACTTTCATGCCAACCTGTTGAAGGCGTTCACATGGAAGGGACAGATCTACGGCTTGCCCAAGGACTATAACACCTTGGCGCTCGAATCGAATCCCGCGCTGCTCGCCAAAGCGGGCATTCAACATCCGCCGAAGACGTGGGAGGAGTTTACGGCAGACGCTGCCAAGCTGAAAGCCAAAGGCATTGTACCGCTTTCCTTCCCCATCGACGTGGCGCGTTTCTACCCGTTCATCGTCGACTTTGGCGGCAGCTTTTACAACGCGGACAAAAACACCATCACCATCAATGTGCCGAGCAACGTGCGTGGCATGAATTGGTTTTTGAAGAACCAAGAACAAGGGTATCTGGTGGCGCCGAACAATCAGGGCGCCAGTTGGGGCGGCGAAGCGTTTGCCCAGGGCAAAGTGGCGATGACCGCGGAGGGTGCCTGGATTGTGCCGTTCATGCAGCAGACCGCGCCCAAGATGAAATATGAGATCACCGATTTCCCGTCGCTGAACGGGCGTTCGGCCAACATGGTGTATACGGTGGCCTATGAGATGGCCAAATCCACCAAGAACCCGGACGCGGCGGCACAGTTATTGTTCTTTATGACCGGGAAGCAGGCACTCGCGATGACAGCGAAAAGCGGGCTCGCCATTCCGTCCCGCAAAAGCGAAGAGGGGTTATTCCTGAAGAACTGGCCGAACTACAAGGCGTTCCTGGATGGCGTCAAGGACGCGTATCCGTACCAATTCGGGCTCAGCGGACAAGACTTCATCAACGCCATCAACAAGGCGGCTGAGACGGGCGTGCTGAAGCACCAATCCGCGCAGTTGGTGCTGCAAACGGCGGAAGAGACGCTGAACTCCCAGAAAAACTATTAAACCAATGGGTTGGCATGGCCAAGGTTTTGGTTGCGGGGCGCAGCGGAATGCGCCCCGCACTTCCCTCGTGGTACGGAGGTGAAGCAAGGTGGGTTTGGATGCGGCTGCCGCACCAGCGGCTCGCCGACGCTGGTTCAAGCGGAGCAGCGTGGACGAGGCGCTGGCGGGTTATCTGTTTCTGATGCCCGCGCTGGTGTCGTTGGTGGTTTTCCTGTTGGGTCCCATCCTGTTCTCGTTCTACATCAGTTTCTTTCACTTCTCGTACCTGGACCCGCAGAACGCCTCGTGGGCCGGCTTGGACAACTACCTGCATTTGTTTGTCGATCCGGTGTTTCTGCAGGCGTTGTGGAACACGTTTCTGTACACCGTCGGGGTCGTACCGGTGCAGACGGCGTTATCGCTTGGTTTGGCGCTCATCGTGGACAGGATTCGCGGCAAGACGTTCTTTCGCATCGCCTACTACCTGCCGACCGTCACGTCCACCGTCGCGGTCAGCGTGATGTTCATCTTCATCTTCAATCCCACGGGTCTGCTCAACCAGTTGCTTGCGCTCTTTCACATCCAGGGTCCGAACTGGCTGAACGACCCCACCTTCGCATTGCCCGCGGTGATGATGATCGCCATCTGGTCGACGGCTGGCCAGTTCATGATCATCTATCTCGCCGGATTGCAGGAGATCCCGGACGAGATTTATGAAGCGGCCGCCATCGAGGGGGCAAGCGGGTGGAAGATGTTGCGCTATATCACCATTCCACTCCTGCGGCGAACGACCTTTTTGGTCATCGTCATGGGGATGATAGGTACGTTCCAGGTGTTCGATACGGTGTATGTCATCTCCCGGGGGGATGGGGGGCCGGCGGGAGCCACGATGACCGTGGTTCTCGACATCTTCAACAAAGCGTTTCGCGATATGAGCATGGGATACGCTTCGGCCATGGCTTTTTTCCTGTTCGTCATCATTTTGTTGCTCACGCTGTTGCAGCAATGGATCCTCGGCAGAGAAGAGTGAGGGGGGACGACGGTGCGCACGGATTCCATGGCTGGTTCCGCACGCTTCCGACCCGGGCGGGCGCTCATGTACCTTGTGGCATGCGTGTACGCGGTGATCACACTGGTACCCTATCTGTGGTCGGTGTACACGTCGCTCAAACCGACGTCGGAAGTGTTCAGCGTGTTCGTGCCGTTCCGGACGCTGACGCTGCATAACTACACGTACATCATTCAACAGTTTCCGTTCGGGCGTTGGTTGTTCAACAGCTTTCTCGTGGCGCTCATCGTCACCCTGGGCAATTTGGTCGTCAATACGTTGGCCGGGTACGCGTTTGCCAGGCTGCGGTTTCCCGGACGCGGTCTCTTATTTTACTGCTTTTTGGCCATCATGATGATCCCTGGTCAGGTGCTTTTGGTCCCGATTTACATTTTGCTTGCGCGATTAGGATGGATCGACACGTATCAAGGCCTGACCGTTCCGTTTCTCATGAGCCCGTTCATGATCTTCCTGTCCCGTCAGTTTTTCCTGGGCATGCCGAAAGAACTGGAGGAGGCCGGTCGCATCGACGGGTTGTCGCACTGGGGCATCTTTTTTCGCATTTACTTACCGCTTTCGGTACCGCTGTTGTCCGCCCAGACCATCCTTACGTTTCAAGGGAACTGGAACTCGTTTCTCTGGCCGTTGTTGCTGGAAACCCAGCAAGACATGTACACGTTGCCCGTCGGCCTCAACTCGTTCTACGGGCAATACGACGCGTACTGGAACAGCGTGTTGGCCGGTTCCATCCTGCTGACGTTGCCGATGGTCATCGTGTTTCTCATCTTTCAGAAGCAGTTTGTCCGGGGAATTGCCACGTCCGGGATGAAGTAACGCAGGCGATACGCGCGGCTTGCCTTGATCTTCCGCCGCTGTCCTGGCAGGATGAGGACGGGAGTGAAACGCGCCATGACCGACCGCGGGTTGACACCGTATCTGAAAGAAGTGGGGCGCGGTGCCAAGGGGCGCCGCGATTTAACCTATCAAGAAGCGCGCCAAGCGGCGGACTTGATCTGCGACGGGATGTGCACGGACGCCCAGCTGGGGGCGTTTTTGCTGGCGGAGCGGGTCAAAGGGGAAAGTGCCGACGAGTTGGCAGCCTTCGTGGCCGCGTTGCGGGATCGCAGCCAGCGCATGGTGCCGGCTTGTCCGGAGGCCATCGACTGCGCGGGGCCGTACGACGGCCGGTCGCACTCCTTCATGGCGACGGTGGCGGCCGGCATGGTGCTGGCAGCCGCGGGCGTGCCGGTCATCTTGCACGGCAGCGCGACACTTCCTCCGAAACAAGGCGTCACCGTGGCGGAGGTGCTGCATGAACTCGGGCTTGCCTTCCCGGCCGATCCCGCCGGGGCCTCCCGGGTGTTGGTGGAAACGGGGCTGGTGTATCTGGATACGGAGGTCTGGTGCCCGCCGCTCGCCCGGTTGCGCCGCGTCCGCCAGGAACTGGGCATGCGGACCTTACTGAACACGGCGGAGAAGTTTCTCAATCTCGGCGGCGCCGCGCACACCATCGCCGGCGTGTTTCACGGGGCGGCCGCGGCGGCGGCCGCTTCGCTCGTGTCTCGTCTCGGTTACCGGCGCGCAGCCGTGGTGCAGGGCGTCGACGGTTCGGAGGACGTGCCGGTGCACCGCGACAGCCTGCTTTACGTCATTCAAGGGGACCGCGTCGAGGAGGGGCGGGTGGAGCCGGCGGCGCTCGGGGTGGCCGCGGCGTGTCCGCGCGTCCTATGGGGAGCGAAGGAGCAAGCGGAGCGGATCCGCGCCGTCTTGCGCGGTGAGGCGGACTGGGAACAGGCGATGGTCATCCTCAACGCCGGCCTCAGGCTTTGGGTGGCCGGGCGAGCCGAGGACGTCCGGGAAGGTGTCGCGCTGGCCCGCGAGGCGCTGGGGAGCGGCCGGGCGCGGGAGCGGCTCGCGCACTTACAGGCGGTGTGCGCCGCTTACCGGCCGTGAAGGCAGCGGGTGGCGGTGATGCAGACGGCGGCGAGGACGAACACCATGCACACCACCAGCGCGCCGCGCCCGGCGGCCGGGACCAGGGCAGCGATGGCAGCACCGCCGCCGTAGGTGAGGATGGCGATGAAGCGCGCCGCGGCGTCGACGGTGTGATGAGGGGGCACGGGGACGCTCTTCGCCAGGCGCAGTTTGACGGCCAGGTCCTCGAGGAGGATGGCGAGGGTGCTGGTGACGACCGTGGTGGTGATGTTGGCGACGCCGATGCGCCGCGCGGCGGTGCTTTGCATACCCATGGCCAGCGCGGCGAGGAGGATGTCGGCCATGAGCCACAGGCCGGGGTGGGACACGTGTGCGCGGTGCAACGCGTGCAGTCCGAACGCGTACAGCACGAGCCAACCTGTCTCCACCCAGAGCGCCCGGGTGACGGTCGCAGGCCAGAGCCCGGATTGCGGCTTGCGGTGCACGATGGCCGCCGCCAAAAGCGCTCCTGCGACAAACCCGGCGAGGGCAAGCAGGGAGCGGAGCACGGAGGCAAAGTGGGCTTGGCCGACGGCGAGCCCCAGGAGCACGATGTTTCCCGTCATGTTGGCCGTAAACACGTGTTGGAGCGAAAGGTAACCGATGGCGTCCACGCACCCTGCGACAAGGCTCATCAGGATCAAGAGGGCGTGGCGCAAGGGAAACGATGAAGCTGGTTTTTCTTTATGGGTGGCCAACGGCATCTCTCCTCGCCGAGTTGTTGAAATCTGTCGAACTCTGGTTGATAATATACTACGAAACAAGATTCTACCTGCATTGTGCATATCGATCCACGCAGTGAAAAAGGCAAACTAGCGGAAACGCTAGGACGCAAAACCACGGGTCTACGGACGCAAAAGGCGTCTACGATCGCCGGGTTGCCACTGTCAGGCAAGGGTTGGTGGGTCGTCGCCGATGGGCTTTGTCAGACGGCCGCCCTTCGTTCGGAACGTGATGGAGGTGCGGTCCGCCTGGTTCGTTCGGTCTGACTGTACGGGAGACAAGCCGTTTTCTCTCCTGCTTTTCCCCTCCCGACGGGGCGCGGTTTGCCCAACCCCTCATCCTTCACGATCACGGTACCCGTGTCGATCGACCTCTTCCCGACATGACGCCGCATCAGCCAAGAACCGGCCACCGTAGACGGAACCCCTGAAGGAGGGTATGGCGTTGGAGAAGGTCATGGACTTGGCCGAGGCGAGATCGGCACGGCGGTTCAAATCCAACCAGGTGCCGCCGGAACTCGACGCGTTGAGCGATGAAGCGTTGGTCGCCGCGGCGCAGGCAGGCGACGCGGAAGCGCTGTCGTGTATGTTCGCGCGCTACCGGGATTTTATCTGCAGCAAAGCCAGGATGTACTTCCTCGCGGGCGCCAACTTCGAAGACCTGGTGCAGGAAGCGATGATTGGGTTTTACGAATCCATCCGCGACTACCGCCCGGGTCGCCTGCCGTTCCGCTCCTTCGCCCGTTTATGCATCACGCGCCAGATCATCGAGGCGGTCAAGGTGTTCAGCAGCCGCAAGCACGCGCCGCTGAACGATGCCCTCTCGCTCGATGCCCCGCTGTGTCACGACCCGGAGGACGAACGTACCCTGATGGACGTGGTGTACGACACCCGCATGCCGACGCCGGAGGACGCGGTCCTCATCCATGACCCGCGCGCGGCCGCTTGGACGGATGTCGCCGATCTGTGCGTGTGGCTTGAACAGTCGATGGACGGTATGCTGACCGAGTTGGAGCGCAGGGTTCTGAAACTATTTGTCGAAGGGTATTCCTATATCGAGATTGCCCAGCAGCTGGGGCGGACCAAGAAATCGGTGGACAACGCGCTGCAGCGGATCAAGCGCAAGCTGCTGGCCTGCTTGTACGATGAACCGTCTGCCGGCGGCCGGCATGCCGCCGTGCAGGGCGGATGACGGGGGTTGTGCGGATGCAACGGTTGCGGGTGGGGGTCGTCGGACTCGGCGAGGTCGCGCAGGTCATTCACCTGCCCATCTTGTCGGCGCTCACCGACATGTATGAGGTGACGGCCGTCTGTGACATCTCGCCGAGCCTCGTGGCGTATATGGCCGAGCGTTACCAGGTGCCCGAGCGGTATCTCGACCTGCACGAACTCGTGCGCTCGCCCAACGTCGACGCGGTGTTTGTGCTCAACAGCGACGAGTATCACGCCGAGACCGCCATCGCGGCGCTCGAGGCGGGAAAGCACGTCTTTGTCGAAAAGCCGATGTGTTTGACCCTGGCGGACGCGCGCGCGATGCAGGCGGCCCGCGACCGGGCCGGGCGGCAGGTGATGGTCGGGTACATGCGGCGGTATGCGCCCGCGTTCATCGCGGCGAAAGAACACCTGCCGCAGCTGGGCGACATCCGTTACGCCCGCGTGCGCGACATCATCGGCCCGAACCGGTTTTTCATCGACCAGTCGAGCGTGGTGTTCCGGCCGGCGGATATCCCGGAAGACGCCCTTGTCGATCGCGCCCGGCGCGCGGACGCGATGGCCGTTGCGGCGTTCGGTGCCCGTCTGCCGGCGGAGGTGTACCGGACGTACCGTCAGTTGTGCGGACTGTCGAGCCACGACCTGTCGGCGATGCGCGAGCTCTTGGGCACGCCGCGGCGGGTGGTTGCGGCGCGCGCTTGGCAGCACGGGACGTACATCGTGGCGTTGTTTGCCTACGACGGATTTTATGTCACCTTCGAAACCGGTGTCGATGAACAGGGGCGGTTCGACGCCCACATCGAGGTCTACGGAGCGCGCCGTTCCCTGCGCGTCCAATACAACACCCCGTACATCCGCCACCTGCCGACGACGCTCCATCTCGCCGACACCGACGGGACGACCTACCGCGAGACGGTGGTGCGGCCCACGTTCGAAGACCCTTATACCTGTGAGCTCAAGGCGTTTTACCGCTGCATCACCGAAGGCCATCCTGTCAAGACCTCCATTGAAGACTCCATCGCAGATTTGGAATTGTTTCAGGAGATCATCGCTGCGGTGCGGGTGTGAGGAACCTGTGGATGAGAGTTCCTCAAGGAGGAACAATGGGTGAGACTTGTCATCTTCAGTATCAGTGTGAGGAAGGAGATGGAGAATGCCAGAAGTTCGATCTGATGTGGAGTCGGAGGTGCGTCGTGTCCACCGATGGAAGTGGTTGGCGCGCGGATGTTTTATGGCGTTGGGCGCGGTGCTGGCCGCAGTCGCCTTAGAGATCTTCCTCGTTCCCAACAACATCATCGACGGCGGGATCACCGGCATCGCCATCATTCTGTCTCACTTCACGCATATGCGCCTCGGGCTGTTTCTGTTTGCCCTCAACCTGCCATTTCTGCTCGTAGGTTATCAACAGATTGGACGGACGTTTGCCGTATCCACGTTTTTTTCGATCACGGTCCTCTCTTTCACTGCTTCCTTGTTGGTTCCGGTTCCGGGTTTGACGGACGATCCGCTGCTCGCCGCGGTGTTTGGCGGGATTATCCTCGGAGCGGGCGTCGGCCTCATCATCCGGGCCGGCGGTTCATCGGACGGAACGGAAGTGATCGCCATCCTCGTCAATCGAAGCTCGCCTTGGTCGATAGGGCAGATCGTTATGTTCATCAACGTGTTCATCCTCGGCAGTGCTGGTTTCGTGTTTGGCTGGAACCAAGCGATGTATTCCCTCATCGCGTATTTCATCGCCTTTAAAACCATCGACATCGTCACAACAGGATTTGAGGAGACGAAGTCCATCTGGGTGATCAGCGATCGCTACCAGGAGATTGCGGAAGCGATGCTGCACCGGCTGGGGCGTGGCGTCACCTTGCTGCACGGGGAAGGCGCGTTTACCGGGGATAACAAGAAAGTATTGTTCACCGTGATCACTCGACTCGAAGAGGCGAAACTCAAGTCGCTCGTCGAAGACATCGATCCCGATGCGTTTCTCGCCATTGCACCCATCGCCGAGGTTCGCGGCGGCCGGTTCAAAAAACGCAACATCCATTGATAGGTAATATCTTCGCGGTGAAGATATTGTCGGGTATACTTCAAGCCAAGATGGGGGGAGGCGTGTATGGACGCAGGGGAACGGACAGATGCTTGGGACCGGATTGCCGCCGAGGTGAGCGACCTGTTGCCGTTGCTCGCCGTGAAGCTCCTGCGGTTTGTGCGGGACCTGCCGGGCCGCGGGATGAGCGTGGCGCAGGCGTTCCTGTTGCACAACCTGCGCCGGCACGGGCCGTGTACGGCGACGGAGATCGGCGAGATGATGGGCATCACCTCCGGACCGGTGACCAATCTTACGAAACGGCTGATCGCGCGCGGCTGGGTGGAACGCTATCCGGATGCGCGCGACCGGCGTGTGATGTGGTTCCGGCTGACACCCGCCGGCGAACGGGTGGCCGAAGCGCTGCGCCAGCGCAGCCAGGCGCGGTGGCGGGAGATTGCCATGCACTTGGGTGAACCGGACGCGGCGGCGGCGGTGCACCTCATGCACCGGACCATCCTTGTGTTGGACCACATCGCATCCGGCCGACCGGAGGGAGGGAACGAGCTTGTTTAACGCGTACATCCGCCTGGTGACGCGCTGGGCGTGGGCAGTGATCGCCGCGTGGCTGGCGCTCGCGGCCGTCGTCGGCTTATGGTTCCCGCGGCTGCCGGAGGTGGTATCTCACCACAAGACGACGTATCTTCCCGATTCGTCGCCGGTCATCACGGCGCATGACTTGCTCAACCGGGTCGATCCGGCGCACCAGGCCCAGAGCACGCTCATCGTCGCCATCCGCAATCCGCACGGGTTGACCGCCGCGGACCATCGTGCGTTCATCGGCGTACTGGAGGACGTAGCCCGTCACCGACAGGCGTACGGTGTCAACTGGGTGGAGCATGCGGAGAACGTGGCGCAAGATACCGCACAGACGTTCAAGAGCCGTGACGGGACGACCGAGATCGCCTTGTTGGGTTTGCCGTCCGATGTGACGGACCCGCATCTTCCGCAGACGTTGGCGCATCTGCGGGCAGCGTTCGCCCGGCATCCGGCGGATGCGCGCATCTATTTCACCGGGGACGTGGCGATTGAAGAAGACGACATCCAACTGTCGCAGGCGGGGGCGGACCGGACCGCGGTGGTGACGGTGGCGCTGCTCTTGGCCATCCTCCTTGCGGTGTTCAGGTCGTTCGTGGCCCCGCTCGTCACGCTCTGCGCCATCGGGCTCTCGTATTTCATCTCGGCAGGGTTCGTGGCGTGGGCGGCCGAACACGGCCTGCCGGTGTCCACCTTCACCCAGACGTTCTTGGTCGCGACCCTGTTCGGCGCCGGAACGGATTACAGCATCATCGTCCTCAACCGTTTCCGGGAGGAACTGACGCGCCAACACAGCCATCGTGAGGCGCTCGCCGCCGCGGTCGCAGGCGTGGGCAAGACGGTCGTGTTCAGCGCGGCGACGGTGTTTGTGTCGTTCGCGGTGCTGTACTTCGCCCGCTTCGGCTTGTACCGTTCGTCGGTCGGCGTGGCCATCGGCATTCTGGTCACCTTGTTGATGTGTCTCACGTTTCTGCCGGCGCTCGCCGGCGTGTTCGGCCGCGCGCTGTTTTGGCCGCGCCAGCCGGCGGTGGGCAGCGAGCATAAGCCGTCGCGGTTCTGGGATTTCACGGGCCGCATCGCCACGCGCTACCCGTGGCGCGTGGTGCTCGCATGCGTCCTTGTGCTCGCGCCGGTGGCGCTCGCGGCCACCGGTGCCCGCTCCTTCGATCCGATGCAAGACATCCCGGCGGCGCCGTCGGTGCAAGGCTTCCGCCAGGTGGCCCAGGCGTTCGGCGCCGGCCGCGCGATGCCGGTCCAGATTGCGCTTCAGACTTCGGCTAATCTGCGCTCCCCGCAAGGGATGGCTACCATCGACCAGGTGACGCGGTCGTTGGCGGCCGTCTCCGGGGTGGCGGAGGTCGACAGTGCGACGCAGCCGCTCGGCAAACCGGTGGCATGGTTCCATCTGGCGCGCCAGAACCAAGCGGCGGCGGACGGTTTGACGCACGTGCAGCAAGGGTTGGCCAAGTTGGCGGCCAGCTTGCAGGGCGGTGCGCAAGCGGGGGTCAAAGGAGATGAGGGGTTGGCGGCCTTGCGGCGCGGGGCGGACCAGGTGGCAAACGGCGCGGATGCGTTGCGCACGGCGGCGGAAGAGCTCGCGGCAGGCAGCCGACGCTTGGCAGATGGGGCTTTTGCAGCGGCGTCCGGCGCGGATACGCTGACCAGTGGCCTGCGTCGCTTCACGTCCGCGCTGCAGCAGGAAAACGCCGCGCTCCAGCAATTGCAGCAGGGCGTGGCGGCGTCTGCCGCCTCCGCGCACCAGGTGGCCGGTCACTTGGCCGGGATGGCGCAAGCCGAGCAGCAGACGGCCGCAGGGGTCGCGCGGCTCGCGGACGCCCTTGCCGCCTGGGCGGCCGCCCACCCGGACGCAGCGGGCGACCCGGCGTGGCAACAGATCATGGCGTTGGCGAAGCAACTGGCTGCCGGCAGCCAGACTGCCGCCGCCTCGGCCAGCGCACTCACCCACGGCGCGCAGTCGCTTGCGGCGGGGATGGATCGGCTCAGCGCAGGGGCGCAGGCGGCCGGCGGCGGCATGGCCCGGTTGTCCAGCACGTCCGCCCAATTGGCGACAGGGGCGGCACAGGTGGCGGGCGGGACAGCCCAGGTGGCGTCCGGTGCGGAGGCATGGGCGTCCGGCGCGGCGAAGACGGCCCTGGGCGCAGGTGTGCTTGCGGCCGGCAGCCGGCGTGTCGCCGCCGGACTGGCGCAGTATGAAGCGTCCGCCGGGCCGCTCACGAGCGGGCTTTCCGCCGCTGGTGCGGCCGCGCGGCAGCTTGGCGCCGGCGTCGGTCAGGTGGCGTCGTACTTGCGCAGCACCGCCCGCGCGCAGCAGGATGGAGACCCGGGTTTCTACGTGTCCCAGGACACCCTGGACCACAACCCGGGCGTGCGGCGGGCGATGGACGCCTACATTTCGCCGGACGGGCACATCGCGAAATTCACGGTGGTGTTGAGCGAAAATCCTTATTCGGCGCAGGCCATCGCCAAGATCCCGAACATCCGTCAGGCTGTCGAAAGTGGCCTGGCTGTCAGCCCCATCCGGCACGGCCGGGTGTACGTGGGCGGAACCACCGCGCTGCAGGCCGAGATGAACCGGTTGTCCGGAGGGGATTTGTTGCGGTCGCTGTCCATCGTCTTCGCCGCCATCTTCCTGCTTTTGGCCGCCATGCTGCGCTCGTTGCTTGCGCCGTTCTACATCCTGGTGTCGCTCGCGGGGACGTACTACGTCACCATCGCCGTGGTGGAACAACTGGCCACGCGCTGGTTTGGCCACCCCGCCATCGGCTGGTCCGTTCCGTTTTTCGCGTTCCTGCTGCTCGTGGCGCTCGGGGTGGATTACAGCATCTTCCTGATGGCGCGGTTTGACGAAGAGATGCGCCGCGGCTTATCCCCGCTCGCCGCGATGCGCGAGAGCATGCGGCGGATGGGCGGGGTCATCCTGTCGGCGGCCGTGATCATGGCGGGGACGTTCGGTTCCCTGTTGGTCACCGGGATCGCCAGCATCGAAGAGATTGGGTTGTCGGTGGTCGTCGGGCTGTTTGTGTACACCGCCGTGGCGCTCGCCTGGTTCGTCCCGGCGTGCGCGGCGGTCATCGGGCGCGGCCATGGTTGGCCGTTCCAGGTGCAACCGGCCGCTGAGCCGCCCCATCCCTCGCCGCCTGCCCCCACGCCTGCGTCTGAACTGACATGACCGTCTCCGCATGCGACGGCCCGCGGCTCGCCCGCGGGCCTGGGCCGCGGCTTGGCCTGACCAGACTTGTCCGGAACGGCTGTCCTGATGGGCAGGGATGTGAAGAAAGTGGGATTTGGACTATGAATCCGGTTTCGATCGCGGTATAATTCACTGCGAATTTGGCTCGAGCTGTCAAGACAGCCAACCGGCGAATCTGGGCTTGCCGCTCCATCCACCGGCGCATCGGGTGTCCCGCGCGGGGAAGGCGGCACGTGAGGAGGACAGCATGGCGACGACGAAAGCGGTTTTGACCGAGTGGCGGTTTCGGGGGGAAGGGGAGACCGGCTGGTTGCCGGCCAAGGTGCCCGGGTGCGTGCACACTGACCTATTGCGCAACGGGCGCATCCCGGATCCGTTTTACGGCACGAACGAGCGCAGGCTGCAGTGGATCGACAAGCAGGATTGGGAGTATGAAACCACGTTCGACGTGCCGCCCGACGTACGGGGGATGGCACACAAAGAACTGGTGTTTGCCGGGCTCGACACGTATGCCGACGTCTACCTGAACGGCGAGCTCGTCCTGCGCGCGGACAACATGTTCTGCACATGGCGCCTCGACGTGACGCACCTGCTGCAGGAGACAGGCAACCACCTGCGGGTGTATTTTCATTCCCCGGTCAAGGTGGACCTGCCGAAGCTGAACCGGCTCGGTTACGGGTTGCCCGCGGTCAACGATCAATCGGAACTCGGGGGTCTCGGCGACAAGCGCATCAGCGTGTTTGCTCGCAAGGCGCCGTACCACTACGGCTGGGACTGGGGACCGCGCTTCGTGACGAGCGGCATCTGGCGCGACGTCTGGCTGGAGGGCTGGGCGGACTGCCGGATCACGGACCTGTTCATCGAACAACGGGACGTGACCGCCGAGCGGGCGCAGTTGACGGCCTGGGTGGAGGTCGAGGCGGACCGGGCCATCGCGGCGGACGTCACGGTCAGCACCGACGGCGCGTGCGCTGCGGTCAAGGCGCAGCTTGCGCCCGGCGTGAACCGGGTGCGGGTCGACATTGTGATGGACCAACCGCGCCTGTGGTGGTGCAATGGCCTCGGCGAACCGTACCTGTACACCTTCCACGCAAAAGTCGCGACGGACGGGCGTGTGCTTGCCGAGCGGTCGGTGCGGACAGGGCTTAGGCGGTTGCGCTTGGTGCAGGAGCCGGACGAGCACGGCACGTCGTTTTACTTTGAATTGAACGGGGTGCCGGTGTTTGCCCGCGGGGCGAACCACATCCCGAACGACAGCTTCATCACGGAAGTTACCTACGAACGCTACCGGCACGAGGTGGCGAGCGCCGCGGCCGCGAACATGAACATGCTGCGGGTGTGGGGCGGCGGCATCTATGAGCAGGATGACTTCTACGACCTGTGCGACGAGTACGGCATCCTCGTCTGGCAGGATTTCATGTTCGCCTGCAGCATGTATCCGGGCGACGAACACTTCTTGGCGAGCGTCGCGGCGGAGGCGGAAGACAACATCCGCCGGCTGCGCAACCACCCGTGCATTGCGCTGTGGTGCGGGAACAACGAGATCGACGTGGCGTGGGCGGAGTACGACGAGCGCCTGGGGTGGGGATGGAAGCAACAGTACCCGCCGGAGGTGCGGAAGAAGATCTGGCAAGATTACGAGGCCATCTTCCACCGCATTCTGCCGGAGGCGGTGCAGCGTTTGGCGCCGGGCGCACCCTACTGGCCGTCCTCGCCGATGGCCGCCTGGACGAACGACGCCCGCCAGCACGCGACCAACCGCACGACCAGCGGCGACATCCACTACTGGGGTGTCTGGCACGCGGTCGAGCCGTTTGAGAACTACAACATCAACATCGGCCGCTTCATGAGCGAGTACGGGTTCCAGTCGTTCCCCGAGTACAAGTCGGTGCGGGCGTACGCGGAAGAATCCGACCTTCGGCTCGACTCGGAGGTCATGCTGGCCCACCAGAAGAACGGCCGCGGCAACTTCTTAATTAAGGAATACATGGACATCTACATGAAGGAGCCGAAGGACTTTCCGTCCTTCCTCTACGTCAGCCAGGTGTTGCAGGCGGAAGCGATGAAGACGGCCATCGAGGCGCACCGGCGCAAGAAGCCGTTCACCATGGGCAGCCTCTACTGGCAGATCAACGACTGCTGGCCGGTGGCGTCGTGGTCGAGCATCGACTACTTCGGCCGCTGGAAGGCGACGCAGTACTACGCCAAGCGTTGCTACCGCCCGGTGGCGGTCAACATCGACGGGACGGGCGCGGAAACGGTCGACGTGTACGTCGTCTCGGACGTGTTGACGCCGATGACCGGCCACCTGCGTTGGCGTCTGCTGGACTTTGCCGGCCAGGTGCTGCAGGAAGGAGCCGAAGCGGTCGCGGTCGCGCCGGGTGCGGTGGTCAAGGCCGTGTCGCTGCGCAAATCGCACCTTTTGGCGCTGGGGCCGGCGGATCGCATCGTGTTGGTGGCGACCCTGGAGCAGGGCGATGCGGTGGTGGACGAGAAAGAGCATTACTTCGTCCCGGCCAAGGACCTGGCTCTGTCGGTGCCGAACATCTCGGTACGGGAAATCCGGGACGGCGATGGTGTCCGCTTCGTCCTCGCGACCGATGTGCTTGCCAAGCAGGTGTGGCTGGCGGCGGAGGTGGACGGCGTCTTCAGCGACAACTTCTTCGATCTCGTCCCCGGCCGGGAGAAAGAAGTGGTGTTCCTCACCCTGCAGCCTGGTGCGCGGACGTTCATGCCCGCCCAGCCCGGTCATGTCACCGTCCGGTCGATGGCCGACTTTGTCCGCTTGTAAGCCGCAACGTGCATCACCAGCAAGCGCGGCAGCGTGCCACCCGAAGCGCAGCCCCCGTGCGGGGCTGCGTTTTGCTTGCCACAGCGGCAGCAAAATGAGATAGAATGAAACGAGAAGTCGGAGTTGGGCGACAGGCCATGGTACCCCTTTCCACATCCGCCGCGGCGAGGAGGGGTGAACGCACATGCATGCACCGACGCCTGTGGCGACTGAGTCGGCGGGGGGACACCCCGCGCGCAAATGGCTGCGCTGGTCGTTTTACCTGCTCAGTGCCGGATTGGTGGCCGCCATCGCCTGGGGGCTGAGCTACATCGTGCGGGAAGGGGGCGGATCGCTGCCGGTCCTGAAACAGGCACCGGGGTTTCAGGCGCAGGACCTCGACGGCCGGACCGTGACCCTCGACACCCTGCGCGGGAAGATCTTTGTCATCACCTGGTTTTACACCCACTGCCCGGACGTTTGCCCGCTGACCATGTACCGTTTTGAACAGATCCAAGACCGGTTGCGAGCGTCGGGGGAACTCGGCCGGCAGGTGGTGCTGGTCGCGGTCACGCTCGATCCGGCGCGCGACACGCCCGCGGTCATCCGGACGTACGCCGGGCATTTTCATGCCGATCCACGCGCTTGGTACTTTCTGCGCGCGACGCCGGCGCAGACGGCGGCGATGTTGCGTCGGTGGGGCATCGTGACGGAAAGCGGGCCAAAAGGGCAGATTGGCCACACGTCGCAGGTGGATTTGGTCGATGAGAACGGCAACGTCCGCGCCGAATATGTTGGGGCGGACCTGAATCCCGACCGGGTGGTGCAAGACATCCAAGGGTTGATTGAACGGATGCGGTGGGGCGTTTGAAGAGCCCTAAACCCGCGGTCTGCGCGGCCTTAGGGCTCTCTGCCCGCCTCACTTCCCGGCCGCTTGCCGCACGGCCGCCAACGCGGCTTCGTAGTTCGGGTGCTGCGTGACCTCCGGCACGTATTCGACGTAGGTCACTTGGTCGTCCTTGTCGACGACGAACACGGCGCGGCATTCCAAGCGGTGTTCTTTCATATACGTTCCGTAGGCGCGGCCGAACGACATGTCGTAATGGTCCGACAGCGTGATGACGCGATCGACCCCGGCCGCACCGCACCACCGCTTCTGGGCGAACGGCAGATCGGCGCTGATGGTGAGGACCACGACGTCCTCTCCGAGTCCGGCTGCTTCTTGATTGAACCGGCGGGTCTGCGCATCGCAGACGCCGGTGTCGAGGGACGGTACCACGCTGATGAGCTTGACCTTGCCGTGAAAATCGGAGAGGTGAACCTTGGACCGGTCGTTGGCGAGGACCTCGAAATCGGGTGCCTTCTGGCCGACCTGGATCTGCGGGCCTATCAACGTCACAGGATTCCCGGCAAACGTCACCACGCCGGTGCGTTCTGTGGTCATCATCGTCGCCTCCTTGGCAGAAGTGTCTCCCCCACGGCGGGGTTTTCCATCCCATGATACCACAAACCGGGGATGCGCCGTGTCCTGCCCGGGCAGGTCGGTCGGCAGGTCCCAGCGGCCACGATGAACGGGGATACCTTGATGCGGAGGATGGTGGGCTTGGTGCAGGTGTGGCGTGCCGTGGCGGGCGCGATGGTCGCCTGCGCCGCCATGTTGGTGAGTGGTGCGGGCGGGGGAGCAATGCCCGCATTCGCGTGGAGTGCTGCCTTGGCGGGCGTGCGCGGTTGGCCGTGGCACCTGTGGAATGCCGCGTTGCGCGGCACCCGGCATGAGCTTACCTACGAAGACCTGGGCGGCTTTCGCGGCACCATGTACTTGTTTTTGCCGGCAAAACCGGCATCTGGTCCGCACCCGGTGGTCCTCTACATTCACGGCGGCAGCCTCATGCACGGCAACGGTGTCATCGGACCCGACTGGGTTGCGCCCCGCAACTGGGTGCTGGCCAGGATTGAGGGGGACCTGGTGGCGCACGGGATTGCGTTTGCGTCCATTGACTACCGGTTGGCGCCACGGTATCCATGGCCGGCGCAGATGGAGGACGTGAAAGCCGCCATCCGCTTCTTGCGCGTCCACGGCCGCGCGTGGGGGCTAGACCCACAGCGGATTGCCGTCATGGGCGACAGCGCGGGGGGTGCGCTCGCCAGTCTCGCCGGCCTCGCCGGACCGGCGGCTGGGTTCGATCGCGGTCCGTATCCCGGCGTGCCCAGCACGGTGGCGGCGGTCGTCGACATGTTCGGTCCGGTCGACCGCAGCCACCAAGCACAGGTGTGGGTGCGCAGACACGGCCGCACCCCGAACCCTGTGTTCGGCGTTTTCACGCCGTCCGTCATCCGCGCGGCCAGCGCCGTGACGTACGTCCACCCCGGCGCGCCGCCGTTTCTCATTGTGCAGGGGGATAGCGATCAGGTGGACCCGCCGTCCATCTCCGTCGCGTTCTACACGCGGCTGCGGGTGGCGGGGGATCCGGTGCAGCTCTTGTGGATCCGGCACTGCGATCATGAGTTCATCGCGCGCGGCGGGCCGCTCGAACCGGATCTCGCCCGCGTTGTGCAGGAAGTGGCGTCGTTTTTGGAGCGCTCCCTCCTTACGCCGCGGCCGGCGGGCGGCCTGTCCGGCATGGAAGCGGTCACGCGGCCGAGCGGCGCACAGGGTGGGAAGCAGGCAGAATGAACGAACGGCCCGCCGTACCTTGTCGCCCGCCGCGCCTTGTCGCCCGTCCGCGTGGTCGCCCGTGCGCACGGACGCGGCGGCGGCAAAGGCCGCAGTAAAAATAAAAAGCCTTGTTGCACAAGGCTTCTCAGACATTCAGACATTCCGATATGGTGCGGCTGACAGGAATCGAACCTGTGGCCCCCACCGTGTCAAGGTGGTGCTCTCCCTCTGAGCTACAGCCGCGCGATCCGCTTCATGGTCCGCACCGGAACGACCGGCGCCAGCGACGGGAGTAATCTTAGCACACGGTGGGAAACCAAGTCAACCCCTCGATGGCGGCTCCGGTGCCACCGGCAATCGCTGCAGCAGGTCCCATACCGCGGGGAACCGCTTCGCCACATTCACGGGCTGCTTGCGCTCCAGATCCAGAAACGCGTGTTCCGTTCTCCCGGTTGCGCATACGTCACCCGCCGTATCGAGGACACGGTATGTGAACACGAGCCGGGTCCGTGTCAACGACCGCAGTGTCGCCTCCACCGTCACGACGTCCTCGGCGCGGACGGCTTTGTGATATGAGCACGTGGCCGACAGCACGACGATGACCAGGCCGGCGTCATGCAGGCTTTGCATGTACGGCACGCCGAAGCGGCGCAAAAAATGCATCCGCACCGTGGAGAACCAGTCGAGGTACACAGGGTGGTAGACGATGCCGGCGGGATCGCACTCGCCCCAACGGACCTCGACCTGCATCGTGACGGTCGCCGTCATTCGCGTCACCTCCGCTTGCATCGCCGCACCGATGGCGGGCACCGACTTCAAGTATACCATCTGCGGGCGGTTGCCGGGACGGTTTCGCTGCGCCTGCCATGGCGGTGCACTTCGCCGGGACTGTGTCGGCGTGGCCGGGATCGCATCAAAACGCGCGTGTGCGCGCATAGCTATCCGGTGACGGACGCCATGCGGGGGGATGAGGATGATCAAGGACAGGCCGTCGCGTATCACGCAGGTGTGGATGGCCGTGATGGTCGGGGTGGTGCTGGTATTGGGGGCGGTGCTCATCGTCGGCCGGTTGCGGCACTGGCTGGCTTAAACCGGCAGACAAGCGGGCCGTCGTACACCCGGAACGTCATTGAGCCCCGGCCGCGCGTGTGGGATGATAGAATCACCACCCGCGCGGCGCCAGGGTGCCGCATCCGTTGGCACGGGCGCCGCGCAGACGGAGGCGCGCGACCGTGTATCACCACGACATCCTCAAACTCGTCGTCTCAGCTGCGCTCGGGATGTTGCTTGGCCTGGAACGGGAAATGAAACGCAAACCCCTCGGGCTTCGCACCTGCCTGGTCATCTCCATCGCCAGTTGCCTCTTGACCATCGTGTCCGTAGATGCCTCGTTGGTTCCTGCGGGAGCAGGAACGAATGTCATTCGCACCGATCCGATGCGCCTGGCGGCACAGATTGTCAGCGGCATCGGTTTTCTTGGCGCGGGCGTGATCATGCGCCGCAGCAACGAAGTGATCTCCGGTTTGACCACCGCGGCCATGGTGTGGGCGTCGGCGGGCATCGGGATCGCGGTGGGGGCCGGGTTCTACGCCCAGGCGCTGTTTGGCGTCGTGCTTCTGCTCATCAGCGTGGAGTTGGTGCCTTGGGTCCTGCAGCGACGGGGTCCGCACGTCCTGCGCGAGAAAGAGGTGACGATGACCATCCGTCTCGCCGAAGGCGTGCGTGCATCCGATGTGCTCGGCCAGCTGCCCGTCCTCGAGTGCCGCGTCGAGCGGGTCCGCAACACCCCGAGCGGCGACAAGGTTTTCCGGGAGTTCACCGTCGTGTGCTTGGTGGAACGCCGTGCCGCCGTGACGGATCTGTTTGACGCCGTCGCCCACTTGCCCGGTGTCGTCAGCGTGGATGTGCTGGGTTCATGAAGCAGCCTTCGGCGGACATGCCGCCCGTCCGGCATGACGAGTGAGGAAATCTCACCTTTCTTGCAAGATTCCGTCTCATGTACTGGTCCGAATGGACTATGGCCAATGAGTGGTTTGTGTCTGCCCGCACCCCGACCGGCGCAGTACGCTCAGATCGGCTGGAGCGCCGTCGATGGTCGATTTGTGCCATCCGGCGGCCACGGTTGGGAAAGGGGTGTGCCAGCGTGACGCGAGGACAATGGACGGGCATGCGGCGATGGCGTTGGCTGCTGCTGGCTGCACTCGTCCTTGTGACCGGCTGCGGGCCGGAATACCAGGTCCTGCATCCAGCCGGACCGGTCGGCCGGACCGAATTGCGTCTCATCATTCTCTCAGCGATTCTCATTGGCATCGTGGTCATTCCTGTCTTGGTGTTGTTGTTTTACATTGTCTGGCGTTATCGGGATAAACCGGATAATCACGCGCCGTACAAGCCGGAGTGGTCGGAGAGCAAGTGGCTCGAAGTCGTGTGGTGGGGTGTGCCGATTGTCATCATCGGCATCCTCGGCTTTTACACCGGACAGACGACGTTCGCGTTGACGAAACCTCCGGAAAGCGACGTCAAGCCGTTGACCATCGACGTGACCTCACTCGACTGGAAATGGCTGTTCGAGTATCCGGATCAAGGGATTGCGACGGTGAATTATTGCGAGATCCCGACCGGGGTCCCCGTCCAGTTCGTCCTGACGTCGGACGCGCCGATGAATTCGTTCTGGGTACCGCAGCTCGGCGGTCAGGAGTACACCATGCCCGGCATGGCGATGCGGCTGTGGCTGCAGGCGGATCGCCCGGGAACCTACTATGGTCATGGCGCCAATTTCACGGGCAAGGGATTTGCGCACATGCAGTTCCACGTGATTGCAACCTCGCAGAACAAGTTTGACCAGTGGGTGGCGCGGGTGAAACAGACGGCGCCGCCGCTGACAAAGGCGGGCTATCAGCGCCTGAAGCAGCCGAGTGTCATGGGTCGGGCGGCGTACTCGTCGTTCCCGAAAGGCTTGTTCAACGCGACCATTTGGGCGGAGGGCGGCCGTTACATGGACGGAATGCTCGATATGCCCGGCATGTCCGAGTCGACCGAACCAGAAGGCGGTGCCGCGACGGGCGGTACGGCGGCGGGAGCGCACCCGGCCGGGCAGTCGTCCGCTTCGCAGCATGCGGCGGCCGGAATGAAGATGGCCATGGGCCACGGCGAGTGACGCAAGGGGGCGAGTGGACATGTGGGAAGGATTTCGCCACTTCGCGGACACGTACCTGATGTGGAACGAGGGACCGCTCATCTGGATGTCGGATGTGCTCATCTTGCTCACGTCCATCGGGATCGTGGCCGTATTGACGTACTTCAAGAAGTGGAAGTGGCTGTGGGACGAGTGGTTGACCACCGTCGACCACAAGAAGATCGGCATCATGTACCTGATCTGTGCACTGCTGATGTTTTTCCGCGGCGGTGTGGATGCGCTCCTCATGCGGACGCAGCTGGCGCTGCCGAACAACCACTTTCTCGACGCGGAGCACTACGACCAGATCTTCACCACGCACGGCACCATCATGATCTTGTTCATGGCGATGCCGTTCATCTTCGCCTTGTTCAACATCGCGGTGCCGCTGCAGATTGGCGCCCGCGACGTGGCGTTCCCGTACTTGAACGCCATCAGCTTCTGGCTGTTCTTCTTCGGGGCACTGTTGTTCAACATCTCCTTCGTGTTCGGCGGGTCGCCGGACGCGGGGTGGACCAGTTATCCGCCTTTGTCCGAGCTCGCGTTTGACAAAGGGCCGGGGGAGAACTTCTATCTCTTAGGCTTGCAGATCTCCGGTATCGGCAGCATTGCCACCGGCATCAACTTCATGGCGACCATCCTCAAGATGCGGGCGCCCGGGATGACCCTGATGCGGATGCCGCTGTTCACTTGGTCGGTGTTGGCGGCGTGCGTGGTCATCATCTTCGCGTTCCCTGCCTTGACGGTGGCGCTGGCCCTGCTTTTGCTCGACCGCATCGTCGGGACGCACTTTTTCACCATCCTACACGGCGGCAACCCGATGATGTTCATCAACCTGTTCTGGATCTGGGGGCATCCGGAGGTTTACATCGTCATCCTGCCGGCGTTCGGCGTGTTCTCGGAAGTGGTGGCCACGTTCGCGCGCAAGCGCATCTTCGGGTACGGTTCGATGGTCGTCGCGTTGATGGCCATCAGCGTCATCAGCTTCTTCGTCTGGGTGCACCACTTCTTCACCATGGGCGCCGGAGCGGACGTGAACACGTTCTTCGCCGTCGCGACCATGGCCGTGGGTATCCCGACGGGCGTGAAGGTGTTCAACTGGCTGTTCACCATGTACCGCGGCCGCATCCGGATGTCGCTGCCGATGCTGTGGACCGTCGCCTTTGTGCCGTGTTTCGCCATCGGGGGCGCGACGGGCGTGATGTTGGCGGTGGCGCCCGCCGACTACCAGTATCACAACAGCTACTTCCTGATTGCCCATTTCCACCAGGTGCTCATCGGCGGGACGGTGTTCGGCATGCTCGCCGGCATGTACTACTGGTGGCCGAAGATGTTCGGCTTCCTGCTCGATGAACGGCTCGGCCGGTGGGCGTTCTGGTTCTTCAACATCGGGTTTTACGTCTGCTTCATGCCGCAGTACGCGCTCGGGTTCATGGGCATGCAGCGCCGCATGTACACCTACCCGGCCGATCTCGGTTGGGGCACGCTCAACTTCATCTCGACCATCGGCGCCTATTTGATGGGCATCGGGTTCTTGTTCATGGTGGCGCAGATCATCTACAGCATCCGCTATGGACAGCGGGACCTGACGGGCGACCCGTGGGACGGCCGCACGCTCGAGTGGTCGCTGCCGTCGCCGGTGCCGCACTACAACTTCGCCGTCATCCCGACGGTGGAAGACCGCGACTACTGGTGGGTGCTCAAGCAGCAAGGCCGGACCCAGGAACTGCGGCCGCGTCCGGAAGAGATCCAGCCCATCCACATGCCGAAAAACTCCGGCCGCCCGTTCCTGATGGGCGTGGCGTTCTTCGTCGCCGGCATCGGGTTTGTCTTCAACTGGTACGTGCTGGCGGTGCTGGGGCTGCTCGGTGTGGTGGCCTGCATGGTGGCGCGGGCGTTCGAGTACGACGACGAGTACCACATCCCGGTGGAAGAGGTTCAGCATACGGAAGCGGCGCTGGGGAGGTTGTGAGCCATGGCTGTGATGGAGCATCACCTGCATGAGGCGTCCGGTGCCCGCCGGCACCTCCCGATGGAGTACCGGGATGTTCATCAGTCGTTGCGGATCTTGGGATTTTGGCTGTTCCTGGCGACCGACATGCTGCTGTTCGCGTGCTTGTTCGCCACCTATTTGGTCCTGCGGACCCATACGGACGGGGGCCCGACGCCGCGGGAATTGTTCGATGTCCCCGGGTTCACGGCGGAGACGTTCATCCTGCTCACCAGCAGCTTCACGGGCGGCTTGGCCACGCTGGCGATGCGCAACGGCAAGAAAGGGCAACTCATCGGCTGGCTCGCCGTCACCATGTTGCTTGGGCTCTCGTTCGTCGCGCTGGAAGCCCAGGAGTTCGTGAAGGACGCCCTGGAAGGCGCGACCATGCAGCGCAGCGCCTTCCTGTCCTCGTTCTTCACCTTGGTCGGAACGCACGGCAGCCACGTGTCGGTCGGTATTGTGTGGATGTTCCTGACGCTGCTTCAGGTCTTGCGCCGCGGCATCACGCCCATCACGGCGCGCAAGGTGTTCATTGTGAATCTCTACTGGCATTTCCTCGACGTGGTGTGGGTGTTCATCTTCACCATCGTCTACCTCTCCGGGGTGGTGATGTAACGTGGCGAACGCTTCAGGACAACACACCGCTTTCGGCCCCGGGCCGGGTGCGCACGGCGAAGAGGAGCACAAGCACGGGGCGGGCTTGTACATCGCCGGCTACATCCTGTCCTTGGTGCTGACGGCAATTTCGTTTTGGCTCGCGCTCACGCGGGCGATGCCGCTCGGGCCGCTGATGCTCGTGCTCATCATCTTGGCGGGGTTGCAAATTGTGGTGCAACTGTTCTTCTTCATGCACGTGACGGAGGGCGACGGTCCGCCGTGGCACTCCATGGCGTTGTTGCTCGGGCTCATCTTCACCTTCGCCATTGCACTGATGTCGATGTGGATTATGTCGTTCCACTATCAGGTGCAGTAACGGGCAAAGGAAACGTCAAGGGCATGCAGGCGGACGTGGTGCGCAAAAGCATCGCGTCCGCCTGTGGTTTGTTTCCGAGTCTGCACACGACGGCGAAGCGGGTGCCGACCGGCTCGAGTGGGGGTGGTTCATGCTGGTGCTGTGCCGGGTCAGCGTGGGTTTCGGCGGTGTTCTGCAGGGTCGGAGGTCATGGGTCAAAGGTCTTCCTCGTCTTCCCATACAGGTTCCGCGTCCATCACGGGTTGCGCGTCCATGCCGCCATCGGCAGCCGACAGGTGCTTCGCCGCGTATTCCCGAAGTTCTCCCCGCAGGTTGCGCATCACCCATTGCAGGAAGACGCTCCGTCGTTCCGCAGGTGTGAGGAAGTACCGGTCTCCCGCTGTCTGCCGCGCTCGCCGCGTGGCGTCGTGCAAGGCCAGGGCTGCGGCGACCGAGATGTTGAAGCTCTGCACAAAGCCGTACATCGGGATGAAGAATTTGCCGTCGGCCAGGTTTGCCGCTGCCTCGGAAATGCCGCGGTGTTCATTGCCAAAGACGAGCACGGTGGGTTGCGAGAGGTCCATCTCGTCGATGGGTACCGCGCCTTCTCCGAGGTACGTGGCGCAGATGCGGTATCCTTGCGCCTTGAGATGTTGCACGGCTGTGGCGATGCTTGGCTCCTGGCGGATGGTGAGCCACTTGTGCGCGCCTTGCGTGACCTTTTTGTTCGGTGCAAACGGTTGCTGACCCGCCACCACCGTGACGTTCTGCACGCCAAACGCATCGGCGGAGCGCAGGACTGCCGCTTGGTTGTGCCCGTCGTCCACCGCCTCCAGCAGGACGGAGATGTATCGCGTGCGGTGCCGTAATACCTCGACCATCCGCATCACCCGCTCCGGGCGGAACATCTCGACCAGCCAATGCTCCTCTGCACGCAACAAGCCGAGTTCCACGAGCTGCCACCACCAGGCGTCCCGTCCCGCAGGACACGATGGCGGCGGGGTAGCGCTGCCGCGCATGTGCCATCTCCTTTCCGAATCGCGTCCACACTGCACAAAGGCGCCCGGTGTCTGCGGGCGCGGCCAGCACGCAGGATGCTGACCTGCCACGATGAGACTGTACTATGCTTGCCGGGATGCTTGCAAACGGATGGATGTATAATCAACAGATGGAGTGCCCATCCACGTCGAGCGGCACCCGATGTTCGCTTCGACACACGAGGAGGAATCCGCATGTACGACGTCGCCATCATCGGAGCCGGCCCCGCCGGTGCGAGTGCCGCCATCTTTTGCGCCAAGGCGGGCAAGCGGACGTTGGTCATCGACAACGACCAGAGCATCACCCGCCGTGCCTGGATTGAAAACCACTATGGCATCCCGCAAATCAGCGGGCCGGATCTCGTCGAGACCGGAAAAAAACAGGCACAGAAGTTTGGCGCCGAGATCATCAAGGCACAGGCGACCCATGTCAGCCAAACGCCCGAAGGCCTCCAGATTGAAACCGACCAAGGGACGTTCACCGCGCGCCATGTGATCATCGCGACCGGCGCGTACACGGACCTGGCGGAGAAGATTGGCCTGAGGACAAAACCAGGCACGGAGCCGCGCATCAAGACCATCGTCGAGGTGGACAACCAAGGCCGCACCAACATCCCCGGCATCTGGGCCGCCGGGACCATCGCCGGCGTGAGCGTGCATACCATCATCACCGCGGGGGACGGCGCGAAGGTGGCCGTCAACGTCATCAGTGAGCTGAACGGGACCCGTCATGTCGATCACGATGTGTACAAGCCAGGAAACTGAGGAACGAGGTGCGCCCAGTGTACGGAGTCGTTCTGCCTGGCCATGAGCGCGTCGAAATTCGGGAATTCGACGTCCCGCAACCCGGAGTCGGTCAAGTTCTGGTCAAGATGAAGGCTTCAGGACTGTGTGGCAGCGACCTGCGAGCCATCTATCGTGAGCATGTGGGTGTTGGTGCGGAACGTTATCAGAACGTCATCGCGGGGCATGAGCCGTCGGGGCAGATTGAGGAAGTGGGTCCGGGTGTGACCGGCTTCCGACGCGGGGACAGAGTGATCGTGTATCACATTGCGGGGTGCGGGTATTGCCGCGAATGCCGGCGCGGACACATGATCAGCTGCTCCTCGCCGGAACGCGCTGCATATGGCTGGCAGCGGGATGGCGGACATGCCGATTACCTGTTGGCGGAAGCGCGCACGCTCATTCGTCTGCCTGATGAGCTGAGTTACGTGGACGGGGCTTTGATTGCGTGCGGCTTTGGTACCGCGTATCAAGGTGTGCTTCGTGCGGGAATTTCCGGGCGCGATCGCGTCCTCGTCGTGGGCCTTGGCCCCCTCGGACTGGCTGCGGTCATGTTGTCGATGGCGAGCGGGGCCGAAGTGATTGCGGTCGATTTGGTGCCCGAGAGGCTGGCGCTGGCCCGGCGCATCGGGGCCCAACACACGTTGCCGGCGGACGGCCAGACGTTGGAACAGATCATGGCACTGACGCGCGGCAAAGGCACCGAAGTGGCCATCGACTGCTCAGGAAGCCCGCAAGGCCGACTGCTGTGTTTGCAAGCCGCACGCGAACGGGGACGCGTGGTGTATTTGGGGGAGGGCGGAACGGTCACGTTCGAGCCCAGCCCCCTCCTTTTGCATAAACGGCTCACGCTGTACGGGTCTTGGGTGTGCGGACTGGCCGAGATGGAAGAGCTCGCGGAGCATCTGGTGCGGAAAGGGTTGCATCCCGAGGACATCGTCACGCACAGGTTTGCGCTGACGGAAGCGGATCAGGCTTACAAGACGTTTGCCAGCGGCAAGTGCGGCAAGGTGGTATTGACTTGGGATTGAGGCCAAGCGAATCAGCATCTCCATGACCCACATGGCGCGCCCCTAAGGCTCTGGGGCGCGCTATAAGATTTGCCGACCATGAGCATGTTTGATTCAATCTGAATTTTACGTAATAGATGATTCGTGATATAAAGATCCGGGCAAGGTGACAGTACCGCACCCGGTCAAAAACCTGCCCGCTTTCGTGGTCAACAGCATACTGAAGCAGGCTGGATTGAAATGATCCTGTCTGTTGCGAAAGGAGGCCCCATCGGGATGGGCAAACTGCCTGACCGTTACTTGTATCCGGCTGTGTTTCGGTTCGACGACGATGGGATTTCAGTATACTTTCCGGATCTACCAGGATGTATCACTTGCGGTAACACCGTCGAGGAAGCGTACCGCATGGCCCGTGACGCTTTGGCTGGTTACTTGGCGGTTTCGGAAGAAGAAGGCGATGAGATACCTGCACCGTCGCTGGATGCTAAGTTCCCGCTTGAGGACAACGAGCGCGTCGTTTTCGTCGAAGCTTGGATGCCACCATATCGTAGTGTGCCTGGACGAAGGCGCTAAATATACTAGTCCGATTGGTATATTGGAACTTATGGCTGAGCCCATTATACTGGAAGAGGCACGTGGGTGCTGAATGGTCAAGGGCACTTCGGAGGTCATCAAGACTGGGCGAAAGGATGTGTTCAGATGCCGTATGCACCAAGACCCAAAATCGCCAATAACATCACGGAGCTCATCGGACGTACGCCGCTGGTCCGGCTCCAACGCCTGAGCGACCAAAGCGGCGTCGAGGTATTGGGGAAGCTCGAGTACTTCAACCCGCTCGGCAGCGTGAAAGACCGCATTGGACTCGCGATGATTGAAGCCGCGGAACAACAAGGGCTCATCCGCGCAGGGTCGGTCATCATCGAACCCACCAGCGGCAACACCGGGATCGCGCTCGCGTTCGTCTGCGCTGCCAAAGGATACCGTTGCATCCTCTGCATGCCGGAGACCATGAGCATCGAGCGCCGGAAGCTGCTTTCGGCACTGGGTGCAGAGTTGGTGCTGACGGACGGAGCCAAAGGCATGCGCGGCGCCATTGAAAAGGCGCAAGAACTCCTGGAAACCATCCCGAACGCGTTCATGCCGCAACAGTTCAAAAATCCCGCCAATCCGGAGATCCATCGCCAAACGACGGCGGAAGAGATCTGGGAAGACACCGACGGCCGGGTGGACATTCTGATCAGCGGCGTCGGCACGGGTGGCACCATCACCGGCGTCGCCGAGGTCATCAAGGCGCGTAAGCCGAGCTTTCAAGCCATCGCGGTGGAACCTGCCGATTCCCCGGTGCTTTCCGGCGGCAAACCTGGCCCCCACAAGATCCAGGGCATTGGCGCCGGATTCGTCCCGGATGTGCTCAACACATCCATCTATGATGAAGTGGTGCAGGTGTCGAACGAAGACGCGTTCGCAGCGGCCAGGAAACTGGCGCGGGAGGAAGGCATTGTCGTCGGCATCTCGTCCGGTGCGGCGCTGCACGCAGCGTCCGTGGTGGCGAACCGGCCGGAGAACCGCGGCAAGACCATGGTCGTCATCCTGCCGGATACCGGCGAGCGTTACCTGTCGACCCCGTTGTTCCAAACCGAGTGAAGTACCCTATCCTTAACCCACGGCGTTTGTCCTCTCGGGCACGACACGGGGTTACCCATGGGGTGGCCCCGCGTTCACGCCGCGGGCATCTGGTCCTGTCCACAGCCATATCCACGGCACCTCCTGCACAGCCCCTCGTTGACGGCCCTTCATCCGGGGTGTTACACTGCTCCTGAGCGCAAAAGTGAACCAAGCGATGGTTGGGACAAATCCGAAGCGCCGCAAACTTGGCGATGCACGGCCCCTTCATGGAGAACATCCCCTCTCGTCGCCCCGTTTTTCTCACGCCGGGATGGCGGAACCGGCAGACGCAGGGGACTTAAAATCCTCTGGGCGAAAGCCCGTACGGGTTCGAGTCCCGTTCCCGGCACCACATGGCGCAGGCGGGGGCGACCAGCCCCCGCCCTTTGCCCTCTATACAGGGTGGGGTCTGCGCTTGTGCCGACGGTGAACACGGACCTCCCACCCCGGCCTCACGCGGCTGCACGCACAGTGCGGAAACCTTTGGCCACCCGTTTCGGTCATCCTCGATCACGGATTCCAGACCCGCTCCATCAACCATTCCGAAAACTTCTGGACACGGATTCTCCCGGATCTCTTTGATCTTCTTTCTTACCTCATCTTTACAAAACCGTCACGCTTTCTTTACGGGGTTCGCGTAGACTTCTATCCAATGAAACTCGTCCATCTTGGAAACTCCAACTATAATGGAGTGGAATGCACGCGGCAGTAGAAGTGGAATGCTCGCGGCTGGCAGCGCAGGTGGACACGCAAGCGGAAATCACGCACGGAGAAGGGGGCTTCGCATGGTCGTCCAAGTTCTGTTCACTGCGTTGGTGCAGGGCATCACCGAGATGTTCCCGGTCAGCAGCGTCGGACACGCGGTCATCATGCCGTATCTGTTGGGGTGGACCAACCTCACCGCATCGGATCAATTTCTTCCGTTCGTCGTGTTGTTGCACCTTGGCACCGCCATCGCGCTCCTCTGGTACTTCCGCCGCGACTGGATTGAGCTGATTGGCGCGGTGCTGGGCTTGGGCGGGCAACCAAGCGGCGTGCGTCGCGCCAACCGGCGCTTGTTTGCGCTCATCGTCGTCGCCACCATTCCGGCGGCGATTCTCGGCAAGCTCCTCGAGCACAAGTTGCGGCAACTATTCCCCTCTGCCGTCTCGGCCAGTCTGTTCCTCATGTTGAACGGCGTCATCCTGCTCTTCGCGGACCGGTTGCGCCGCCGGAGCGGACAGGGCCGGAGCGGCCGGGGCGAGATCGACCGGATGTCCTACGCGCAAAGCTTTCTCATCGGGTTGTTACAGGCGCTCGCGCTCATTCCGGGCATCTCCCGTTCCGGCATCACGATGACGGCCGGCCTGGCCACCGGGCTGTCCTACGAGGAGGCGGCCCGTTTCAGCTTCTTGCTCGCCACGCCCATCATCCTCGGTGCGGCCGTGCTCGAAGTCCCGAAAGCCGTGCACGATCACGCGCATACCATGCTTGCATACGGCGTGTTGGGCGGTTTGGTGGCGGGCGTGTTTGCGTACCTCGCCACCGCATTCCTCATGCGCCACTTCAAGACCCACGAAGTGCGGGCGCTGCGGCCGTTCGCGTATTATTGTCTTGCGGTCGGCGCGGTTGTGTTCGTGTTGGCGCTCATGGGATGGCACTTCTGAACTGTGCGGGCACGGCCCGCACGTTCAACAGGGCGTCCATACAGGCGGCGAGCGCCGCCGCTTGGCCGCGGCGGGTGTAGACGTCCGCCAGCTTCCGGCGCGGCGGCGTCGAACCGCCGTGCGCGGCCAGATCGAGGATGCGCAGCAGCCCGTCCGCGATGGCGGCGGGATCACGCGGGTCCACGACGATACCGGCCTTCTCGCGGCGGACGATGTCCGCCGCTTCGCCTTCCGGCAGCAGGGCGAGGATAGGCCGGCCTGCGTACAGATATTCGTACAGCTTCCCCGGCACGTAATCCCCCGCTTGTTGCGACAGGTCGCCGAAGAGCAAGAGGACGTCCGCGGTCATCATCCGCGCCAAGGCTTCCACACGGGGAATGTATCCGAGCACCTCCGTCACGTCCGTGAGCCCAAGCTCGGCAACCAACCGCCGGTTGTCGTCGTGGCCCGGATAGTCGAACACGCCTGCGAACTGAATGAGGAGGTCTTGGCGTGCCACCCGGCCGGATTGAATCAAGTCATGCACCGCTTGCAGGAAGGCGGCCGGCGACCGGCCAGGGTAGAGGATCCCGGCGTAGAACAAGACAAACCGCGGCTTTCCTTCGCGGGCGCGGGCCGCGTCTTGGGGTTCGCGGTACAAAGGGGTGGGAAAGTCGGCTTCATCGACGCCGTTGCGGATGAGATGGAGCTTTTCCCGCAGTCCCGGATCCTTTTGCTCGAACAACCGCCGAAACCCGTCTGTCACCGTGACCACCGCATCCGCACGCTGCAACACCATCCGTTCGAGATGCCGTTCTATCCGCGCGCGCAGTCCGCTGTGATGGAAGTGGAGGTTGTCGGTCCACGGGTCCCGAAAGTCGGCCACCCACGGCACACCGGTGGCTGCTTTCATGATGAGCCCTGCCAGGTGGGTGCTGTGCGGGCCGGACGTGGTGTAGATGCAATCCACCCCGCGCTGGCGGATGAGGACGTTGCCCGCCAAGGCCGCGCGCAAGGCCCACACCATCGCTTCGTCCGGGATGAGCAGCCGCGCCTTGGCCCACTTCCACAACCGGAGGGCGCGGCGCGCGAGCAGGGTGCGCAGGAGAGAGCCGGTTTGCCCGTTGGGTGTACGTGTCATGGTTGTCATCCCGCCGCTGGCACGGTCGTCGCCGGCGGCGCCGGTGGCGCCGTCGTCGCTGCGCCGGCCCTTTGTCCCGTGGACGACGTTTGCGCCTCGGTCACCGGCCAAACGGTGTTGCCAACGGCCCAGCCATTTCGAGACCGGATCGCTGACGCGGAGGACTGGGACGTCCTCCGGGATCAGCGCGGCCAATGACGGGTCCATCGTGGCGCTGTAGACGTCTTTGGCGGTGAGCACCGTCACCTGCCACCCGAACGTTCCAAGGTACTGCGCAAACTTGAGTGCACGTTGCACGCCAATCCCGCCGACCGGCGGAAAATCGTGGCTGACCAAGAGGACGTGCTTCGGCTTGCGCGGGGGCTGTGTCATCGGGCAACCCTCCCGCCGGGCGCGGTATGACCTGCGTGTTGGACCGTGGCGGAGGCTGGATCGGCCAAGATCATGCAGGATCCGGTCGATGCGGCGTCCACGCCGGCCCCGCAAGGCGAGAGGCGGGACTGTAGCCGGTGCTTGGGATCCAGCAGCACCAGCGGTGCACAAGCGTGCGCAAGCGCTTCGCGCCATGCGACGCCGTCGAACGCCGGCTGCCACGCGGCGACCGCCACGGCGTCGGCGCCGTCCAGGCAGGCGGCGAGGGTTTCGGTCTGATACGGAAACTGAATGGGCACGGTCGGATCGAACGCCCGGACGCGGGCGCCGCGGTGACGCAGGTAGTGGGCGAGCGCCACGGCCGGGCTGTGCCGTACGTCGTTCCACAGATTCCGCGCCTGATCTTCGGGCAGGGGACGAATTTCGACAGGAATCCAACCTGTGCACAGCGAAATCTTTCGTGACTGACGGATTTCAAGCGGAGGATTTCCAGTTGATTGAGCCTGTGTCCCAGTTCGTTGTAAAAGCCGCGCCCGTATTTGCTGAACTCATCCGTCGTTTGGGCTGGGTGGAGCGAATTGATCGCATGGTCCCGGTCAGACCGGAGGATTGTCGCCTATCCGTCGGCCTTCGTGTGAAGGCGCTGCTCATTAACATTCTCACGGATCGGAAGGCCCTGTATCACGTGCAACGATTCTACGAACGGCAGGATGTTGAACTGCTTCTTGGTCCTGGGGTGACCGCGGACGCGTTGAATGACGACGCGTTGGGCAGAGCCTTGGACGCGCTGGACAAAGCGGGCGTGGACCGTGTCTTCGCAGAGTTGTCCTTGACCGCATTGGACTACTGCCAAATCCCTTTGGATTGCCTGCATTTTGACACGACGTCGATTTCTGTGTACGGCGCATACGAGGACGCCGACCAACTTCACATCACCTACGGCTTCTCCAAGGATCGGCGGCCCGACCTGAAGCAGTTCATTTTCGGGCTGGGGACCTGCCGCGGCCTGCCCGTGTTTGGCAGTATCGAGGATGGAAACCTCAGCGACAAGACTTGGAACGCCAAGACCCTGGCGAAGATGATGGAGCTGTACGACGCTGAGCGATTGAAAGACGCCATATACAT